>NZ_JACSNQ010000010.1 GCF_016900315.1 Olsenella profusa
GGACCCGGCAGGCCCCGGCGCCCTCGGAGGCGAGGTCCTTCTCGCCGAGGTCCTTCTCGCCGGGCGCGGAGACGATCCCCGTAGCGCAGCGCCACGCGAGCGAGCGCTCGAGGGCGGCGCAGGAGCGGTCGTAGAGGGCCTCGAGGTCGAGCCCCGAGCCCCAGACCTGCGCGGCGAGCTGGGTCACCTGCGCGATGGAGAAGACCCGCTTGAGCGCGCAGACAAAGACGAGCGACGCCACGTGGCGGCGGGTGTAGCGCTTCTTGCGCGGCGCCGGGATCACGCCCTGCTTGACGTAGTTGTTGACCATCGAGCCGGTGACGAGGGTCTCTCCGGGGACGGCCATGAACTCGAGCTCCTGGGAGACAAGCGTCAGCAGCTGGTCAAGGTAGAGCTCGATCCGCGGCAGCTCGTGGATGCGCGAGAGGTGCACCGCGGAGAGGCGCGCGGCGAGCGTGGCGCGGGCCTCGTCGGTTATGGGTCGGGCCTGGGGGGCACGGTTCTTCTCGGCCATGTTCCTCCTGTGAAGTCGGGCCGCCGCCGGGCTGCCCGGGTGCCGAATACCGAAATCCATGTAATCTAGTATTGAGAACTACATTTAGCGGCTATAGTCATCTCACATGATACCGACCGGGACGCGGGACGTCACGTCAGGTCGGGGCGCCCGGGGCGCAGATCCGCCCGCCGTCACCGACGCCCGCCCGCGCCCGCTGGAGGGAGACCCATGAACGAACAGCGCATCGCCGTCATCACGGACACCGGGACCGACACGCCCGCCGACTTCGTCGCCGCCCACGACGTGCGCGTGGTGCCGCTGCGCATCAACTACTCCGACGGGTCCACCTACGAGAGCGGCGTTGACATCACGCCCGGCGAGCTCGTGGCGCGCCTTGCCGACGAGGTCCCGAGCACGTCTCTGCCCTCGCCGATGCGCATCCAGGAGACCTTCGAGGCCGCACGCCGGGACGGCTACGTGGGCGCGGTGTTCGTGGCCATCTCGTCGGGGCTCTCGGCCACGTACGAGACGGTGGGCATGGTGGCGCGGCAGATGGAGGCCGAGGGCTTCCCCGTCGTGGTGGTGGACACGCGCAGCATCGGCGTGGCTGCGGGCCTCGTGGTGATGGAGGCCGTGCGTCAGGTGGAGGCGGGCATGCCGCTCTCCTCGCTCGGCAGCGTGCTTGCGGCGGTGAGCGAGCGGACGCACGTGTTCTTCTCTGTCCAGAACCTGGACTTCCTGCACAAGGGCGGCCGCATCACGGACGCGGCGTGGCGGCTGGGATCCATGCTCAACATCAAGCCGGTCTTCACCTGCGACGCGTCGGGGAAGTACGTGGTGGCGAAGAAGGCCCGCGGCTGGAAGCGCGCGCTCGACGAGGAGGTGCGCCTGGCCGTGGCGGCCGCGCGCGGGCAGGAGCGGGTGCGCCTGGCCGTCTGCAGCTACGACGACGAGGCCACGCTCGACCGCCTCGAGGAGCGGCTGCGCAGCGAGGTCGGCGCCGTGAGCGAGGTAGTCGAGGTGCTGCGCTCGGGGATCTCCGCGGACCTGCTGGTGCACACCGGGCCGAGCCTTGCCGGCGTGGCCGTGATGGGCTGCTAGGGGGCGGGCTTCTCGCCGGACGCGCGGGGCGGGGCGGTAGCGTGCCAGCGGCCCGCGTGACCGCCGCTGCGCTCCGGCCCCGCCGCTACAGCGTCTCCACCATGCGGGCGACAATCTTGGCGCAGTGGTTGGCGGCGGCGCGCTCGAAGGTGGCGTAGTCGCCGGCCTGGCCCTCGGTGCCGGGCTTGTCGGAGATCGCGCGCACGATGGCGAACGGCACGTCGTTGAGCACGGCCACCTGGGCGATCGCGGCGCCCTCCATCTCGCAGCAGAGCGCGCCGAAGCCCTCCACGATGCGCCGGCGCGTGGACTCGTGGCAGACGAACTGGTCGCCGGACGCCACGCGACCGGGCAGGGCCTTCACCTCGGGCGCCTCCGCCGCGGCCGCCGCGAGCGCCGCCTCGCGCATGTGCTCGTCGGCCACGAACTCCACCGTCTCGCGCCCCGGGATGAGGCCGGGCACGTACCCGAGCGCCTCCACCTCGAAGTCGTGCTGCACGCAGTCGGTGGCCACCACGAGGTCGCCGATGTCGAGGCGCGCCGCATCGAGTGAGCCCGCGATGCCGGTGTTGATGAGGTGCGTGACGCCGAAGCGGTCGGCCAGGGCCTGCGCGCAGACGGCGGCGTTCACCTTGCCGACGCCGCACTTGACCACCACCACGTCCTTCTCGCCAAGGCGGCCGGAGCAGAACTCCATGCCCGACGCATGCGTGACCTGTGCGTCCGCGAGCTGCTCGCGGAGCAGCTCCACCTCGACGTCCATCGCGCCGATGATTCCGATCCTCATGTCTCCTCCTTGCCTCTGACTCCGGCCGCACCGTTCCTGGACGTTTCTGTCAGCCATTCCGTCCGGAAACGGTGTCCCGTTCCCGGCCCGCACCGTTCCCGGACGTTCCGACCGGACAAACCGTCCTAAAACGGTACGCCTCCGCTCGTTGTACCGTTTCTGGACGTTCCGACCGTCTAAACCGTCCGAGAACAGTACCCCGTTCCTCGGTCGCACCGTTCCTGGACGTTTCTGTCAGCCATTCCGTCCGGAAACGGTGTCCCGTTCCCGGCCCGCACCGTTCCCGGACGTTCTCGCGGCCCAAACCGTCCGAAAACGGTACGCCCGCCGCCCGCCAGGAACCCCCTACCCCTGCGGGTAGGCGAGGTGCGCCTCGTCGATGTCCGTCAGCGTGTCCGCCACGTAGCGACGCGCCCACCAGCGCGCCATCGGGAGGTCGGAGTCGTGCCAGTTGCCGCAGTCGCGCGGCGCTGCGCCGGGGACCTCCCCCTCAAAGTCGCGGATGAACTCGAAGCACGCGCGCACGAGCGGCGCCACCTCGGCAGACGTGCGCTCGCCCCAGAGCAGCAGGTAGAAGCCGGTGCGACAGCCCATCGGCCCGAAGTAGACCACCTGGTCGGCCCACTCCGCGCTGTTACGCAGGTAGGTCGCGCCCAGGTGCTCGATGGCGTGGACGGCCGCCGTGTCCATGACCGGCTCGCGGTTGGGCGCGGTGAGGCGCAGGTCAAAGGTGGTGACCGCGGCGCCGGTGGCCGGGTCCACGTCCACGCGGCTCACGTAGACGCCCGGCTCCAGGGCCAGGTGGTTGACGGTGAAGCTGGCAATCTTCTCCATGGGACCTCCGAGGTCGAGGGCTTCGGCGGACCTGCCCGCCTGGTTCTTCTCGCCCCTAGTGTAGCTTCGCACGACGGGAAGAACTTGGGACAAACTGGAGGCAGCCCCGTGTTCTAGGTGAGGGCACAAGGTGGGAGGTGCGATGACTCGGCGGGTGGTGAGGGACGACGCGTTCCTGCGGCGCGCGATGCGCGACCACGGGGCGACGGTGCTGCGGCTGGCGCTTGCGCAGACCGGCTCGCGGGCGGACGCCGAGGACGTCTACCAGGACGTCTTCGTGGCACTCGCGTGCTGCGGGACGAGCTTTGCGGACGACGACCACCTGCGGGCCTGGCTGCTGCGCTCCACCACGAACCGCTGTCGTGACCTCGCGCGCTCCTGGTGGCACCGTCATGCGCAGCCTCTCGACGCGCTCCCGGCCGAGGCGGCGCAGCCCGCGACGGACGAGGGCGCGGCATCCGGCCCCACCTCGGTCGAGCTCTGGGCCGCTGTCCGGCGCCTGCCGGAGCGCTACCGCTCCGTCGTCCACCTGCGCTACGTGGAGCAGCTGCCGACGGACCAGATCGCCACGGCGTGCGGCATCAGCGAGTCCGCCGTGCGCACGCGCCTCTCTCGCGCGACTCGGAAGCTGAGGACCTACCTGGGAGGAACAAGATGAGCGAGAAGAACCTGGAGCAGATGGGCCGCCTCTTCGAGGGAGTCGAGCCCACCGACGAGCTCAACGAGCAGGTCCTTGCCCGCGTGCACGAGCTCAGGGCCGCCGAGGCCGCCCGCGTCCACGAGCGGAGGCCGCACGTGACGCGCCGGGCCGCGCTCGCGGGCGCCGCGGGTTGTGCCGTGGTAGCCGGGTTGGCGCTGGGGCTGCCGGCACTTCTCGGCACGGCGGCGGGCGGCAACTCGTTCGGCCTTGCCATCGCGCAGGCGGCCGAGGGAACGGGGGTCACCGTGACCTCGGGCCCGGACGGCCTCATGCCCTACGAGAACGACACGCGCGCCGCCTTCTCCCTCAAGCTCAACCTGAGCGCGGTCGGCGGGAACATCAGCTCGGTCACGTATCGCATCGAGGGAAGCCCAGTCCTGACCAACGAAGGCCCAGACGCTCGGACGCACTCTGAGTACCCTGCGGTGAGCATGGCGCAGGGGAGCACGCACGCGGCCTCGGGGAGCGGCGTGGGAAATCCGGCCAACGTCATCGGCGAGGCGCGCCAGCAGCTCTCGATTGAGAGGTGCGACGCCGTCACCGTGGACTACGCGCAGCGCGAGGGCACGAGCGACTACCAGCCCACCGACGACGTCCTGAACTTCGTCAGCGTGTACGGCCGCGACGGCGTCTGGGAGGTCGACCCCACGCTCCGCCTCATGCGCGCGTGGCTTGACCTTGTCGTGCTCCCCATCCCCGGCACCGAGGACGGCCCGGCCGAGGGAGAGACTATCGAGGAGTTCCGTGAGCGCGCCCGCGAGCTCGCCGCCGAGGTCCTTCCCGAGCGCGAGGCCGCCCACCAGGCGTTTCTCGACTCCTTCAACGACATCGCCGCGGATGACGCCACGTTCTACGCATGGCTGCGCAACGTCTACGTGTCAGGGTTCGAGCTTGCGGCGGCTCAGCTCGCCGAGGCGCGCCTCGTGGCGGACGTGTCGTTTGACGACGGCTCAGAGGCCACGCGCTCCTACCGCGTCACGCTGGCGGACGGCCACGAGCAGACGCTCGCCGACCGCTTCGACGCGCTCTGCGAGCTCGACGGCAACGCGGGCGTGGAGCAGGCGCGCAGCCAGCAGGTCCCGTGGGTCAGCCTGCCCACCCCCACCGACGAGCAGGTGGCGGCGGACGCCCGCCTGTCCGCGCCGATATTCGTGATCGAGGACGTCACGGAGCCGTAGGCGCCAGGCGACGGTCCAGGACATGGAAGCGCCGTCTGGCTCCTACGCCTGCCCAGCCGACAGTCCGCAGCCCAAAAGTGACGCCTGGATCCTGTGGCAGCGCCCGCCCCCGGCGAGAAGAGCCACGAGCCCCGCGAGCCTCCCCTACAGCGCGCTCGCCAGCCAGCTCGCGCCGGAGAGCGCGCGGACCACCTTGTCCTGCGCCGTCGAGAAGACCACCTCGGGCAGTACGTGGATCTGGACCTCGCCCTGGACACCGTAGGCCGTAAACGACGTGAAGACCACGCCCGTCTCGAAGGCCGGGTCGAGCTCGCCGGCCAGCACGCGCGCCACCGTGGCGCGCACCTCGGCCGCCACGGCGTCGAGGTCCGCCCCCGGCACCACCGCCAGCGGCACCTTGCAGCAGCCGACCGTCCAGTCGATCTCGTGCGTGAGGGCGGTGGAGCTGAGGACGGAGTTGGGGATCACCTGCACGGAGCCGCCGCGCGTGCGCACCGTGGTGGAGCGCCAGTTGACGTCGGTCACCTCGCCGGTGACGCCCCCGACGGTCACCTGGTCGCCCGGCTGGACGGCCTTGCTCACCATGAGGCTGATGCCGCTGACGATATTGGAGATCGTGTCCTGCATGCCAAGGGAGATGGCCAGGGAGACCACGCCGAGGGCGGTGACAAAGCCCGCCGGGTCCACGCCAAAGACGGGCTGCAGCACGCTGAGCAGCGCAAGCACCCAGATGAGCACGCGCACGATGTTGATGAAGATCGAGGCGCTCGGCAGGCTGGAGGCATCGAGCACCCGGTGCATGAGGCGCACCACCACGCGCTGAACCACCAGGGCCACCACCACGGCAACGGCAAGCATGACCGCCTTGCCCACGAGCGCGCCCGCGTTGATCTGCAGCCCAAAGAAGTCCATGGCGTCCCCCTACCCCTCAATCTTCACGATGGGCGCAAAGCCCTTGAGCAGCTTCTTCGTCTTGCCCGTGCGCGTGAAGCGGACCTCGATGGTGTCGCCGGAGGCGGCGAGCACCACGCCCGGGCCGAAGGTCTTGTGGGAGACCTGGTCGCCGGGGGCAAAGCTCGCGGCAGCACGGGCGGCGTCCGGCTTGGGGCCGGCCGGGGCCTCCCGGCGCGGCGTCACGGGGCGAGAAGAACCTCCCGTCGAGCGCGTGCGCGACCCGAAGACGTTGCCGCCGTAGACCGCGGACCCGCGCCCGCTCCCGAAGGTGCCGTGGCGGTCCCCGCGCTTCTCCCAGCCCACGCCGGTGAAGCCCGAGGACCCCACGCCCACGCGCTCCACGTCGGCGTCGGGGATCTCGTTCAGGAAGCGGCTCGGCGGGTTGGCCTGCACGGAGCCGTAGGTGCGCCGCGTGGTGGCGTGCGTGAGGTAGAGCTTCCTGCGGGCGCGCGTGATGGCCACGTAGGCCAGGCGCCGCTCCTCCTCCACGGCCGCCGGGTCGCCCTCGTAGGAGGTGTGCGGGAAGATCCCCTCCTCCATGCCGGCCACAAAGACCACCGGAAACTCCAGGCCCTTGGCCGAGTGGATCGTCATCATCGTCACCGCGTGGCTCTGCCCCGCCAGCGAGTCGAGGTCGCTTCGCAGCGCGAGCCACTCGATGAGCGCCGGCAGCTTCTCGGAGGCCACGGGCGGCCTGAGCGAGGCAGGCGCCGGGCCCCCGTCCCCAGCGGGCGAATCGCCTTGGCGAGCGAGCAAAGCGAGCGCTGAGCCCGCTGGGGACGGGGGCACGGTGCCGGACGGCTCAAGTGCCCCGGTAGCCGCTGCGCTAGCGGCGGACTCGCCGTCGAGCGCCCCCGCCGCCCGCAGCTGCGCCAGGCTCTCGAGCGTCTCCGCCGCGTCGTGCGTCTCGTCGAACTCGGCGGCCACGCCCATAAACTCCTTGATGTTCTCGATGCGCCCGTCGGCCTCCACGCTGTGCTCGGCCTCCAGCGCGCGCACCAGGCCCGAGCGGTCCACGATGGCGTCCACCACGTCGGCAAGCTCGCCGGTAAAGTGGCGCCCGGCCTCGATCACGCCGGTGAACTCCGCGAGCGCCGAGCGCACCTTGGCGCCCAGAAGGCCCGTCTCGGCCACCGCCATCTCGCATGCCGAGAAGAACGAGATCCCCTCGTCGGCCGCGAGCTGGCGGATCTTGTTGATCGAGGTGGTGCCCACGCCGCGCCGCGGGGTGTTGACCACGCGCAGCGCCGCCACGTCGTCGTCCGGGTTCACCACGAGCTTGAGGTAGGCCATGACGTCGCGGACCTCGGCGCGATCGAAGAAGCGCGTGCCGCCCACGATCTTGTAGGGCACGCCCGCGCGCAGGAACATGTCCTCGAGGATGCGCGACTGCGCGTTGGTGCGGTAGAAGACGGCCATGTCATCGTAGCTCGTGCCGCCGTCGTGGAGCCTCTCGATCTCCGAGCCGATCCAGCGGCCCTCGTCGCGCTCGTCGGAGGCCTGGAACACGTGGATCTTCTCGCCGTCCCCGGCGTCAGTGAACAGGCGCTTGGGCTTGCGCCGCGCGTTGTTGGCTACCACGGCGTTGGCCGCGTTAAGGATGTGGCCCGTGGAGCGGTAGTTCTGCTCGAGGCGCACCACGTGGGCGTCGGGATAGTCCTTCTCGAAGTCGAGGATGTTCTGGATGTCCGCGCCGCGCCAGCTGTAGATGGACTGGTCGTCGTCGCCCACCACCATGAGGTTGCGGTAGCGCGCGGCCAGGAGGTTGGTGATCGCGTACTGGACGTGGTTGGTGTCCTGGTACTCGTCCACGCTGATCTGGCGGAAGCGGTCCTGGTAGCGCGCGAGCACGTCCTCGTGGCGGGAGAGCAGCTGGTAGGCCTTGACCAGCAGGTCGTCGAAGTCCAGCGCGTTGGCCTTGGCCAGGCGCGTCTCAAGCGCGCGGTAGACCCGCCCCGCGGCACGGTCGGCCGGGTTCGACGAGCTCTCCAGCTCCTCGGGCCCCACCAGGGCGTTCTTGGCGGCGGAGATCTTGGCGCGGATGCCGTTCAGCGGGAACTGCTTGGCGTCGATGTCGAGGTCCGCCATGATCGACTTCACCAGGCGGCGCGAGTCGTCGTCGTCATAGATCGTGAAGTTGGGGCGGTACCCGGCGAGCTCCGGATCCTCCCGCAGCATCCGCACGCACATGGCGTGGAACGTGCAGACCCACATGCCACGCGTGCCGCCGGCCGGAAGCAGCGCCTCCAGGCGCTCGCGCATCTCCGCGGCGGCCTTGTTGGTGAACGTGATGGCCAGGACCTGCCACGGGCGGACGCCCTCGTCGGCCACCATGTGCGCGATGCGATACGTGAGCACGCGCGTCTTGCCCGAGCCGGCGCCGGCAAGCACCAGCAGCGGCCCGCGCGTGCACTCCGCCGCCTCGCGCTGGGCGGGGTTGAGGCCGTCCAGGCTGATGACGGGCGCGGCCGGGGCCACGGGGGTGCTGGGAAACAGTGACGTCTGCTCAGGGCTCATCTGCACGGGGTTCCTCTCGCTCGTTCTTCTCGCCCTACGAGTGTAGCGGGAGGGGAGGACAAGAGTCCCCGCGCACAGGAAAACACGGCGAGAAGAACCTCGGGGAGCCCGCCGCCTCACGCGCTTAGAAAACAGCGGCCGATGCGCGCCCGGTGCCCGACCTTGCTTTCAAAAGGAGGGCTGACGCACGCCGCAGGCAGACGGCCGCTTTAAAAACGAGGCCCGATGCACACCGGACGCGCCCGCCGCTTACAAAATCACGGCTGACGTACTTCTCGCCCTGCAACGGTCACGACTTTGAAAGCACCTCGGTCACCGGACGCCGCACCGCCCCCAAATTCGTAAGCAGCACCGCGACGTCAGGCCACCTCGTCCCCAAATTCGTAAGCAGCACCGCGACGCCAGGCCACCTCTCCCGCGATTTTCCAAGCAGGAGACAAGGAATGCCCCACGCCCGGCCCTACGAGCTCCGTGCCTTCTTGTCCTCGGCATCGCCGATGGAGATGTCGCGGTCGTAGGTAATGCTGTAGGCGAGCTCGAGGGCGCTGAGCAGCTCGCCGACGTCGTGGTCGCCGAGCTTGCTTAGGCTGTTGGCGAGGTTGGAGACGCCGTTGGAGCTGTGGTCGCGTGCGTAGGCGCGGCCCTGCTCGGTGCAGCTGGCAATCACGCGGCGGCGGTCGGCGGGATCGGGCTCGCGGACGATGAAACCCTTCTCCTCCAGGGAGTCAAGGATACGGGTCATGCGGGGACGGGAGTAACCGAGGGTCTTGGCGAGGTCGGAGGGGTTCATGCCCGCGTCCTGGCGCGAGAGGTACTCGAGGACGGGATCCTCCCCCATCGACATGCCATAGGCGGTGCCGATGGAGCCCTTGGCAATACCGCGGGAGTACATGATGAGCTTCTTGGCTGCGTCCTCGTAGTCCATGCCCGAACGACTCGCCTCCTTCGCCTGACGGGAGGCGGCCGTCGCCTCTACTCCAGCTTGTGATTTGTTAATGGTAGCAATATTTTCCCCCGTCAACAACACGCTCACCTCCCCGAGAGCACCGAGAAGATGGTCTCCGCAAAGCCGTCGTGGTCGTTGTCGCAGGCGGTCACGTGCGCGGCGGCGTCCTTCACCTCGCCGGGCGCGTTGGACATCGCCCAGCTCTCGGGCACGGCGCGCAGCATGTCGATGTCGTTTCTGCCGTCGCCGATGGAGAGGGCGCCGGAGACGTCCACGCCGAGGTAGGTGCAGACGGCACGGATGCCCTCGGTCTTGCTCGCGCGGCCGTCCATGATCTCGCAGAGGATCGGCGAGGAGCGGACCACGGCTAGACTCGGGAAGGCGGCGCCCACCTCGCGCTCCGCACGCTCAATCGCGGCGGGCTCCCCCGCCAGGAGGAACTTGTGGAGGCCGCGCCCCGAGAAGTGCTCCTCGAGCGAGCCCTCGACGGAGCTCACGCCCACGATGCGCTCCTCGCGCATCACGCGCGGGTCGGAGCGGTCGCTCACCACCCAGGTGTGGTAGCCGTAGGCCATGCAGGTCACGTCCGGCACGTCGCAGGCCACGAAGTCGCGCACCTCGAGGGCGCAGCCGAGCGCGATGGGACGGCTCAGGAGCTCGGCACCCGCGGCGTCGAGCACGTAGGCGCCGCTGTAGCAGACCACGGGGCCCGCGCTGCCGAGCCCGCGACGGATCTCGGAGAGGGCCTCGGGCATGCGGGCCGAGACGAGCACCAGCGGAATCCCCGCCTCGGAGAGGGCGCGGGCGGCCGCGGCGGTGCGCGGCGTCACGCGGTGCGCGGCGTCAAGGATGGTGCCGTCGACGTCGGAGAAGACCACCGACGGGCGCCAGGAGGGGGCGCCTGAGGCGACCGGCGCGCCGGGAACGTCAGGGGTGCTCATGAGCGCGTCGCCTCCTTAGAGGGGCCGGCGGCCACGGACGCGGCGGGGTCGCCGCCCTTCTTGCCGGGCACGTCCTTCTCGCCAGACGCGCCCTTCTTATCGGCCGCGGCCTTCTTGCCAGCGGCGGCCTTCTTACCGGTAGATGCCGCGGCCTTCGGCTTCTTGGTGATATCCACGCCCGCGGCCGCCATCAGGGCCTGGACGTTCTTCTTGGCGTTGGTGGTGCCCACCTTGAGCACCAGCGCCACCACGGCCCCCACCACGAGCAGCACCACGCCGAGCACGCCAAAGCCGGTGCCGCCCCCGCCGTAGAAGCCCCAGTAGCCCACGATGAAGCCGGCGGCCACGAGCGAGTAGCCCAGGCGCAGCCAGACGTTGAGGCGCTGGATAGCGTCGGTCTGGAGCTTGGCCTCGCGAATGAGGTCGTCGCGGGTCCATTTGGAGGTGTCGAGCGACTTGAGCGGTGTCATGGCTGCTCCTTAGGTGGGTGAGGCGGAGGCGAGAAGAACCCGGGTGGATGTCTAGCGGAGCGCCCGGGCCGCGAAGGGGGATCCGCGACCCGGGCAGGTACTACGTTGCCGTACGGGACGGCGGGCTGGTCAAGAGCTGGAAGCCCTTAGGCGGCCGTGGCGATCGTGGCGGCACCGAAGAAGCCGCACAGGGCGCCGAGGAAGGCGATCACGAGCAGGATGAGCATCGTGATGATCGGGCTGACCTTCTTCTTGGCCATGAGCCACCAGCAGAAGATCGTGAAGATCAGGGGCAGCAGCTTCGGGTAGATGCCGTCAAGGGTGCCCTGGAGCGTGCCGCCGCCGGGCAGCGTCAGCGCCGTGGAGATGGAGACCCAGGTGGCGTCGACGGCGCCGATGACGATGGTGCCCACCATGACGATGGCCTCACGCAGGGCCTGGGCGTTGGGGCCGACGAGGGCCTCAACGGCGTCGCCGCCGAGCTTGTAGCCGCGGTAGTACGCAAGACGCATGCCGAAGTAGGCAAGGAGGTTCCAGACCACGATGTAGAAGATCGGGCCGAGCACGGAGCCGCCCTGGGACAGGCCCATGGCGATGCCGAGCAGAATCGGGATCAGCGTGCCGACGATGAGGGAGTCGCCGATGCCGGCGAGCGGGCCCATGAGGCCGGCGCGGATGCCGTTGATCGTGTCGTCGTCAACGGGCTGGCCGTTGGCGCGAGCCTCCTCGAGGCCCACGGTGACGCCGACGATCATGGTGCCGATCTGCGGCTCGGTGTTGAAGAACGCCGAGTAGGTCTGGAGGGCCTTGGTCTGGTCCTCCTTGTTGTCATAGAGGTCCTCGACGATCGGGAGCATGGAGACCAAGTAGCCGAAGGTCTGCATGTGCTCCTGCGAGAAGCACGTGAGGTTGCCGTAGTACCAGTTGCGGAAGGACTTGGCGAGTGCCTTCTTGGAGACCTTGCGCTCGCCTCCCTGAGCGGCGGTGGTGTCAGCCATTAGATGTCCTCCTCTTCATCATCGTCGGAGGCCGCGGAGAGCGCGGGACCGGCAGCGGAGACCTTGTCGAGCTTCAGGCGGAGGCTCGTGATCTCATAGTTGATCAGGGCGAAGAAGCAGGCGATCGCGGACGCAGCGATGAGGTTGCAGCCCATGACCGCGGCCAGCGTGAAGCCGAAGAAGAACGGCAGGAAGTCGGTGGCCTTGGTGATGACCTGCTTCAGCAGGATGGCGATACCGACGCAGGGAAGCAGCGAGCCAACGGCGAAGAGGGTCTTCATGGGTACGCCGTCCATCGGCAGGCTGGCGAGCAGGTTGTTCACGGCGTCGCCGCCGAAGTAGACGAGCAGGAAGGTCGGGAGGAACGAGCAGATGATGTGGGAGATCCAGGGCAGGACCATGTCCACGAGGTAGAGCTTGTGGGTGTCGCCCTTCTCGAGCCACTTCCAGCCCATGGCCTGCCAGGCCAGGTTGATCGTGGCGGTGCCGTAGAACAGGATGGCGCCGAGGGTGCCGCAGGTGGCGCCGAGCGACGTGGCCAGGGCCGCGGCCTCAGTGCTGCCCGCGTCGAGGCCCTGGGCCTTGACGGCGATGAGGGCCAGCGGGATGCCGATGTAGCAGGCCGCGCGGACGTCAGCGGAGACGGTGCCGCCGGGGGTCACCAGCGCGATGTAGACGACCTGGATGGCCATGCCGACGAGGATGCCGTCGGTGACGTCGCCCAGGATGATGCCCACCACCAGACCGGCGACGAGCGGGCGTCCGAGCGTGTAGTTGCCGATGGACGTGCCGCCCATGCCCGGCATCGAGGCCAGGCAGGCGAACAGTCCAAGCAACGCAGCCTGGAACATGTTGATTACCATACGTACCACCTTTCCCGTGTCCGTGCCCCTCCCCCGAGGGGCTATCTCACGCGCGCCCTCGGGTTGGGCGCGCGCTGAACGACTGAGTGCCGTGGACTAGGCCGTGAAGCCAAACTGGCCGCGGAACTTGTCCCAGGTGCCGGTCTCCTTGTCGGGGATCAGACGGAAGTCGACGGTGTAGCCCTTCTTGGAGATGGACTCGAGGGCCTCGGCCTCCTCCTGGGTGATCGACTGGTTGTTGCCGATCTTGGTGGTGCCGGGGCGGTCGTTGCAGGGCCCCACGATGACGGTCTTGACGTCATCAGGCACGAAGCCGAAGTTCACGAGGATCTCGGCCATGTCCACCGGGTTCTTGGTGATGAGGAAGTAGCGGGTCTTGGAGTCGCGGACGGTCTGGGCCTTCTCCTTGAAGTGCTCCATGGTCCAGACGAAGGTCTTCTTGTCCGGAGCGGCGCTCTTGTAGGCGCTCTTGAGCACCGGGTTGGACGCCGCGGCGTCGTTGACGGCGATGATGCCGTCGCAGGGATACTCGACCGCCCAGCGGGTGACGGTCTGGCCGTGGATCATGCGGTCGTCGATGCGAACGAACGAAACTGCCATCTTGCGTTTCCTTTCTATCGTCTGCGGGGACCTTCCCCGCCCTACGTGCGTCGTCCTTCTCGGCCCTTGGGGCCTCTGGGCAGCGGGTGCCCGGACTTAGAGGTCCTCGTCCTCGTCGTCGGAGGAGAGGTCAAGCTCCACGGCGCGCTGGGCCGCCTGGCCCTCGGAGACCATCGAGTCGCAGAGGCCGTCGAGGTCCTCGGACTGCAGGTCGAAGGCCGCGGTCAGGGCCATCGGGACGTTCATGCCGCCGAAGGCGCGCGTCTTGGCGAGAAGCCCGTGGGAGGCGAGGGTGTTAAGCGCGTTGGTGAGCGGCGAGCCACCGATGAGGTCGCCAAGGACGAGCACCTCGTCGTCGGCCGTGATCGGAGCGATGACCTGCTCGAGCTCGGAGACGTACTCCTCCGCGCCCTCGCCGTCGCGCAGGCTGCAGCTCAGGATGTCGTCGCGCTTACCCACCAGCATGTCGAGCACGCTGTGCAGCCCCGGCGCGAACGTACCGTGGCTGACCAAGAGCAGATACCTCATGTGGTCTCCTTCCGTTGGGCCACCTGTCCCGCGCGGGCTGCGCGGGCTCTCATCCGCGCGGCGCACCGCACGGCTCGTTGGTTTTGATTGTTGCTGTTAACTATTAACGACACAACAGAAATAGTTGTCAGCGGTAACTAATCATCGGTTAACGGTAGCAACTATTACCGCTGAGCGGATTTGCGCTGGTTGCGAGGGGTGTGTTACGAACGTTCAATCGTAAAGTGACCGGCGCGTTACGGTCGGCTGCACGAGGCATGGTTGTGACGCCGCTGGCGGGGCACAGGGACGCCGTTGGGAATCCCGTTAGGAATCGCCGCACCTTAGCGCTCCGGCCGCCCCTCACGTTAGAAATCGCCGCGTCTTAGCGACTCGCTCATCCGTTCTGTTGGGAATCGCCGCATCTTAGCGCTTCACCCGCCCGTTACGTTAGGAATCTCCGCATCTTTGGTCCGCGCGGGCAAAAGGTGCCGCAATTCCTAACCGAACAGGCACCCAACGACAAAAGGCACCGCAATTCCTAACAGCCACCCGCCAGGACACCGCGGCGCCACCAGGGCACCAAGCTCGCCCGGACACCGCGAAAAACCAGGCGAGCAGAACCTCCCGCCCCGGCCCGCCTCCTACAGCCAGCGGCCCACGAACCCGAGCACGGCGTCCCAGTAGCGACCGGGATCGGCGAAGACCGCGCAGCAGTGGCCGGCGCCCGCAAAGCTCACGAGCTCGTGGCCGCCGCCCGCGGCGGCAAGCTCACGCGCCATGTACGGCGGCACCACGCGGTCGGCCTCCCCGTGGATCAGCAGCACCGGCACTCGCGTGCGCGCAAGCGCGTCGACGGGGCGGGCCAGCATGAGGTCGTAGCCGCCCGGCACGTGCATGAGACGTCGCCGAGCGAGGTCGATCATGGGATGGGCGGCCACGGCGGGCGTGCCGAGCGAGCCTGTCTCCACCACGTTCTCGGCGGCGCGCCAGAAGTCGGTGTAGGCGGAGTCGCTCACGCAGGCGCGGACCTGCTGCGGGAGGTCCTTCTCGCCGCAGGCCATGAGGCAGGAGGCCGCTCCCATGGAGATGCCCGCAAGCAGCACGCGGGCGCCGTCGCCCGCACGGCCCACCACCCAGCGCGCCCAGGCAACGAGGTCGCGGCGGTCGAGCCAGCCGCAGCCAACCCAGTCGCCGGCGCTCTCCCCGTGGGCGCGCAGGTCCACCAAGAGCAGGTTGAAGCCGGCCTCGGCGTAGCGGCGCGCGTAGGTGAGGCCGGCGCGCCAGCTGTCCGTGTAGCCGTGGACGAAGATCACCCAGCGCGGAGAGCCCGAGTTGCACGTCAACGCGCGGCCCACGAGGAGGGCGCCGTCGTCGGAGGTCACCTCCACGCGCTCGAAGCGGCCCTGCCCGCCGGCGCCGACGAGCCAGTGCCAGGTGCGGTCGGCCTCCTCGGCGCGGTCCCACTCAAGGACGCCGGCGGCCTCGCCGGAGAGCCCCGGCGACATCTCGCGCACGCGCACGTCCCCGCCGCCGCCCAGGTACGGGCCAAGCTCCTCCTCGCCCGCGCGGCGCTGCGGGCCCAGGACCACCGGCAGCAGGCGCGGCACCAGCACCGAGGCCGCAAGCCCCCGCGCCCACGAAAACGCGCCGCCGAGCGCGCCACCTCTTCTGCCCATGCGCACCTCCCATGTCGACTGCCCCGAGTATAGCGAGAAGCCCGCGCGCCGCCCCGACCAACCCGCGCCCACAGGGTACGTACACCCGCCACCCAGGGTACGTACACCGCCGCAACCCCAGGGTTCTTCTCGCCAACTCGTCTACCTGCGGAAACGTCGGGCGGCCCGGCGAGAAGGACGTCGGGGAGTGTACGTACCCTAAAGCGGGGTGTACGTACCCTGCGGCGGGCGGGGCGGACGGGGCGGACGGAGGCGTACGGGCCCCGCGGCGGCCCGCCCGTGGCGGCGGCTCGGCCGTGGTCGCGGCCAGGCCAGACTGCGGCCGCCAGCCAACAACCGGGCCGGACCCGTCTACAGCGCGGCGAGCAGGGCCTCGCAGCCGGCCAGCACGTCCTGCCAGGTGGCCTCGAAGTCCCCGGTGTACCAGGGGTCGGCCACGTCACGGGGACGGTCGGTCCAGTCCAGCAGGCGGCTCACCTTGCCGTCCGGGTCCCCGTGCAGGATGCGCGAAAGGCCCCAAGCGTTCTCCGCGTCCATATATATGATGTGGTCCCAGTCCACGTACTCGTCGCGCCGGACACGGCGGGCGCGGTGGCTGCCCACGGGGAAGCCCTTCTCACGGAGCTTTGACACGGTGCCCGGGTGCGGCGGGTTGCCGAGCTCCTCCGAGCTCGTGGCGGCGGAGTCGATCACGAACTCGTCCTCGCGGCCCGCCCGGCGCACGAGCTCCTCCATCACGAACTGCGCCATCGTCGAGCGGCAGATGTTGCCGTGGCAGACGAAGAGGATGCGGGTCCTGGGCATGCTACCTCCTGCGCCGGCCGCGACCGCGCTGGTCGGGCATCTTGAGGTGCTGCGAGCCCACGCCGGGGCGCACCGGGCGGCGCTGGCCCACGGCCATGCGGTAGCGCTCGCGCTTGCGGCGGCGCGTCCGCCAGCTCGCCAGCAGGCCGATGGTCACGAACACCGCCACCGCCACGGCCACCGCGATCACCATGTGCACCGGGTCGGAGAGCCACCAGATCACGAAGGCCAGGATGGAGAGCTCCATCGCACGGGCCGCGACCACGTCCACGCTGCCGAGCTCGCGCCCGTCGAGCGAGAGCGCCACCGTCCCGAGCGCCTGACCCTGCTCAATCGGCGCCTGGAACGAGCTTGCGCCCTCCTCGGTGCCCTCCCACGCCGGCGTGGCCGTGAGGTCGGCAAGGGTGGTCCCGCGCGGGACCGTGGCCACCACGTCACCGGTGGCCAGCGCGTCCACGGCCTCGCCGTCGTCCGAGAGCGTCACCTCGGCGGAGGACACCACGTCTCCGGAGCTCACCACGGCACCGGTCTGCCACGCGCCGAAGCCCCACTCGAGCATCGAGCGCATGTCGTAGAAGTTGGGAGTCACCCCAGAGGCGTCGGGGGCGTTCTCGGCGCCCAGCACCACGCCCACGAGGTCCATGCCGTCCTTGCTCGCGGCCGCCACCAGGCAGCGCCCGGCGCGCTCGGTGTAGCCGGTCTTGGCGGCGGTGACCACGCCGTCGCCCAGGTAGACGGGCCCCTCGGGGTTCAGCATGAAGTCGGTGCTCCTCAGTGTGCGCGCGGGGTTTCCCGAGGTGGCGGGCAGATCCCACGTCTCGCTGCCGGCGATCTCCGTGAACTCCGGGTACTGCAGCGCCGCCTCCAGGATCAGCGAGAGGTCGCGTGCCGTGGTGTAGTGGTCGTCATCCGGCAGGCCGCACGGGTTGGCGAAGTGCGTGCCCGTGCAGCCCAGCTCGGCGGCCTTGTCGTTCATCATGCCCACGAAGCTCTGCCAGTCGCCGGCCACGGCGCGGGCCAGCACGTAGGACGCGTCGTTTCCGGAGGGCACGAGCAGGCAGGCGAGAAGGTCGCGCACGCTGAGCGTCTCCCCGGCCACGAGGCCCGCCACGGAGCTGTCGGAGGTGACCTCGTCGAAGTCGGAGGCCTCCACGGTGACCTGCTCGTTGAGGTCGGCGTTCTCCAGCACCACGAGGGCCGTCATGACCTTGGTGGTGGAGGCGGGCTCGCGGCGCTCGTCGGCGTTCTTCTCCAGCAGGACGGTGCCGGTGGTGCGGTCCACGAGCAGCGCCGAGGGCGAGGAGACCTCGGGCGGCTCGGCGGCGGAGTAGGTGGTCTGCTCGGCGGCGGCCTCCTCGGCGCGCGCCGGGGCGAGCGGCAGTGCCGTCAGCGTGAGCGCGCAGGCAAGGGCCAGGGCAAGGGTGGCCCAGAGCGGGCGCGCCTGGCGCGGGCGGAACGCGCGAAGGGTTCTTCTCGCCAGCTCGGGCGCCGAGGACGCCGCCGTGCTCACCGTACGCATCACGCCTCGCCCCCGACCAGCGCGAACCAGGCTATGACGGCCACGCCGAGCACGATTCGGTACCAGCCGAACGGCTTGAAGTCGTGCCGGCGGACGAAGCCCATGAGGAAGCGGATGGCCAGCAGCGAGACCACGAAGGCCACCACGCAGCCCACGACGAGGACGGCGGCCTCCATGCCCGTGGGCACGTTGCCCGCGAGGAAGTACTTGACGAGGCGCAGGCCGCTCGCGCCGAACATCACGGGGATGGCGAGGAAGAAGGTGAACTCGGCCACCGCGGTGCGCGAGCAGCCGAGGATGAGGCCGCCGATAATCGTGGAGCCGGAGCGCGAGGTGCCGGGCACGATGGAGAGCACCTGGAAGACGCCAATGCCGATGGCGGTCTTCCAGTCGAGCTCCTCGAGGGTCTTGACGCGGGCGTCGGAGTCGGCGAGCTCGGAGAGGGTGGGAGGCGTGGCCGGGGCGGGCGCGGCAAAGTGGCGGCCGCCCCGGCGGGGCCTACCGGCAGGGGCGGCCTCGGCGAGAAGGGCCTCGGCCCGACGCTCGCGCACGGTCTCGATGATGATGAACGCGATGCCGTAGACGATGAGCGCCGCGGCGATGATGAAGGGGCTACCGAGGTGCTCCTCCATCCAGTCGTTGAGCGGGATGCCGATCACGGCCGCGGGCAGGCACGCCACGATCGTCTTGGCCCACAGCGTCCAGGTCTGCCGCCTCTCGACGGCGGTCTTGCTGGGCGAGAAGGGGTTCAGACGGTGGAAGAAGACCACGCACACGGCGAGGATCGCGCCCAGCTGGATGACCACGAGGAACATGTTCCAGAAGTCCTCGGAGACGTCCATGGTCAGGAACTGGTCAAGCAGCAGCATGTGGCCCGTCGACGAGATGGGCAGCCACTCGGTGATGCCCTCGACGACACCGAAGACCGCCGCCTTCACGAGCTCGATTACGTCCACGATTCCCTCCTCGTCCCGCGTGGCGCCCCTCTGGGGGGCGTGCCCGGCACGCGGCAACAGCAAACCTTCAGACAGCCGTCCCATCATCGCGCGCCCGGGAGGCGCGGCCGACCGGTAACCATGCCCGCCACCGAAAAACTATGCCGTTCGGCGAGAAAAGACTCAACTTCGCACACGGGAGGGCACGTTGGGGCATAAGGGAGCCAGGACGCGAGCGCGTCCACGGAACCAGACGTGAAGGGAGCTCCCATGGCCGACACAACCACCACCTACCAAGACCTCGGCTACGACAAGATCTTCGTCTCCCTGGACGGCTCGGATGAGCAGGACAAGGTGCTCGACCGCGCCATCGTCATGGCCGCAAACGACAACGCCGAGCTCTACATCGGGCACGTCATCGACTCCACGGCGCTCGAGGCGGCCGGGACCTTCCCGGTGGACATCGTGCCCACGCTGGAGAAGAGCTTCCGGGAGTCCATCGAGGGCAAGGTCGCCGAGGCGCAGGCCAACCCGGACATCAAGAAGGTCGAGGTCATCGTTCGCTCGGGCCGCATCCGTGAGACCCTCAAGGACGAGATGCTCGACGTCATCCAGCCCGACCTCGTGATCTGCGGGGCGCGCGGGCTCTCCTCGATCAAGTACGCGATCCTGGGCTCCATCTCCACGTTCCTCACCCGCAACACGGACTGCGACACGCTGATCATCAAGTAGCGCGGCGGGCGCGCGGGCGGCGCGACGGGGGGCGGCGCGACCCCTCGGCAGGCGGCGCGGCGGGCCCAGACACGTGACAGGGACTCCCCCAGGCGGCGGCCCCGGCGTAGACGCGCCAGGGGCCGTCGCCGTTGCGTACCGGGGCGAGCTCCACGGCGAGCTCGGCCGAGACATCGCGAGCTCGGCCGCCGCTGCACATCCGCTCGGCCTCCGCCGCACGTCCGCACTCATGGAGGAAACGTGAGCTTACGCTAAGCACGGTAGAATAATTAAATCTGTAGAAACCGCACCGCCCGGTGCGAACGAACGCCCGCCTCGTTGGTGCGGGACCACACGACCGTGGAGGCCCTCATAGCTACGTCAGACACACGCTCCCCCTGGTGCGCCCGCGGAGCAGGCATCGTCGCCGCAGCGCTGGTCGCGGCCCTCGGGCTGGGGATGTCCGCACCGGTAGCAGCGCTTGCGGACGAGCAGGGCGGCAGCTCGGACTCGAGCTCGAGCTCTGCCGAGCTCGACCAGGCTCAGAGCAAGATCAACGACGTCAACGCCGCCTACGAGGACGCCGTAGCCCGCGTCGAGGAGCTCCAGGGCCAGATTGACGCCAACGAGCAGCGAATCTCAGATCTTGAGGGACAGCTCCCCTCGGCTCGCGGCCGTGCCGCGGAGTCCATGCGCACCCTCTATAAGATGCAGCAGAGCAGCGGCGGGCTCGTGGAGCTCATCCTCTCCGCCGGCAACTTCTACGACCTGCTCTCCACGGTCCAGTACCTCGACGTCATCCAGTCCCACAGCACCGACGCGGTGAACGAGCTCGCGTCGATCTCTCAGGAGCTCGAGCAGACGCGCGCCTCGCTGGACGCCCAGATGCAGGAGGCCGAGGATGAGCGCGCCAAGGCCGAGGAGGCCCTGGCCGAGGCCGTGGCGGCACGCCAGCAGCTCGAGGCGGAGATCGCCGCGCAGGCCGCCGCCGAGGAGGCCGAGCGCCAGGCGGCCATCGAGCAGGCTCGCGCCGAGCTCGAGGCCGCGCAGGCCGCCGCCGAGCAGAACAGCTCGGAGGGCGGCGGGGAGCCCACCTTCGTCACCGAGTCCGGCAACCAGGCGGAGGTCGAGGTGCCGGCGAGCCCGGACCCCGGGACCGTCGACTGGGACATGGGACGTGACGACTTCATCGCCACCTGGACGGCACGCATCGACGCCTACCTGGCAGGCTCGCCGCTCGCGGGGCAGGGGGCAACGTTCGCGGAGGCCGCCTGGGAGTACGGCTGCGACCCGCGCTTCTCGCCGGCCATCGCCATGGTCGAGAGCTCGCTCGGACGCTACTGCTTCCTCCCCTACAACGCCTGGGGCTGGGGAAGCTCCAGCTGGAGCAACTGGGAGGATGCCATCTGGGACCACGTGGCCGGGCTCGCCTCCATCTACGGCGGCCACCTCACCTACGCGGGCGCGCAGATGTACTGCCCGCCCAACGCCGCGCAGTGGTACTCGAGCGTGCTGGCAAACATGGAGCGCATCTAACGGGGCTCCGTCGCGGCCGCGGGCTCCGTTCGTCACAGCCAACCTCACAGGTAGTCTGAGTTTTCTGAAAAAAGCTCCTCGTCAATTGGGCAAACGCTCACCTCGCCCTGGAAAAGAGAGACTACCTGTGAGGTTCTCTCCCTGTGAGGTTCTCTCCCTGTGAGGTTCTCTCCCTGTGAGGTTCTCTCCCTGTGAGGTTCTCTCCCTGTGAGGTTCTCTCCCTGTGAGGTTCTCTCCCTGTGAGGTTCTCTCCCTGTGAGGTTTTCTTCCGCGAGGTCCTTCTCGCCGGGCGAGAAGGACCCTTGTTCTGTTAGAAATCCCCGTACCTTTGGCTCGTGCGGGCAAAAGGTACGCCAGTTTCTAACCAAACAGGGTCCCAGCGGCAAAAGGTGTCGCGATTCCTAACGGCGCCTCAGAGCGGCCGCCCAGATTGACAGCCAGGGCGGACGGCGCTCGGACCAGCCGCCCAGATTGGCAGCCAGGACGCCCCAATCGTTGCCGGCCCCGGCCCGACCGCCCCCAGGTCCTTTCTCGCCCAGCGGGGCTAGGTGATGAGAAGGTCCCTCTCGCCTGACGGGCTAGGCGGTGAGGTAGACCATCGCGATGATTAGCACGAACCCCACGATCTCGGCCGGGGAGAACGCCGTGCCCAGCCACACCACCGTGGCGAGCGTCGCCGTGACCGGCTCGATCGTGCCGAGCAGGCTCGCGCGCATGGAGCCGGCGTCCTTCACGCCCTGCAGGTAGAGCGCGTAGGCGCCGAAGGTCCCCAGCACCACGCAGCCCACGAGCACCGCCACCGCCACGCCGTCGAGCGCCGGCATGTGCTCCCAGGGCCGGTAGACAGCCGAGAGAATGACGCCCGAGACGAGGAAGGCCAGGCCGTTCACCGTGAAGTTGCCCCAGCGCGCCATCGGGGCGGCCGGAAGGATCGAGAGGCATGCGGCGGCCGCGGCGCAGGCGAGCCCCCACGCAAGGCCTGCGACAGGAAGGTTCAGCTGCGCCGGGTTGCCGCCCGTTGCCACCAGGTAGGTCCCCGCCAGCGCGAGCACCACGCCGAGCGCCTCTCGGCGGCGCGGCCGGCGGCGCATCTTCAGGCAGACGTAGCCGAGCACGAGCACCATGCCCAGGCTCTGCATGATCGTCGCGGTGGCCGAGTTGGTCCAGCTGATCGCCTCGAGATAGGCCACCTGCGAGAAGAGGATCGCCCCCAGGCTCACGCCCAGGATGGCGAGAAGGTCGCGCGGGCTGTGGAGCACGCCGGAAAGCTGCGCGCGGCCGCGCGCCGTGAGCGCCGCGGCAATCAGGAAGAGCCAGCACGCGGCGAGCTCGCGCACGCACACGAGCCACAGCGGGTCGATGGCGTAGGCGTCCATGAGCCACTTGGAGACCGTCCCGTTGAGGCCCCAGAGCGTGCCGCCCACGAGCGTGGCCACGATGCCGCGCCGGATGCGTCGCCTCCGCTCAAGGTCCTTCTCGCCGGGATGGCGGCTTTCTTTCTGCTGGCTGTCGGCTGCCTGCAAGGTCTCCTCGGCCACGCGTCCCCCTCCTCCGGAATGTGCCCGCGATAGCCTAGCACGTCGCCCGCCGGCGTGGAGGGGTCGTCCGGGCAGGCGCGGGGCGGGCAGGTGTGAGGTAGGCAGGCGCAGGACCGGCGAGGTGAGGGGGCTGCCGCACGTCTGAGGTCACGTCTGTGCACAGGCTGCCGGCACCCCCGCTCCACAATTGCGCATCTGTGGTGGCGAGAAGAACCCTCCGCTCGAAAATCGCGCCTCCTGTGCGCTCAGATGGCGCTCAAACCGGACAAATCCCGCTCAGGACCACACAGTTCGCCTTCTGTGCAACGCCGATGCACGGCGCGCGGCGTCTTCCGCGCGCCGGCCCCGCGACCGTGGGGTATCCTCGACTCTGTGAACACGAACCCGGGAGGTCCCCATGCCTGACGTCACCACAACCGCAACGTCCACAGACGCAACGCCCGCAGCCGACGGCCGCTTCGCCGCGCCCGATCCCGCGCTCGCCGTCGGCACGCGCCACGCCGGCTTCACCGTCGAGCGCGTCGAGCCCGTGCGCGAGCTCTCCGGCCAGGCCTACCTCATGCGCCACGACGCCACCGGCGCCCGCGCGCTGTGGCTGGCCTGCGCCGACACCAACCGCGCCTTCGCCATCAGCTTCAAGACCCCGCCTGCCGACGACACCGGCGTCTTCCACATCCTCGAGCACTCGGTGCTGTGCGGCTCGCGGCGCTACCCGGTGAAGGAGCCCTTCGTCAACCTGCTCAAGACGAGCATGCAGACCTTCCTCAACGCCATGACCTTCCCGGACAAGACCATGTACCCGGTGGCGTCCACCAACGTGACCGACCTCGAGAATCTCATGGGCGTCTACCTGGACGCGGTGCTGCACCCCGCGATCTACGTGCGCCCGCGCATCTTCGAGCAGGAGGGCTGGCACCTGGAGGCCGACGAGGCGGGCGACCTCAGCTACAACGGCGTGGTCTTCAACGAGATGAAGGGCGCCCTCTCCGACCCTGACGACGTGCTCTACCAGGAGCTCAGCCGATCGCTCTTCCCGGACACCGCCTACGGCCACGAGTCCGGCGGCAACCCGCGCGCCATCCCCACCCTCACCTACGAGGCCTTCCTCGACTCCCACGCGCGCCACTACGCGCTCCCCAACAGCTACGTGGTGCTCTACGGAGACCTGGACGTGGACCGCGAGCTCGCCCTCATCGACGAGCGCTTCCGCGAGGCGGCGGAGGTCGCCGGCGAGAAGGACCACGCGGCCACGACCCCCGCGCCCACCGTCGGCGCGCCCAACCCGCTCGACCTCCAGGCGCCCGTGCGAGCCGCCCGCCGCGAGGTCCGCATGGCGACGGCCCCCTCGAACTCCGAGATCGGCCTCTCCTACGTGCTCGGCACCGCTGCCGACCGCACGCGGGTGCTCGCCGTGGACGTTCTTCTCGACGCGCTCTGCGGCTCCAACGAGGCCCCGCTCAAGCGGCGCGTGCTCGACGCGGGCCTGGCCGACGACTTCTCCGCGACGCTCGTGGACGGCGTGCTCCAGCCGCAGGCGATGTTCGTGCTGCGCGGCCTCAGGCCCGGGGCGGGCGAGAAGTTCCGCGCGCTCGTGGAGCAGGCCTGCGCCGAGCTCGCCGAGGGCAGCATCGGGCGCGACAAGCTCGAGGCCGCGCTCTCCCAGGCGGAGTTCAACCTGCGCGAGGGCGACTGGGGCGGCTACCCCGACGGTGTGGCGCTGGCCATCACGGCGATGTCGAGCTGGCTCTACGACGACGAGCGCCCGCTCGACTACCTGCGCTACGAGGACGCCCTGGCCGAGCTCAAGGCGGGGCTTGACGAGGGGCTCTTCGAGCGTCTCCTGCGCGAGCTCGTCTGCGAGAGCGCGCACTGCGCAGAGGTGGAGATCGTGCCCGTCGAGGAGGGAAGCTCTGCCGAGGAGGCAGCCGAGCTTGCGGAGATCCGCTCGCGGATGGACGAGAGGGACCTCGAGGCCGTGCGGGCCGAGGTGGCAGCCCTGCGCGCCGAGCAGGAGGCCCCGGACGCGCCGGAGGCCCTGGCCACGCTCCCGCAGCTCACGGTGGCCGACGTGGAGGACCCGGCGCCCGAGCCCGCGCCGGCGGACGCGGAGGCGCCGCTTCCCTGCATAGCCCACGAGCTCAACACCCACGGGATCGACTACGTCTACCACTACTTCGACCTGCGCCGCCTGGACTTTGCCGACCTGCCCTACGTGGGCGTGCTCTGCGACCTGCTCGGGCGGCTGGATACGGCGCGCCACACGGCCTCCGAGCTCGACACCGCCATCGAGACCAACCTCGGCAGCCTGGACTTCTTCTGCGAGACCTACTCCCGCGACGACGACCTCTCCTACGCCGCGCCCACGCTCGTGGTGGGGGGCTCGGCGCTCGGCGAGAAGGTCGACGCGCTCGCCACGCTGCCCGCCGAGGTCTGGGGCACCACGCGCTTCGACGACCTCGACCGCGTCAGAGACGTCCTCACCCAGCGAAAGGTTGCCCTCGAGCAGTACTTCGTGAGCTCGGGTCACACCGCGGCGGCCACGCGGGCCAACACGTACTTCTCGTCCGCGGCGGTGGCGGCAGGCGCCATGAGCGGACTGGACTACTACCTCTTCCTGCGCGAGCTTCTCGGCAGCTGGGAGGAGCGGTCGGGCGCGCTGCCGGCGCGCCTGGGCGAGCTCGCGCGGCGCGTCTTCACGGCCGACGAGGTCACGGTGAGCTTCACCGGTTCTGCCGCCGACCGCGCGCGCTTCTGGGAGGCGGGCGGCTCGCTCGGGCTCGTCGCGACGGGCGAGGCGGCCCACCGGCTCGCCGTGCCGGCGCCCACGCCGAGAAACGAGGCCTTTATCATCCCCTCCGACGTGAGCTACGTGGTGCGCGCGCTCGGCCCGAGCGCGGCCGACGCCGGGACGCTCGGCTGCTGGCAGGTTGCCTCGCGCGCGCTCTCCTACGACTACCTCTGGAACGAGGTCCGCGTGAAGGGCGGCGCCTACGGCTGCGGCTTCCGCCACACGCGCGAGGGGCTGAGCGCCCTGTGGTCCTACCGTGACCCGTCCGTTGACGACACGCTCGCCCGCTACGACGGCGCGGCGGCCTGGCTTGCCGACTGGCAGCCGGGCCAGGCCGAGTTCGAGGGCTACGTGGTCTCCACGGTGGCGGCCCACGACGCGCCGGTCAAGCCCCGGCAGCTGGCGCGCCGCCAGGACGTGGCCCGCTTCGGCGGCCGTGCGGCGGGGTGGCGAGACGAGCTGCGCGCGCAGGAGCTCGCGGCCACGCCGGCGCAGGTGCGCGCGCTTGCGGCGGCGCTCGGCGACCCCGCGGCCACGCGCTGCGTCTGCGTCTTCGGCGGCCGCGACGCCATCGAGGCGAGCGGCGCAGGCTTCGACAGCGTGACAGAGCTCATCCGATGAGGGGGCACAGGGCGCTCCTCTCCCTCCTTGCCACCGCGGGAATCCTTGGCATAGCCACCCTCGCGGGCATGCTCCTGCGGGCAGCCCACCTACAGCAGGCAACGATCGTCATGGTCTACGTGCTCGCCGTGATCGGCGTGGCCCTCGCCACGCCGGGAGGCGCGTGGTGCCTCGTCGCGTCGGCCCTCTCCGTCCTTGCGTTCAACTTCTTCTTCGCGGCGCCGACCCTGTCGCTCACCGCGCTCGACCCGGCCATGCCGGGCACCTTCGCGGTCATGTTCGTGGTCGCGCTCGTCGCCGGGCGCCTCGCCGACCACCTCAGGACGCAGGCGAGTGAGGCGGAGGCCGCACGGGCGCGAACCCAGGCGCTGCTCGAACTCAGCGGCGACCTCCAGGACCGCACCTCGTCCGACGGGGTCGTGGCCGCCCTGGCGCAGGGGACCGCCCGCATCCTCGGACGCTCCCTCGTGTGGTACCCGTGCACGGGCCCCTCCCTCGGCGACGCCACGCCCTTTCCGCTCTCCCCGGGCACGTCCGTGGTCGAGGAGCGCCCCGCCGCGCTGCGCGCGCTCGCCAACAGGGGGCCCGTCGGGGCGACCACCGAGCTCTTCGGCTCCGCGTCGGGGCTCTACCTCCCCGTCGGCCCCACCGAGGCGCCCTACGGCGTCGCCGGCATCGTGCCCGCAGGTGACCTGTCCCCGGAGGCCGTCGAGCTCTGGCGCACGAGCTGCCGCCTCGCCGCCCTCGCCCTCGAGCGGGTGGACGCCGTCGCGGCGCGCGAGGAGGCGTCGGTCCGGGCGCGAGACGAGCGCACGCGCGCAGACCTCCTCCGCTCCATCTCGCACGACCTCCGCACCCCGCTGACCTCCATCTCGGGAAGCGCCGACGTCCTTCTCGCCGTGGGGGACTCGCTGCCCGACGAGCGCCGGCGGGCCATCCTCCTCTCCGTCAGGGACGACGCGGAGTGGCTTCGGCGGACGGTCGAGAACCTCCTCACGGTGACGCGGCTCGAGGACGGGGGCGTCCGTCCCCAGGCAGACTGCGAGCTCGTCGACGACCTCGTCGAGGAGGCGTTGCGCCACGTCTCGGCTGACGACGGGCACGCCGTCTCGTTCGAGCGCCCCACGGAGACGCTCCTCGTGAGGGCCGACCCCTCCCTCGTCGTCCAGGCCCTCGTCAACCTCGTCAACAACGCCCTCGCCCATACCCCGTCGGGCACGAGCGTCACCATCTCCGCCGCTCGCTCGGAGGATGGGGTCGACATCGTCGTGGCCGACGACGGGCCGGGCATCCCGGACGGCGAGAAGGACCGGGTCTTCGAGGCCTTCCACACCTCCGGTGGCTCGCTGCCTGACGGCACTCGGAGCGTCGGGCTCGGCCTCTCCGTCTGCAGGGCCGTCGCCCGCGCGCACGGCGGAGCCATCTCCGTCCGCGACCGTTCTCCGCACGGCTGCGCCTTCACGCTCACGCTCCCTCCCGAGGAGGTACCCGATGTCCACTAGCCACCCGTCCCCGCTTGTCCTCGTCGTCGAGGACGACCCCGCCATCTCAAGCCTCGTGTCGACGGCCCTCGAGGCCCAGGGGTGGTCCCCGGTCGTCGCCCGTGACGGGCGGGAGGCGCTCACCGCGGCGGCCGAGCGCGACCCAGCCGTCATCCTGCTCGACCTCGGCCTCCCCGACATGGACGGCGTCGAGGTCGTACGACGTGTGAGGTCATGGTCGGAGAGCCTGCCGATCATCGTCGTCTCTGCGCGCTCCGAGGACGCCGACAAGATAGGCGCGCTCGACGCGGGGGCCGACGACTACCTCGTCAAGCCGTTCTCCGTGGCGGAGCTCCTCGCGCGCGTGCGCGTGGCGCTCCGCCGCTCCGCCCACGGCGAGGGGCCCTCGCCGTCCGCCCCCGTCTTCGTGAACGGCCCGCTCGAGGTCGACTTTGCGGCGGGCCTCGCTCGGCTCGACGGGGAGGAGCTCCACCTCACGCCGATCGAGTGGCGCCTGCTCGTCCTTCTCTCCCGCAACGCGGACAAGGTCCTCACCCACCAGTACCTCCTGAGCCACGCCTGGGGCGAGGGGCAGACGGGGGATCTCGCCTCGCTGCGCGTAATCATGGCCTCCCTGCGCAAGAAGGTCGAGCGCGGGGGCGCGGGGGCGCGCTGCATCCAGACCCACGTCGGCGTCGGCTATCGGATGCTGCGCCTGGACCCCACGGCGCCCCACGGCGCCGACCCCGCCCACGACCAGCGGTCTTAATGTCCTCTTTATCTTGCGTTTCCCCAGCTTAACGGCATCTTTATGCTTGGGCCGTGTCATTGCGGCCGCGTCGCAGAAAGACGCGCGCGCGTTCCGGCGGCGGCACTAGTCTCTCCTCACGTAAGGCCGCGTGACCCGCGCGGCGAGGATTCAAGAGAGAGGGGGCCCACGTTGGAGGAGACGACCGGCTCCGCGCCCGTCGCGGTACGGCAGCTCACCGCCGACATGGTCTTCTCGGCCCTCGGCACGTCACCCGCCGGCCTCACCCAGGCCGAGGCGGAGACGCGCCAGGCCAGGCAGGGGAAGAACCTCATTGAGAGCGAGAAGGGACGCTCGCCCATCCTGGCGTTCCTTTCGAACTTCACGCACCTCATGGCAGTGCTGCTCTGGGTCGCCGGCATCATCGCCTTCGTGGCGGGGATGCCCGAGCTCGGGGTAGCCGTGTGGCTCGTCAACGTCATCAACGGGTGCTTCAGCTTCTGGCAGGAGTACCGTGCGGGCAAGGCCACCGACGCCCTGAAGAAGATGCTCCCGTCCTACGTCAACGTCATACGCGACGGCCAGGAGCAGAAGATCCTCGCAGAGGACCTCGTCCCGGGCGACGTGATGTCGCTCGCGGAGGGAGATAAGATCTCAGCCGACGCGCGCGTGGTACGCGCGTCTGACCTGCAGGTAAACCAGTCAACGCTCACGGGCGAGTCAAACCCGGTCCGCAAGACCGCCGACGCCGTGCTCGAGGAGGACCTCACGCAGGCCGAGACCCCCAACCTCATCTTTGCGGGCACGTCCGTCTCGGAGGGCAACGGCCGCGCGGTGGTGACGCGCATAGGCATGGACACGGAGTTCGGCAAGATCGCCCACCTCACCCAGAGCATGGAGGAGTCCGAGAGCCCGCTGCAGCTGCAGCTCAACCGGACGACCAAGCAGATAACCGTGTTCGCAAGCTGCATGGGCATCCTGTTCCTCCTGCTCGACACCTTCTTCGTGGGCAGCGGGTTCGCCCCGGCGTTCATCTTTGCGCTCGGCATGGTGGTAGCCTTCATCCCGGAGGGCCTGCTCCCCACGGTGACGCTGTCGCTCGCCATGGCGGTCCAGCGCATGAGCAAGCGAAACGCCCTCGTCAAGAAGCTCAACTCCGTCGAGACCCTCGGATCCACCTCGGTCATCTGCACGGACAAGACGGGGACCCTCACCCAGAACGAGATGACGGTAAACCACCTCTGGACCGTCTCCCACGAGTACGAGGTGACTGGGGTCGGGTACGCCCCCAAGGGGGAGGTGCTCTGCGACGGGAGGCGCGTCGAGGCCGCGGATGACGACGACCTGCTCCTGCTCGTCTCCGGCGGGGCCCTGTGCTCCAACGCCCGCCTGCTCGAGCCCGAGGAGGAGGGCGGGCGCTACACCGTGCTCGGCGACCCCACCGAGGCATGCCTCCTCGTGTCTGCGCGCAAGGCGGGGATCGAGCCGACCGAGCAGGAGCGCTCGTGGCCGCGAGTCCGCGAGCTGCCCTTCGAGAGCCGCCGCAAGCGCATGACGACGATCCACCAGCTTTCCGAGCCCCTCGACGGCGCAAGCCGCGTGGCCTTCGTCAAGGGCGCCCCCAACGAGATCGTCCGCCTCTCGACGCGGGCGCGCGTGAACGGCGAGTCCGTCGAGATGGCCGACGACCTGCGCGAGAAAATCATGGCGGCCAACGACGCCTACGCTGCGGACGGCCTGCGCGTCCTCGCCGTGGCCTATCGCCCCCTGCTCCCCACGGACGAGAGCATCCCGTCATCGCCGAGCGAGTACGATCCCGACAGCATCGAGCGCAACCTCACCTTCGTTGGCCTCGAGGTCATGCAGGATCCCCCGCGGCCCGAGGTGGCCGAGGCGGTGGCCCAGTGCCACCGAGCGGGCATCCGCGTCATAATGATCACCGGTGACTACGGCCTCACCGCCGTCTCGATTGCCCGCAAGATTGGAATCGTCCAAGGGGAGCGGCCGCGCGTCTTCTCGGGCGTCGAGCTCGAGAAGACGAGTGACGAGGAGCTGCGCGAGGCGCTCAAGGGCGAGGTCGTCTTCGCCCGCATGGCGCCCGAGCAGAAGCTGCGCGTGGTCGAGAACCTCCAGCAGATGGGCGAGGTCGTGGCCGTCACCGGCGACGGCGTCAACGACTCCCCCGCCCTCAAGAAGGCCGACATCGGGGTCGCCATGGGAATCACGGGCACCGACGTCGCCAAGGAGGCCGCCGACATGGTCCTCACCGACGACAACTTCGCCTCGATCGTCCACGCGATCGAGGAGGGGCGCGCCGTCTACGCCAACATCCGCAAGTTCATGCTCTACATCCTCAACTCCAACGTGCCTGAGGCGGTCCCGAGCGCGGTGTACCTGCTCTCCGGGGGTGCGGTCCCCCTCCCGCTCACCACGATGCAGATCCTCACCATCGACCTCGGCACCGACATGCTCCCCGCGCTTGGCCTCGGCTGCGAGGCCCCTGAGGCCGACGTCATGGACCGACCGCCGCGCAATCCCAAGGAGCCGCTGCTCAACGGCACCGTCATGCGCAAGGCGTTCCTCTGGTACGGGATCATGGGGAGCCTTGCCTCCGTGGCGGCGTTCCTCTTCGCCCAGATTGAGGGCGGCTGGCTCCCCGGGCTGACCATGTTCGGCGTCGGCGCCGACCTCGACCCGGTCTACGTCCACGCGACCACCATGTGCCTCGCCGCCATCGTGTTCACGCAGATCGGCCAGGTCCTCAACTGCCGCACCGAGACCGCGTCAGTCTTCTCGCGCGGGATTTTCTCGAACCGTCAAATCAACATAGGCATCGTGTTCGAGGTGTGCCTGATCGTGTTCATCACCCTGTTCCCGCCGTTCCAGGCCATCTTCCACACCGGGCCGCTCGGGCTCACCGACTATATCTTCCTCTGCTGCCTGCCGCCCATCGTGCTCGCGGTCGAGGAAGCTCGCAAGGCCCTGTTCCGTCACGTCAGGAGGCGTCGCGCCGAGCGCGCGGGCGCCGAGGAGAGGTAGGTATCCATGAACGTAATCGTAGTGGGCGCGGGCCACATGGGTAGGGGGCTCGCAGAGAGGCTCTGCCGACAGGGGCACAACGTTACCGTCATCGACCGTGACGTCGAGGAGCTTGACGAGCTCAGCGAGGGCTTCCGCGGTGAGCGCGTCGTGGGCGTGGGGTTCGACCGCGAGGTGCTCGCACGGGCCGGGGTCGAGCGCGCCAGCGCCGTCATCGCCTGCACGTCCTCCGACGAGGCCAACATCGTCATTGCCCGCGTCGCGCGCGGCACCTATCGCGTCCCCCGCGTGATCGCGCGGCTGTACGACATCTCCAAGGCGGAGGCGTACCGACGCCTGGGCATCCAGACCATCTCGACCACGGACTGGGGCATCCGTCACGCGTGCGAGCTGCTCACCTACCAGGAGATGGACACGGTACTCGAGGTGGGGTCCGGGGACGTGCAGCTTGTGCGCACCGACGTGCCCGCGCTGCTCGAGGGTAGGCCGGTGCGGGAGCTCAGCGTCCTCGGCGAGATCCAGGTCGTCGCCATCTCGCGAAACAACGAGACCTTCCTGCCGACGCTTGGGACGGTTCTCGAGCACGGTGACGTCGTCTACGCCGCCGTCGCGTCGAGCGCCTCCTCGAAGTTCGCTCACATTCTCGGCCGGATCGGATAGGGGGAGCCATGAAGATCATCATTGTCGGCGGGGGCAAGACGGGCACCTACCTCGCGTCACTGCTCGCCGAGGACGGGCACGACATCAGCGTCATCGAGTCGGACAAGCGTCTCGCCGCACGGCTGCGCGGGCACGGGGTGGCGTCGAGCGTCATCCTCGGCAACGGCGCCGACCCCTTCACCCTTGAGCGCGCCGGCGTCATGAAGGCCGACGTGGTCGTGGCCGCGACCGGCTCAGACGAGGTCAACCTCGTTGTCTCGACGCTTGCCAAGATGGAGTACGGGGTCGGCCGCGTGGTCGGCCGCGTGAACAACCCGGCCAACGACTGGATGTTCGACGAGAGCATGGGCGTCGACGTGGGAATCAACCAGGCCGAGATCCTCGCCCGCTCCGCCCAGGAGGGGCTCGACCTCAAGGACGTGTTCACGATCCAGAAGCTCGGCAAGGACGGCCACGCCGTGGTGCGCGTGGAGGTCCGCCCCTCCTCAAAGGTGGTCGGGACGGCCCTGCGCGACGTCGACCTCCCCGGCAAGACCATCCTCATCGCCGTCGAGCGCGGCGACAGCATCATCGTCCCCAAGGGAGACACGCGCTTCGAGGCCGGCGACAGGATCATAGCCTTCACCGACAGCGAGGGCCGCGCGCGGCTCCATCGCTCGTTCCAGTAGTCCCCTCCTCGCCTAGGGGTGCCCGCCCCTAGGCGAGGAGGTCTTCCAGCCCCAGCTTGGGGACGCAGTGGGTCCCGTCAGGCTCCCGCCAGTACGCGAGGCCGTGGTCGGTGTCCGCCCCCTCGAGGCGGACGCGCTCCCCCCTTGCCCCAACGGCGAGCACGAGCGCGGGAACGAGGCCCTCGGGAAGCCCGAGCTCCCCCGCGAGGCCGTCGTCGAAGCTGCGGAGCATGCAGCAACCCAGCCCGCGGGCGCAGGCGGCAAGGGCCATGGTCTGGGCGGCGATCCCCACGTCGATGAGCCGGACCGGGTTGGACGAGAGGCTGTCGGGGAGGCAGGCCACCACGTAGCCGCGAGGCTGCTCGTCCCCGACGGGGCCGTCCCAGTCTCGCAGGAGCGCCGCCCACCTCAGGTGGTCGAGGACCGCCTCGCACGCCTCCCTCCCGGAGACCACCTTGAAGCGGACGGTCTGCATGTTGTTACCGCAAGGGGCAAGACGGGCGGCGTCTACGAGCGCCTTCAGCTCGCCCGCGCCCAGCCAGTCGCCCGAGAAGCGCCGGTAGCTCCTCGAGGCAGCCACCAGCCCCTGGAAGTCGGCTCTGTCCATCTCAGTCTCCCTCCCCGCGCTCGGCCCACAGTGGGCCGTCGATAAGGCCAAGGCGCACGCAGGCGTTCCAGAGCCCGTCGGCGTCCACGTGGTCGGTCACGTAGGTCGCGGCCGCGCGGGCCGCCTCGCCGCCGTTGCCCATGGCCACCGACGTGCCCACCACGCCGAACATGTCCACGTCGTTGCCGCCGTCGCCGAAGGCCACGCACTCGCGAGGGTCCAGCCCCAGCTCGTCCATCATGATCTTGACGCCCACGTCCTTGCCGCCGTCGCGCGGGATCACGTCCACGAAGAGGTCGCTCCAGCGCGTGGTCTTGCAGTGGCTCGTGGCGTCCAGCAGCACCTGCTCCTCGCCGGGGGCGAGAAACGCGTTCAGCTGGTAGACGTCGTGCGTGAGCGCGCGGGTGATGTCGCGCGCCTCGTAGTGGTTGTGCGCGATCTCCGCAAGCGCCCGTACGCGCTCGTCGACCTTGTTCACGTACATGCCATCGCGCTCCATGAAGAGGCAGGTGTAGAGACCGTCTTGGACCTGGCGCACCGTGGAGGCCACGTCGTCGGGGTCAAGCGGGTTGGAGTGGACCACGCGGCCCTCGTACTCCACGAGCTGCCCGTTGAAGGTGACGAACCCCGCAAACCCCGTGAGGTCCACCAGGTCGAGCAGGTAGCTCGTGCGGCCGGTGGCCAGCACCGGCAGGATGCCCGCCGCGCGCAGGCGCCGCACCGCCTCGCGGGTGGACTCCGGCTCCACGCCGCGCGCGTTGCTGAGCATCGTGCCGTCCACGTCCAGAAACACCGCGCGAACCGGCGCAGGGGTCCCCCACGAGCCCGGCGTCACCTCAAGGTTCTTCTCGCCCATGCACCCTCCTGAGAAAGACACGACAGACCGTCCGGCCGAATCGTCACATGCCGGCCGCGGCGATGGCGTCGACGGCCTCGCGCAGCCGCTCGGGCGGCATCACGAGCGCCATGCGGACGTAGCCCTCGCCGGACGGGCCGAAGCTCGCGCCCGGCGTCACGATCACGCCGGAGCGCTCCATGAGCTCCAGCGCAAAGGCCGTCGAGTCCTGCCGGCCGCCCGGGATGCGCGCCCAGACGAACATCGAGCCGTGCGCGTTGGGGCGCTCCCAGCCGATGGCCTCCAGGCCGTCGCAGAGGGCGTCGCGGCGCTCCTGGTAGAGCAGGCGCTGACGCTCCACGGAGTCGCGCGGGCCGGTGAGCGCGGCGATGGCGGCGTCCTGCTCGGGGTAGAACATGCCGAAGTCGATCTGGCCGCGAAGCTTCCTCGCGGCGGCCACCACGTCCGGGCGGCCCACCAGGAAGGACAGGCGCGCGCCCGTGACGTTGAAGGACTTGGAGAGCGAGAGGAACTCGACGCCCACCTCGAGCGCGCCGGGATATGACAGGAAGCTGCCGCCAGCCGGCCCGTCGAAGACGATGTCGGAGTAGGCGTTGTCGTGGATCACGATGAGGTCGTGCTCGAGCGCGAAGGCGATGACCTCCTCGTAGACCTCCGGCGTGCCCACCGAGCCCACGGGGTTGGCCGGCAGCGAGACGATGAGGTAGCGCGCCGCGTCGGCCACCTCCTCCGGAACGTCGGCCAGGTGCGGCAGGAAGCCGTGCTCGGCCGTGAGGCGGTAGTAGGCGGGGCGCGCGCCGGCGAGCAGCGTGGCGTTCTGGAACACGGGGTAGCACGGGTCCGGCACCAGCGCCACGTCACCGGGGTTCACGAGCGCGGCGCACACGTGGACGAGGCCCTCCTGCGTGCCGCGGCAGCTCATCACCATGTCGGGCATGATGCCGTCCACGCCGTAGCGGTCCTTGTAGTAGGCGCAGACGGCCGCGAGGAGCTCGTCCTTGTCATGCAGGGAGTAGCGCCAGTTGGCCGGGTCGGCCGCGGAGGCGAGAAGGGCCTGGACCACATGGGCCGGCGGCTCGAAGTCGGGCGTGCCCACCGAGAGGTCGTACACGCGGCGGCCGGCCGCCTCCAGCTCGCGACGGCGCGCGTTGAGCGCGGCGAACACCTCGTCGCCAAACAGGTCAAGACGCTGAGAGAACTCCATGGCACCCCTCCGACGTTTCGGGACTTACGCGGCGCGGGGCCCGCCCGCACACGCACCTCACACTCTATCCCAACCGCCGCGCCGACGCGGCGGGAGGAGTCGCGCAATGAAGGCGGTGCCCGCCCGCCGACGCGCCTGCCGTTCGTCGGGCCGTTCGCGGAGCCTCTACAATTTTTTGAGGAAATGCTTTTTGGAGAAGCATTTTCCCTACCTGCGCCGATATGGGTTATCGACAACATTCAGCAGGTTATCAACAATATATTGTGCTAATGGGGGCGTCCGACCACTACTAGTTGTGTCATAGTAGAGCGCAGCACCAATCCGTCAACCCGGGCGCGCCTGAGCGGGCGCGCCTCTTCATCGAGATCGAGAGGCCAGCCATGAAGATCATCAAGCGCAACGGCTCAGAGGTCACCTTCGACATCTCCAAGATCGAGAACGCCATCCGCGCGGCCAACGCCGAGGTCCCCGAGAGCGAGCGCCTCACCGAGCGCGAGGTCAAGTTCGCCTCCCTGAACGTCACCGACGAGTGCATGGAGGCCGGTCACACCGTGACCGTCGAGGAGGTCCAGGACCTCGTCGAGGACCAGCTCATGGCGCTCGACCACTTCGAGGTGGCCCGCAAGTACATCATCTACCGCTACGTGCAGAACCAGAAGCGCCACAAGAACACCACCGACGACAAGATCCTCGCGCTCATCGAGTGCAACAACGAGGAGGTCAAGCAGGAGAACTCCAACAAGAACCCCACGGTGGTCTCCGTCCAGCGCGACTACATGGCCGGCGAGGTCTCCAAGGACCTCACGATGCGCGAGCTGCTCCCCGCGGACATCGTCGAGGCCCACAACGAGGGCATCATCCACTTCCACGACGCCGACTACTTCGCGCAGCACATGCACAACTGCGACCTCATCAACCTCGAGGACATGCTGCAGAACGGCACCGTGATCTCCGGCACCATGATCGAGAAGCCCCACAGCTTCTCCACTGCCTGCAACATCGCCACGCAGATCATCGCCCAGGTGGCCTCCTGCCAGTACGGCGGCCAGTCCATCAGCCTCGCGCACCTCGCGCCCTTCGTGGACGTCTCCCGCCAGAAGATCCGCCGTCAGGTGGAGGCCGAGATGGAGGTCATCGACGCCCACCCCAGCTCCGACAAGATTGACCAGATCGTCGAGCGCCGTCTGCGCGAGGAGGTCGCCCGCGGCGTCCAGACCATCCAGTACCAGGTGGTCACCCTCATGACCACCAACGGCCAGGCGCCGTTCATCACGGTCTTCATGTACCTCAACGAGGCCAAGAACGAGCAGGAGAAGGCCGACCTGGCCCTCTGCATCGAGGAGATGCTCAAGCAGCGCTACCAGGGCGTCAAGAACGAGGCGGGCGTCTGGATCACGCCGGCCTTCCCGAAGCTCATCTACGTGCTCGAGGAGGACAACGTCCGCGAGGGCACCCCGTACTTCTACCTCACCAAGCTCGCCGCCAAGTGCACGGCCAAGCGCATGGTGCCGGACTACATCTCCGAGAAGAAGATGAAGGAGTACAAGCTCTCCAAGGGCGAGACCGAGGGCAACGGGGACTGCTACACCTGCATGGGCTGCCGCTCCTTCCTCACGCCTGACCGCTCGGGCAACGGCTTTGACAACGTGGCCAAGGCCAAGAACTACGAGCCCGGCAAGCCCAAGTACTACGGCCGCTTCAACCAGGGCGTCGTGACCATCAACCTCGTGGACGTGGCGCTCTCCGCCCACCAGGACATGGACGAGTTCTGGAAGATCTTCGACGAGCGCCTGGAGCTCTGCCACCGTGCGCTGCGCTGCCGTCACGAGCGCCTGCTCGGCACCACCTCGGACGCTGCGCCGATCCTGTGGCAATACGGCGCCCTGGCGCGCCTCGACAAGGGCGAGAAGATCGACAAGCTCCTCTACGGCGGCTACTCCACGATCAGCCTTGGCTACGCGGGCCTCTACGAGTGCGTCAAGGCCATGACCGGCCACAGCCACACCGACAAGGAGGCCACACCGTTCGCCCTGGCCGTCATGCAGCACATGAACGACAAGTGCGCCGAGTGGAAGGCCGCCGAGGACATCGACTACTCCCTCTACGGCACCCCGCTCGAGTCCACCACCTACAAGTTCGCCAAGTGCCTGCAGCGCCGCTTCGGCATCATCCCGGGCATCACGGACAAGGGCTACATCACCAACAGCTACCACGTCCACGTGACCGAGGAGATCGACGCCTTCACCAAGCTCAAGTTCGAGTCCGAGTTCCAGCGCCTCTCCCCCGGCGGCGCCATCTCCTACGTCGAGGTGCCCAACATGCAGGACAACCTCGAGGCCGTCATCTCCGTCATGCAGTACATCTACGACCACATCATGTACGCCGAGCTCAACACCAAGAGCGACTACTGCCAGGTCTGCGGCTACGACGGCGAGATCAAGATCGTGGAGGACGACGGCAAGCTCGTGTGGGAGTGCCCGCACTGCGGCAACCGCGACCAGTCCAAGATGAACGTGGCCCGGCGCACCTGCGGCTACATCGGCACCCAGTTCTGGAACCAGGGCCGCACCGAGGAGATTCGCGACCGCGTGCTGCACCTGTAGGCTTTCCGCGGGCCCTGGGAACAAGGTCCGGCGCTCAGACAGCTTCGCCGCGCTGCGCGCGGCTGCAGAACTCGCGGCGGACCTTGTTCCCAGGGCCCGCCGCGAGTCTTTCTGTGCAGCGCACGGGCGCGCCTGTCGCGGCCCGCACGTTCTTCTCGGTTGTTCTAGTCTGGTTGTCCTTCTTGGTTGTCCTTCTTGGTTGTCCTTCTTGGTTGTCCTTCTTTGTGGGAGGGTGCTGTGGAGCTTGAGGTCATCGACTGTCCGCTCTCCGTGTGCAAGGTGGCGGACTATGCCGGCGTGAGGCTGGAGGAGCCGTTCACGTTCACGGGGCGCACGGATGCGGAGCGCTCGCTCGTGTGCCCCACGGGGTCCGTGCCCGCAGGCACGCTCGCCGAGGCGCGCGTGGGCATCTTTGCCGTCTCCACCTTCGACACCGACTACGTGCTCGTGAAGGAGAGGGACCTCGAGCGCGCGACCTGCGTCCTTATGGGCGCCGGCTACGTCGTGCTACGGTAGGGCGGGAGGCCAGATGAACTACGCGAACATCAAGTACTGCGACATCGCCAACGGGGTGGGCGTGCGGACTACGCTCTTCGTCTCGGGCTGTCGCCTGCGCTGCCCGGGCTGCTTCAACTACGAGGCGTGGGACTTCGACGCCGGCGAGCCGTTCACCGACGAGGTTGCGGAGCACGTCATGGACTCGCTCGACGCACCCTACGTCGACGGGCTCACGATCCTCGGCGGCGAGCCGATGGAGCCCGAAAACCAAGAGGGGCTCGTCGGCTTTCTCGAGGCCGTGCGGGAGCGCTTCGGGCACGCCAAGAGCATCTGGCTCTTCTCGGGCCACACGTGGGAGCAGCTGCGCCCGGGCGGGGCGTGGAACCTCGGGGACGTGACCGACCGGCTGCTGGACACGCTCGACGTGCTGGTGGACGGGCCCTTCGTCCAGGACCTGCACGACATCACGCTGCGCTTCCGCGGCTCCTCAAACCAGCGGCTCATCGACGTGCCGGCCACGCTGACCTCGCCGGGGGACGACGTGGTGTGGTGGCACGACGACCCGGTCTTCTCCACGCACACGATGGACTAGCCGGGAGCCCGCTAACGGAGCGTACGAACCCGCTGGGGAGGCGGACGCACGACGTGGCAAGCGTATCCCAGCAGGCGGGCGGTATCAGCAGCCGCCAGGCGGCCCCAAGACACCGCCCGCAGACACATTCTGAAACCTTCACAAGGCTGCGACTCGCCGAGCTGCGTCGTCAGCCAGCGGCAAGCCATCCGCACGGCAGCCGTTCCCGCCTGCTGATACCCTCCTTCGAACCCGAGCGAAGGAGGAGACGCCATGACCACGAGGCAATACGGCGAGAAGGACATGCCGCTGTTCACCGTTCCTTACTCACACATGGACGAGCGCGACGAGGCCCTCTATTACGGCACGCTCGACGAGCTGCTCACCTACGCCAACCAGGCTCTTGGCATCCTCGACGAGCCGTCGGTGTCCCTGCATGGTGACGACGAGAGGCTCCTTGGGTACGGCGCGGTGGTGAGCGAGGAGCTCTGGCGGCATCGCTGGGTCATCGATGACTTCGTGGGAACAAACCCGCTCGGGGTGACGCGCGAGCATCTGGAGGTGGCTCGGCTCTGGCGTCATGCGGTGCACGACATCTTCACCTGCATCGACGCAAACGCGGACTATGCGCTCTACATGAACGGTCGTCGAGTCTTTGCCGTCGGCGCGATGCGGGGGGACGCCGATAGCCACGTCCATGCCATCCCCTCGCTCATGCTGCTCACGCTGCTGCCCTTTCGGGGCGGAATCGTCACGGACAGCAAGACGTTCCACCTGAGCAGCGAGCCCGCCCCCGGCGCTCTTCCGCTCATCGCCCGGCAGGCGAGCGAGCTCATGGGCGCAGGCGTCGTGTCGACGGCGGCGCAGCTCGTTGCCTACGAGCGGGCCCATCGCGGCGAGAGCCAGATCTCCCGCTCGTGCCAGCGAGCCATAGACGCCCATCTGGCACAGCTGCGGCACCTCGGGGAGCCGTCCGGGACGGACCAACATGACGAAGGCCGGGCAGCGGCCCGGCCTTCACGTAACGACACCTTGGGCTCCTGACGCGCCGAGGGGCCACCCTATGATGGCCAAAGAGCTACCTCGCGGACTCCGCAAGCTGCTCGGCGGCCTTGTCCACGCAGGTCAGGGCGTTGAGACTCCTCGGGTAGCCGATGTAGGGCACCAGCTGCGAGACCACGCGGTAGAGGAAGTCGCGATCGTTGCCGAGGCTCATGTTGCCCGTGGCGTGGGCGGTGGCCTGCGGCTCGCAGCCGCCCTGCGCCACGATGAAGCAGAAGGTGATGAGCTCGCGGTCCTTGTCGCCAAGGCCGCCGCGGGTGTACCAGTCACCGAAGCAGTGACCGGCAAGCCAGCGGTTCACGTGCGCGCGCTCGGCCGGGCCGGACTTCCAGCTCTCGCGCATCCCCTCGCCGAAGTAGCGCACCTGGACCTCGTTGCCGGCCGCGACGCGCGTCTCGGCGGTCGTGGTGGCCTGCGGCTCCAGCGGCAGCTCCACCCCGCGGGCGAGAAGGACCTCGTTGGTCGCGCGCAGGAACGGCAGGACACGCCCGATGCCGAGGTAGGCGCTCGCCTGGTAGACGACCTCCCTGAGCTCCACGGGCGTGACGCCGGCGTTGAGGGCAGCCTCGGCCATGAGGGTAAACTCGTCCACGCCCTGGCAGCCGAGCAGCGCGGCCAGGATGGCCAGGAAGCGCTCACGGTCCGGCAACTGGGCGGCCGGCTCGTTCACCACCTCGTCGAAGGCGAAGTTCTCGAAGCGCTCCACGAACTCCGGGTCGGTCTCGGCGAGCTCGGGGGTGCGCCCGGGCAGGATGTGCTCGCGGTAGGCCAGCGCGGCCTCGCTGATCTTGGGCTCGTACGCCATGTCTTCTCCTCTCTCAACAGGGGGCGGAGGCGCGACGCCCCCGCCGCGGCTACGCCAGCTGGCCGTAGACCTCGTCGTCCACGGGCTCGAGCCACTCGGCGCTCGCGCCCTCCGCCGGCACCGCAAGCGCGATGTGCTGGAACCAGCTGTCGCGCGCCGCACCGTGCCAGTGCTTGACCTCGGGTGGGATGCTCACCACGTCGCCGGGGTGCAGCTCCTGGGCCTCCTTGCCCCACTCCTGGTACCAGCCGCGGCCGGCCACGCAGATGAGCACCTGGCCGCCCTTGTGGTGGACGTGCCAGTTGTTGCGGCAGCCCGGCTCAAAGGTCACGTTGCTCGCGCCGAGCTGGGGGTCGCCGAGCGGCGCCAGGTAGCTCTGGCCGATGAAGTAGGCCGCATAGGCGTCGTTGGGGTCGCCCTTCGGGAAGATCGGGCTCAGCTCGGACTCGGTGATGTTGTCAGTTGCCATGGTCTTGCTCCTCTCCCGCCCTGCCGGACGGTCACTTCCTGAACGTCCCTATCGATACGAGCGCTCGTAGATGCCGGCGATGTCCTCGTCGGTGGTCTCGCCGGGGTCGCACGCAAACAGCGCGCCCATCGTGGCCCGCGCACACCGCGCGAGCTCGAGGGCCTCCTCGTGCGTGCCCGTGAATCCGTAGTCGCTCATCTTGAGGTCGGCCACGCCGCAGGCCTCCTGCAGGGCGCGCAGGGCGTCGAGGAAGTCCTCGGGCTTCTCGGCGTCCGTCTTGCCCAGGGCGCGCGCCATCTCCACGAAGCGCTCGTCGCACACGTGGTGCCCAATCCAGAACCTGAAGTACTCCAGGGAGATCATCGTGAGGCCCGCGCCGTGCGGCAGCTCCGGGTGGTACGCGCTCATCGCGTGCTCCATCGAGTGCTCGGACGTGCACGCCGAGAAGTCCATCGAGTAGCCGCTCATCGTGTTGGCAAAGGCCACGGCCGTGCGCGCCTCGAGGTTCCCGCCGTCGGACACGGCAGTCGGCAGCCAGCGGCCGATGTTCTCAATGGCGGCCATCTGCACCATGTCGGCCATCGGGTTGGTGGCGTTGGAGATGTGACCCTCAAGGCTGTGAAAGAGCGCGTCGAAGCCCTGGTAGGCGGTGAAGGTGGGCGGCACGGAGAGCATGAGCTCCGGGTCCACGATGGCCAGCGTCGCAAAGAGGTTTGCCGAGCCCACGCCGATCTTCTCGTGCGTTTCCACGTTGGAGATCACGCCGGCGGAGTCCACCTCGGAGCCGGTGCCGGCCGTGGTGGTGATGGCCACCCACGGCAGCTCGGGGTTCACAAGCGGCAGGCCCTTGCCCGTGGTGCCGCCCGCGTAGTCCCAGAGGTCGTCGGAGGGCTGCGGGGCGAACATCGCCATCACCTTGGCGGAGTCCATGACCGAGCCGCCGCCGAGCGCCACCACGAAGTCCACGCCCTGCTCGCGCGCGAAGAAGGCGCCCTCCTCGGTGACCTGCTTGGTGGGGTTGGCGCCCACCTTGTCAAAGACCACGGTCTCCACGCCGGCGGCGTGCAGCTCGTCCAGGGTGCGGTCCAGGTAGCCGTTGGCGCGGGTGGACCTGCCGTTGGAGATGACCACCATCGCCTTCTTGCCCGGCAGCGCCTGCTCGTGCAGGTGGTTCAGCTGACCCGGCCCAAAGAGCACACGAGTGGGTGCGTAGGCGTTAAACGTGTTGCGTGCCATGTCTCTTCCCTTCTCACAAAGATCGGAATGTCTTGTTTCCGGCTGCCCCCCGCGGGGTGTCCCGTCTTTCACCGCCCCGTCTAGGACACGACGCGCTGGGCCCAGGCCACGGCCCGCCCGGTGGAGGCGGCTGCGTCGTGCCCGGCGATTGCCAGCCCCTCGGCGACGGTCGCCTGCGGGTAAGCGCGCCTGAGGTCCGTGACGGAGCTGCCCATGCCGCTCCCCTCGTTGGTGCAGAGCGGCGCGATGACCTTGCCCGCAAGGTCGCAGGCGTCGAGGAAGGTGCGCACCGCCATCGGGCAGGTGCCCCACCAGTTGGGGTAGCCCAGGATGATGACGTCGTAGTCCTCCAGGCTCGGAGGCGCCGCGGCAAGCTCCGGGCGCGCCCCCTCGACGAGCTCGCGCTTGGCCACGTCCGTGCAGGCGTAGTAGTCCTCCGGGTACGCGACGGCCGGCTCGATGCGGTAGGTGTCCGCCCCCAGCGCGTCGGCGATCGCCTCGGCCAGCACCTCGGTGTTGCCGCGCGGCAGGCCCACGATGCCACCCGACACGTAGTTCTGCCCCGGCCTCGAGAAGTACGCCACCAGCGTCTTTCCCATGCTCGCTCCTCTCTCGGGTTTTCCAACCCTCTCTAGGAGCAGCATAGAATCATCTATTCTTATGAGCAATTCCGATTTATCGGGTTTTGATAAGCAAAACTAATCGTTTAGTGGCGCCCCGTCATCAAGTGAACGAGACCCGGAGTCGGCCCCGTCCCCCGGCGAGAAGGGCGCTGCTGAGGCCCCGCCGCCTGGCGAGAAGGACGTGGAGGCAGCGCTGTCGCCCTCCGAGAAGAGGTCCTGCAGGATCTGCCCAAGCTCCTCGACGGCCGGCGTTGAGCGCTCGCGCAGCCAGAAGGCGTAGTACTCGTGCCGCAGGTGCGCCCCGTCGGCGCCGTAAAGCGGAATCCGCCGGATGACGGAGCCCGTGCGCCCCTCGCGCCGACGCGCCTCCACGGGCAGGAAGGCGCGCCCGCCCGCCACCGTCATTCTCGCCTCGTCGAGCGTCCGGGCAAAGACAACGTCGCAGTGGAAGCCCATCGTGTCCTGGAAGTAGGCACGCTCGACCTCCTCCTGGTCCGGCGCGGCAATGAGCACGCAGGTCCCGCCGGCGAGGTCGGCCGTGGTCACGTGGTCGCGCCAGGCGAGCGGGCTCGCCTCGGAGACCTCCACGTAGTCGTAGCCCACAAAGAGAGGCAGGTTCACCGCCTCGGGGTAGAGCGTCCGCCGCCGGTCGGAGAAGGTGATGTCCACCTGGCCGGAGCCCAGCAGGTCGCGCAGGGTGTCGTGGCTGCCCGCCACGCTCTCCACCGTCATGCGCGGGTGGCGCCGCACAAAGGCCGCCACCGCGCCGGCCACCTCCCAGCCCTCGTAGCGGTTGAGGTAGCCCAGGCGCAGCACGCTCGCCTCTCCGCTCGCGAGGTCGGCCGTCTCCCGACGCAGCGCGTCGACCTCGTCTAGGATGGCCGAGGCGCGCCGGAAGAAGTGCTCGCCGGCGGGGGTGAGCGTGAACGAGCGCCCCTCGCGGTGCAGAAGCTCCGCACCGAGGTCGCGCTCGAGGGCGCTCACCTGCTGCGACACCGCGGACTGGGAGACGAAGCTCTCCTCAGCGGCGCGCGTGAAGCTGCCCGCGCGCACCACGGCGCAGAAGTAGCGCATCTGCCTGAGCAGCATCTCTTCCCTCCCCCGGCGTTCTTCTCGACGGTCTCTCGCGCTCTTTGACGTTCCCCTGGCCGCTCCTTCGACGTTCTTCTCGCCGCGCAGGCCGCTCACGTAGGACGCCCGCGGCCTCCCGCTACGCGCCGAAGACGTGCTCCTCCAGCCGCCCGAACGCCTCCTGGACGCGAGAGAGCGGCAGCGCAAGGTTCATGCGGATGTGGCACGGGCCGTGGAAGGCGCGCCCATCCTGCCAGTCCACGCCCACGCGCCAGCCGGCGCGCAGCAGCTCGTCGATCGAGCGCCCGTGCTCGGCGCACCAGGCGGTGCAGTCGAGGAAGAGCATGTAGGTGCCCTCGGGCCGCGCGCAGCTCACGCCGGGCAGGCGCTGCTCGATGAAGTCGCACGCCCAGTCCACGTTGCCGGCGATGACCTGGTTGAGCTCGTCGGCCCACGCCTGGCCCTCGGGCCCGTAGGCGCCGATGAGGGCGTGCTGGGAGAGCACGTTCATGCTGTTGTAGTGGGTCTTTGTGCCCTTTGACTCCACGCGGTCGCGCAGGTAGTCGCTGTAGATCACGTGGTAGCTGCCGATGAGGCCCGCCAGGTTGAAGGTCTTGGACGGCGCGTAGAGGGCAATCGTGCGCATCCGCGCGTCCTCGGAGACGGTCTGGGTGGGGACGTGCGTGACGCCGGGGCGCACGATGTCGGACCAGATCTCGTCGGAGATGACCACGCAGTCGTGCGCGCGGAAGAGCTCCATCGCGCGCTCGACCTCCCAGCGCTCCCAGACGCGGCCGCAGGGGTTGTGCGGCGAGCAGAAGATAGCCACGTGGATGTGCTCCTCGGCGAGGCGGCGCTCCATGTCCTCGAAGTCCATCCGCCAGACGCCCGCCTCGTCGCGCACGAGCGGCGAGTGGACGATGCGCAGGCCGTTGTCCTCCAGCGCGTGCGTGAAGCCCACGTAGGTGGGGCTGTGCACGAGCACCGGGTCGCCCGGGGCCGCAAACGAGGTCACCGCCGAGACCACGCCGCCCAGCACGCCGTTCTCATAGCCGATGTGCTTGGGCTCGAGGTCACCCACGCCCTTGCGGATGCGGTGCCAGTCAATGATGGCCTGGTAGTAGGCATCGCTCGGCGAGAAGTACCCGAAGGTGGGGTACTTCAGGCGCTCCTCGACGGCGCGCGTGATCGAGGGCGCCACGGGGAAGTTCATGTCTGCCACCCACATGGGGATGGCGTCGAAGCCCTCGTCCGGCGCCGGGTAGGCCGAGCCCGCCGCGCCGATGGCGTCCACGGCGAGCGCGTCGTGCCCGCGGCGGTCGAGGATCGAGGTGAAGTCGTAGGTCATGAGGGGCCCTCTCGTCGTGGTTTTCCTCTGCTAGGATACCCTCATTCACGACGCCTGGCCCCCAGAGGACGCCGTGGCATGTGGCTTGTCTTCTTCTCGCCATGCGGCGGCCTCTCCAGGAGGGGCGGCCTGCTACGTTACGATGTGGCGTGCGTTAGAAATCGGGGTACGTTGTGCTCGCCGGCTGCGTCGACGTTAGGAATCTGGGCGTGCTGCGCCTAGAGACGGATGGCCCGTTAGGAATCTTGGCATGTTGCATTCGCCGGTCACGCCAGCGTTAGGAATTGCAGCAAGTTATGCCCGGAGAGGGACAATTCGTTAGGAACCCGGGCATGTTTTGGTCATGCGACCATAACATACGGCGATTCCTAACCCGTCGCGCCGCCGCAGCCACAACATGCGGCGATTCCTAACGCGTCAGAACGCCACGGCTACAACACGCCAAAATTCCTAACGGCCCCGCGCTCGGCCCCGCGCCCTGCCAGCCCCGCGCACCCTCGGTGCACCTGCCGGATAGACGCCACCGGACGGGCGGCCGAGAAGGTCCGCCGCGAGTTCCTGCCGAGCGCCCTTCTCGGCAAGCTACCTGAGCGCCGGACCTTCTCGGCCGCCCGCCAACCCCGGAGCCTCTAGCCCAGGGCCTCCACGATCTTGTCGCCCATCGCGGCGGTGCCGAGCACCTGCTCTGCGGGCGTGACGTCGTCGGCGATGTCGGCCGTGCGCCAGCCCTCGTCGAGCACGCGCGTGACCGCGGCGGCCAGCTCGTCGGCGGCCTCGTCCATGCCGAAGCTGTAGCGCAGCATGAGCTCCACCGAGAGGATCTGCGCGATGGGGTTGGCGATCCCCTGCCCGGCGATGTCGGGCGCCGAGCCGTGGCTCGGCTCGTAGAGGGCCGTGCCGTCGCCGAGGCTCGCGGAGGCGAGCATGCCGAGCGAGCCCGTGAGCATCGAGGCCTCGTCGGAGAGGATGTCGCCAAAGGTGTTCTCGGTCACGAGCACGTCGAACTGCCGCGGGTTGGCCACGAGCTGCATCGCCGCGTTGTCCACATACATGTCTTCCAGGCGCACGTCCGGGTACTCGCCCGCGATGCGGTGCGCCACCTCGCGCCACATGCGGGAGGTGTCGAGCACGTTGGCCTTGTCCACCGAGTGCACCACGCCCCGGCGACGGCGCGCCGCGTCGAAGGCCCAGCGCACCACGCGGTCGACCTCGTACTCGGAGTACTCCAGGATGTCGCGCGCGTACTCGCCGCGGGTGCCGCCCACGCCGGCGCCCTCGACGCCCATCGTGCGTTCGTGCCCGCCGAAGTAGAGGCCGCCCGTGAGCTCGCGGACGATGATGAGGTCCACGCCGGTGAGCACCTCGGGCTTGAGCGTGGAGGCGCCGATCAGCGCGTCGAACATGCGCACCGGGCGCAGGTTCAGGTAGAGCCCGAGCTCCTTGCGGATGGCCAGGAGCCCCTGCTCCGGGCGGACGGAGCCCACCTGGGTGTCGGTCCACTTGGGCCCTCCCACCGCGGCGAGAAGAACCGCGTCGGAGGCACGGGCTGCCTCGAGCGTGGCGGGCGGCAGCGCGGAGACGGGACCGCCGGCCTCGGTGGTGGCGTCGATGGCCGCGCCGCCGATGAGCTGGTCCTCGCAGACGAACTCGACGTCGTGGCGCGCCCCGATGGCGGCGAGGACCTTCTTGGCCTCGGCGATGATCTCAGGCCCGATGCCGTCACCGGGCAGGGTGCAGATGCGGTAGGTCTTGGATGCCATCGCTAGTTCCTGCCCTTCTCGGCCATCACGCGCTTGGTGCGCGCGACGAGTCCGCCGTCGTTGATAATCTCCTGGATGAAGGGCGGGAACGGCTGCGCCTGGAACGTGGCGCCCGTGGTCTCGTCCGTGATGGTGCCGGTGTCGGCGTCCACGGAGACGACGTCGCCCTCGGAGATGGCGTCGGCGGCCTCCGGGCACTCCAGGATGGGCAGGCCCATGTTGATCGAGTTGCGGTAGAAGATGCGCGCGAAGCTCTTGGCGATCACGCAGGAGACGCCGGCCGCCTTGATGGCAACGGGCGCGTGCTCGCGGGAGGAGCCGCAGCCGAAGTTCTCGTCGGCCACCACGATGTCACCGGGCTTGACGCGCGTGGTGAACGTGGTGTCGAGGTCCTCGAAGCAGTGCTTCGCGAGCTCGGCCGGGTCCGACGTGTTGAGGTAGCGCGCCGGAATGATGACGTCGGTGTCGATGTCACGTCCGTAACGGAAGACCGTTCCTCTGAACTGCATGGTGTTCCTTTCTGTGAGGCGCCCGGGTCGTGGGACATGTCCCGTGCTCAGACAGCTTGCTGCGCAAGGACTGCGCGCGGGGCATGTCCCACGACCCCGCGAAGACGTGCAGAAAACCAAGACGGTAAGAGGGCACGCCGAGCCGGACCGCCGTCGCGGGCCGCCTCGCCCTGCCCCGCCGCCGCTACGGGGCCGGCGACCGGGGCCCTTCTCGCCCAGCGACTTTTGCGAAGCAATGAGCTGGCGAGAAGGGCCCGGTCGCCCGACCCTCGTTACAGGTCGCTCGGCAGGGCGATGTGGCCGGCGACGGCCGAGGCGGCCGCGACGGCGGGGCTCGCCAGGTAGACCTCGGAGGTGGGGTCTCCCATGCGGCCGACGAAGTTGCGGTTGGTGGTGGACACGCACTTCTCGCCCGCCGCGAGGATGCCCATGTAGCCGCCCAGGCACGGGCCGCACGTGGGCGTGGAGACCACGCAGTGCGCGTTGATGAAGATGTCCATGAGGCCCTCGTGCACGCACTCGAGCCAGACGCCCTGCGTGGCCGGGATCACGATGCAGCGCACGCCGTCGGCCACGGTGCGGCCGCAGAGCACCTCGGCGGCGGCGCGCATGTCCTCGATGCGGCCGTTGGTGCAGCTGCCGATGACCACCTGGTCGATCTTGACGTCGCGGCTCTCGGCCACCGGGTGGGTGTTGGAGGGCAGGTGCGGCCAGGCCACCATCGGCACGATGTCGGCGGCGTCGATGTGGATGACCTGCTTGTACTGGGCGTCCTCATCCGGGTGGTACTCGACGAAGGCGCGCTGGGTGCGACGGCTCACGTACTCGCGGCAGGTGTCGTCCACCTCGAAGAGGCCCGCCTTGCCGCCGGCCTCGATGGCCATGTTGGCGATCGTGAGGCGGCCCTCCACGCTGAGCGCCTCGATCGTTGAGCCTGCGAACTCCATCGCGCAGTAGAGCGCGCCGTCGACGCCGATCAGGCCGATCACGTAGAGGATGATGTCCTTGGCGGAGGCGCCGGCGGGCAGCTCGCCGTCGACGACGATGCGGATGGTCTCGGGCACCTTGAACCAGGCGCGCCCGGTGGCCATGCCCACGCCGGCGTCGGTGGAGCCCACACCGGTGGAGAAGGCGCCGATGCCGCCGTAGGTGCAGGTGTGGGAGTCGGCGCCGATCACGAGGTCGCCGGGCACCACGATGCCGCGCTCGGGCAGGAGGGCGTGCTCGATGCCCATGCAGCCCTGCTCGAAGTAGTGGGTGATGCCCATCTCGTGGGCGAAGTCGCGCGTGACCTTGGTCTGCTCGGCGCTCTTGATGTCCTTGTTCGGCGCGTAGTGGTCCGGCACGAGGCAGATCTTGTCTCGGTCGAAGACGCCGGCGCCGATCTCGCGCACCGTCTTGATGGCGATGGGGGCGGTGATGTCGTTGGCGAGCACGAGGTCCAGGCCGCACTCGACGAGCTGCCCCGGGACCACCTCCTCGAGGCCGGCGTGCGCCGCCAGGATCTTCTCGCCCATGGTCATGGGACGTGCCATGTCTCTCCTTCCGTAGACCGGCGGTTACTTGCCCGCCTTGGAGCGGGTGGTCTGGATCATGCGGTTGATGGCGTTGACGTAGGCCTTGGCGCTCGAGACGATGATGTCGTTGTCCGCGCCGCGGCCGGTGTAGACGCGCCCGTCGTCGGCCGTGATGCGCACCGTGACCTCGCCGATGGCGTCGATGCCGCGCGTGACGGCCTTGACCGCGAACTCCGCGAGGTCGCCGTGGACCGCCACGACCTTGTCGATGGCCTGGTAGGCGGCATCGACGGGGCCGGCGCCGGTAGCGCAGACCACGTGGGAGACGCCCACCTCGTCAGTGATGGTGGCCGTGGCCGTGGGGATCAGCGGGTCGCCGCAGGAGACCTGCAGGGCGTCCAGGGTGTAGACCGCAGCCACGTCGCGCTGGCGCTCCTGGACCATCGACTCGAGGTCCTCGTCGTAGACCTCCTTCTTCTGGTCAGCGATCTCGAGGAAGCGCTGGTAGATCTCGTCGAACTCGTCGTCCGGGAAGGTGTAGCCCAGCTCGCCGAGGCGGTGACGCAGCGCCGCGTGGCCGGAGCGCGCCGAGAGGATGATCTCGGAGCCGGCGGCGCCCACGTCGGCCGGGTCGATGATCTCGTAGGTGTCGCGTGCCTTGAGGACACCGTCCTGGTGGATGCCGGAGCTGTGCGCGAAGGCGTTGGCGCCCACGATGGCCTTGTTGGCCTGCACGTTCATGCCCGTGATGCGGCTGACGAGGTGGCTTGCGCGCGTGAGCTCGGTGGTCACGATGTCGGTGTGGGCGTCGAGCTCGTCCCCGTGCATCCTGATGGCCATGACGACCTCCTCGAGCGCGGTGTTGCCGGCGCGCTCGCCCAGGCCGTTGATCGTGCACTCCACCTGGCGCGCGCCGTTCTTGACGCCCTGGAGCGCCAGCGCCGTGGCCATGCCGAGGTCGTTGTGGGTGTGCACCGAGACGATCACGTTCTCGATGCCGATGACGTTGTCGCAGAGGCTCTTGATGCGCGCGCCGAAGTCCTCGGGCAGCTGGTAGCCCGTGGTGTCGGGGATGTTGACGACGGTGGCGCCGGCGTTGACGGCGGCCTGGATCACGCGGATCAGGAAGTCCTGGTCGGCGCGGCCCGCGTCCTCGGCGTAGAACTCGACGTCGTCAACGTACTTCTTGGCGTAGGAGACGCAGTGCGCGGCCCGCTCGATGCACTCCTCCTCGGTGATGCGCAGCTTCTCCTTGAGGTGGCTCGGGGAGACGCCGAGTCCCGTGTGGATGCGCGGGCGCTTGGCGCACTTGAGGGCCTCCGCCGCGCGGTCGATGTCCTTGTCCACGGCGCGCGTGAGACCGCAGACCACGCAGGAGTCCCCGGCAAGACGGCCGATCTCCTGCACGGAGCGGAAGTCGCCCGGGCTGGAGATGGGGAAGCCCGCCTCGATCACGTCCACGCCCATGCGGATGAGCTCCTGGGCAATGACGAGCTTCTCCTCGGTGTTCATCGACGCGCCCGGGCTCTGCTCGCCGTCGCGCAGCGTGGTGTCAAAGATATGGATCTTCCTGGTCATGGCTCAAGCCTTTCTCTTGGCGCCCTTCGGGTGGCCCGTGCCGGGCAGGCTGTGGCTGCGAGGTGCAAAAAGAAGTGCCCCGTCTCCCGCGGGAGGCGGCGGCACGGCAGCGCGCGCTGGGGGGGTGCGTGACCCTAGCGCGCGCAGGCTAGCGTAAGTCGGTCGGTCCCGGCCAGAAGCAGGCTCCGGCTGTCGAGAAGGGCGAGCGCGAACGCGCACTCGCAGACTCGAACGTCAGCAGCCTCATGCCGTGCCATGCTGGGACCTCCCTCGCTCTCGCACGCCCCCTCCGGGCGTGGTTGGTGCGCACTATCGCACAGTTGACGTCGCGCGCGAGAAACGGTTTTGTAACGGTAACAATCTGGTCCGCGGGCGGTCGGCAGCGCGGGCTGGGCGGCGGCGCGAGACGAAGGGACAGTCCCTTCGTCTCATTCTGCGCCGGGAACCCTCGCACGCTACAATGACGGCGAGAAGAACCTCGGAGGGAGCGCCATGATCCGCCTCATTGCCAGCGACCTTGACGAGACCCTGCTTGACGACACGCACCACGTGCCCGAGCGGGTGCGTCGCGCGGTGGCAGCAGCCCGCGAGCGCGGCGCGCGCTTCGTGCCCGCCACCGGCCGGCCGTTCGGCTCCGTCGACGTCACCCTGAGCGAGCTGGGGCTGCTTGGGACACCGGGCGAGTACGTGCTCTCCTTCAACGGCGGCGTGATCACGGAGAACGCGGAGCGCCGGCCGCTCACCAGCTGCAGCCTGCCGCGAGACCGGGCCGAGGCGCTCTACGAGTTCGGCGTGGCACACGAGCTCTGCATGCACGTGAACACGCTCGACCCCGTCTACCTCTACCACTACGTGCCCGAGGAGCGCGCCTACATCGAGGGGCGCATGAACATCGTGGAGACCCACGAGCCAACCCTCGACTTCCTCTACGCCGCGGGACACGTAGTGGTCAAGCTCATCTACATGAGCCTCGACATGGGCTACCTGCGCCACGTCCGGGACGAGCTGGACGCCGCCGGGCTCACGCGCGGCCTCGACGTCTACTACTCCGGCAACCGCTACCTAGAGTGCAACGCGCCGGGCGTCAACAAGGGCGCCGGGCTCATGGAGCTCGCGCGGCGGCTGGGCGTGGCGCGCGAGGAGGTCATGGCCATCGGCGACAACTCCAACGACGTGTCCATGATTCGCGAGGCGGGCGTGGGCGTCGCGGTGGCAAACGCGACCGAGGAGGCCAAGGCAGCGGCGGACTACGTCTGCCAGGCAGACAACAACGCTGGCGGCGTGGCCGAGGCCATCGAGAAGTTCGTGCTGGAGGCGTAAGGGCGCGGGGGCCGGCCGCGTCGGCCGCCGGTCCTTCTCGCCGTGCCAGCCGTCGCCTGCCGTGCCGCACGTCGCCTTCCGGCCGTCGCCATCCGCCCTTCGGCCTTCGGCCTCCGAGGGTACGTACACAATTGTAAATTTGATTAATCCCCCAACAACCTCTCTAGCTGGGGTTTCTTTGAACGAGCCTCAAAATGCGGCCCGAAATTGTGTACGTACCCTCCCGGCGGGCTTGTGTACGTACCCTTCCGGCAGGTCCGCTCAACCGCAGGGTTCAGCGACGGCACCGAGGAAGGCCGTTCGGCCGACCGCTCGACCGACCGCTCGACCGACCGCTCGACCGAGAGGGGCCGTGCCACGCCCCCGCGGGGAACACTTTCCTCACGGTCTGAGCGGACGATCGGAGCGAGCGAGGCGGTGATCCCCATGCAGGGAGGCGTTGCGCGGCAGGTGGGTGCGGACTTCCTTGGGACGGCAGCCTCGCTGGCCGCTGCCGTCGTTTTGGGGACGAGGGCCCCTGGGGGCCTTGGCGTCATCGTCGTCCCGCTACTCGGGACGGCGCTCATGTACTGCTTTCGCCGCTTCGTGGCCGGACAGGGGGCGACGCTGCACGGCGCGCTGGCCCAGAGCCTCCTCGGCTTCTACCTCGTGCACGTGACGAGCAGCCTCGCGGGCGCTCCGGCCTCCCTCCTTGCGGGTGCCCTCTTCTGCCTGGGCGTCGCCGCCTTCCGGGCGTGGGCAAGACGGCCGCCGCGCGAGCGGCCCTGACGGCCTTATGCCCAGGCGGCTCGGCCCATCGTGCGGAAGCGCTCAATCATCTCCCCCGTGAGGCTCGCGCGGTCGCCCACGCGCTCGAGCGGCATCTCCGCGCGCGTGAACCAGCGGGCCTCCTTGAGCTCGAGGTGGTCCACGGCCAGCTCGGAGGCGCCGTCGACCTCGCACCAGAAGCCGGCGAGCAGCGTGTCCGTGAAGCCCCACGGCTGGCTCTTGTAGAAGCGCAGGTTGCGCACAGAGAGTCCGACCTCCTCCCTGACCTCGCGGCGCACGGTGTCCTCGAGCGGCTCGCCGATCTCGGTGAAGCCGGCAACGAGCGCCCAGAGCGCGGTGGTGCGCCCGGCGTAGCGCGTGAGCACGATGGCGTCGTCGGCCGGGTCCGCGGCCTGCCGCACCACGGCCACGATCACGCCCGGGCAGATCTTGGGGTAGACGATCTGCGCGCAGCTCGGGCACACGATCTCGCGGCTCGACGGGGCGAGCTCGGTGGCGTGCCCACAGCGCCCGCAGAAGCGGTTGGCGCGGTACCAGCGGTTTAGCTGGGACGCCGTGGCCGCGGCAAAGAGCAGGTGCTGAGGCTCGGCGCGGCGCAGCCAGTTCACGGATTCGTAGGCAAAGCCCGCCGGCGCGGCCACGCGGTCGTCAAGCGCCAGGAAGAAGCGGGCGGCGCCCAGCGAGAAGAGGTAGGTCACGCGACGGGGCCGACGGCGGTAGTCACGCGCGCGGGGCAGGTCGAAGACCTCCCCGGAGTCGCCGGCGTCGGCGTCCGCCGCGCCCACGTGCGTCACGCGTGCCAGGCACGCGCCGTCCGAGAAGTGCAGCAGGTAGTCCTCCGGGCGCGCCTCGTGCGGCTCGAAGTGGTTGTCCAGCGCGTAGGTGGCGTCAAGCTCGTGAATCACGGGTTCTCCCCTCAGACAAGGCGGGGCGCCTGAGGCGCCTCCGTTGGCACAGGTCCCGAAGCGCAGGGCAGCCCGCGGGCCGTCCTGGAGCCATCATAGGCAAAGCCCGTCCGCAAGAGCACGGTCGCCCTCAGGCAGCCGCCCTGTCCCGGGCGCAGATTCACGTCAGTTCGTCCTTCTCGCCACGTCGTTTTGCCGTAAACTTAAGAACGGGCTGGCCCGTCGGGCCGCACCCGAGCTCTGTCCGGCCTGAGGGGCCGGACTCACACGCGTCGGCGCACGGGGCGTCGGCGAGGGAGTTCAGGAGAGGAGCATTACATGCAGTATTCCGCAGAAGTCGAGAATATGTGCCCCGTCGCCAAGGGCGCATATCACGGCCCCGCGCCCATCCCCGAGGAGGGCAAGTGGGTCCAGGCCATGGAGATCAAGGACATCTCCGGCTACACCCACGGTGTGGGCTGGTGCGCGCCGCAGCAGGGCGCGTGCAAGCTGAGCCTCAACGTCAAGGACGGCGTCATCGAGGAGGCCCTCGTTGAGACCATCGGCTGCTCGGGCATGACCCACTCCGCCGCCATGGCCGCCGAGATCCTGCCCGGCAAGACCATCCTCGAGGCCCTCAACACCGACCTCGTCTGCGACGCCATCAACGTCGCCATGCGCGAGCTCTTCCTCCAGATCGTCTACGGCCGCACCCAGACCGCCTTCTCCGAGGGCGGCCTGCCCGTCGGCACCGGCCTCGACGACCTCGGCAAGGGCCTGCGCTCCATGGTGGGCACCACCTACGGCACCAAGGCCAAGGGCGCCCGCTACCTCGAGCTCACCCAGGGCTACGTCACCCGCCTCGCGCTCAACGACAAGAACGAGATCATCGCGTTCGAGTTCCTGAACCTTGGCAAGTTCACCGACGCCCTGAAGGCCGGCAAGTCCCCCGAGGACGCCATCCAGGGCGCCATGGGTCACTACGGCCAGTGGGACAACGCCGTCAAGTACATCGACCCGCGTACTGACGAGGAGACCCACACCGTCGAGTCCACGTTCCCCGTTCACGAGTAGAAAGGGAGGGATAACCTAATGGCTGTTACGTTTGAGGGCTACGAGCGCCGCATCGACAAGATCAACAAGTGCCTCGCTGAGAACGGCATCTCCTCCCTCGAGGATGCCCTGCAGCTCTGCCAGGACAAGGGCATCGATCCCCGCGAGATCGTCGCCAACACCCAGTCCATCGCCTTCGAGAACGCCAAGTGGGCCTACACCCTTGGCTGCGCGCTCGCCATCAAGAAGGGCGCCAAGAGCGCCTCTGAGGCCGCCTCGATCATCGGCGAGGGCCTGCAGGCCTTCTGCGTCCCCGGCTCCGTGGCCGAGGAGCGCAAGGTGGGCCTGGGCCACGGCAACCTGGGCGCCATGCTGCTCGGTGAGGACACTGAGTGCTTCGCGTTCCTGGCCGGCCACGAGTCCTTCGCTGCCGCGGAGGGCGCCATCGGCATCGCGATGAACGCCAACAAGGCCCGCAAGAAGCCGCTCCGCGTCATCCTGAACGGCCTCGGCAAGGACGCCGCCCAGATCATCGCCCGCATCAACGGCTTCACCTACGTGAAGACCAAGTTCGACTACTTCACGAGCGAGCTGCACGTCGTGGAGACCATCCCGTACTCCGACGGCCCGCGCGCTGAGGTCAACTGCTACGGCGCCGACGACGTCCGCGAGGGCGTTGCCATCATGTGGCACGAGAACGTCGACATCTCCATCACCGGCAACTCCACCAACCCGACGCGCTTCCAGCACCCCGTGGCTGGCACCTACAAGAAGGAGCGCCTCGAGGCTGGCAAGAAGTACTTCTCCGTGGCCTCCGGCGGCGGCACCGGCCGTACGCTGCACCCGGACAACATGGCTGCCGGCCCCGCCTCCTACGGCATGACCGACACCATGGGCCGCATGCACTCCGACGCCCAGTTCGCCGGCTCCTCCTCGGTGCCCGCGCACGTCGACATGATGGGCCTCATCGGCATGGGCAACAACCCCATGGTCGGTGCCACCGTCGCCTGCGCCGTCGCCGTGAACGCCGCGCTGAACGAGTAGCACGCGCGCTGCTGACCGACGGGCTCCGTCGGTTTCCGGCCCCCGTGGCACCTTGCCGCGGGGGCCTTTTTTGCCGCGCTTGTAGCACGTCTCAGGGCCGCCATCGGCTGGGCCTGCTTTGAGAATCGCGGCCGTTGCGCCCCTGGGCACGCCGGGTGCTTTCAAAATGGCGACTGTTGCGTCTACGACCCCTCCGGGCGCTTACGAATTCACGCCCGTTGCGGCATCCGGGGGCCGCCAGGCCGCAACAGCCTATGTTTTCAAAACGCGCAGGCCCCTCAAACTCGTAACAGCTACGCTTCTCTAAGCACCGCCCTAGCCCAAAGCTGCAACGGCCGGACTTTCCTAAGCACCACCCAAGCCCTAAGCCGCAACGGGTGAACTTCTCTAAGCAACAACGGCGTCTATGCTGCAACGCCCGCCACATCCAAAGCACCCTCACCGCCCCACACCCCGCATCAGGCGAGAAGAACCTCCCGCTCTCCCTCGTCAACCGCCAACGGTAGGAGATGCTCGGTGAACGGTATGTGTATATGAACGTATGTGTTCTTTTATCGCAGTCTCGCCTTCAGGCGATGTGCTAGGCTTCACCCCGGTTTGGGTTTGCCCATTGTCAGGGAGGATTGCCACCATGTCAGCCTGCTCCGCCATGACCTCTTCCGCCGCCGACCTCGAGCTCGCCCGCGCGCTGCTCATCGCCCACAAGGAGGCGACCTGCGTTGCCGTGCGCGGCGACGAGATTCACATCATCACGGAGCGCGGCGTGAAGCCCCTGCTCAAGATGGTCTCCGAGGGCTGCAACCTCAAGGGCTTCTCCGTGGCCGACAAGGTCGTGGGCAAGGCCCCGGCGCTCCTCTACGCGGTGCTCGGCCCGAGCGCCGTCTTCTCCCCCGTCATGTCTTGGACCGGCCGCGCCGTCCTGCTCTGCGCCGGCATCGCCACAAGCTATGATCAGCTCGTCCCCCACATCCAGAACCGCGCCAACACCGGCCAGTGCCCGATGGACTCCTCCGTCGAGGACGTCTTCGACCCGTACGAGGCGGTCGACGTCCTCAAGAGCCGCGCCCAGCAGCTCGCACTCTAGCGCCCGGCGAGAAGAACCTCACGCATACGACGCCGCCCCCGGCAAGCACGTGCTTGCCGGGGGCGGTCCTTTGTGTCTCAGCCATCCGGGACGAGGGCGAGCCGACCGGCTCCGTCCTACCCGCCCCAGACCGCAAGCAGCACCAAGACCACGACGGCGAGAAACACTACGTAGATCATGCTCACCGCACAGCCGGCCTTGAGAGCACCGAGCGCCATCCAGATGCGCTGCTTGACCGTGAGCTCGGCCCAGACCTTGCGCTCGGGCTTTTTGCGCTCAGCCCCGGTCCCCACGAGCCGATGCATGTGCCCAAGGAGCGACGGCCGCTCAACGCCGCTCATGTCGGCGATGACGCGGCCGTCGTCCTCAGGGTCTTCTTCGAGGCGCCTGCGTGACAAGACGTCCCCTACTCGTCGTAGAGGTGGCAGGAGACGAAGTGGCCCGGCTCCAGCTCCTTCTGCTCAGGAGCCACCTCGCGGCAGCAGTCCTTGGCAAACGGGCAGCGCGTGTGGAACTTGCAGCCCTTGGGCGGGTTCGCCGGCGAGGGAATGGAGCCCTCGAGCACGATGCGGTTCTGCTTGGCCTTGGGGTCCGGGATGGGGATGGCCGAGAAGAGCGCCTTGGTGTAGGGGTGCAGCGGGTTGCGGAAGATGTCCTCCGTGAAGCCGTACTCCACCATACCGCCGAGGTACATGACGCCCACGGCGTCGGAGATGTGCTCGACGACGGAGAGGTCGTGGCTGATGAAGAGGTAGGTGAGCCCACGCTCCTCCTGCAGGTCGTGCAGGAGGTTGATGATCTGGGCCTGGATGGAGACGTCGAGGGCCGAGACGGGCTCGTCGCAGACGATGAACTCGGGGTTGAGCGCGAGCGCGCGGGCGATGCAGATGCGCTGGCGCTGGCCGCCGGAGAACTCGTGCGGGTAGCGCATCTTGTGGTACGGCTGCAGGCCGCACTCCTCCATCACGTGGTCGATGTAGCCGTCGAGCTCGTTTTTGGGCACGAGGTTGTGCTCGCGCACGGCCTCGCCGACGATCTCTGAGATCGGCAGGCGCGGGCTGAGGCTCGAGTACGGGTCCTGGAAGATGATCTGCATCTTGGTGCGCAGCTCGTGCATCTCCTTGTGGCTGAGGTCATAGACCTCGCGCCCGTTGAAGAGCACCTGACCGCCGGTCTTCTCGCCGGCGAGGCGAAGGATCGTGCGGCCGGTGGTGGACTTGCCGCAGCCGGACTCGCCGACGAGGCCCATCGTGTGGCCACGGCGAAGCTTGAAGGAGACGCCGTCGACGGCCTTGACGAAGCCCTGCACGCGGTTGAGCATGCCGCCCTTGATGGGGAAGTACTTCTTGAGATCGTTGACCTCGAGAATGATGTCGTCGGAAGCGGGGGTGGCGCTCGCCTTGGCGGCCTGGGCCTCCGCAGTGGTGTTCGTGGAAGTCATGGCTACTTGCCCTCCCCCTCGTTCTCGCCGCTCGCGATGAGCTCGTCGAGCACGGCCGCGGTCTCGTTTGCGGCGTCGGCCGTCGCGTTGTCATAGTAGCGGTAGCAGCTCACCTCGTGCGTCGGGGAGAGCCTCACCATGTGCGGGTACTCGCCCTCGCAGGCGTGCACGCACAGCTCGCAGCGGTCCTTGAAGTAGCAGTAGTTGGGCATGTCGACCGGGTTGGGGACCTTGCCCGGGATGGAGTAGAGGCGCTCGACCTTCTTGCCCACGACGGGCTTGGAGGCCATGAGGCCGATGGTGTAGGGGTGCGCCGGGTGGTCGAAGATCTCCTCGGCGGTACCCTTCTCCACGATGCGGCCGGCGTACATGACCACCACGAAGTCGGCCATCTCGGCCACGACGCCCAGGTCGTGGGTGACGAGGATGATCGAGGAGTTGATCTTGTCCTTGAGGGAGCGCAGGAGGTCGAGGATCTGCGCCTGGATGGTCACGTCGAGGGCCGTGGTAGGCTCGTCCGCGATGATGATGCGCGGGTTGCAGGCGAGCGCGATGGCGATCATGATGCGCTGGCGCATGCCGCCGGAGAGCTCGTGCGGGTACATCCCGTAGACGCCCTCGGAGTTGGCGATGCCCACGGTCTCGATCATCTCGATGGCGCGCGCACGGATCTGCTCCTTGGACCAGTCCTTGCCGTCGTGGAGGGCGATGACCTCCTCGATCTGCTCGCCAACCTTGAAGACGGGGTTGAGGGAGGTCATGGGCTCCTGGAAGATCATCGAGACCTCGGAGCCGCGGATCTTCTGCATGGCCTCCTCGGGGGCTTTGGTCACGTCGATGGCGTGGTCGCCGAGGTTGAGGCGGATCGAGCCGCCGGTGACCTGACCCTGCGGGCGCTGCAGGAGCTGGATGAGCGAGAGGCACGTGACGGACTTGCCGCAGCCCGACTCGCCCACCACGCCCACGGTCTTGCCGACCGGCACGTCGTAGGTCACGCCGTCAACGGACTTGACCACACCCGTGTCGGTGAAGAAGTAGGTGTGGACGTCGTCGAACTCGACGGCGTTGGCCGGGTCGCGCATCTCGCAAGCGTACTCGGACGGTTCCACGTTCTTGCGCTTGCGCTGCTTCTCGTAGCCCTGCGTGATCCGGCGGTTCTCCTTGGTGATCTTGCGGGACTCGCTGGCGGAAAGGTAGCCCGCTTCGTCCTTCTTCTTGCTTCCAAACATGTGGCTGCTCCTCTCTGCCCTAGCGGTTCATCTTCGGGTCGAAGGCGTCGCGCAGGCCGTCGCCGACGAAGTTGAAGCCGAGAACCGCGAGCAGCAGGCAGATGCCGGCGGGAATCCAGATGAACCAGTAGTTGGTCATGACGTAGGCGTTGTTGACGTCGGAGATGATGTTGCCCCAGGAGGCGAACGGGAACTTGACGCCCAGGCCGAGGAACGAGAGCGTGGCCTCGGTGATGATCGTGGAGCCGAGGCTCATGGTGCAGGACACGATCAGCTGCGGCATGACGTTGGGGATGAGGTGACGGATGATGCGGTGCGGGACCGAGATGCCCGTGGCCTCGGTGGCGAGCATGAACTCCTGCTCGCGCAGCGAGAGGATCTGGCCGCGCACGAGACGCGCGATCGAGGGCCACGACAGGAAGCCGAGCACGAGCATCAGGTAGATCATGCGCGTCCAGGAGTCCAGGCGCAGCGAGTCCATCGCGGAGCCGAGGATGATGATGATCGGCATCGAGGGCAGGCAGTAGAACACGTCGACGATGCGCATGATGAGGTTGTCGACCCAGCCGCCGAAGTAGCCGGAGATGCCGCCCATGATGACGCCCAGGCCGGCGGCGATAAAGACGACGATGAAGCCGATGATCAGCGAGACGCGGCCGCCGTACATGAGGCGCGTGAGCATGTCCATGCCGTTGCCGTCGGTGCCGAGCCAGTGCTCGGCGGACGGGCTCGCGTAGCGGTCGTAGACCGTGTTGGTGGTGGTCTCGGTCACGTTGTAGACGGAGCTGTAGGCATCGTAGGAGATGCTGTAGGTGTGCTCGGAGCCGTCCTCGGCGGTGTAGGTGACCTCGGAGGCGTCGGTCTCGACGGCGGCGAGAAGCGCGGCGCGCAGGTCGTCGGGAATCTGCGTGTTGCCGTCGGCGGAGGAGATGGCGAACGGGCTCACGGCGGCCACGACGGTACCGGAGGCGTCGGTCACGTCTCCGACCTCGTTGACCGAGTAGCTCTGGCCACCGTACTCGAAGGTGCCGAGCGTGTCGATCTGGGTCTGGTCGGCGTCGACGGTCTCACCCTCGGCCGGTGCCTCCTCGCCGCTCGCGGCGTCGCCCTCGGCAGCCGTGGCGTCCGCGGCGTGGCTGGTGACCTCGGCGACGGCGGTCACCGCGGCGAGCTGGAAGTCGAACGAGGGGGTCTCGGCGCCGCTCGGGACGCTTACGAGGTTGGTGGAGGCGTAGGCCACGACCTCACCGCCCGTGCTGAAGGTGTAGACGCCCTCGACAGGCTGGTCGATCGTGTAGGTGACGCCGTCGCGCTCGAAGCTCGACGCGCCCTCGGCGATGGCGCTGTTGGCGCTCGACTGCACGAGCGCGCCGAAGTCGGCGTCGGGGGCAGCGACATAGCGGCGCGAGGTGGTCTCGGTGATGCCGGCGTACTGCGTGTTGAGCTGCGTGGTGGTGTTGAACGTCTCGTCCTGGCCGTAGGGGCTCACGAGGCCACCGACGAACGAGAAGAGGAACATCACCACGAGGATGACGAGGCCGACCACGGCCAGGCGGTTACGGAAGAAGCGCTTGGCGATAAGGGCGCCGGGGGACAGGACCCTGACGCGGCGGTCATCGTTGAGGGAGTACTCCTGCTCGTTGCTCTTCTCGGCGGGCATGCCGTTCTTGTTGTCACTCATGAGTTACACCCGCCTTCCTAGGAGATGCGCACGCGGGGGTCGACCACCGCGTACAGGATGTCGGTCAGGAGGTTGGAGAGAAGCGTGATGATGGCGATGAACGTGAGGAAGAACATCGTGTAGGGGATGTCTCCGGCCGTCATCGACTGGTAGGAGGTGTAGCCCGTTCCCGGGATCATGAAGAGGGTCTCGGTGATCAGCGCGCCGGAGAAGAGGCCGGGCAGCGAGCCGCCGATGATGGTCACGAGCGGGATGAGGGTGTTGCGGAAGGCGTGCTTGTAGATGACCTTGCTCTCGGGCAGGCCCTTGGTGCGCGCCGTGCGGATGTAGTCGGCGTTGAGGACCTCGAGCATGTTGGTGCGGGTGTAGCGCATGAGCGAGCCGATCTGGATGACCGTGAGGGTCACGCACGGCATGATCATGTGGTTCACGATGTCGAGCGCCTGGCCGACGGCGTCAAGCTGGTTGAAGTCTCGACCCATGAGGCCGTAGAGATCGAACCACCCGAGGTTGACCGAGAAGATCAGCTTAAGCAGGGTGGCGAAGAAGAACGTGGGCAGCGAGATGCCCGCGAGCGCCACGGCGGAGATGATGTAGTCGGACTTGGAGTACTGGTGCGTGGCGGCGAAGATGCCAAGCGGCACGGCGATGATGGTGGAGGCCACGAAGGCGATGCCACCCATGACGAAGGAGATGCCGATGGTGTTCTGGAACTCGGTCAGCACCGGCACGTTCCACTTCCAGGAGTCGCCGAAGTTGCCCGTCATGAAGTCGGCGAGCCAGGTGACGTAGCCCGTGAAGATGTCCTTGTCGAGGCCGTACTGAGCGTTGAGCTGGGTCATCCACTCGTCGAACGACTTGGCTCCGGGCGCCTGGGAAAGCTGCATGGCCATCGTCTCAACGAACGAAGACGGCAGCGAGCGCATAAGGCCGTAGATGATGAAGGTCACGCAGAACAGGATGATCACCGAGATGCCAACGCGCTTGGCGATGTAGGTCCTCACGCCCCCTCACTCCTCTCACTCTGCCCGCCCCTCGGGGCGAGACGTCAAAGACCTCTTTCCTGCGCAGGGAGCGCAGGTCCATCCCCCAACACGGGAAGAAGGTCTCTGAAGCTGACATGTCGAACCGCAAAAGCCGAACCGTAAAAAAATACCACGATTCAAACCGCCGGGAGCGGCAGCGCGCGGCTGCCGCTCCCAACACGGTCAAATTGGGACAGAAAAACTACTTGAGCTCGAGCTTCTCGATCTCGTCCTTCCAGCCCCAGTACGGGGTCTGGTCCTTGACGACGGAGTCGATGTTGACACGCTCGGTCGAGAAGATCGTGCACTCGGAGCGCTGGTACACCGGAAGCTCGACGCCCCAGTCGAGGATGATGTCCATGGCCTCCTTGTAGATGGTCTTGCGGCTCTCGGTGTCGAGGCTCTGGCGGCCGGCCTCGATGAGCTCGTCGAGGTCAGCGTCGTCGATCATGTAGTAGTTCGTGGAGCCGTTGCTGTGGTAGAGCTGGTACATGTCCGGGTCGGCCGTGGACTGCCAGGCGGCGCACCACAGCTCGGCCTGGTTGGACTGGTAGGAGGCGAAGAGGTCAGACGCGTTGGCGATGTCGTTGACCGTGAAGGTGATGCCGATCTGCGCGAAGGCGTCGGCGGCCTCCTGGAGGATCATGAACGTCGGGTGGTCGCCCTGGCCACCGGCACCGACGTTGCACTGGTACTCGAGCTTGGCGCCAGCCGGGGCGGCGGTGACCTGACCGTCAGCCACGGTGAAGCCGGCGGCCTCGAACCAGGTGAGGGCACCCTCGAGGGCGGCGGCGTACTTGTCGTCGTCGCTCATGCCGTCGGTGTAGAGCGGGTTGCCGGAGGCGTCGGTTGAGTAGCAGACCTGGTAGCCCGGGTCGGTGACGTTCGGGGACGCCCAGGACGACGTGGAGATCGGGTAGTTGAGAACCGAGGCGGTGTCACCGTAGTAGGAGGCGATGCCGGAGTCACGGTAGGCCGCGATGACGGTGAAGAGGGCCTTGCGCAGGGCCTTGGAGGCGTCGGAGCCGGGCTCGTTGTTGACGCACACCTTGTTGGCGGCGGCGGCAACGTAGCCGTAGCCGCGGTAGTCGTGCAGGAAGGTGGAGATGACGGAGCCGGTGACGCCCTCGCCGCCGTTGATCTCGGTGATCTGGTCGGCGACCTCCATGGAGTAGGACGGGGCGGCAACGTCGAGCGTGCCGGCCTGGACGCCGGTGATTAGGTCGGCCTCCTGGGACTCCACGACGTTGAGGTTGGAGACCTTCGGGGCGCCCTTGTAGTAGTCGGCGTTGGCGGAGAGGTGCACGGTGCCGTTGGTGTAGTCGTCGAACTTGAAGGCGCCGGAGCCCATCGGGGAGCCGTTGTGGCTGCGGGCAATGGAGAGGTCGCCCTTCGGGAAGCCGAAGGAGTTGTTCTCGTAGTCGTAGAGGTCGGGGTCGCCGTAGTAGCTCTTGCAGCACGGCGCGAGGGAGAGCTGGTAGATCATCGTGGCGTCGATGCCGTTGGTGGTGATCGTCATCGAGTAGTCGTCGTTGCGGACGATACCGGAGATGTTGGCGGCGGCGTCACCGGTCTCGACGCCCTGGGAGCCCATGTTGTAGACGTCCTCGGGGATGAGCTCGGAGAGGGCGGTGCCGGCGGTCTCGGCCTCGCACGCGGCGAAGTTCCAGTCGTAGGCGGCGCCGATGGCCTCGAAGAAGTCGGTGGCGGTGGCGTCGGCCGGCAGGTCGGGGTAGTTCCAGGCCGCGGCAGCGGAGGCGACGTCGGTGGCGCCGGCGTTCTCGGTGCAGTAGTCGACGATCTCCTGGGCGAACTTGGTGCCGCCGTCGTCGACGGCCGCCCAGAAGGCGTCCTGCTGCTCCTGGGTGAAGTAGGTGAAGTCGGTGTTGTCACGGCCGGCGTTGCCGATGAGCGAGGCCAGCGTGGACATGCCGGAGCGGTACTCGGCGAGGCCCTGGATGTCGTTGGAGTAGAGGGTGGCGGAGCCGTCGTAGGTCGGGTCCACGTAGGCGTAGAGCGTGAAGATGACGTCGTCGATGGTCATCGGGGTGCCGTCGTGGAACTTGAGGTCGTCACGGATCTGGACGTCGTAGGTGACGGTGCCGTCAGCCTGCTCGGTCAGCGTGACGTTGGCGGGGCCGTTGTAGGTGTACTCGGTGCCGTTGTACTCCTTGGTCTCGCCGTCGATGCCCTTGTAGATCGGCTCGGCCATGCGGTCGGTGATGAGGAGCGCGACGTTGTTGAAGCTCACGACGTCCTGGTCGGCCGCGGAGGCGTTGAACAGCGGGCAGAACTTGCCCTCGAGGCCGGAGGTCGCGACGACGAGCGCCTTGTCGGAGCTGCCGCCCTCGTCGGTGGTGGAGCCACCGCCGTTGTTGCAGGCGGCGAGGGCCAGCGCACCCATGGTGGCTGCGGAGAGCCCGAGCATCTTCCTTCTGGTAACGAGCATCTTTTCCCTACCTTTCCTCCCGTAAGTGGGAACGTTGTGACCGGACGCCGCTCCCCAGCGAACGCCCGGGTAGAGCCAGGCAGTGGATATGGAGCATCCATACTCACGGTAGGCCATGTTACGGTTTGGTAATCCACCGAAGGCGCGCGCGGCTGCTCCGTTCACAGAGAGGTTACAGTTTCAGCCTTGTTTCGAAGCGACTGGTATTCGATTTCAGGTACCATGCCCTCCGCCACGCAGGACCGACCAGGGCGCGCGACATAACGGCCGGACAGAGCCCAAGACGCAGCCCGGGAGCGTGGGGCCTACGAGCACGGCCTGAAGACGCGACCGCCTGAGGGCACGGCCTGAGAGCGTGACTTGAGACGTGACCTGAGAGCGTGACTTCAAGCGAGCTGGTTCTTCTCGCCTCGTCGAATGTCACGCTTCTCCGCTCTAAACCGTTAATTTAAACGAGCCAGTCAGGCACGACTCGCTGAAAGTCACGCTTTCAGGCCCCGAACCGTGACTTTCAGCGAGGTGCATCCATCTGACTCGCCGAAAGTCACGCTTCTGGCGAGAAGAACGTGAGTTCAGGCGAGCTCGCCTCGCTGCCGCGACTCGCTCACGCGCCCTCCCACTCGGCGGTGCGGACCGCCGCGCGCAGGGCCACGAGCGCGACCACCACCACGACCTCGCAGGCCAGAAGCGCGATCTCGGCCGGGGCCACCGCCGTCCCGCCCGTGGCAAGAAACACCACCTCGCCGACGGCCGCCACGAGCGCGCACCCGATCGCGATGGCGCTGCGCAGCGGCAGGGCGCCGGCGGTCTCGTCGCGCACGTAGGCACGCACGCGCCCGCCCGCCGCGTCGCGCAGCGCCACGGTGAGCCGGCCGAGCCCCCAGACCACGCTCACCAGGGCCACGAGCTGGCACATGTACGGCATCACCACGTACGGGCAGCCCGAGAGGCCGCCCGGGTTGGCTACGCCCGCCACCGCGGAGGCAAGGAGCGCCACGCCGCACGAGCCCCAGAGCACGGCGAGCAGGCGACGCCGGTCGGCGCCCACCAGGCGCACGTGGTCACCAGCGTAGACGTAGTGGCCGTCCTCGCCGCGCTGGAAGTCCTTGAGGCGCTCGCGCTCCTTCTTACGCACGTTCTTCTCGCCGCCCTTCAGTGATGCGAAGGGACGGCCCCCCGTCTCGACGATGCGAGGGGCCGCCCCCCGTCCTGTTACTCGATGCCGGTGAGGTCGTAGGACTCGAGCCAGGCCGTGGCCCGCTCGCAGATGCCCTTGAGGCAGCCCTCGTCGAAGGGGCTCTGGAGACCCGCGTGGGCCAGCAGGTCCGTGAAGGCGCGCGTGCCGCCCTGGCGCGTGTAGGCCATGTAGTGGTCCCAGGCACCCTTGAAGTCGTCCTGCGACATCGCCCAGAACTCGAGCGCCACCGTCTGCGCGAGGCAGTAGTCGATGTAGTAGAAGGGGTTCTCGTAGATGTGGTGCTGGCGCTGCCAGCCCTCGCCATCGGCGTAGAAGGGGATCTCGCCGTCCAGGCGCATCCACGGCATGTAGACGCCGAGCAGGCGCTTCCAGGTGGCGTGGCGCTCGGCCGGGGTCATCTCGGGGTGCTCGTAGACCTCGTGCTGGAAGTGGTCGACCATCGTGCCGTACGGGATGAACGTGATGGCGCCGGCCAGGTGCGCGTAGCGGTACTTGCGCGCGTCCTCTCCGAAGAACTCCTCGGCCCACGGCCAGGCCATGAACTCCATGGACATGGAGTGGACCTCGCAGGCCTCGGAGGTGGGCATGCAGAGCGAGACGGGCACCTTGTCCGTGTTCATGTAGTAGGAGAAGGCGTGGCCGGCCTCGTGGGTGACCACCTCGACGTCGCCCTGGGTGCCGTTGAAGTTGGCAAAGATGAAGGGCACGTCATAGTCCGGGATCATCGTCATGTAGCCGCCGCCGGCCTTGCCCTCGGTGGAGAGCACGTCCATGAGGCCGCGGTCGAGCATCATGTCAAAGAAGGAGCCCGTCTCCGGGGAGAGCGCGCGGTAGAAGGTGCGCCCGGCCTCGAGCACGTCCTCGGCGGTGCCGCGCGGCGTGGGGTTGCCGGAGCGGAAGCTGAGCGTCTCGTCCGCAAAGGAGAGCGGGTACTCCACGCTCAGGCGCTCGGCCTGCGCGCGGTAGATCTTGTCGGCCAGGGGCACCACGTGGGCCACGACGGCCTCGCGGAAGCGCTCCACGTCCTCGCGGCCGTAGGAGAGGCGGCCCATGCGGTCGTAGCCGAGCGGGATGTAGTTCTCGTGCCCGAGCTTTCTGCCCATGGCGTCGCGCACGTGGACGAGGTCGTCGTAGATGCGGTCGAGCTGGGGCTGCTGCTCCTTGTACCAGGCGCCCTCGGCCTTCCACGCGGCGAGGCGCGTGGCGTCGTCGGCGGAGCGCTTGAACGGCGTGAGCTGCGAGAGCGTGTAGGTGCCGCCCTCAAACGGGATCTGCGCGGAGGCCAGCAGCTTCACGTACTCCTGCGTGAGGGCGTTCTCGCGCTTCATGTCCTCGACGATCTCGGGCGAGAAGGTCCGGCGCTCCTGCTCCGCCTGGGCAAAGATCAGCTCGCCGTACTTCTCGGCAAGACGTGCGCGGTAGGGCGTGGAGAGCAGGGCCGCCTTGAAGGCGTCGTCGGCCTGCGCGAGCTCGGGCTGGGCCACGTCCCAGAAGGAGGACTCGGCGTCGTAGAACTCGTCGCGCGTGTCGATGGTGTGACGGATGTAGACGAGCTCGGCGAGCGTCTGGACGTGGCGGTCCAGCTGGTCCTTCTCGACGAAGGCGGCGTCGGCCTCCTCGAAGGAGCCGGCGCCCTCCAGCGCACGGGCGAGCTCCTCGTAGCGGGCCTTCACGGCCACGAGGTCCGGACGCTCGTAGGGCATGTCCTTGAAGCTGAGGCTCTTCTCGTCTGCCATGGTTTCCCCCTTCCGCGCGACGGGGCACCCGTCGACGGCTTTCGGCTATGATTCGAGTCGGTATTGTACCCCGTCCAAGGAGAGTCCATGCCTGGCTACGTTCTCAGCTGCTGCTCCACTGCCGACCTCACGCACGAGTGGCTTGAGCGGCGCGACATCAAGTACCTCCTCTTCAACTACTTCCTCGACGGCAGGCCCTGCAAGGACGACTTCGGGGCCACCAACTCCCCCGCCGAGCTCTACGCCAAGATGCTCGCGGGCGCCGACGCCAAGACCTCCCAGATCAGCGCCGGCGACTACATGGCGCACTTCGAGCAGTTCCTGGCCAAGGGGCTCGACGTCGTGCACGTGACGCTGTCCTCCGGAATCTCCGGCACCTACAACTCCGCCTGCGCCGCGCGCGACCAGCTTGCCGAGAAGTACCCGCAGCAGCGCGTCTACGTGGTGGACTCGCTGGCCGCCTCCTCCGGCTACGGCCTGCTCATGGACAAGCTCGCCGACCTGCGCGACGACGGCATGGGCGCCGCCGAGCTCGTCGACTGGGCCAACGAGCACAAGGGCGAGGTCCAGCACTGGTTCTTCTCGTCCGACCTCACGTTCTTCATCCGCGGCGGGCGCATCTCCAAGGCGGCCGGCCTCGTGGGCGGCATGCTCAAGATCTGCCCGGTCATGGACGTGGCGCCGGACGGCTCGCTGGCCGTGAAGGAGAAGATCCGCACCAAGGCCAAGGCGCAGAAGCGCATCGTGGAGAAGATGGTTGAGCTGGCCGACGGCGGGCTCGACTACTCCGGCAAGTGCTTCATCAGCCAGAGCGAGTGCCTGGACGACGCACGCGAGGTGGCGCGCCAGGTCGAGGCGACCTTCCCCCACCTTGACGGCAAGGTGGAGATCTTTGACATCGGCGCCACGATCGGCGTCCACACCGGCCCGGGCACCGTGGCCCTCTTCTTCTGGGGGAAGAAGCGCGCATAGCGCGTGCTACGGCGGACGGGCCGCCGACTTTGGCTGCGTAACTTCGGGGCGCACGTCCTTCGGGGCGTGCGCCCTTCTTGTGCGCGGGGCCTTGCGGCGGCGTCGGCCCCGCGCCCCAACGCCGCCTGACGCCGCCGCCAAACGGTCCCGCCGCCCAACTTCGCCGCAGCTACAGCGGAAGCGAGAAGAACCTCTGGTAGAGGGCGATCTCCTCGGGCGTGCTCAGGCTGCTGGCGAGCTCCACCCGGCCGGCGCGCTGCCGGCCCTCGGCGAGCAGGCCCTCCTCCGTGAGGCGGGCGCGCAGCTGGCGGGCCGTACCCGCGCCGCCGTCGAAGAAGCGCACGCCCGGCCCGAGCACCCATGCGATCTGGGCGCGCACGAACGGGTAGTGCGTGCAGCCCAGCACCACGGCGTCGACCGCCCCGGCGTAGCCGCCCACGAGCCCCTCGAGCATCTCCAGCAGATCGGGCGCGTCCAGGTCCCCGCGCTCGATGCGCCCGGCGAGCCCCGGGCACGGCACGGGCACGACCTCGCACTGGCCGCCCCAGGCGCGCGCGAGCTCGTGGTACTTGTCCAGACGCAGCGTCACCTCGGTTGCCATGACGAGGATCCTCCCGTGCGGGAAGGCCTTTGCCGCCGGCTTGAGCGCGGGCTCGATGCCCACGATCGGCACGTCGGGGTGGGCCGCGCGCAGCGTGGCGGCCGCCACCGAGGTCGCCGTGTTGCACGCGATCACGATGGCCTTGGCCCCCTCGGACAGAAAGCGCTCGACCACGTTGCTGGTGAGGGCGAGGACCTGGGCCTCGTCCTTCTCGCCGTAGGGGGCGTGGGCCGAGTCGCCGAAGAAGTGAAAGTCCTCGTGCGGGAGCTCGGCGACCAGCGCGCGCAGCACGCTGATACCGCCGACGCCGGAGTCCATGACCCCCACGAAGCCGTCGCGCCGCTCGTCCACGCTGAACCTCCCTGCCGCCGCCTGCCCGACCAGCATACCGCATGCCACAAGGTGCGTGGGGACGGGGTCCTTTTGACCCGTCGCCTGGATGGGGACGGGCCCCTTTTGGCTCGCTGCGCCGCTCGCGGCGACATTATTGCCACTCACAGTTATTTCTCTCGCAGGGTATATCGACACACATAGTAATTGTGGGTACACTACAGTCAACCGAGACATGAGGAGGTGACCATGGCGGGAAGGGACGCAGAGAGCGACCTCATCCGGGGCAACATCGACGCTATCGTGCTCAACACGCTCACCAGCGGAGACTCGTACGGATACGAGATCTTGAAGGACGTGGCCAGCGCGAGCAAGGGCGCCTACGAGATGAAGGAGCCATCGCTCTACACGAGCCTCAAGCGCCTCGAGGCGCAGGGCTTCGTGGAGAGCTACTGGGGCAGCGAGTCCCAGGGCGCGCGCCGCAAGTACTACCACATCACCGAGGCAGGCAAGGGCGAGCTCAAGGCCGCCACGGCGCGCTGGGTGCGCGCGCGCACCGTCATCGACAGACTTCTCAGACAGACAGGAGGCAGCAAATGAGCGACCGGACCAACGACATCAGGATGTACGTCGAGCGCCTGTTCCAGGGACGCACCCTTGACGCCGAGACCATCGAGCTCAAGGAGGAGATCTACGGCAACCTCATCGCCCGCTACGAGGACTACCTCCTGGAGGGCATGGACGCCGACGAGGCGTATCGCAGGACCTGCGAGGCGGTGACGAGCGTGGAGGACGTCATAAGCGCACGGGGCGAGAAGGACGCGGCAGCAGCGGAGGCCACCCAGGTGGTGCCGCGGCCCGCGGACGCGGGCGGCAGCGACGACGGTCGCGTGCCCCCTCCCGACGTCCCCGTCCCGCCCGGTGGCGCCACCGCGGCGAGCGCGCGACGGCGCTGGAGCGGCGGCAAGATTGCGGCCGTGGTGGTGGCCGCGGTGGTCGGCGTGGCGATCCTGGGCTCCGCGGCGTTTGGGATAGCCGCCGAGCTGGCGGAGCCCGACCGGGCGGCGCGCCAGGACTCCGCGGTCACGACGCCCGTCGACGACACGACGGGCGGCAGCGACGCAAGCGCGATGGGCGGCGACGCCACGAGCCCCGTCACCGACGACCAGGCCACGACGCCGCAGGGCGACGCGCAAGGCCAGGCGCCGAGCGGCGGCCAGAGCGGCGCGCAAAGCCAGACCAGCACCGGCGCGACCGGCGACGCCACCCTCACGACCGACGGCCTTGACCAGGCGATCAACGCGTACGACCCCGCCCCGCTTTCGGCCTACGCCGACGCCGCGTGGCCCGTCTCGAGCGAGACCCTCGCCCAGATCGCGGGCGGCCTGCCGCTCTCCGAGCACCTCATGAGCGCGGGGACCGACGTCAGTGACCGCAGCGGCAACGTCATCACCCTCGAGTACGCCTGGGTCGAGGACGACCGCGTGGCGCGCACGGACGACGACGCCGTCGAACGCGCCGTCACCTACGATGCGACGACGCTGCTTGCCGCCATCGGCTCGGCCGACTCCGTGCGCGTCACGATCCGCGAGACCGACGCCGAGGACGGCGAGCTCAACGTGGACGCCCTCATGTTCCGTCGCGCCGACGTCGAGGCGGTCCTCGGCACCGAGCTCACCTCCGGGCGCCTCACGGACGGGACCTGGGGCGACCTGCGCTCCCAGCTCTCCCTCAAGCGCACCTACGACCGCATCTGGGACCGCGCTGAGATCGACTAGCACAACGCACGGCGCCCGGCCCCCGGTCGGGCGCCACTGTTGCAGGCGGCGGCGCGGACGCTTACAAAAGCCCGGACAGCACGGGCACCGAGCACTGCAGCGCTTACAAAATCCCGGACAGCGCGAGCACCGGGCACTGCAGCGCTTACATAATCTCGACTGATGCAATCAGCGGCGGCAGGCACGCTTACGAATTTGCGACCGTTACGGCACCGGCGCCCTCAGCGCTTAAAAAAACGCGGGCAACACGCTCAGCGACCCCGCAGACGCCTGCAAAACCCAGGTTCTTCTCGCCGAGAAGAACGTGTGGGGCGAAACAGTCCCGCTTTTGAAAGCGCCCCGGCGGCCACCACGTGCAACAGCCGTGAATTCGTAAGCAGTCTGAGCGGTGCCGCACGCACGAGCCTCACATTTACAAGCACCTCACCGCCGCCACCCGCAACGGCCGCAAGTTCGTAAGCAGCCGCCCCACCACGGCTCCCCCCCACCACGGC
>NZ_JACSNQ010000011.1 GCF_016900315.1 Olsenella profusa
CCCCCGCAGCCGCCCCCGCCCGCGAGGAGGCCGCCGAATGAGGATTGTCAAGCTCTTCAGGAACCACGTGCTCGCCGTCCTGGCGGTGATCGCGCTGCTCGTGGTCCAGTCCAACGCGGACCTGGCCCTGCCCACGCTCATGAGCGAGATCGTGGACGTGGGCATCCAGCAGGGCGGCATCGAGTCTCCGGTGCCGGACACCATCCGCGCCAGCTCCCTCTCCGACCTCGAGCTCTTCATGAGCGACGACGAGGTCGCGCTCGTCGAGGCCGCCTACGCCCTCGCGGACGGCTCCGGCATCCGCGCCTACCAGGGCAGCGCCGCCGAGAAGGACGCGGACTCCGAGCTCGCCCAGGCCATGAGCCTGCCCGAGGTGGCCGTGCTCGCCCTCGAGCAGGGCGTGGACGCCTCCGCCCTCGGCGACCCGGCGCTCGCCTCCGCGGGCACTCTCGACCTCGACGCGGTGCGCGCCGCGGTGGGCGCCGGGCTCGTCTCGCGCACGCAGCTCGCCCAGGCGGCCACCGCCCTCGGAGACCAGATGGGCTCCATGAGCGGATCGATCGTGGAGCAGCGCGCGGTCTCCTACGTGAGCGCCGAGTACGCCGCCCAGGGCATCGCCGCCGCAGACGTCCAGAACGCCTACCTCGGCCGCACGGCCCTCACGATGTTCGGCCTGTGCCTCGTCTCCCTGGTGGCCACGGTCCTCACGGGCGCCGTTGCCTCCCACACCGCCGCCACCATCGCGCGCGACCTGCGCCGGGAGACCTTCGCGCACGTCATGCAGTTCTCGCCGGCCGAGGTCAACCGGTTCTCCCAGGCGTCTCTGATCACCCGCTGCACCAACGACGTCCAGCAGGTCCAGATGGCCGTGACGATGTTCATGCGCCTGGTCCTTCTCGCCCCGATCATGGGGGTCGTGGCCGTGATGCGGGTGCTCGCCACCTCGACGGGCCTGGAGTGGACCATCGGCGTGGCCGTCATCGCGGTGCTCGCCATCGTGGGCGTGCTGCTGGGCCTCACGATGCCCAAGTTCAAGAGCATGCAGCGCTTCGTGGACCGCGTGAACCTGGTGGCGCGCGAGATGCTCGACGGCATCATGCCGATCCGCGCCTTCGGCCAGCAGCGCCGCGAGCTCGCGCGCTTTGACGGCGCCAGCCGCGACCTCATGGAGACGCAGCTGTTCACCAACCGCGCCATGAGCTTCATGATGCCGCTTCTGATGTTCGTGATGAACTGCGTGACGGTGATGATCGTGTGGTTTGGCAGCCACGGGGTCTCGGACGGCGTCATGCAGGTCGGCGACATGATGGCCTTCATCTCCTACACCATGCAGATCGTCATGGCGTTCATGATGCTCACGATGGTCTCCGTGATCCTGCCGCGCGCCGAGGTCGCCGCCGAGCGCATCGAGGAGGTCGTCGAGTGCCCGGTCTCCATCAAGAGCCCGGCCAGGCCCAAGCTGCCCGCCGCGGGCGCGCCGCGCGGCGAGCTCACCTTCCGCGACGTGAGCTTCCAGTACCCCGACGCCCGAAACGACGTCATCCAGGGCGTCTCATTCACCACCCACGCCGGGAGGATGACCGGCATCATCGGCTCCACGGGCTCGGGCAAGTCCACACTCGTGCAGCTCATTCCGCGCCTCTACGACGTCACGGGCGGCGGCGTGCTGCTCGACGGCGTGGACGTGCGGGACTGGGACCTCTCCGAGCTGCGCGCCCGCATCGGCTACATCCCGCAGCAGGGCATGCTCTTCTCCGGCACCGTGGAGTCCAACCTGAAGTTCGCCGGCGAGAAGGTCAGCGACGCGGACATGCGCGAGGCCGCCCGCATCGCCCAGGCCACCGACTTCATCGAGGGCCGCGAGGGCGGCTGGGAGAGCCCGATCAGCCAGGGCGGCACCAACGTCTCCGGCGGCCAGCGACAGCGCCTGGCCATCGCCCGCGCCCTGGCCAAGCACCCGGAGGTCGTGGTCTTTGACGACTCGTTCTCCGCGCTCGACTACAAGACCGACGCGGCGCTGCGCGAGGAGGTGGCGCGCTCGCTCACGGACACGGCCGTCGTGGTGGTGGCGCAGCGCATCGCCACGATCATGCACGCCGACGAGATCCTCGTCCTGGACGAGGGCCACGTGGTCGGCCAGGGCACGCACGAGCAGCTCCTGCGCAGCTGCCCCACCTACCTGGAGATCGCGCAGAGCCAGCTCTCCGCATCCGAGCTCGGCCTCACGGAGCAGGAGGTCGCGGCCGTCCTGGACGGCGGCGCACCCGGCGAGAAGGACGGTGCAGCTGGCGAGAAGGGCGCCGCGCCCGTCAAGAAGGGCGCCGTGCCTGACCCCGCCTTGGACGGCCGCACGACGAAGGGAGGTGAGCGCTGATGCCGCGCGCAGGACATGGGCGCTCCGTCGAGCGCGCAAAGGACTTCAAGGGCACGATGCGCCACCTGCTGGGCTACGTGGGCGCCCACAAGGTCGCGGTTCTTCTCGCCCTGGTGTTTGCCGTGTGCTCGGTGGTGTTCAACATCGTGGGGCCGCGCGTGCTCGGCTCGGTCACCACGAAGCTCTACGAGGGCCTGGTGGCCACGGTCCAGGGCACCGGCTCCGTCGACTTTGCCTGGATCGGCGCCACGCTGCTGGGGCTTCTGGGCATCTACCTGCTGAGCTCGGGGTGCAACCTCGTCCAGGGCTGGCTCATGACCGGCGTCACGCAGAAGATCTGCTACCGCATGCGCGCCGAGATCGCCGAGAAGATCGCGGTGGTCCCGATGAGCTACTTCAACGGCCACAGCAAGGGCGACGTGCTCAGCCGCATCACCAACGACGTGGACACCCTCGGCCAGTCGCTCAACCAGTCGATCACGCAGCTCATCACCTCCGTCACGCAGATCGTGGGCGTGCTCGCGATGATGCTCTCGATCAACCTCACGCTGACGGGCGTGACGGTGCTGACGCTGCCGGCGTCGATCCTCATCGTGGGCGTGGTGGTGCACTTCTCGCAGCGCTACTTCCGCGAGCAGCAGACGGTGCTCGGCACGGTGAACGGCATCGTGGAGGAGGACTTCGCGGGCCAGAGCGTGATCCAGGTGTTCGACCGCGCCGACGCCTCCGTGGAGGAGTTCGAGCGGGAGAACGACCGCCTGTTCACGAGCGCGTGGCGCAGCCAGTTCCTTTCCGGCCTGATGATGCCGCTCATGAGCCTCGTGGGCAACATGGGCTACGTGGGCGTCGTTGTGGTGGGCGCGGGGCTCGCGCTCAACGGCACGGTCATGCCCGGCGACATCCAGAGCTTCATCCAGTACGTGCGCAACTTCACGCAGCCGGTCCAGCAGCTGGCCAACGTCTCCAACACCATGCAGTCCATGGCGGCGGCCGTGGAGCGCGTCTTCGAGTTCCTGGACGCCCCGGAGGAGACCGAGCCGGAGCACCCCGAGCTTCCCGCCCGCCGCGAGGGCCGCGTGGAGTTCGACCACGTGCGCTTTGGCTACGTGCCCGGAAACGACGTCATCCACGACTTCTCCTGCGTGGCGGAGCCCGGCCAGACCGTGGCCATCGTGGGCCCCACCGGCGCCGGCAAGACCACGCTCATCAAGCTGCTCCAGCGCTTCTGGGACGTGGACGGCGGCTCGCTCAAGGTGGACGGCCTGGACGTGCGCAGCTGGGACCGCTCCGAGCTGCGCGGGCAGTTTGCCATGGTGCTGCAGGACACCTGGCTCTTCAACGGCACCATCCGCGAGAATATCCGCTACGGCCGGCCCGACGCCACCGACGAGGAGGTGGAGGCCGCGGCCCGCGCGGCGCGCTGCGACCACTTCATCCACACGCTGGCCGGTGGCTACGACTTCGTGATCAACGAGGAGGGGACCAACCTCTCCCAGGGCCAGCGGCAGCTCGTGACCATCGCGCGCGCCGTGCTGGCCGACCGGCCGATCCTCATCCTGGACGAGGCCACCTCGAACGTGGACACGCGTACCGAGGAGCTCATTCAGCGCGCGATGGACGCGCTCATGGTGGGCCGCACGAGCTTCGTGATCGCGCACCGGCTCTCCACCATCCGCAACGCCGACGTCATCCTGGTGCTGCGCAACGGCGACGTCGTGGAGAAGGGCACTCACGAGGAGCTGCTCGCGGCCGGCGGCTTCTACGCGGAGCTCTACAACTCGCAGTTCGACGAGTAGGCGAGAAGAACCCTCCGCCTGTGGCTCGCGCGCCCGGCGGCCCGGCCAGGGTCCCGCCGCCGCGCGCCCGCCGCGTCCGCTCGCCCAGCGGCCCGACCGCGACATCCGCGGCCGGGTCGCTTCTGTCCGCGCCGCGCGCCTCGCTCGGGGCGGCGGACACTCCGCCGCTCCCTCGTTTGTGCCGTGCCCCCGTGCTTACTGTCTTGTCACCTGTCAAGTTTGCTGTCATACTGACGAGGTTTGCCGAAGAGGGGAGCCGACATGGTGACGGACGAGCTGCGCGCCGAGGTGGCGCGCCTCAAGAGGGAGCGGGACGCCGTGGTGCTGGCGCACTACTACGTGCCTGCCGAGGTTCAGGAGCTGGCTGACCACGTGGGGGACTCCTTCGCGCTGGCGCGCCTGGCGGCCACGCTGCCCAACCGGACGCTCGTCTTTGCGGGCGTGCGGTTCATGGCGGAGAGCGCCAAGCTCCTCTCGCCGGACAAGGTCGTGCTCATGCCGGACCCCAGCTCCGACTGCCCGATGGCCCACATGGTGCGCCGCGAGACCGTGGACGAGGTGCGCGAGCGCTACGGCGACGACCTCGCCGTCGCCTGCTACGTCAACTCCACGGCCGAGGTGAAGTCGTGGTCGGACGTCTGCGTGACCTCGTCCAACGCGGTGCGGATTGTCCGGGCGCTCCCGCAGCAGAACGTGCTCTTCGTCCCGGACCGCCACCTCGGCCGCTACGTGGCGGGCCAGGTCGGCGAGAAGAACGTGATCTTGAACGACGGCTTCTGCCCCATCCACCAGGCTGTCTCCGCCGCCGAGGTCGCGGCGCTTCGGGCGGCGTACCCCGGGGCCCCGGTGCTCGCGCACCCCGAGTGCGGCGAGGATGTGCTCGCGCTTGCCGACGTGGCGGGCTCCACGGCCGAGATCATCGAGGCGGCGGCCGCCGGCACCGCCACCGACTACATCATCGTCACGGTGGACGGCGTCCGTGCCGAGCTCGAGCGCCGCTGCGCCGGCACCGGCAAGCGCTTCCACTTCCCGCCCACGCGCCCGGTCTGCCCGGACATGGAGCGCATCACGGCCGAGAAGCTCGCGGCCTGCCTGCGCGACGGCTCCGGCGAGGTGGGGATGCCCGCGCCCGAGGTCGCCGACGGGGCGCGGGCGGCGCTCACGCGCATGCTCGAGCTGGGGGCACGCTGATGGCCGCCGCGGCAGCGGTGGCCCGCGCCGCCCGCACCATGGACTGCGACGTCGTGATCGTCGGCTGCGGCGTGGCCGGCCTCTACTGCGCGCTCAACCTGCCCGCCGCGCTCTCCGTGGTCATGCTCTCCAAGGAGGAGGTCGACCACTGCGACTCCATGCTCGCCCAGGGCGGCATCTGCGTCCTGCATGACGCCGGGGACTACGAGTCCTTCTTCGAGGACACGCTGCGCGCCGGCCACTACGAGAACCGCCTGGAGAGCGTGGACCTCATGATCCGCGCAAGCCGCCCGATCATCGACGACCTCATCAAGCGGGGCGTGCGCTTTGCGCGCCGCGCGGACGGCAGCCTCGACTACACGCGCGAGGGCGCGCACTCCCGCCCGCGCATCGTCTACCACGAGGACGTCACGGGCAAGGAGATCACCGAGCACCTGCTTGCCTGCGTCCGTGAGCTGCCCAACGCCCGTATCCTCGAGCACACCTGCATGACCGACGTCATCGAGGGCTTCGACGCCTCCGGCCGGCGCGTCTGCCGCGGCGTGGTGGCCACGGCCGCCGACGGCGCGCGCCTGGAGATCACCGCCGACGCCACGGTCATGGCCACCGGCGGCGTGGGCGGGCTCTACTCCCACTCCACCAACTTCGGCTGCCTCACCGGGGACGGCTGCCGGATCGCTGCCGAGCACGGCGTGCTGCTCGAGCACATGGACTACGTGCAGATCCACCCCACGACCCTCTGGACCAGCCGGCCCGGCCGCGCCTTCCTCATCTCCGAGAGCGCCCGCGGCGAGGGCGCCGTCCTTCTCGACGCGCGCGGGGAGCGCTTCTGCGACGAGCTGCAGCCGCGTGACGTGGTCTCGGCCGCGATCCTCGCCAAGATGGCCGAGGAGGGGTCCGAGCACGTCTGGCTCTCGTTCAGGGACGTGCCGCGCGCCACCATAGAGGGCCACTTCACCCACATCCTCGAGCACTGTCTCGAGGAGGGCTACGACATCCGGGAGGAGCCGATCCCGGTGGTGCCCGCGCAGCACTACTTCATGGGAGGCATCCACGTGGACTCCGACTCCGAGACCACGCTGCCGCACCTCTTTGCCTGCGGTGAGACCTGCTGCAACGGGGTGCACGGTCGCAACCGCCTGGCCTCCAACAGCCTGCTCGAGTCGCTCGTCTTCGCGCAGCGGGCGGCCGACAAGATTATGCGCGACCGCTTTGCCGAGGACACGGCGGCCCAGCTCGCGGCCGCGGCGCGGGAGCGCTCGCGCTTCATCGCCGGCTCGCGAGACGTGACGGACGTGGCGCTTCTGACCGGCGCCGAGTGAGACAATACTGGGACGGGCCTGCCGGGGCTGCCGGCAGGCGGGGCAGACGCCCGCCAGGCACGGGCCCCGCAGGCGAGAAGAACCCGCGCCGCGCGGCCCGGCCGGTCCCGAGAGGAGAGACGATGACGGATCCGATGGTTCAGATGCAGATGGACGACCACATCCGTGCGGCGCTCAGGGAGGACATGCCCTTTGGCGACGTGTCCACGATGGCCGTGATGCCGGAGGCCCGTCCCGGTCGCGTGCAGCTCATCGCCAAGGCCGACGGCGTGATCGCCGGCCTCGCGGTCTTCTCGCGCGTCTTTGAGCTGCTCGACCCCGCCTCGCACGTGGAGGCCCGCGTGGCCGACGGCGACGAGGTCTCCTTCGGCCAGGTGCTCGCCGTGGTGGAGGGCGACGTCCGGGCCCTCCTTGAGGGGGAGCGGACCGCCCTCAACTACCTGCAGCGCATGAGCGGCATCGCCACCTACACCCGGCGCGTGGCCGCGGCGCTTGCGGGCACCGGCACCACGCTCGTGTGCACGCGCAAGACCACGCCGGGCATGCGCCTCTTCGAGCGCGAGGCCGTGCGGTTGGGTGGCGGCGGGATGCACCGCTTCGGCCTCTCCGACGGCGTGCTGCTCAAGGACAACCACATCGACGCCGCGGGCGGCGTCTCGCAGGCCGTGGCCGCGGCCCGGGCTTCGGCTCCCTTCGTGGACAAGGTCGAGGTGGAGTGCGAGACGCTCGACATGGTGGCCGAGGCCGTGGAGGCCGGCGCCGACATTATCATGCTCGACAACATGGACCACGAGCAGATGGCCGAGGCGGTGGCGCTCGTGGCCGGGCGCGCGCAGACCGAGGCCTCCGGCAACGTGGACGCCGCCAATGCCGCGGCCTACGCCGACCTCGGCGTGGACTTCGTCTCGTGCGGGGCGCTCACCCACTCCGCGCCGATCCTCGACCTCTCCCTCAAGCACCTCGAGGTTCTGGGATGACGTCCGGCGACGCCCGTCGCGCGCAGATCATCCAGGAGCTCCGCAAGGCGTCGGGGCCCGTGAGCGGGGCCCTTCTCGCCGAGCGCTGCGGGGTGAGCCGCCAGGTGGTGGTGACCGACGTGGCGCTGCTGCGCTCCCGCGGCGAGAAGATCGTCTCGACGAACCGCGGCTACGTGCTGGAGTCGCCCGCGCCGGCGCGCCCCGTGCGCCTCTTCAAGTGCCGCCACGACGTGTCCGAGACCGCCGACGAGCTGACCTGCATCGTCGACCTCGGCGGATGCGTGGAGGACGTCTTCGTGAACCACCGCGTCTACGGCAAGCTCTCCACGCACCTCGGCGTGGGCAGCCGCCGCGACGTCGAGCGGTTCATGGGCGAGCTCTCCTCGGGCGTGTCCGCTCCCCTCATGCAGGTGACCGACGGCTACCACTTCCACCACGTGAGCGCCCCGACCGAGGACGCCCTTGACGAGATTGCCGCCGCCCTCGACGAGCGCGGCTACCTCGCCGAGCCCACCGCCTACGAGCTCGCCGCCTTCGCGTGACGGCGTGCGCGGCCGCCCGTTGCGCTTCGCGGCCGCTGACCCCATGAGGGCGCTCCCGCACAGTTGGGTATACTCCCCACATCCGAGCGACAAGGAGAAGGGGAGCCATACGTGATCGATCTTGAGCCATCCGTCCCGCGCACGCCTGCCCAGGCGGTGCTGCGGATCGTCTCGATTCTCATGGCGATCATCGGCGTGGCCGTGCTTGCCGGAGGCGTGGCGCTGCTTGTCGCAAACGTCCTTGGGGCGCTGCCGGGCGGCGACGTCTGGACCGTCGCCACCTTCGGCGTCATCATCGTCGTGGCGGCGGGGCTGCTCATCCTCACGGCGGTCCTCGGTCTTGCGGCGTCCAACAACTCGGCGCGCGTGGGCCCCTACCGGTTCCTGTGCTACCTCGTGGGCCTGGCCGTGCTCGTGGCCATCGTCTGGGGCTGGGGCGTGGGCAGCTTCATCCTGTTCAACCCCGTCGTGCTTGTCACCACGATCGTCTACGTGCTCGTCTGCTCGCGCCTCGCGGACAAGGTGAAGGAGGAGCACGACCACGGCGTCACCGGCGAGACCTTCCTCCGCTCGCGCTACCAGCGCGTGCTGCACCTGCTCTCAGAGATCACCGTCCTCAAGGGCGTGCTCACGGCCGTGGTGACGGCCGTGCTGACCGCCGCCCTGCTCGTCTACGGGGAGGGGGAGCAGGCCACCATCTCCGGCATGGACATCACCGTGACCGGGGCGACCTTTGCGCTGATGGTGGCCGGCGCGGTGTCGGCGGGCATCAACCTGCTCGTGGGGTGCCTCGGCATCTGGGGCTCAAACCGGCCGTCCAAGATCCGCCCGTTCCTCTTCCTGGCGGCGCTCGTCACGGTGACGGACGTGGTGCGCGTGGTGGTGGCGCTCGTGACGGTCGGGCTCATGGGCGTGTCCTTCGACCTCGTGCTCGACCTGCTGTTCATGGTGTCCTGCACCTACCTGGCCGCGCGCATCCTGCGCCAGCCCTCGCCCGAGGAGCTGCTCGCCCAGTCCGTGGGCGCCGCCACCGTCTCGCCTGCGGACGAGGGGGCCGACGCCTGAGGCCCGCAGCGTCGGCGGCCGCGCGTGACGGCGTCGGCGGCCGCCTAGACGGAGCGCGCCCCGCCGGTGCCCGACCCGACAGCCCCGAGGTTCTTCTCGCCGTGTCGCTCTGACCGTCCGCTGCCAAGTCCCGCCCCGCCCGTGGGCGCAAGAAAGGAAGTCGCATGAACGGAACGATGCTCCAGGGGTTCTCGTGGTACCTGCCGGCCGACGGCTCGCACTGGCGGCGCATCGCCGAGCAGGCCCCGAGCTTTGCCTACGAGGGGATCACGGCCGTGTGGCTGCCGCCCGCCTACAAGGGCCAGGCCGGCGCGCAGGACGTGGGCTACGGCGTTTACGACACCTACGACCTCGGCGAGTTCGACCAGAAGGGGACCGTCCGCACCAAGTACGGCACGCGTGCCGAGTACGAGGCCGCCATCGCCGCGCTCCACGCAAACGGTATCCAGGCCCTTGCGGACATCGTGCTCAACCAGCGGATGGGCGCCGACGGGGTGGAGGACGTGCGCGCCCAGGAGGTCTGCGCGCAGGACCGCGACGAGGCCACGGGCGCTCCGCTCACCATCGGCGCGTGGACCCGCTTCACCTTCCCGGGCCGCGCGGGCGCCTATTCGGACTTCACCTGGGACTGGACGTGCTTCCACGGCGTGGACTGGGACGAGAGGACCCGTCGGAAGGGCATCTTCCTCTTTGAGGGCAAGCACTGGGATGACGCGGTGGAGCGTGTGGAGAACGGCAACTACGACTACCTCATGGGTGCCGACGTGGACGTCAACGACCCGCGCGTGTACGACGAGCTCGTGCGCTGGGGCGCGTGGTACGTGGGGTCCTGTGGGCTCGACGGGTTCAGGCTGGACGCGCTCAAGCACATCGACCGGGACTTCTACCTGCGCTGGCTTTCCGAGATGCGCTCTCGGGCCGGCCGGGAGCTCTTCTGCGTGGGCGAGTACTGGGCCCGCACGGCAGACGAGCTCCAGGCCTACCTCGGCGCCGAGAGGTGCATGTCCCTCTTCGACGTGCCGCTGCACTACAACCTCTACCGCGCGAGCTGCTCGAACGGCGACGTGGACCTCTCCAAGATCTTCTCGGGCACGCTCGTGGAGCGCGACCCGGTGCACGCTGTGACCTTTGCCGAGAACCACGACACGCAGCCCGGCCAGGCGCTCCAGTCCTTTGTCCAGAGCTGGTTCAAGCCGGCGGCCTACGCGCTCATCCTGCTGCGTGAGGCGGGCTACCCCTGCGTCTTCTACGGGGACCTCTACGGGATGCCCAACGGCGGCAACATCCCGGCGGTGGCCGAGCTGCCGCTCCTGATGGAGCTGCGCCGGCGCTTTGCCTATGGCGCCCAGCACGACTTCCTCGACGCGCCCGACGTCATCGGGTGGACGCGCGAGGGCGACGACGAGCACCCGGGCAGCGGCCTCGCCGTGGTGCTCACGGACCGCGACGGCGGCGAGAAGCACATGTACGTGGGCACGCGCCACGCGGGCGAGCGCTGGGGCTGCGTGATCGGCGAGCAGGACGACGTGGTGGTGGGCGCCGACGGCTGGGCGAGCTTCCGCACGCTCGGCGGCCGGCTCTCGGTCTTTCTGCCGGAGCGCTCGGCCGACGCCCTCGAGCACGACCGCGTGCTGCGCCGGATCGTGCGCGAGACCGCCGAGGACACCGAGGAGATGCGCGTGCGGTAGGGCGCGCGGCGTCGGCGTGCGGTAGGGCGGGCCACACGCCGACGCGTTCCCTAGAGGTCGAGCTCCATCAGGCGCGCGATGGACACGATGTAGATCTTGAGCGCGCGGCGCAGGCTCTCCTCGGAGACCGCCTCGTCGGGACCGTGCTCCATGCCCACCCAGTCCGGCGTCTTCTCGCTCGGGTCGTGCGGGCCGAAGGCACAGGCGCGCTTGAAGTGGCGCGCGTAGGTGCCGCCGCCGATGGTGAAGGCCTTGGCCGGCCTGCCGGCGTACTCCTCGTAGGTGCTGAGCAGCACGCGGATCTCGGGGCTGTCCGGGCTGATGTAGAAGGGCTCCTCGCCGGAGGTCTGCTCGAAGGCGCAGCCGTACTCGGCGGCCACCGAGCTCAGGCGCTCGGTGATGGCCTCGGCCGAGGTGGTGGTGGGGAAGCGGGAGTCCACCGTCTGGACGAAGCGGCCGTCCACGGTGCGCACGGTGCCGGCGATGCAGGTGAGCGCGCCGAACTTGTCGTCCGAGGCGGCGATGCCGGTTGCGGTGCCGTCGGTGTCCTCGGTCAGGCGGGCGAGAAGCTCCAGGAAGGTGCGCTCGCCGGCGCCCGCGAGGTCGTTTGCCAGGAGGTAGCGCGCGAGCACGCCGATGGCGTTGACGGTGCCGGCCGGCATCGAGGCATGGCCGCCCACGCCGGTGGCCGTGACGCGGGCGAGGCCCTCGCCTGCGCCCTCCACTGCGATGCGCTCGGCCGCGGGAAGCGAGCCCGCGTCGGCGCGCACGACTGCCACGGCGTTGCCGGGGATGGCGTTGCTCGAGGTGCCGCCGTCAAGCTCCACGATCTTCTCGCCGGCGACGACGCCGGAGGTGAAGCGGCCGCTGTAGAGGCCCTTCTCGCCGCAGATGAGCGGGAAGTCGGCGTCGGGGGAGAAGCAGAAGAGCGGCTCGGGGTAGCGTCCCAGGTAGCGGGGTACGTCGCCCATGCCCGTCTCCTCGTTGTTGCCGATGATGCAGCGCAGCGTGTAGGGAAGCTCCAGGCCTGCGCTCGCGCGGCGCGCGAAGAAGTGGGCGGCGTAGAGGGAGACCACGAAGGGGCCCTTGTCGTCCTGGACGCCTCGGCCGACGAGGTAGCCGTCCTTGCGCGTGACCTCGAGCGGGGGGAAGTGCCAGCCCAGGCCGAGGGGGACGATGTCGGTGTGGGCGATCGTGGCGATGTAGCGGTCCGGGCCGGAGGCGCCGGGGACGTCGGCAAAGCCCAGGTAGCCTTCCACGTCGGTCACCTCGAGGCTCAGGCGCGCGGCCATGTCCTCGGCCTCGACCAGCGCGGCGTTGGAGGCAGGCCCCCAGGGCTTGCCGAGCTCCGCCGCAGAGAGGTCCTCCACGGACTCGTGGCGCACCAGGCGCGCGATGTCCGCGACGACGTCCTCCCAGACCTCGTCGACGTAGGCGTCGACCTCGTGCTTGAACTGCTCGTCTACCATGTGCCCTCCTCGGGGTCGGGTGTGTGCCGCGTCCCATAGTAGCGCGCCGGCGGGTCGCTGCGCGGGATGTCCGGGGAGTGTGCGCCGGCGGGCGTGTGACGACCAGGCGACGACCGGGCGACCGGGCGACGACCGGGTGGCGACCGGGTAGCGGCCGGGCGACCACGATTCCCTGCGCCGGTTTTGCCGGGGGTGTGCGTTTTGGGTGCGAGAAGTACGGGGTCTGTGCGCGTCGGCACGCACAGGGGCGCTGATTCTGGCACCGAAAACGCACAACGGCGCCGAATCCCGCGCACACCTCCGGCCAGCACGCAACGGCGCCGAATCCGGCGCCGCGCCACCGCGCCACCGCGCCGCGCCACCGCGCCGCCCCGCGGCCGGCCGTCCGGCCTCACACCACGAACAGCAGCGCCGAGAGCGTGATGCAGACGCTTCCCGCCAGCGTGAACAGATGGAAGACGAAGTGCAGGTAGGGAACCTTCTTGATGGCGTAGAGGACCGCGCCCACGGTGTAGCTGAGGCCACCGGCCAGAAGCAGCCAGAACGCGGGCGGCGCGAGCAGCTCCCAGAGGTCGCCCACGCGGAAGATCACGAGCCAGCCCATGATCACGTAGACGATCGCGGTGAGCCAGGCGGGCTGGCGCTCGCGCAGCAGGCACTCGGCCACGATGCCCGCCACGGCCACGGCCCAGACCGCCGCGCAGAGCGGAATGCCGCCGCGGTCGGCCAGCGTGACCAGCGAGAAGGGCGCGTAGCTGCCGGCGATGAGCAGGTAGATGCCGCAGTGGTCGAGCACGCGGAAGACCGCCTTGGCCTTCTCGGGCGCAAGGGCGTGGTAGAGCGTGGAGAAGAGGTACTCGATGATGAGGGAGATGCCCATGATGAGCGCCGCGGCCAGGCGCACGCCCCCGCCGTGGGAGACGGCCGTCACGATTAAGAGCACGAGGGCCGCGATGGCCAGCAGCACGCCGACGCCGTGACTCACCGAGTTGGCGATCTCCTCGCCGAGGGAGTAGAGCCGCTTGCGTAGGGGCTTCTCGCCAGCCGGGGCTCCTGCCGGGCCGGCCGCGTCTGGGACGGTCGTGGTTGGGTCGGTTGCGCTTGCCATGTGTCTCCCTCCGCCTGCGAGCCGTCCGCCTCGCCCGGGTATACTGGTACGTGTCGTGCCGGGGCGAGCGGTGTGCCGCCGGCGCGTTGTCTTGGAAGCATACCTTTCTGGAGGCGGGAGTCGCGGGCCATGAGGAAATCTACGTTCATCGGTAACTTTGTCGCGTGGGTGGTCGTGGCGGCGGTCTGCATCGCGTTTCTCGCGTGGTACCACATGAGCGACATGACCGTGGTGGCCGACGTGCTGGGCGACTCGCCGCTGGCGCAGCTTGGCGTGGTGCTGGCCGCGCCGGTGCTGCTCTACGCCATCGGGGTGATCTTGGGCCTCATGGTGCTCTGGTTCAAGAAGATCACGCTGGGCCACGCCTTCAAGCTGCTGTGGCGCGTGCTCGGGATTGTGGGGCTCGCGGTCCTTGCTCTGGCGGCGGTGCCGCTGCTGGGCGGCGACGCGGCCCAGGCCTTCATGTGGGCGTCGGTCATCGTGGTCTACGTCTCCGTGGCCGCGCCGATCCTCATCATGGTCTTCGGGTTCTTCTACGCGCTCGGCTGCGCGGGCACGGACAAGAGCCGCCGCGGGCCGTTTGCCAAGTACCTGCCGGACGACCACTTCGAGTAGGGCGGGGCTGCGGCGGCTGCGGTCTGGTTGACCGGGCCGGTTGCGGCGCACCGGTGGCGGCGCACCGTTTTCGGACGTTTTTCTCGCCAGAAACGTCCGAGAACGGTGCGCCCAGTTGTGACGCACCGTTACCGGACACTTTTCTCGTCGGGACCGTCCGAGAACAGTACATCAACGGTTTATGTACCGTCTTAGGACGCTCCGGGTGAGAAGAACGACCGAAAACGGTGCGTGATCCGCGCCGTAGGACCCGGTCAGTCCTGCCCCGAGGCAAACGTCTTGTCTGCCCAACGGTCACGTGCCGTACAATGCGCACGGCGCACAGGCGAGAAGAACGGGCGGCAGCACATGATCGGACTCGGGACCATCATCAACGTGGCACTTATCGTGGCCGGCGGAGCCGTGGGGCTGCTTGCCGGGCGGCTTGTGCCGGAGCGCGTGCAGGAGGGCCTGCTGCGCGCCACGGGCGTGGCCGTGCTCTTCATCGGGCTGGCCGGGGCGCTCGCGGGCATGCTCTCGGTGGGGGAGGACGGCGCGATGGTCTCGGGCGGGAGCGCCCTGGTGGTGGCGTCGCTGGCCCTGGGAACGCTCGTGGGCGAGCTGCTTGACATCAGCGCGTGGTTCGAGCGGCTGGGCACGTGGCTGCGGCGCGTCTCCGGCAACCAGGACAACGCTCGCTTTCTTGACGCCTTTCTCACGGCAACCTTCACCGTGTGCATCGGCGCCATGGCGGTGGTGGGCGCCATTCAGGACGGGATCCTCGGCGACTGGTCCACGCTGGCGCTCAAGGGCGTGCTCGACGCGCTCATCATCGCCTCGATGGCGGCGTCGATGGGCGTGGGCTGCCTCTTTGCGGCGGTGCCGGTGGCGGTGCTGCAGGGCTCGGTGACGCTGCTCGCGCGGCTCCTCTCGCCGCTCATGACGGACGCGGCGCTCGCGAGCCTCTCGTGCGTGGGGTCGATCCTCATCTTCTGCGTGGGCGTGAACCTCGTGCGTGAGCGCACGTTCAACACCGCCAACATGCTGCCCGCGGTGGTCGTGGCGGTTGCGCTGGCGCTCGTGGGGGTGGCATAGGTGTAGCTGGACAAGGTGTCCCAGCCAACTGGCCGACCTCGGTGCCTTGGGACCGGCGTTCCGAGCACCTGTGCTCCTTTTTTTCAACCTAGTGGAAAACAGTGCTGATCTTCGCTCTGATTGTTGTGGCTGAGTGCATCGAGGACTGCGACCTAATGTACGAGGGACACGCGTCGGCTCGTCTTGCGCCCTATTTGATGACGCTGGCATCAGAGACTAGGGAGTGCGCTCGATATGAGGTAAGGTCTTCTCATTATTTGTTGTCTACAATATACTAAGATACAACTTAGTAAGTCATAACTTAGTATGAGGTGGCAATGTTTATCGGTAGAGAGCGGGAGCTGTCAGACCTTGAGCGTGCCTACAAGGACGGTGGCTTTCAGATGGTTGCTGTGTACGGGCGGCGCCGCGTTGGAAAGACCGCCCTACTCCACAGGTTCGTCTCTGACAAGGAGAACGTGTGCTACTTCACGGCTCTGCGGACGACTGCACGTGAGAACTTGGACGGTCTGAGCGCGGCGCTGGCCCAGGAAACCACATATCCGGACAATGACCTGTATCCTGGCGCAGCGGTTTTTCCGGAGGCCTACCCCGTGTACCGCTCCTTTGCGGAAGCGTTTGCGGCTCTGTTCAGAATGGCCCAACGCGAGCGAATCATCTTCGTCATCGACGAGTATCCCTATCTCGCCGAGAGCTATCCCGGTATCTCCTCACTTCTTCAGAAGCTGATTGATGAGAACAAACAGTCAAGCAGGCTGTTCCTCGTATTGTGCGGTTCCTCGATGAGCTTTATGGAGGAGCAGGTCCTCGGCGAGAAGAGCCCTTTGTACGGTCGCAGGACCCTGCAGATGAAGCTCGATCCCTTCGACGCCTTCGATGCGGCACAGCTGCTTGGCAATCCCGACTCCGCGAAGGCTGTCGAGTTCTATGCGCTTGCGGGGGGCGTCCCCCTCTACCTCGAGCAACTCGATGCTCGTAGGAGCGTGGCGTGGAACATCGCGAACAGGCTCCTGGCGCCGAGCTCGATTCTCTCCAACGAGGTGGAGAATCTCCTACTTCAGGAGGTCAGGTCCCCTTCGAGCTATAACGCCATTGTCGAGGCAATCGCCCGAGGCTGCGTGCGGCCTCAAGAGATCTCGGATAGGACGGGCATCAAGTCACCGCTGGTCCAACAGTGTCTTTCTCGGCTGGAGCGTCTGGCCATTGTACGACGGACGGAGCCCGTTGGCCATCACAAGAAGAATCAGGTCCGCTATGTAATCGCGGACAACCTGTTTCGGTTCCACTATCGTTTTGGGATTCGCTATCGCACGGCCGTGGAGTCAGGGCTGGCCGAGGCCGCGGCGAGAAGAATCGTCTCCGATGACCTCTCGACCTTCGTAGGCCCGGTCTTCGAGGAGGTCTGCCGGCAATGGCTGATGAGGCAGGTCGCTGGCGGGGAGCTGGACATGATTCCCGTCGAGATGGGCTCTTGGTGGGGGACCAACCCCGTGACTCGACAGGAGGAAGAGGTGGACGTCGTTGTGCGGGGCGTCGATGGCGAGCTCGTGATCGGTGAGTGCAAGTGGAACAACGCGCCGGTAGACGCGTCTGTGCTGGGCACATTGCGGCGTCGTGCTGCACTCTTTGGGGGAGGGGAGAACACCCAGCTTTATCTGTTTGCAAGGAACGGATTCGACGAAGCGTGTCGTGAGCGGGCGCGGCGCGCTCCGGACGTTCATCTGGTTGCGTTGGGCGAGATGTTTGGATGCGACGGGTGACGGAACCGCCTCGCCCTACACCGCCCAGACGGGGAACGCCCAGGCGCGCTCGCTCACGGGGAACGTGTCCCGCGTCATGCAGACGATGGCGCCCGTGCCGATCTCGCGCCTGAGCGCCGCCAGCTCGGCCGGGACGTCATCGGCGGCGACCGGGTCGAGGACCCCGAGGTTGCGCGCGTCCTTCTTGGACGGCGAGGCGGTCTTCTTCACCTCGATGGGGTAGAGCGTCCCGTCGCTCTCCATGAGCAGGTCGATCTCCTTCTTGTCGTTGTTGCGGAAGAAGCAGAGCGGAGCCCTCCGGCCCGCGTTGAGGAAGCTCTTATAGATCTCCCCGAAGGCGTAGGTCTCGAACATCTGCCCGCTCATGGCTCCCGCCTCAAGGGCGCGCGGGCTCGTCCAGCCGGTCAGGTAGGCGGCGAGGCCGGTGTCCAGGAAGTGCATGATCGGCTGCTTGGAGAGGCGCTTGAGCAGGTTGTTGGCATAGGGCTCCACGACCTTGACGATGTAGGAGCTCACGAGCAGCGACAGCCACGTTTTGGCGGTCTTCTCGTCGATGTCCGCGATGCGCGCGAGCTCTGCGTAGACCACGGGCTTGGAGGTGAGCGCCGCGCACGCCGTCATGAAGCGACGAAACTTGAGCTCGTCGCCGATCTGCGAGAGATCGCGGATGTCGCGCATGATGTAGGTGTCGAGGTAGGACTCGTAGCCGCCGGGACGCAGGTCGTCGGGTAGCGCACGGATGCCGGGGAGCGAACCGGCGCAGATGCGCTCGTACGCCTCGGCCACGTCATAGGATGCGGATGCGGCCACGCGTCGGACGAAGTAGTCGGGGCCGGGCGAGAAGGGCTCGGACGCCGTGCCCGCGATCTCCGCACCGGAGAGCCCGAGCATCTCGATGACGCCGACGCGTCCGGCCAGCGACTCGGAGACCTCCTTCATGAGGTGGAAGGGCTGCGACCCGGTGAGCCACACCGTGCCGTTCTGGTCGGAGGCGTCCACGACCTCCTTGATGTATGGGAGAAGCTCCGGTGCCTTCTGGATCTCGTCGATGAGGACGGGAGGGCTATAGCGCTGAAGGAAGAGGGCGGGGTCATCCTTTGCCGTCTGGAGGATGGCGGTGTTGTCGAGCGACACGTAGGAGCGCCCGGCGCCGTTTGCGGCGTCCTCCTCCATGAGGTGGCGCAGCATGGTCGTCTTGCCGACCTGGCGGGGACCGGTCACCACGATGACCTTGAAGTGCCCGGAGTAGCGACGAACGACGGGCTCGAGTGCGCGCGTGATATACATCGGCTGCCTTCCTCGAATCTTCTCAAATCCGGAGTCGATTCCGGATTTGAGAAGATTATAACAGGGGTGATGAGAGTGGCGCTTTGGTGACGGGTCTTTCTGCCGCCAGGCTCCGGAATCGCCGCCTCGGCGCCGGGCCAGCGTGGCGGCGCGCTGTAATGGGGTGCCGGGACGGGAGGGAGACCATCCGCTACGCCGTCCGAGCCTTCTTCCGTGGCCGGCCGGGATGCGGCGGGTCGACGAGCCGTGCCTCCACGCTTGCGCGTGTGACGAAGGTGGCGTGGCCCTTGGTGTAGCCCTCGAGCCTGCCCGACCTGATCATCTGCGTGATGCGCGGCCGGCTGACGCCCAGCGCCCTCGCCGCCTCGCTTGCCGTGACGGTGTCGATGGCCTCGAGGGAGACGTCGACGCCGATCAGGATGACGGTTCCGCCATGCGCAGGCGGCAGGCCGATGGGGAGCTCCGGCGGCTCGGTTCCGGCCATCAGCCAGTGCTCGGCCTCGCCCCGGAGCCACTCGGCCGCCATCATCGAGGCGTCGCGTGGGTCGCTCCCCTCGGTTCCTCCTTCGAGTCCGTGCGGCACGGCGAGGACCACGCACTCGGTCTCGACGAGCTCGAACTCTGCCATCACGAACATGCGCGCTCCGTTCTCACTTGAGGCCCGCCTGGCGCTTGATCTAAGTGCGGACGGGCTACATCGAAGTCCTCCTCGCGCGCCGGTCGTCCTCGTCGTCGAGCCGCTCGGCGAGCCATATCTTCACGAGCGACTGGCGCGTGACGCCGTACTCGCTCGCGTAGGCGTCGAGGCGGGCCACCATTGGCGCGCTCATGTCGACACTCACCCGCCGCTGCGGCTGTCGGGGGCGCTCGAAGGTCGCCTCGTCGGCGTAGGGGAGCACCTCCCCTCCGGCGTCGAACAGCTCGTCGATTTGCTGGCTTGTTGGCTGGTCAGTCATGGTATCGCCTCACCTCTGCCTTGGTCGCGCATCGCGCGGAGATGATGCGGGTGCGCTCGCCACTGATTCCGCGGTAGGTGACAATCGCGGACAGATAGCGCCCACGAGCGACGCGCCCCACCACGAGCCATCGGTCCTCGGGTTCCTGGGCGACCTTGACGCGATAGTAGTTCGGGTCGAGCCAGATGCGCGTTGCCTCATGAAAGCTTACCCCGTGCTTGGCGAGGTTTGTGCTCGCCTTGTTCTTGTCCCACTCGAATCCTGACGGCCTCATTGTACGCTTTCTGAACAGTTATGGAGTAGATACCGTGCTTTGCTCAGACGTTTTGAGGTTGTCAGGCTAGCGCTACGACTTCGCCGTTGTCTGACGGCTGACTGACCTGAAGGTGACCGCCCAGCTCGGGGCGGCGGGAGGGTCGTGTGGTTGCAGGTTCTATCGGTGGGCGGTAGCTGGGGAGGCGACGAGCGTCGCGTGCGCTACGCGGTTCGCGTTAGCCCCAGCCATGTTGTGCGCCAAATGGACCGTTTGCACCCGGTCTTTGTTGCGATGTCTGGACTGTGTTATCACCAGTCACTTGCTATATGATATCCAGCGCAGTTAAGGAGCTCCAACTAAGAGCTGGCAGATTCGGGTAACCTGGAACGACGTTCTCCGCGTCGCCTTCATGTACAAGTTCGGGATGGGGAAGCTCCTGAACCTTTTTCCGCGTAGATTGACGGGCGTTTTAAGACATGCCTCGAGGCTCTCGTCCTGACGGGAGATTTTCATGGCTTCACTTTTCGCTCTCAGAGACGCCTTCGTGGCATCGTCGGCCACCCTGAGGCATTCCTCCGTGAACTCCGCCCACTCCTTCGCGCTTTTCTGCACGAAAATCGACCCGATCTTGCTGATGGTGAACGCTGCGCCGGCAACTACCGCCAGTATCCAGGCGACGGCGACTGGCGGCTTCTTTTTGAGGAGGTTCCCTATCTCGTTGCGGAACTTGCAGACGGCGCCCAACACGCCGCCAACGGTAGCAACTGCGGCGCCCGCTGCAATTGCGTCTCTCGCGAACTGCTTTTCAACTATCTCGTTGCTTTTTCGGAACTTCTTCCTTGCTCGCCCGACGAATCGAACCTGTCTTCTCATTCTGAAGGGCGCGGACCTCATCGAGCTCAGCAGATCGAGACACTCTGAGACCGTAGCTTCCGCCTTAGCCCTCGCGTCTGTAAGCGTCTTGCGGCTCTCGTCCAGCGCATCAAGAGCCCCATCCCGTCTCTTCTCCGCTTCTTTGGCGCGCTCTGATTGTTCTTTCCTTATTCCAAACACGCCGTTCGCGCTCTCTCTCGACACTTGCCAATCAATAAGAACCATTATTGGACATTTCCCGATTCCTCCTCCCGCGTGAATTCCTTTGTGGAACGACAGAACGCATCGCCTTGCGCCCTTTCCCGGCTGAAATGGCGCTTTGTGACCACGTTGGACACCCTTCCCGAGCGGGGCATCCCCGCCCGGAGAGGAGATACGAATGGAATCGGTGGTCACGACGCTGATGATGGACCTTCTAACACCTGTAAGCATGCTGGGTGCAATCGTGGCCAATGTCGACATGCTGGTGGGTTACGCGATGCTGATGGCAGGACTTGGCGCCGCAACCGATAACGCACGCGCCATTCGAGTCACGCTGTGCAGACGAACGAATCCTACAGCCCCAAGAAGTACGTCCGTATCTTCTCCGCCATGAGCTTGCGGCGCTCCTCGAGGAAGTACTCGTAATCCTCGGCTCCCATGCTATATACATCGGCAGGAATGCAGTTGGCGGAGAGATTCGCATTGAGCTCGTCAACCGTCTGGATGTCTCCGAAGTACTTCTCCCCCGCCTGACAGGCATGCAGCGCCTTTGCGAAGTAGTCGCCCGGTCGGCTGTCGGCTATCGCGATGTTGATGCGCTTCTCGAGATAGGCGTAGTTGGCGATCTGGTTGTAGAGGCGCTGCGGCGCGTCGAGCTTTTCCCTGAGGTACGCCTTAGGGAAGATGTGGTGGATGTCGCCGATGTTGCTGATGACGTCAGCGACCTTGAACCCGCTCGTAAAGAGCGTGTTATCCGCTGAGCGCACCTGCGAGGCAAGGTACACCAGCCAAGCGCCCGTGCGCGTGCTCGTCGTGTTGAGTTGCTGGGGCAGGCCGACCTCCCAGAACGTGTCGGAGAGTTGCGCCCGGACGATCTCCTCGTACACCGTAAGAAAGCCCCGCTCGGCGATGGAGCGGATGTCACGGTCCATAACGGACTCAGACGATCCCGAGTACCTCCCCGTCAGAACGGACGTCACGTACTAACGCTGGACATACCGCTTCACGTCAGTGGCCGAGACCGCCGCGTCGTCTCGCAGCCTGAGATAGACGCTGTAGGCGAAGTTGATCGCACCCTGAGAGCAGGGCCACAAGGTCGGCGAAGATCCCACTTCCGCCATTCGGAGCCATACTTGCTGTTCAAAGCACTCCTTTCGCTCGGCAGACTCTTGGATAGAGAATTGTAAGCTACAGTAGTATCTGACGTCCTGAGAGTGAAGGAAGACGAAGTGACTCCTCAAGATCTCATTCCCCAACCGCTCGTTGTCGACGCTCCCGTTTGGGATTTTGACGAGGACTCGTTTGCGCGACGGTATCGGGATAAGCTCGGGAAGGACGAGCGCCATCTTATCTTCCATTATCCGACGGTGTACGTCGTTTATTCAGGGACGTGCGACCAGCATTCTCGGATGAACGAGTATGACGTCTACGTCGGAGAGACGAACGGCATCGTCGCGAGGACGAGGCAGCACCTTGGCCCCGATGCGAAAGTCCGAGAGGACTGGGGGGAACTTGCCAATCGCGCAGAGCATGATCACGAGTCAGTCCGTCAACTCATCATCGGAAATGAGCACTTCAACAAGTCACTTACGCTAGATGTCGAGAACCGCATGATGCAGTATCTTCTCGGCTCGGATGCTGTCTCGCATCTTAATAACCGTCGCTCCAACGCTCAGGGCGATTATTATACGCGTAAGGAGTTCGACAGTCTTTTCTCGAGCATTTGGCGCAGCTTGAGCACAATGCGCCCGGAGATTTTCCCGTCGGAGACCGTTGTCAAGGACTCGGCGCTCTTCAAGGCATCTCCCTTTCATCGGCTGACAGACGAACAAATTGAGGCTGAAGAGATGGTTCTTCAGGCGATTCAGGAGGCCTTGATCGCCTCAGCGTCAGCCGACGCGCTTGCTGACGGACAATTCGGGAAGCTGATTCTTGTTGAAGGTGCTGCTGGCACGGGAAAGACCGTGCTCATAAGCCATCTTTTTTATCGAATTGCTCGTGAGCTGGGGCCGCGGGGACTCTTGGACGACGAGGGTCTCGTTGATCTTTTTAGGGAAAACGCTAACAGAGCGGACAGACTCTCCGCCTTCATTCTCATCAAGCATAACGAGCAACGTCACGTCTACAACCAGGTTGCCACGAAGCTCGGCCTGCAGAAAGAAGCAGATCAGGTTGTTTTGAAGCCCGTTACGTTTATTGACAGGTACAGCGCCCCGCGGTTTGATGCAAATGGCAAGCGGATGCAGAGGGGTGACGTGTTTGCCCCGTGCGGACGAGCCGACATTGCCCTCGTGGACGAGGCCCATCTGCTCCTTACACAAAAAGATCAAAGCTATTCCGGCTATAATATGCTACTTGACATCATGAGACGTGCCAAGGTGACGGTTGCCGTCTTTGACCCTAAGCAGATTCTTCAGGCCAAGCAACAGTGGACCGATGATGATTTGGTACAGCTTGTAGGAGCGTACGACGGCGCTTCCAATGGGGAACGCTCGGTCATCCTGAGTACGGGCGAACATTTCTCGTGCGCTTCGGTTCAACTTAGGCGGCAGATGCGCATTGCCGCGGACGACGAGACGATTCGTTGGATTGAGGACTTCGCGGATGGGAGGGGCATCGGGGCAATTCCAAGATCTGAGAAAAAGGGATTCCCAGAGGGCCAGCAGCCTTATGACCTGAGAGTCTTCTCATCACCTGTCGATCTGTTTCTCGCCATCCGTGAGAAGGCGGCTGATGATGAGGGAAAGGGGCTCTCTCGGGTGCTTGCTACGTATGATTGGGCATATAAGGACGACAAGCCCCATGAGGGCACTCCCGACTCTATGTGGGATGTTGAGCTTCATCTTGATTATGACGGTCAATGGAAGATGGGGCTTGCCGCCGATGATCCAAATGGGTTTGTCGAGGGCGAGGACGCGAGCCAGCCAACTCGTTTCTGCCATCCCTGGAACTATTGTCTCGTGAAGCGCTCTTCCACGAAGGCGGAGGAGGAGATTTCTTGGGCGGAGAAGCCCGAGACGATCGATGAGATTGGGTCGACGTATACGATTCAGGGATTCGACCTCAACTACGCCGGGGTTATTATCGGGCCATCAGTAAAGTATCGTGAGGGCAGGATTGTGTTCGACGCGGCTGCGAGCAAGAATGCCAAGGCGACAAACAAGCGTGAGAGCAAGTACGACTATTCCGAAAAGAACCTCAGAAACGAGCTTGGTGTCTTGCTCAAGCGTGGCGTACACGGCTTATACCTTTTTGCGGTGGACCCTGAGCTGCAGGCGGCGCTCATGCGTGCCCAAGAGGGACATGCAGCATAGAGCGTCGGTTAGAGCTCCGAGTATTTTGCGGAGGAGTCACGTGATTTCTCAACAGGGTAGTGCTGCCCATTCTTGAGAATCTTGTCATGAAGCGCTTCGGGTATGTTGATTCCCTCCGCATCGGCAAGATAGATGCAGTACATCATTACGTCTGAAAGTTCCTCTCGAACGTGCGAGCGAGTTTTCTCCGGATTCAGATCGGCTCCGCTCCACTGGAAGCACTCGAGCAGCTCGGCGGCCTCTAGAGAGATTGAAAGCGCGAGGTCCTTTGGGTTGTGAAACTGCTTCCAGTTTCGCGCGTCGCGGAACGAGAGGGCTTCGTCTCTGGCGTCTTCGAAGGTCATGAAGGTCACCTTTCCTGTTGACGATCTTCCATATAGTGTAATTTATCATCTGATATTGTGCTGTGCGGGATGGTTTCTGACTACGAGCGCTTTGGTACGGTACCTGGTGGACGCGGAGCGGGCCGAGGCGATAGACCGGAAGAGCCTGCTCGCCGCGTTCTGGGACGGGCTCTTCAGCTACTGCTCCGACCGGCCCGACTTCGTGCAGGCGTACGGCGACCAGTCGGAGCGGTGGGAGAACTCGGGCTGGTACGTCACGTTCGGCCTGGGGCGGCGCGACGCGCACGCGACCGCGTTCTGCGCGCGGCGCGACGGCTGGGTCGGGGCGAGCGTCTACACCACGGACTTCTCGCTGTACGATTGGCTGCTGGAGCGGCGGCACGAGGTCGAGGCGCTGCTCGGCGCTACGGGTGGGGAAGTTGTCTGGAACGACGGGAACGAGAAGTCACGTGAGCTCCTGGTAAAGCTTTCGGCCGACGTCTCGCCCGAGCACTGGGACGAGCTCTACCCGTGGATCGCGGACGAGCTGCTGCGGATTCGGCAGCTCGTCGGCGAATCGTGCGAATGGACGTGACAGCAACCGAACCGCGGAGGAGCTTGGCCTGACGCCGGCCTCCGCCCCCACCGTCCTCCGCCCCCCCGCCGACCTCCGCCCACACCGTCCTCATGAAGCGCCTCGTTGACGAGGGCGGCTTTTCCTTTGCCGTCCGCAGGCGCGTGCCGACGGGGACCGAGTTCACGCGGGAGATGGACGAGCGCCGTGCCATGCGCGAGGGCAACGAGGCGGCCCACGACCTGGTGGAGGTAGATGCCCTACCTGCGGGATGACCGTACTCGGCAGCTACCTCGCGCTGGCGGGAGAGTAGCCGCCCCCAATGCCCGTCCTTCTCGCCCCGCCTCCCTGTCATGGGATGGAAACACCGGAACCGTAGACTTTTTTCAGCTTGTACCGTCGTGCATCTCCGTCGAAGGGTGACTCATGTTCGACTCCTTCATGTCTGTCCTGTCCACGCTGAACGACAACGTCCTGTGGGGCCTTCCCATGGTCGTGCTGATGATCGGGACGGGCGTGTTCCTGCTCTTCGTCACGCGCGGCGTCGTTTTCAGGCGCTTCAACGTGGTGATGCGCTACACCACCAAGACGCTCTTCCACCGCCCGAGTGCCGACGAGCTCGAGCACGGCGCCATCTCGCCGTTCCAGGCGGTCTGCACCGCGCTCGCGGCCACGCTCGGCACGGGCAACATCGTCGGCGTGGCGCTCGCCGTGGCCACGGGCGGCCCGGGCGCGATCTTCTGGCTGTGGCTCTCCGCGCTCGCCGGCATGGTCATCAAGTACTGCGAGGTCACGCTCTCGGTGGCCTACCGCACCCGCAACGAGCGCGGCGAGATCGTCGGCGGCCCCATGTACTACATCTCCCGCGGCCTGGGCACCACCTGGCTCGCGGTGCTCTTTGCCATCTTCGGCTTCCTTGCCTCGTTCGGCATCGGGGCGAGCGTGCAGGCCAACTCGCTCGCCGGCAGTGTGAACGCCACCTTCGGCGTCCCGCTGCCCGTCATCGGCGCCGTCGTGGCGCTGCTCGCCGGGCTCGTGCTCATCGGCGGCATCAAGCGCATCTCGCAGGTCACCGAGAAGCTCGTGCCCTTCGTCGCCGTCTTCTACCTCATCGGCGCCTTCGCGGTGCTCGTCATCAACGCGGCGGAGATCCCGGCGGCCATCGCCATGATCTTCCGCGACGCGTTCACCGGCACGGCGGCCACGGGCGGCTTCCTGGGCGCCACGGTCATGTACGCCTGCCGCGTCGGCATGTCGCGCGGCGTGTTCACCCACGAGGCGGGCATGGGCTCGGCGCCCATCGCGCACGCCTCCGCCGACACCGACCACCCCGCCCGCCAGGGCCTCTGGGGCACCTTCGAGGTGTTCTTCGACAGTATCGTGATGTGCACGCTCACGGGCCTCGTCATCATCACCTCGGGGCTCTGGTGCGCCGACCCGCAGATGCCCGAGGGCGCCATGAGCTCGGCGGCCTTCGAGCAGAGCATCCCCGGCGGCCAGTACGTCGTGACCGTGGGCCTCATGCTCTTTGCCTTCGCCACGCTCATCGCGTGGTACTACTACGGCGAGAAGTGCGTCGAGTACCTCTTCCGCCGCGCTCCCAGGGCCGGTCGCGTGGCGCGCCGGGTCTACCAGGTGGCCTACGTCGCCATGGTGTTCGCGGGCTGCGTGGCGAACCTCGACGTGGTGTGGGAGTTCGCCGACTGCTTCAACGGCCTCATGGCCATCCCCAACCTCATTGCCCTCATCGCGCTCTCGCCGGTTATCCGCCGCCTCACGCGCGACTTCTTCCGCGACCCCGACCGCATCCGTCCGCGCAACGCTGACTACTCCGACCTGCTGACGTTCCGCGACGGGGAGTAGCAGGCCTCGTGCCCGCCGCCCCTTCTCGCCCGTTTGTGTCCGGTCGGACGGGTACCCTTGTACCAGACCACAAGAACGGGGGAGCGATGGCTGAGATCAGGTGCCCGCACTGCGGGGAGGTCTTCCAGGTTGACGAGACGGAGTACGCCGAGATCGTGCGGCAGGTGCGTGACGCGGAGTTCCAGAGCGAGCTCGCGGCGCGCGAGCAGCTGGCCCGCCGCGAGCGCGAGAGCGCGGTGACAGCTGCCGTTGCCAAGGCCCGCGAGGAGGCCGCCTCCGCCGCCTCGGCGAGCGCCGCGGAGATCGAGCGCCTCAAGGCGCAGGTCAGGGAGGGCGCCACCGCGCTCGAGCTCGCCCGCGCCTCGGCGAGCAAGGACCTCGCGGAGCAGCGCGCGGCCGCCGAGAAGGACCTCGCGGAGCGGCTCGGCGCCTCAGAGCGGCGCGTGGCGGAGCTCGAGGCCCAGCTCAAGGCCCGCGAGGAGGCCTTCGCCACGGAGAAGGCCCTGGCCGTGAGCGAGGCCACCGGCGAGCAGGGCCAGCGCATCACGGAGCTGGAGGGGCAGGTGCGCTCCGCCCAGCTCGAGCGCAACCAGGTGGAGGCCTCCCTCAGGCAGCAGATGCTCGAGCAGGCCAACTACAAGGACCAGACCATCCGGGACCGCGAGGCGGAGATCGAGCGCCTGCGCTCCCAGCGCTCGCGGCTCTCCACCAAGCTCATCGGGGAGACGCTCGAGCAGCACTGCGAGATGGAGTTCAACCGCTGGAGGTCGCTGGGCTTTCGCGGCGCGGAGTTCCACAAGGACAACGACGTCGTGGACGGCTCCAAGGGCGACTACGTCTTCCGTGAAGTGGGGGAGGACGGCGTGGAGGTCGTCTCTATCATGTTCGAGATGAAGAACGAGGACGACGCCTCGGCCGAACGCAGCCGTCACAAGAACGCCGACTTCTTCAAGAAGCTGGACCAGGACCGGCGCAACAAGCACTGCGAGTACGCGGTGCTCGTCTCGATGCTCGAGCCGGAAAGCGACCTCTACAACTCCGGCATCGTGGACGTCTCCTGGGCCTACGAGAAGATGTACGTGATCCGCCCGCAGTTCTTCATCCCCATGATCACACTGCTGAGAAACGCCGCGGAGAACGCCGTGGGCTACCGGCGCGAGCTCGCCGAGATCCGCCAGCAGAACATCGACATCACGCACTTCGAGGAGGCGCTTGACGACTTCAAGGACAAGTTCGGCAAGAACTACGCCACGGCGAGCAGGAAGTTCCAGACCGCGATCGAGGAGATCGACAAGACCATCACCCACCTGCAGAAGGTGCGTGACAACCTGACCTCCTCGGAGAACCAGCTGCGCCTGGCCAACAAGAAGGCCGACGAGCTCACCATCAGAAAGCTCACCTGGAAGAACCCCACGATGCGCGAGAAGTTCGCCGAGGCGCGCGCCGCGCGAGAGGCAGGCCCCGGCACGCCCGCGGCCGAGGACGTGCCGCCCAGGGCAAACGTCCCCGAAGAGGAGGACGCCGTGGAGCCGGATGGCGTAGAGTAAGTAGCCCTGGCCCGAAGGGGCCGCCTGCTGGAGCCTACCCGGAAGCGGAGGTGTTGGGCCGTGGAGCCGGTTTCTGACTTTGACTTTGAGACGTTCTTCAAAGACGTCGTGGGCATAAGGGACGAGGAGCTGGCACGGGCGCTTGCCGCCGACGCCGCGCTCGTGCACTATCGCAAGGGCGAGCTCCTGCTGCGCGAGGGGGAGGTCTCGGGCCGTGTGGGCTTCCTCGTCTCGGGGCTGGTGCGCAGCTTCTTCACCGACGCCGAGGGCCACGACGCCACGGACTGCCTCGTGGTCCGTCCGGGCGCCGTCCTTGCGCCGAGCCCAGAGCTGAGGGTGCCCTCGCCGGATGCGGTCGAGACGCTCGCGGAGAGTGACATGGCCTTCGTGCCGCTTGCGGTGATAGAGCGTCTGCTTCAGACGAGCCTCGCCGCCAACCAGCTCTATGCACGCATCGTGGCCGAGGCGTGGCGCGAGCACTGGGAGGTGCGCCGCGCCGTCTCTCAGCTGCGCGCGCGTGAGCGCTATCTCTGGTTTGCCGAGAAGAACCCCGAGCTCGTCGAGCTGGCCCCGAGCAAGTACGTTGCGTCGCTCCTGGGGATGACGCCGGTCACGCTCTCCCGCCTGCGCTCCGAGATCAGGAGCGAGGACGGACGACGGATGCCCCGCTAGGCCTCGCGCCCCAGGGCGGCAAGGACGTCGGCGCAGACGTCCGCGGGCGTCATGCGGCAGCTGGCGAGAAGCTCGGCGGGGTCGTAGCGGTCGACGAAGGCGCGCGGCAGGCCGTAGCAGAGCACGCGCACGTCGTCCGCGCCGAGCGCGCGGGCGCAGCGCTCGCCGAAGCCGCCCTCCAGGACGCCGTCCTCAAGCGTGACGATGACGCGGTGGCCGACCGCAAGCCTCCCGAGCAGCCCCTCGTCGGCGGCGTTCGCACGGCGCGGGTTCACGAGCGTGGCTCGCACGCCATGCGCGGCAAGCTCGTTGGCGACCTGCTCGCCCAGCGGGAAGGCGTCGCCGAGCGCGAGCACGGCCACGCCGGCGCCCTCGCGCACGACCTCGAAGCCCTGCCCGTAGTCCTCGGCCCGGGCGAAGTCCGGCCGGGACGCAACGCCTGCCACCGGGACGCGGATGGCAACGGGACCGCCCTCGTGGCCGACGGACCAGGAGAGCATGTCGAGGTACTCCTCGATGCAGGTGGGCGCGAGGTAGGTGAGACCGGGCATCGAGCCGAGCATGGGGACGTCGAAGAAGCCCAGGTGCGTGGCGTCGGTCGTGCCGAAGGCGGACGCCCCGAAGACGAGTATCGTGGCTGGCACGGCGTTGAGGCAGAGGTCGTGCCAGAGCTCGTCGTAGGCGCGCTGCAGGAAGGTGGCGTAGATGCCGAGCACGGGGCGCGCCCCCGCGCGGGCGAGCCCGGTCACGTAGGTGACGGCGTGCTCCTCGGCGATGCCTACGTCCACGAACTGGGCTCCGGCGCGCTCGCGCAGCTCCGGCGTGAAGCCCATGATGTAGGGGGTCGCGGCGCTCACGGCCACGACGCGCCGGTCGGTGCGCATCCAGTCCAGCAGGAGCGCGCCAGTGACGTTGGCGTAGTTCTCGTCGGCGGAGTCGGCCGGCACGGGCGTGTGGGCCCGGCCCCCGCTCGTCACGTCAAAGGGCGCCGCGTGGTGCCAGCTCTCGGGGTCGGCGACGGCCGGCGCGAAGCCGTGGCCCTTCTCGGTGTGCACGTGGAGGACCACGGGGTGGTCGCACCCGCGCAGCTCGGCGAGGGCCGCCTCGAGCGCGGCGACGTCGTGGCCACCCTCGAGGTAGCGGTAGTCCAGTCCCAGGGCGCGGAACACGTTGTTCGGAGCGGTTCCGTGGGTGGCGCGCAGCTCGGCGAGGTTGCGGTAGATGCCGCCGCGGTTGGGCGCGATGGACCACTCGTTGTCGTTCACCACGACGATGAGCCCGCTGCCGAGCTCGGCGGCGTTGTCGAGGCCCTCGAAGGCCAGGCCGCCGGAGAGCGAGCCGTCGCCGATGACGGCCACCACGTCGTACTTCTCGCCGGCGAGGTCGCGCGCCTTGGCAAGGCCGCAGGCCAGGCTCACCGAGGTGGAGGTGTGGCCCATGGAGAAGAGGTCGTGCTCGGACTCGCGCGGGCTGGAGAAGCCGGAGACGTCCTCGAAGTGCTCCGGCTCGAGGAAGGCGCGGGCGCGCCCGGTGAGCATCTTGTGCGGGTAGGTCTGGTGCGAGACGTCAAAGACGAGCTTGTCGTGCGGCGTGTGGAACACGCGGTGCAGCGCCACAGTGAGCTCCACCACGGCGAGGTTGGAGCCAAGGTGCCCGCCGACGGCGGCCGAGCTCGTGATGACGGCGTCACGGATCTCCTGGCAGAGCGCGGGGAGGGCGGAGGCGGGGAGGGCGCGTACGTCTTCTGGCGACGTGATGTGCTCCAGATACATGGACGTCCTCCTCCCTGTGCGCGCCTTGGCCTGACCGGCCCCGGCACCTGGCCCCTCCACAAAGTCACGGTCTTATAGCTTCTCACATTTGCTTGTACAAGTTGTGTCGCGTCTGCGAAAAGCGCCTGTCACCGACGCACGGGCGCCCGGGCGGTGCCGCGTCGGCATGAGCCGGTACAATGGGCGAGGCTTTTCAGGGTTGTGTGCCGCGCCCCGTGCGCGGGCGCCTACGGACGCGGGGGCGGACGCCCCGGGGAGGGGACGATCATGGCACGGGTCATCATCACGGCGGAGACGGGCTGCGACATCCCGGCCGCGGAGGCGGCCGAGCTGGGCGTGGAGCTCGTCCCGATGCACGTGACCATCGGCGACAAGACCATCGACGACGGCACGATCTCGCCCTCAGAGATGCTCGAGCAGTGCCGTCAGCTCGGCGTGCTGCCGCGCACGAGCGGCTGCGTGCCGGCTGACTTCCAGGCCGCCTTCGACCGCATCCACGCCGCGGCGCCCGACGCCCAGATCCTGCACCTCGCCTACTCGGCGGTGACCACCTGCTCGCTCGAGTCCGCGCTCACGGCGGCCGAGGGGCGCGACTACGTGACCACCCTCGACACCCAGCACGTCACAGTGGGCCAGGGCCTCGTGGTGCGCGAGACGGCCGCCTGGCTGCGCGCGCACCCGGAGGCCGACGTGGCCGCGGCGCGCGACTTCGCCGCGGGCGTGGCCGCGCGGGTGCGCATGGCGTTTCTGCCCGGGGACCTCGGCTACCTGCGCGCCGGCGGGCGCCTCTCCAACGTGGCCTTCCTCGGCGCCACGCTGCTCAAGATCAAACCGGTGGTGGAGCTCCGGGAGGGCCGGCTCGTGGCCACCAAGAAGCTCCGCGGCTCGATGTCCGGGGCGGCGGTGAGCCTCATCGACTACCTGGCGCTGCGCGAGGAGTTCGACCCCGCGCGCATCGTCTTCGTGAAGAGCCCGGGGCTGCCCGACCAGGTGCGCGCCGCGGCCACCGAGCACGCCCAGGGCCTCGGCTTTGCGCAGGTCGAGTGGTACGAGACCGGGAACGTCATCACCTCGCACTGCGGCCCGGGCGCCATCGGCGTGGCGCTGCTCGCCAAGGCATAGGGCACCGGCGCCGGCGCGGGTGGCCCGGCGGGCGGGAAGGACCGTCTGCCGTGGGCGGCCCGGCGGGCGAGAAGGACCATCCGCCGCGGACGCACCGTTCTCGGACGGTTTTCTCGCCGAGAACGTCCGCAGGCGGTGCGCACATCCTGGGCCGCACCGTTCCTGGACGGTTTTCTTACCGAGACCGTCCGCAGACGGTACGCGCTCCCGGGGCCGCACTGTTCCCGGACGCCTTGGAGGAAAGATTCGTCCGCAGACGGTGCGCGCCCCCGGGCCGCACTGTTCCCGGACGGTTTTCTCGCCAGGACCGTCCGCAGGCGGTACGTGCGCCTCCCTGTCCCCGCCCTGCCGCGGCCCTTTGGTTTCAGGCTCGCTCGATGTGCCCCCGTCCTCCCTGCCACGCGCTAGAATGGCGTCCGAACGGAGCATCGAGGGGGAAGCGAGCGCGCATGACGCTGGACGAGCTTGAGATCGGCAAGGACGCGGTGGTCGCGTCGGTGGACTGCGAGGAGGCGTCGCTCCGGCAGCACATCCTGGACATGGGGCTCACGCCGGGCGTGGAGGTCACGCTCATGAAGCGCGCCCCGATGGGGGACCCGCTGGAGATCCGCCTGCGCGGCTACGAGCTCACGCTGCGCTCGGCCGACGCGGCGCACATCACGCTCACCGGCGTCCATGACGCCCACGAGGCCGCCCAGGGCGCCGAGCGCATCGAGGCATCCGCGCACCCGGCCATCGGCGAGCGTGCCTATGCGCCGCGGCGCGCGGGCTCGGTGGTGGCGGAGGGCCACCCGCTCAGCTTTGCCCTCGCCGGCAACCAGAACTGTGGCAAGACCACGCTCTTCAACGCGCTCACGGGCTCCAACCAGCACGTGGGCAACTTCCCGGGCGTCACCGTCGACCGCAAGGACGGCCAGATCAAGGGTCACCCCGAGGCCACGATCACCGACCTGCCCGGCATCTACTCGCTCTCCCCCTACACGAGCGAGGAGGTGGTGAGCCGCCGCTTCATCCTCGAGGAGAGCCCGGACGCGATCATCGACATCGTGGACGCCACCAACATCGAGCGCAACCTCTACCTGACGCTGCAGCTGATCGAGCTCGACCGGCCGATGGTGCTTGCCCTCAACATGATGGACGAGCTCACCGAGAACGGCGGTACCGTCGACGTCAACCGCCTGGAGGCGACGCTCGGCATCCCGGTGGTGCCGATCTCGGCGGCCAAGGAGGAGGGCATCTCCGAGCTCGTGGAGCACGCGCTGCACGTGGCGCGCTTCCGCGAGCACCCCGGGCGCATTGACTTCTGCGACGAGCACGGCGCCGACGGCGGCGCGCTGCACCGCTGCATCCACGGTATCTGCCACATCATCGAGGACCACGCTGACGCGGCGAACCTGCCGGTGCGCTTTGCGGCAACCAAGCTCATCGAGGGCGACCACCTCGTGGTGAGCGCGCTCAACCTTGAGCAGAACGAGCTCGACGCCGTGGAGCACATCATCACGCAGATGGAGGACGAGTCCGGGCACGACCGCATGGCGGCCCTCGCGGACATGCGCTTCTCGTTCATCGAAGGGGTGTGCGCGGCGTGCGTGGTCAAGCCGCACGAGAGCCGCGAGCACGCGCGCTCGGTGGCGGCCGACCGCATCCTCACGGGCAAGTACACCGCCATCCCCGTCTTCATCGCCATCATGGCGCTCGTGTTCTGGGTGACCTTCAGCCTGGTGGGCCAGCGCCTCTCCGACCTGCTGCAGCTGGGGATCGACTGGGTGACGGAGGCGGCGGACGCGGGGCTCACGGCCTTCGGCATCAACCCGGTGGTCCACTCCCTGGTGATCGACGGCGTCTTTGCCGGCGTGGGCACGGTGCTCACCTTCATGCCGATCATCGTGGTGCTCTTCATCCTGCTCTCGGTGCTCGAGGACTCCGGCTATATGGCGCGCGTGGCCTTCGTGATGGACAAGCTGCTGCGACGCCTGGGCCTCTCCGGCCGTAGCTTCGTGCCGATGCTCATCGGCTTCGGCTGCTCGGTGCCCGCGATCATGGCCACGCGCACCCTGCCCTCCGAGCACGACCGCAAGATGACGGTCCTGCTCACCCCGTTCATGAGCTGCTCGGCCAAGCTGCCGGTCTACGCGCTCTTCGCCGGCCTCTTCTTCCCGGACACGGCGCCCCTCGTGATGGTGGGGCTCTACGTCCTGGGCATGGTCGTGGGCGTGGTGGCCGCGCTCGTGCTCAAGAACACGGCCTTCCGCGGCGACCCGGTGCCCTTTGTGATGGAGCTGCCCAACTACCGCCTGCCGAGCCTGCGCACCACGATGCGTCTGGCCTGGGACAAGGCCAAGGACTTCATCACGCGCGCGTTCACGATCATCTTCGTGGCGAGCGTGGTGATCTGGTTCCTGCAGACCTTCGACGTCCGCCTCAACGTGGTGGCCGACCAGTCCCAGAGCATGCTCGCGCAGCTCGGCGCCCTCATCTCGCCGATCTTTGCCCCGCTGGGCTTTGGCAGCTGGATTGCGGTGGCGGCGCTCGTCGCGGGCTTCGGTGCCAAGGAGAACGTCGTGGCCACCCTCACGGTTCTGCTCGGCGGGTCCACGGCGGCGCTGGTCGGGCTCTTCACGCCGTTCACGGCCTTCTGCTTCCTGTGCTTCGTGCTGCTCTATACTCCGTGCGTGGCGGCGATCTCCGCGGTGAGAAACGAACTCGGCGGGCGCTACGCGGCGGTGGTCGTGGTGATGCAGTGTGTGGTGGCGTGGGTCGTGACGTTTGCGGCGCACGCGATCGGCATGGCGCTCGGGCTCGCGTAGCGGAGGGGCCGTGGCGGGTGCGTTTGGCGACGGGGGCGAGAAGGACCGTCCGCGGTGTCGGGCGTGCCCGGCCGCGGCCGCCCGCGCAGTACCCGCGCCTCGCCCGTCCGCGGCACACTCCGCCCCGTCTCCCGGCTGTCCCTTGACGTGGGCGCCCATCTGGGCAACCATGCAAGTATGAGAACGATTCCACATCGGCTGCGCGCAAAGGAGACGGGCCATGATTAAGCTCATCGCATCGGACATGGACGGGACGCTGCTTGACGGGGACTCGCAGGTCCCGGAGGAGACCTTCGGCCTCATTCACGCCTTGACCGAGCACGGGGTCCGCTTCGTGGCCAGCTCGGGTCGGCGCTACGACACGCTTCGGTGGTTCTTCGGCCCCGTCGCCGACGAGATTGCCTACGTGGCCTCGCTCGGCACGCAGGTCTACGCCGACGGCCACCTGCTGGACCGCGAGGTCTTCTCGACGCTCTCCGTGCAGAAGCTCTTTGAGACCTGCCACCTCTTTGACTGCCTGCACCTCGCCGTCTACGAGGACAACGCGGTCTACCTGATCGACGACCTCAGCTCCTACATCAGCGAGCTGGACAAGGACCTCGGGACGGCCATCCGCGTGTACGACCCGCCCTCGCCCGAGGTCAACATCATCAAGGCCGCCGTCTGCTGCGACCGGCCCGAGCTCATCACCGAGATGGCCTACGTGCTGGAGCGCGAGCTCGGCGAGTGGTTCACGTTCCTGCCGAGCGGCTCGCGCTGGATCGACGTGACGCCGCGCCACGTGAGCAAGGCCACCGGTCTCAACCAGGTGATGCGCTACTTCGGCGCCTCGCCCGACGAGGTCCTGGCCTTCGGCGACTCGATGAACGACTACCAGATGCTGCGCTTCGTGGGGCACCCGGTGGTGGTGGACAACGCCCGCTACTCGCTCAAGCAGATCGCCGAGCGCGTGATCGGGCGCAACACCGAGCACGCGGTGCAGGCCGCCCTACGGGAGATCCTCGAGAGCCTCGACTAGGGAAGCGGCGCCGGCGAGAAGAACCTGCGGGCAGAAACAGCTCACGCAAGGCCCCTGTCGCTTGCGGCGGGGGCCTTTCTCAGGCGCGGCCGTCGAGCCCGATGGAGCGGAGCTCGCAGATCGCGAGCGTGCGAACCTCGGCCGCGTCGCTCTCCGCGACGAGGCACACCGCGCGCGGTCCGTTCACGGGGAGGCTGTAGGCGGAGATCGCCTCCCGGCCGCCGTCGACAAAGACCTCCACGGAGTCCCGGTCCACGAGGACCCGCAGCGTCACCTCCCCGGCGTCGGGCGGCAGCGGGGCCACGCCGCAGACGGCGTCCGTCCCGTCAGCGGAGCGTCGCACAAGCGTCACCCGGCGCAGCGCGGGGCTCACGACGACGCGCGCGCAGGAGCCGTCCTCGGCCACGTGCGCCTCCAGCGCGAGGGCCGCAGACGTGCTATCCCCCAGAGGGGCGCTCAGCGCAACCTCCGCGGTGCGTGCGTCGTCGGTGAGCGTGAGCGCCTCTTCCGCCCCCAGTGCGAGCGGCCCGAGCTCGCGGACCGGGCCTCGAAGCGCGGCGAGCTCGCGGGCCGGCGCGCTGCGCAGCGCCCCGTCGTCGCCGAGCGTGAGCTCGCGCGGCACGCTGAGCTGGCCGCACCAGTTGTCGTCCTGGACGTCGAGCGCGCCGTCCGGCCGCATCCACCCCACCACGAGGCGCCGGCCGTCGGGGGCCTCCATCGTCTGGGGCGCGTAAAGGCTTCCTCCCCGGTCAAGCGGGCACGCCGGGCCCTCCGGGCGGAACGGCTCGCCCGGCTGCCACGTGCCCACGAGGTAGCCGGAGGTGTCAACGTGGTCGTGCGCCGCCGCGCCCTCGTCGCCCTTCTCGCCCTTGGATGCGCCGTCTGCCCCGTCTGCCGGTGCCTGTGAGCGCATGGCGGAGAGGAACAGGACCCAGCGCTCGTCGCCGTCCGGTGCGCGCAGGCAGAAGAGATCCGGGCACTCGATCATGTAGACGCGGGGGTCGGGGTGGCGGTAGAGCACACCGGCCCACGACCAGCGGTCGAGGTCGTCCGAGGCGTAGAGCACGACCTCCCCGTGCCCGTCGGGGGAGCGGCGGCCCACCACCATGTACCAGCGCCCGTCCCGGCGCAGCACCTTGGGGTCGCGGAAGTCGCGCAGGTCGTCGGGGTTGTCCACCACCACGCCGAGCTTCTCGAAGCGCGTGCCGTCGGTGGAGCAGGCGGCGCACTGGACCTCCTGGTTCCCGTCCGCCTCGTCACGGCCGTTGCGCCAGCGGTGGGCGGTGTAGAAGAGCCGCAGGCGCCCATAGTCGCCCACCACGGCCGAGCCTGAGTAGACGCCGGCGCGCTCGACCTCGAGGCTCGGAGCCAGCGCCACGGGCTCGCGCCGCCAGGTGACGAGGTCGGCGCTCGAGACGTGGCCCCAGTGCATGGTGCCCCACTGCGGGCCAAAGGGATGGAGCTGGTAGAACACGTGCCAGCGCCCGCCGAAGTACGAGAGGCCGTTGGGGTCGTTGATCCAGCCGCCGTCCGAGGCGATGTGGAAGGCGGGGTAGCACCGGTCGCGGCGCGCGGCGGCAAGCTCGCGCAGGCCGCGCTCGGCGCGGGCCAGGGCCTCGGCGTGGGGGACAAACGATGCGGGGGCGCAGGTGCTCATGGAGTCCTCTCTTGCTGGTCGTCGTGCTGGCGCGGGCGACGTGGGCCTTGGTGGCGCAGTCGTCCGCCGCATCATTGTGAGACTTCGGCCCGGTGCGTTGTGGGAAGGTTCCCACTCCACACGTTCACCATCGTCCCGCCGCTTGCCGGCCCGCTCAGGTCCTGCGGGCGCCCGAGTGGGTACACAACTTGTGACGCTGCTTACGCGCCGCTGACCTCTCCGGCGTAACGTGGGCGTTCGACGAAAGGAGCCTCGATGGCTGACAAGAAGAACCCCGCCGCGACCCCCGGCGAGAAGAGCCCTGCCGACGCGTCCGTCACGGACGCGGGCAGCGACCCGCTCGGCACCACCTACCACCGCGGCCCCGTGATCATGCGCGGGCCGATGATCCCCTCCGACACCACCACCGGCAACCTGCTCGCGCCCGAGAGCTCCACCGACTGGCTGCACATGGACCCGTGGCGCGTGCTGCGCATACAGGCCGAGTTCGTGGACGGCTTCGGTGCGCTCGCGGAGCTGGGCCCGGCCGTGACCTGCTTCGGCTCGGCGCGGACGCCGCGCACAGACCCGATGTACCGCGCCGCGCGCCACGTGGGCAGAAAGCTCGCGCAGGCCGGCGTGGCCGTGATCACCGGCGGCGGCCCCGGCATCATGGAGGCCGTTAACTGCGGCGCGGCCCGCGCGGGAGGCAAGTCCGTGGGCCTGGGCATCGAGCTGCCGCACGAGCAGGGCATCAACAAGTGGGTCAACCTCGGCATGACGTTTCGCTACTTCTTCGTGCGCAAGACGATGTTCGTCAAGTACTCGAGCGGCGCGATCATCTTCCCGGGCGGCTTCGGCACGCTCGACGAGACCTTCGAGCTGCTCACGCTGGTCCAGACGCACAAGGTCACGCGCACGCCGGTGGTGCTCTTCGGCTCCGACTACTGGCAGGGGCTCATGGAGTGGCTCGAGGGCACGGTGGCCGGCGCGGGCAACATCTCGCCGCTGGACCCGGAGCTCGTCGTGGTGACCGACGACGAGGACGAGGCCGTGCGTGTGGCGCTGAGCGAGATCCACCGGTAGCGCGGCCGCTCCGCGGGGAGGCGCGCTTTGCGGGGCGGACGCACCGTTGGCGGACGTTTTTCTCGCCCAGAACGTCCTAAAACGGTGCGCGGAGAGAAGGACGTACTGTTTCCGGACGGTCTTCTCGCCAAGAACGTCCAAAAACAGTGCGCGGCCGGAATGGCGAGAAGGACGCACCGTCACCGGACGTTCTTCTCGCCTAGACGACCCGTAGAGCGGCCGGGCCCCTGGCAGTCGAATCTACCTATCAGAACGTGGCCAGCAGCTTCCTGATCGCCTCTCCGGCGGTGGCCTCGTCGGGGCCGTCAACGCGCACCACGACGTGCTCGCCGGGACGGACGCCCAGCATCATGAGGTCGAACGTCTGCCGCGCGTCGACCGTGCGGCCCGCGTGGGTGAGGGTGACACGGCTGCGCCAGCGCGCCGCCTCGCCGGCAAGCAGCACCGCGAGCTGCACGTGCAGCCCCAGCGGGTCGGTGATGTCACAGGGTAGCTCGAGCATGGGTTCCTCTCGGGGGTTGAGGCGCGTGGTGCCCATATTCACAAACCTTAGAGCTCACGTGCACTCACGGCGAGAAGAACCCGCCGAGCGTCGCGCGCCGCTCGCTGGGCGGTAGGGGAGGGCGCGGCGAGAAGAACGTGCGGCTGCGTCGTCGCGTGCGGGGCGCGGTGCCGGATCCGCGGGGTTTGTGCGCCGCGCGGGATTTGCTGGGAGTGTGCGCGTCCGCCGCCTGATTCGTCGCCCCTGTGTGCGGTGTTGTGCACAGGGGCGGAGCTTTTCGCGGCGCAAACGCACACTCCCCGGGATTTTGGCGCAGCGCACACGGGCGCCGATTCGCGCACCGCCGAGTCGCACACCGGCGAGTCGCACACCGCCGAGTCGCGCACCGCCGAGCCGTACGTCGCAGAAGCCCGTCGGTCCTGTTCTTCTCGCCGACTGCGCTACCATGGGCGCATGGCGGAGTATCAGCACATAACCCACGGCTTCGAGCCGGTCTTCGACGAGCGCAGCCGTGTGCTGGTGCTGGGCTCGTTTCCCTCCGTGCTCAGTCGGGAGAACCGCTTCTACTACGGCAACCCGCGCAACCGCTTCTGGCGCGTGATGGCGGCGGCGCTGGGGGAGCCCGTGCCCGCGGACGGGGACATCCCCGCCAAGCGGGCGCTGCTGCTGCGCCACGGCGTCGCGCTCTGGGACGTGATCGAGAGCTGCGACGTGCGCGGATCGTCGGACGCGTCCATCAGGAACGTGGTGCCGGCGGACGTGGCGAGAATAACGTCCGTGTCGCCGATTCGCGCGGTGCTCTGCAACGGCGGCACGGCGGCGCGGCTGTACCACCGCTGGCTGGAGCCGGTGACGGGGATGGACGCGGTGACGCTGCCCTCCACGAGCCCGGCCAACGCCGCCTGGTCCGCGGAGAGGCTCGCCGAGCGCTGGTCCGCGGCGCTTGCCCCCTACGTGCGATAGGCCCGTCAGCAGGAAGCCCCGCAAGAAGGCGGCCGGGCCCCGTGGGGGCGCCCGGCCGCCGTTGGCGTCATCTCGTACGAGCTAGGCGAGCAGCGCCTCCGCCTCGGAGCGCTCCGGCATCGCGGGGATGGCGCCGCGCTTGCGCACGCAGAGGGACGCCACCGCGTTGCCCAGGCGCGCAAAGCTCACGGCGTCGTCCAGCGTGACCTCGGCGGGTGCCTTGCCGCTCTCGCAGAACGCGGCGAGGAAGCCGCCCCAGAACGAGTCGCCGGCGCCCGTGGCGTCCACGGCCTCGGCCGGGAACCCCGGTACCTCGCGCCCGCCCTCGGCGCAGGCCACGTAGGCCCCGCCGGCGCCGAGCGTCACGGCCACCACGCGCGGGCCCTGCTCCAGTAGCGTCGCCGCAGCGGCAGCCGGGTCCTTCTCGCCCGTGAGCAGCTCGCACTCCTCGTCGGAGAGCTTCATGAGGTCCATCTGCGGCACCACGGAGCGCATTTGCTCAGACGCGGCCTCCGCGCTCGGCCAGAGGTTGGCGCGGTAGTTGGGGTCGTAGGAGGTGACGCAGCCGGCCTCGCGCGCCACGCGCAGCGCCTCGAGCGTGGCCGAGCGCGCGGGCTCGTCGGTGAGCGAGAGCGACCCCACGTGGAAGACGCGTGAGTCGGCGATCACGTCGCGGGCCAGCTCGTCGGCCGTGATGCGGGTGTCCGCGTCCGGCTTGCGGGCGAAGGAGAACTCGCGCTCGCCGTTGGGCGCAAGCTGCACGAAGGCCAGCGTGGTGAATGCGTCCGGGTCGGAGACGAGGCCCGTGGTGTCGATGCCGTTCTCCTCCAGGGTGCGGCGCAGGAAGGCGCCGTGCATGTCGCAGCCCACCTTGCCGAGGAAGGCGGTCTTGTGGCCGAGCCGCTGCAGGGCCACCAGCACGTTGGCAGGGGCGCCGCCGGCGTTGCGCTCGAACAGGTGGCCGCCGGCCTCCGACGTCCCCGCGTCGGTGAAGTCGATGAGCAGCTCGCCCAGGGCGCTGACAGAGTACGTAGGCATGATGGTGATCCTTTCCCGTGTGGAATCGATTTCACGAACAATACGTGCAGCATGGGCCATCGGCTGGCGCCCGGACGGCTCTTCTCGGTGGACGGCGCGGCGAGACGGGCCTGAGCCCCGGCCCCGCCACGCGCGAGCCGCGCCGCGTGCGAGGCCCGCCGCACGCGGGAACCTCGCAGGGCTACGCTTCGTATGTGCCGGCCATGCCGTCGCCCATCTCCCAGAGCGAGCCGGCCGCCTCGCCCGTAAGCGCCACCTCGAGGGCGTCCGCGCGGGGGAACCAGCGCGTGGAGAGCACCGTCTGCCCGTCGTTGGCGTAGACCTCCACGGCCGAGCTGTCCACGAGGACGCGCAGCTCGCGGACGTCCCCGCAGGGGGCTACGCGCTCGGTGCGCCCGGCGCCGACCCGCTCGTCGGCAAAGGAGAGGGAGAGCTCGCCGTCCGCGCACCTCACGTGCAGGGCGCCGTCAAGCGTGAGCGCGAGCGGCCCCCCGGAGCCGCGCACGACCACGTCGGCGCGGTGGTGTCCCAGCCTGAGGGGCGCGCCCGGGCGAAGGTCGTGGCCCGCGCCCCTCAGGGCGTCGAGCTCGGGGACCGGCCGCTGCAGCAGCGCGCCGCCCTCGCCGGCCGAAAGCTCGCGCGGCACCGTGAGGCAGTGGCACCACGCCAGGCCGTCCGGGGCGCTGTCGTAGGGTGCGTCCGGCATGCCCATCCAGGCTACGAGCAGCGTGCGGCCGGACTCGTCGACAAAGGTCTGCGGCGCGTAGAAGTCAAAGCCGTGGTCCCAGAGGCGAGCGTCCGCACGCGCCACGGTGACGTCGGCGGCCCCCTCGAGCTTCTCGCCAGCCGGAAGCGGCAGGTAGCAGGTCACGTCGTGCAGGCCTCCGGAGAGGGGGTCGTCCTGCATGCCCTGCGGGCAGAGGGAGAGCCACGCGCGGTCGCCGAACATAATCCGGTCCGGGCACTCCCACATGTAGCCGAGCGGCCCGTCGCTGCGCACGGTGCCCGCGCTCTCCCAGCTCACGCCGTCGATCGAGCGCATCAGCAGCGCAAGCCCGCGGTCGTCCAGGTCGCGCGCGCCCAGCAGCATCCACCAGGCGTCGTCGCTGCGCCAGACCTTGGGGTCGCGCACGTGGCAGGTGCAAAACGATGGGTAGCTGGCGTTTCTCAGCACCACGTGCTTCTCGCCGAGCGCGCGGCCGTCGGGGCTCTCAACAAGGATCTGCACGGAGCGGCGCCCGGCACGGACGTAGTCGTAGTCGCCGGGCTCCTTGACGTTGCCGGTGTAGTAGAGGCGCAGCCCGCCCTCCCACGGCACGGCGCAGCCCGAGTACGCGCCGCTCGTCTCATCGGGGGTGTCGGGCGCGATCGCCATGCCCAGGTGGCGCCAGTGCACGAGGTCGTCGCTCACGGCGTGGCCCCAGCCGCGCGCGGCCCCGGGCGCGGGCCACTCGGGGCTGTACTGGTGAAAGACGTGGTAGGTGCCGTTCAGCTGGCAGAGCCCGTTGGGGTCGTTGAGCCAGCCGGTGGGCGGCATGAGGTGAAATCCCATTCTCCAGCGGTCGTGTGACATGTGAGGGAACCCTCCGTAGGGACTCGTAAAGACGTGGCGAGAAGAACCTGGGGCTTGTGCGGTGGAGCGTGCGCGGCGGCGTCGGCGGCTCGGGCAGCTGCGGCTCGGGCAGCTGCGGCGCGCACGGCGCGTACGGACGGGGCGCCCGCAGCCAGGCCGCGGGCGCCCCGAGGGAGCACTCCTGCCTAGGCGAGCTCGATGATAGCCTCGCCAGGGGCCACCGTGGCGCCGGTGTGCGCGGTCACGCTGGCGTAGGCGTCGGTGTTGGTGATAATGACCGGGGTCACCGGATCCAGCCCGGCGGCGAGGATGGCGTCGAGGTCGACGTCCATGAGCAGCTGCCCCGCGCTCACGTGGTCGCCCACGCTGACGTGCGCGGTGAAGGGCTTGCCCTCAAGCGTCACGGTGTCGATGCCGATGTGCATGAGGATCTCGGCTCCCGCGTCGGTGGTCATGCCGAGCGCGTGACCCGTCTCGGCGAGCACGGTGACGGTGCCCGCGGCCGGCGCGTAGAGCTTGCCCTCGGTGGGCTGGACGGCGGCGCCGGTGCCCATGGCCTCGCTCGCAAAGACCGGGTCGGGGACCTCGGTCATCTTGATGACGGTGCCGGCGAGCGGCGAGACGATCGTCTCGGCGGCAGCGGCGGACGTGGTGCCCGCGATGGCGGACACGGCGGCGTCGGCCGCGGCGGCGGAGAGGGCCGCGGCGTCGGCGGCGTCGGAGGCGGGGGCGGCCACGGAGGCCTGGACGGTCGGGGCGGCCTGCTCGGCGGCCTCCTCCGGGTCCTTGAAGAGCATGAAGGTGAGGCCGAAGCCGACGCCGGCGGCGATGAGGAACATCACCACGTACTGGACGGGCTGGTTGAGGCAGAGCAGCAGGCCGAAGATGCCGGTGACGCCGGTGCCGTTGGCGGCCAGCCCCACGATGGAGGCGAATATGGCGCCTAGGCCGCCGCCGATGCAGCCGCAGACGAAGGGCTTGAAGAAGCGGATGTTCACGCCGAAGATGGCCGGCTCGGTGATGCCCATGAACGCGGAGAGCGAGGAGGGTAGGGCCAGGGCGCGGGTCTTGACGCTCTTGGTCTTGAGGGCCACGGCGAGGGCGGCGCCGGCCTGGCCGATGTTGGCGGCGGAGGCGAGCGGCAGCCAGTAGGTCACGCCATAGCTGGCGATCTGGCCGAGGTCGATCGTGGTGTGCATCTGGTGGATGCCGGTGACGACGGTCGGGGCGTAGAGGGCGCCCATGATGAGCGAGCCGATGCCCGCCGGCAGCGTGATCAGCCACTGGATGGCGCCGAGGATGGCGTTCTCGGCCCAGACGAAGATTGGGCCCACCACGAGCATCGTGATGTAGGCGGTCACGGCCACGGAGACAAGGGGCGTCACGAAGAGGTCGAAGGCCTCGGGGACCACCTTGTGCAGGCGCTTCTCAAAGAAGGCCAGGATCCAGCAGGCCACCACGATGGGGATGACGTGGCCCTGGTAGCCGGTCCACTCGATGGAGTAGAGGCCGGGGATCACGGCGTAGGTGGGGATGGTCTCCCCGTTGGCCACCATCGTCGCCACGCTGTTGGCGTTGGTGAGCGCGGGGTTGATCAGCACCATGCCGATGACGGCGCCGAGGTAGGGGTTGGCGCCGAAGGCCTTGGCGGCCGAGAAGCCGATGAGGATCTGCAGGAACGTGAAGGCCCTGTTGGCCACGAGGTTGAGGATCTGATACCACGCGTTGTCGGTGCTGAGGCTGATGAAGCCCTGCGTGTCCATGAAGCTGAGGGCGCTCATGATGCCCAGCAGCAGGCCCGAGGCCACGATGGCGGGGATGATGGGCACGAAGACGTCGCCCAGCAGCTTGATGGCGCGCATGAACGGGTTGGTCTGCTGCTGCGCCGCGGCCGCCTTGGCCTCCTCCTTGGAGGCGGCGCTGATGTGGCCGAGCGCGATGAACTCGTCGTAGACCTTGTTGACGGTGCCGGTGCCGTAGATGACCTGCAGCTGGCCCGACGCCTTGAAGTTGCCCTTGGCGCCGGTCGCGTTGTCCACGGCGGCCTGGTTCACCTCGGAGTCGTCGGCGAGCACGAGCCTCAGGCGCGTGGCGCAGTGCGCGGAGCGTCGCTTCCCCCCTGTGGCACGCCGCTTGCGCGCCGTGCCGGCGAGCCGAACTCGCAAGCCGGACCGGTAAACCACGACTCCGCATGTGAAATCGTTCTCACAATATGCCGAGAAGCGCATGGACTTTGTGTTGGTTGGCGAACGGCCGTATTTTCTCGGCAAGCGGCTGTCGAGAAGAACCGTGGGGTTGTGTCGGCGCCGGCTGGGGTGTGATGCGGCTGGACGTTCTTCTCGCCTGCGGATCGGGCCGGGGCTCTGGTGCTTGCAAAATCGCGGCATTGCGCTCGAGCACCTCCCGGGAGCTTACGAAATCGCGACCGTTGCGCCGGGACACGGCCCATGCGCTTAGAAAATCGCGACCGTTACGCCTGCCCCGTCTGTGATGTCTCGTCCGGCCCGAGAAACTCCAGGTGGCGTTTGCGCGAGAGGCGCCGTGCGTCCTCGAGAGGGGAGAGCTGTGTACGGGGCGCCGAAACGACCGCCGTTTCGTAAGCGCGGGGGCCGCCGTCCCTGCAACGGTCACGATTCCGTAAGCACGCTCACTTCCGCCGACGCCGACACCAGCTCAGCGCGTGGAGTTTCTCGCCACGACGTCATAGCCCATCTTGAGCTCGCGCGGCACGGAGTCGTCGCCGGCCATCATCCCGACCAGCATCCGGGCGGCCTCCACGCCCGAGGTCTTGTAGTGGTGGTGCACGGTGGTGAGCGTGGGCGTCACGATCTGGGAGAGCTCCGCGTCGCCGACGCCGGTGACCGCCACGTCCTCCGGCACGCGCCGACCGTACTCGCGCAGGCAGGTGAGCGCCCCGTAGGCGATCGAGTCGGTGGCGCAGACGATGGCGTCGAGGTCGGGGTGCGCGTCGAGCAGCGACTCGGCCTGCTCGTAGCCGGAGTCCACCGTGAACTCGGCCACGCGCGTCATGTCGTCTGCCACCGTCACGCCCGCGGCGGCGCACCCGGCGAGAAACCCCTCACGGCGCATCCGCCCGGCCGACACGTCCTCCTCGAGCACGCCGATGTAGGCGGGCCGCGACGAGCCCCGCAGCGCGAGCGCCGTCACGTCGCGCACGGCGTCGAAGTCGTCCTGGTAGACGCAGGTGCGCCCGGCCACGTTCTGGTCGAGCACCACCAGGGGCACGCCGAGCGCCGAGAAGGCCGCCTCGTGCTCCGGGGTGACGACGGTCGCCACGAGGATGACGCCGTCCACGCGGCTCTTCTCGGCAAACAGGCGCAAAAACTCGACCTCGCGCGCGGCATCGTTGTCCGTGTTGGCAAGGAGCACCTGGTAGCCGGCCTGGTTGAGCACGCCCGTGATGCCGGCGACCATCCGGCTCACCGAGGCGGAGTTGATCTTGGGGATGACCACGCCCACCACGTCGCTCTTGCCGGTGCGCAGCGTCTTGGCCTGCCGGGAGGGCACGTAGCCGGTCTGCTCGATGACGCGGCGGATGGCGTCGCGCTTCTCCTGGCTGACGTAGCCGTCGTTGAGGTAGCGCGAGACCGTGGCCCGCGAGACCCCCGCCATCTGTGCGATCTGGTTGATGTCCATGCGTCCTCCCCGTTTGCGTACCGAGTGTAGCGCACGACGCGTCCGCGGGCCCAGCCCCAAGCCGGAGAGGCGGGCGTGTCCGTCACGCGTCCGGTCCCGGGCGTATCATCAGGGGCGAGAAGAACGACGGAGGGGGCGGACATGCCAAGGGCGGGGCAGCCAGACCACATCGAGGTGCGCGGGGCGCGCGTGCACAACCTCAAGAACGTGGACGTTGACGTGCCGCTGGGGTGCCTCGTGGGGATCGCGGGCGTGTCGGGCTCGGGCAAGAGCTCGCTGGCGCTCGGCACACTCTACGCGGAGGGCAGCCGGCGCTACCTGGACGCCCTCTCAACCTACACGCGCCGGCGCATCGGCCAGACGGCGCGGGCCACGGTGGACGAGGTGCTCCACGTGCCCGCCGCGCTCGCGCTGCGGCAGCGCCCGGGCGTGGGCGGGGTGCACTCCACCTTCGGCACCTCCACCGAGCTGCTTAACTACCTGCGCCTCATGTTCTCGCGCCTGGGCAGCCACCGCTGCCCCCACTGCGGCGCGCACGCCGAGCCTTCCATGGCGGTGGCGCTCATGCAGCCGATCACCTGCCCCAACTGCGGGCGTGAGTTCTACGGCCCCGGCGCCGAGGACCTCGCGTTCAACAGCGGCGGCGCCTGCCCCACCTGCGGCGGGACGGGCGTGGTGCGCACGGTGGACGAGTCCACGCTCGTGCCGGACGAGTCGATCAGCATCGACGATGGCGCGGTGCTGCCGTGGGGCAGCCTCATGTGGGACCTCATGAAGCAGGTCTGCGGCGCCATGGGCGTGCGTACCAACGTCCCGTTCAACCAGCTCACGCCCGAGGAGCGCGAGATCGTCTTCCACGGCCCCATGGTCAAGAAGCACATCCTCTACAAGGCCAAGAAGGGCGACACCTTCGCGGAGATGGACTTCACCTACTACAGCGCCGTCAACACCGTGAAGAACGCCCTCTCCAAGGCCAAGGACGAGAAGGGCCTCGCGCGCGTGGCAAAGTTCCTGCGCGAGGACGTGTGTCCGGACTGCGGCGGCACGCGCCTCTCGGAGGCGGCGCGCGGCCCGATGATCGACGGGCGCACGCTCGCCGACGCCACGGCGCTCACGCTCGACGAGCTCGCCGCCTGGGTGCCCGGCGTGCCCGCGCTCATGCCTGAGGCCCTGCGCCCCATGGCCCAGACCATCGTTGACGAGTTCGCCGAGCCCATCTGCCGCCTGCAGCAGCTGGGCCTGGGCTACCTCAGCCTGGACCGCGCCTCGTCCACGCTCTCCACGGGCGAGCGCCAGCGCGTGCAGCTGGCCCGCGCGGTGCGCAACCGCACCAACGGCGTCCTCTACGTGCTCGACGAGCCCTCCATCGGCCTGCACCCCTCCAACGTGGACGGGCTTCTCGGCGTGGTGGACGACCTGCTCGAGGACGGCAACTCCGTGGTGCTCGTGGACCACGACGTGCGGGTGCTGCGTCGCGCGGACCACCTGATCGAGATCGGCCCCGGCTCGGGCGCCGACGGCGGGCGCGTCATCGCCCAGGGCACGGTGGCAGACGTCGAGAAGAACCCGGACTCGCGGATCGCGCCGTTTCTCTCCGGCGAGCGGGGCGTGCGCGTGCGCAGCCGCGCGGCGGCCGACGACGTGTTCGAGCACGGGGCAATCCGCCTGGAGACGGGCGCCATCCACACGGTGCGCCCGCTCTCGGTGGAGGTCCCGCGCGGGCGGCTCACCGCGGTCACGGGCGTCTCCGGCTCGGGCAAGACCACGCTCGTGCTGGAGAGCCTGATTCCGGCCCTGCGCGCCGCCATCGCGGGCGAGGCGCTGCCGTCCCACGTGCGCTCGGTCGACGCCGAGGGCATCCGGCGCGCCAACCTCATCGACGCCACGCCCATAGGCGCTAACGTCCGCTCGACGGTGGCCACCTACTCCGGCGTCCTCGACGACCTGCGCCGCGCCTACGCCAAGACCGACGCCGCGCGCGAGCGGGGCCTCAAGGCGGGCGCCTTCTCCTACAATACCGGCAGCCTGCGCTGCCCCACCTGCGACGGTACGGGTCAAATCTCGCTCGACGTGCAGTTCCTGCCGGACGTGGACGTGCCCTGTCCGGACTGCGGCGGCGCCCGCTACGCCCGCGCGGCCTGGGAGATCCCGCTCTTTGGCGAGAAGGACGCGAGGGAGGGCGGCGCGCACGGCCACGGGGACGGCTGCGGGCCCAGCCTGCCGGACCTTCTGGCCCTCACGGTGGACGAGGCCGCGGACGCCCTGGCCGGGACCAAGCTGCGCACGGCCAAGGCCAAGCTGGCCGTCCTCTCCGACCTGGGGCTCGGCTACCTCACGCTCGGCGAGGCCACGCCGGCGCTCTCGGGCGGCGAGGCCCAGCGCCTCAAGCTCGCCAGCGAGCTCACGCGCGACCAGGCCGACGCCCTCTTCGTCTTCGACGAGCCCACGATCGGTCTGCACCCGCTCGACGTGGAGGTCCTTCTCGGCGTGCTGCAGCGCCTCATCGACAACGGTGCCACGGTGGTGGTGATCGAGCACGACCTAGACATGATCGTCAACGCGGACTGGGTGATCGACATGGGCCCGGGCGGCGGCGACGCCGGCGGGCGCGTGGTGGCCGCCGGCACGCCCGAGCAGGTGGCGGCCTGCCCGGAGAGCGTCACGGGCCGCTACGTGGCGGAGGAGCTGCGCGCGTAGGGCGGCCGGGGCCGGGCGTCCTTCTCGCCGGTTGCTATGGAGGTTGCTTCAGAGTCCCTGCGGGGGCGCCGTCCCGGCTCCTGCTGGGGCGCCGTCCCGGTTCCTGCGAAGACTGCCGCTCCGGCCCCTGCGGAAGTTGCCGTCCCGGCCCCTGCGCCGGAACCGGCGGGGTTGTGCGTTTTAGCCGCGAGAAACACGGGGGTTGTGCGCGCCGGCGCACACAGGGGCGCCGATTTCGGCACCCGGAACGCACACTCTCGGGAAATTCCGCGCAAGGGGCGCAGGCCGCCGCGCAAGGGGCGCAGGCCGCCGTGCAAGGGGCGCAGGCCGCCGTGCGTCGCGCAGGAGCCGCTGCGCGTCCGGGAGCCGCCGCGCGTCCCGCGTCCTTCTCGCCGTCCGGCCGTTTGACTTTGCGGGCGCGGCTTCGCTAGCATGGGGTCAAGCGGCCGTGGCCGCAAATTGAAGAGACTCACCGGAGGGTCGTGCGCCGCAGCGCACAGGGAGGCCAGGGCCTCTGGACCGGAGAAGGTGTCGGGTGCGCCCGGTTGTCGAGAGACGATCGGGCGCGCCTTTTTTGTGGACCGCCGCGCCGTCCGCCGGCCGGCGGGGAGGGGAGGAGAAGGACATGGACTCGCGCACGCTCTACCTGGGGACGCCCACGCGGCGCCTCTTCTTCATGGCCGCCGTGCCGGGCGCGGTGAGCATGCTCGCCTCGTCGCTGTGGCAGACGCTCGACGGCGTGTTCGTGGGCCAGTTCGTGGGCGCCACCGCGTTTGCTGCCATCAACCTCGCGATGCCGTTCGTGATCGTGAACTTTGCCCTGGCCGACCTCATCGGCGTGGGCTCGGCGGTGCCGATCTCGGTGGCGCTCGGCCGCGGCCGGCGCGACGAGGCGAACAGCGTCTTCACCTGCGCGACGATCCTTATCGTGCTCACCGGGCTCGTCACGGGCGCGGCGATGTACCTCGGCGCCCCGACACTCATGTCCCTCATGGGCGCGAGCGGCGAGTTTGCGGAGCTCGCAGTGGGCTACCTGCGCGTCTACGCGCTCTTCTCGCCGCTCTCCTCGCTGCTCTACGCGGTCGACAACTTCCTGCGCATCAGCGGCTACATCCGCGGCAGCATGGCGCTCAACGTGGGTATGTCCGCTCTCAGCATGTCGCTCGAGCTGCTGCTCCTGGCGGGCCTGGGGTGGGACACGCGCGGGTGCGCTCGCTCGCGGGGTGCGTGGCGATGTCGGTCTGCAGCGTCATCGGCTACGTGCCGTTCCTGCGCGGGCGCGCCACGCTGCGCCTCTGCCGGCCTCGGTTCCGTGCCCGCCTGGTGCGTCAGATCGCCGCGTGCGGCAGCCCCACCTTCCTCAACAACGTGGCGGGCCGCGTGACCTCGATCGTCATGAACGCGATCCTCGTGCGCACCGGCGGCGAGGTTGCGGTGTCGGTCTACGGCGTGCTCATGTTCGTCGACGGCTTCGTGCAGCCGCTGCTCTACGGCATGTGCGACTCGCTGCAGCCCGCGGTGGGCGTGAACTGGGGCGCGCGCCGCCACGCGCGGGTGCGCTCGCTCGCGCGCCACTCGTTTGCGGCTGCGGCGGCGACTGCCACTGCGAGAAGTGGGCGCCGAGAAGAACAAGACGGCGGGGCGATTGGGGCTGCGCGGCCCTTCTCGCCCCGCCGTTCTTTGTGGGCTGCGACTGGCGTGCCAGCTGGTGGTGGGCGTGCTTACGAACCCGCGGCTGTTGCACCGGTTGGCCCGATGCGCGCTTTGAGAATCGCGGTTGTTGCACCACCTGGTCAAGAAGGTGCTTACGGAATCGCACTCAATACGGCATCTGGGGCCTCAATCGCTTTGAAATCCTGGGTTGTTCCACCAGGCGACGTTGGATGCAGGTGCAACAGCATGCGCTTTCAAAGCAACTCGCCCGATTATGGCGCCGACGACCTCCAGTTTCTAAGCATCGTCGGACTCGGTGTTGCAACGGCCTCTAATCCCAAAGCAGCGATGGGCGGCTGGGCGAGAAGGGCAACGGGGCGAGAAGGACGGCTGGGCGAGAAGGGCAACGGGGCGAGAAGGACGGCTGGGCGAGAAGGGCAACGGGGCGATAAGGACGCGCTGGCGAGAAGGACAACGGGGCGACAAGGACAACCGCGCCGCGAGCGCACGTCGGGCCCGCATCGCGTCGTCCGCTACGCCACGTGGAAGCGACGGAAGAGCGCGACCTTCGCGAAGTCGAGGGCCGCCCCGCCCGCCGCGCACACCGCGAGCGTTGCTGCCACCGCCTCAGGCGTCACCGCAGGCACCGCCACGCCCGCCAGTACGAGCGCCGTGAAGCCCACCGTCACCGCTGCGGCCACGATGAGCATCCCGCGGCTCGGTCGGCTCGCCCACGCGTGCCCGCGCTCGCGCACCGTGAGGATGCGGACCTGCGAGTTCACCACGAGCGCGTACATCACCAGCGTCGGCGCGGCCCCCGCACCCAGCCCGAGCGGACCAGCGGCGAGCCAGGCCACCACGAGCTCCTCGACCGCGAAGAGCGCGCCCAGCACGGCCGAGGCGCGCACGATCGAGTGCAGGTCCCAGCCGTTGGGGGAGGTCGTGGCGCGCACGTTGTCGGTGGCGATGGACATCGTGGCGAAGTCGTTGGCAAAGATGAGCAGGCTCATGCCCAGAAGCGAGACGAGCATGCTTCCGGTGAGCACATACCCGGCGGCAAGGAGCACCACCGACTCCACGACCTTGGTGACCTTGTTGATGACCCAGGTGAGCATCCGCTGGTAGGCGCGGCGGCTTTCGGTGAGGGCGTCCACGATGCCGGCGAGCCCCTCGCCGGTGAGCACCGCCGACGCCGCGCCGCGGGCCACGTCGGTGGCGCCGGGGGCAGCGCACCCCAGCTCGGCTTGGGCGAGGGCGGGGGCGTCGTTGACGCCGTCGCCGGTCATGCCCACGGAGTGGCCCGCCTCCTGGAGCAGGTGCACGATCAGGTGCTTGTCGGCGGGGAGCACCTCGGCAAAGCCGTCCGAGCCCTCCACCAGCGCAAGCTGCGCGTCGTGCGGGGCGTCGCGCAGCTCGGCGGCGCGCCGGACGCGGCCGCCCACGCCCACGGCCGCCGCGACCTCGCGCGCGATGGCCGCGTCGTCGCCGGTGAGCATCAGCGGGCGCACACCGAGCGCCCGCAGGCGCCCCACGAGCTCGGCCGCGTCGTCGCGCGGGGGGTCGGCCAGGCCGAGCAGCCCCACGACCTCGAGGTCCTTCTCGCCTGTGCCGGAGGCCACGGCCACGCAGCGCAGGCCTCGTGCGGAGAGGCCCTCGACGGCGCGCCCGAGCGTCTCCGCGTCCGTGGCGGCAAGGCCTGCCACCACGCGCGGCGCGCCCTTGACGAGAAGGACCCGCGTGCCGTCCGCGAGCTCCGCGGTGGCCTCGGTGCGCTTGGCCGCGGGGTCGAAGGGGACGTAGGAGAGCTGTCGCGCGCCGGCCGCGCCCACGCCGTCCGCCTGCGCGCGGCGCCTGATCGCGGCGTCGATGGCCTCCGAGCCGGTGGCCTCGCTCGCCAGCGCCGCGGCGCGCACGACCTCCGCGGCCGTGTGGCCGCCGAGCGGGACGACCTCGGTGACCTCGAGCTGGTTGGTGGTGAGTGTGCCGGTCTTGTCGAGGCAGAAGACGTCGATCGAGGCGGCGTCCTCCACGGAGTCGAGCCTCGTCACGAGCACGCCCTCGCGCGAGAGCGCCAGCGCGCCCGCCGCCTGCACGATGGCGAGGACTGCGGGCAGTGCCACGGGGACCGCGCCCATGAGGAAGGTGATCACGAGCGACGCCACGTCCACGAGGCCGTCGCCGCGCACGAGCGCGTAGCCGCCCACCACGACCGATGCGGCCACGCCCAGGTACATCATGTACCGCACGATCGAGAAGAGCAGCTCCTGCTGGCGCGAGCGCGGCGCGGCGTCGCGCACGAGCGCGGCGGTGCGGCCGAGCCCCGAGCGCTCGCCGGTGGCGGTGACGACGGCCGTCACGGCGCCGCGGGCCACGACGGAGCCCGCCGGGAGCTCGTCGCCGGCCGCGACCGTCCGGGGCAGGGACTCGCCGGTGAGCGAGGAGAGGTCGGCGTCGGCGTCGCCGGAGAGCACGCGCACGTCGGCCGGCACCACGCGTCCCAGGCCGAGCGAGACCACGTCGCCCACCACGAGCTCGCGGGCCGCCACCTCGCCCCAGGCGCCGTCGCGCCGGCAGCTCACGCCCACGGCGAGGTCGCGCCGCAGCAGCTCCACCGCCCGGCGCGCGCTCGAGGACTGCAGCTGGCCCACCACGGCGTTGACCGTGAGCAGCACGGCGATGACCACGGCCTCGGTGGCGTGGCCCACGGCCAGCGCGAGCACCGCCGCCAGCTCGAGCAGCCACGGCATCGGCCCCCAGTAGCGGGCGAGAAACGCGAGCACGGGGTTGCGTCGCCGTTCGGCCACCTCGTTGGGGCCGTCCTCGGCGAGCCGGCGCGCTGCCTCCGCGCTCGTGAGGCCGGCCGCGGTGCCGTCCCCGGACGCCTCCTGCGTGGGGTTCTGTGCCGTGCGTGCGTCCATCTCTGCCCTGCCTTCCTCCGGGTGCTTCGCCACGAAGGTACCGCGCCGCAGGACATATGTAAATTACTATTATGAGTATGAGAACTATCGATAATTACGATGGATTGGAGCGTCATGGCCGGACGCATGACGATCAGGCACCTGGAGCTCTTCCGCGCCGTCTGCGAGGCCGGGGGCGTGAGCGCAGCCGCGCGGGAGCTGGGCGTCTCCCAGCCGTCCGTGAGCCAGGCGGTGCGCGACCTCGAGCTCCACTTTGGCGTCGAGCTCTTTGACCGCGAGGGCCGGCAGATGCTCCTCACCGAGCAGGGCGCGCGCCTCCTCGCCCGCGCCCGGGCGGTCCTCGACGACCTGGGGGACCTCGAGTGCGCGATGTCCGAGGCGGCCGGGACCCAGACGCTGCGGATCGCCTCGAGCATCACGTGCGGGACCTGCCACCTGCCGGCCGCGCTCGCGCGCCTCGCCGCGGCGGCGCCCCAGGTGCGGCCGCGCGTGCGCGTGGAGGACTCGCAGGCCGTCGAGCGCGACGTGGTGGCGGGCGTTGCGGAGGTAGGCCTGGTGGAGGGGCTCGTGCACGACGGCACCCTCGTGGCGGAGCCGTTCGCGCGCGACGAGCTGGTGGCCGTGGCGGCGCCCGGCCGCGCGGGCGAGGCCGTCACGGCGGCCGAGCTCGCCCGGGGGCGCCTGGTGCTGCGCGAGCGCGGCAGCGGCGTGCGCGAGCTCTTCGAGGCGGCCCTCACTGAGCGCGGCCTTGCCTGCGACCCCGTCTGGGAGAGCGTCTCCACCGAGGCCCTCGTCGCGGCCGTGGAGGCGGGCCTTGGGGCCTCGGTGCTGCCCGCGAGCCTCGTGGACCGCGCGGTGGGGGAGGGGCGCGTGGCGCGACTAGCCGTCACGGACCTCACGCTCTCCCGGGAACTGCTCGTCATCCGCCGGCGTGGGCGCGCCCTCACACCCGCGACGCAGGCGTTTCTCGCCGCGCTCGGGGCCTGACGGCGGCATGGCCGCCCTTGGGGCTTATGCCTCGGCCCCGCAGCATTCGGTCCCCAGCCGCGCGCCCGCACCCTTAGCACCGGCCCCCAGCCGCGCACCCGCACCCTTAGCACCGGCCGCGCTGCGGAGCCGCGCCCTCACACGAGGAGCCAGGCGAAGCCCCACGCGGGCAGGGAGATCCTCTTGCGCTCGCCCTTCTCGCCGCTCATGAGGTCCGTGCAGCTCACGGTACCCGGCATCCAGACCTCGCGCTCCTCGTCGGAGAAGTTGTAGATCGCAAAGAGGACCTGGTCGCCCGCGCGGCGCGTGATCCAGAGGATGGCCGGGTCGCTGTAGTCGGAGACCTCCGCCTCGGCGTCCGCGTCAAAGACGGCCTCGGCGCGGCGGACGGCCTCGAGCCGGCTCAGCGCTGAGAAGACCTTGCCCTGCACCGTGCTCTTGTCGCGGACGTTGTCGACGAGCGCCCAGTCGAAGCGGCCGCGGTGCACGTAGCGGGAGTCGTCGGCGCGTTCGGGGTCGTCCTTGTAGGTGTAGTCGTTGACCTGGCCCACCTCGTCGCCGCTGTAGATGATCGGCAGGCCGGACTGCGCGAGCAGGTAGGCGTGGAGCATGACGTCCTTGCGGACGGCCACCTCCATCGCCGCCTTGTCGCCCTCGAAGCCGGCCGCCTCGATTCCGCACATCGACGCCGTGGTGGCGCAGAAGCGCGCGTCGCCGGTCATCGGGTCGGCGTTGTAGAGCTCGCCGCGGGAGACGCTGCCGGGGGTGTGCCCCTGGAAGTAGGCGTTGAGGTAGTCCTTGTGCGGGCGCTCCTCCATGCCCCACGCCCTCAGCGCGTCGTAGTCGAGGCCCCAGCCGATGTCGTCGTGGCAGCGCAGGTAGTTGAGGAAGGTGTACTCCTTGGGCAGGCCGCAGACGGACTCGAGCTGCCCGCGCAAAAGGCGCGTGTCGCGCGTGGCCACGGTGTGCCAGGTGGTCGCCATCGTGGTGACGTTGTAGAGCATGTGGCACTCGGGCTTTTCCGGCGTCCCGAAGTAGGGGACCACCTCGACCGGCGCCATGACCACCTCGCCCAGGAGCGCCACGCCCGGGCACACCACCTCGGCGACCATGCGCATCATCCGCACGATGGTGTGGACCTGCGGGAGGTTGCGGCAGTTGGTGCCGAGCTGCTTCCAGATGTAGGGGACCGCGTCCAGCCGCATGACGTCGATGCCCTGGTTGGCCAGGTAGAGGAAGTTGTACATCATCTCGTTGAAGACGCGCAGGTTGCGGTAGTTGAGGTCCCACTGGTAGGGGTAGAACTGCGTCATCACGTACTGGCCGAGCTCGGGCAGGTAGGTCCAGTGGCCGGGCGCGGTGGTGGGGAAGACCTGCGGAACGTCGCGCGTGTACTGGTCGATCACGGCCTGGTTGGACTCGAAGAAGTAGCGGCTCATGTACTCGCCCTCGCCGGCGCGGGCGCGGCGCGCCCAATCGTGCTCCTCGGAGGTGTGGTTCATCACGAAGTCCATGCAGAGGCTGATGCCGCGACGGTGGCACTTCTCGGCAAGGAGGGAGAGGTCGGCCATCGTGCCGAGGTCGGCGCGGACGCTGCGGAAGTCGCGCACCGCGTAGCCGCCGTCGGAGCGGCTCCTGTCGGACGGGGTGTCCAGGAACGGCATGAGGTGCAGGTAGTTGACGTGGCAGCGCTCCACGTAGTCGAGCCGCTCGCCAACGCCCTCGAGGGTGCCGGCGAAGTTGTCCACGTAGAGCTGCATGCCGAGGAGGTCGCGCTGGCGATACCACGCGCCGGCGGCCTCGCGCTGGGTGTCGAGGCGCTTCAGGGACTCCGGGCGCTCGTCGTAGAAGCCCTTCATCCTGTCGAGGAGCTCGGCGAACATGGAGCCGTTGTCGTAGAGCTCCATGTAGAGCCAGCGCAGCTCGTCGTGGTGGCGGGCAAGGTGGCGCTGGAAGACGGCGTCGGAGGACGCCTTGGCGGCGGCTCGTGCGAGCGGGTGGCGGCCGGCGGGCCGTGCCGGGGCGTCCGTTCCGCGTGCGCGCCCGGTGCCGCTGCGCGCCGCGCCGGCCGAGCTGTCGCGCGACACGTCGGCCGCGCCGCTGCGTGCCGCGCCGGCTGTGGCCCCCGAGGTCCTTCTCGCCGAGGTCTTCTTATTTGCCATGGGAGGAATCCTTCCACTTTGTGATGTTTTTCGCACATTACGCATAGATTCTAGCTGCGGTGCCGCCTCGTTTGGGGTGGCTTTTCCTGAGCGTCGCCACCCGTCCCGTGAGCGCCGTCCCCGCCTGGTGCGAGGCGTCTCGACACGGCGCGTCCCGAGGCGCCCCCGCCCTGGCGTGGCGCCCTCTCCGTCAGGCGGACTCCAGCGGCGTCCTGTGTCTTGGGGGTGACGGGACGCGCCCTCCGGCCTGCGCCCTCGCCTCCGGCAGGCTTTCGTTTCTCAACCCGTTGTTTAGCAAGACCATGCGTCTCCCGGGAAGGGGACCCACTCGTGCCATTATTAGAAGGCTGTGTTTGTGGCGCCTGCTGCAAAGCCAAAAAAACCTGAAGCCAGAGCCGTGTTTTTCGCATGGGAGGGGGGTTGCATGAACGTCAAGCAGCTCAGGTACGTCTGCTCGATCGTGGACGCGGGGAGCTTCTCTGCCGCCGCGGCGAGGGAGGGCGTCTCGGTGCAGGCGGTCTCGAAGTCGATGGCCGAGCTCGAGGGGCGCCTGGGGACCCCGCTCTTCGAGCGCCTGAGCGCGGCGTGCGCCCCACGCCCTTCTGCCACGCCTTTGCCCGGCAGGCTCGCCGTGTCCTGAGCGAGTGGGACAGCCTGGAGCGCTTTGCCCTATCGGGCGGGGCCGAGGGCGACCCGAGGGCTTCGGACTTCAGGATGGGCTTCTGCTGCCCGTTCTTTCCGGGCGTCGAGAAGTTCAGCTCGCTCATCTCGATCGTCTCCAGCAAGGTGCTCGGGCGCGAGGTCAGGGTTGACCTGCTCGAGGACGGCGAGTCGCTTGACGCCCTGCGCTCCGGCCGCGTGGGGGGCGTCATCTCCATCGGCCAGATCCACGCCGATGACGTGGTCTGCGGCTCGCTCGGTACGGTGGGGTGCTGCCTGCTCATGGCTCCCGACCACCCGCTCGCCGCGCGCGAGTTCGTCACGATCGAGGACGTCAGCGGCTACCCCGTGCTCTACTCCGACCACTTCGAGCACTTCAAGAGCTCCGTCCTGGACGCCTACCTCGCCCGCGGGCTGCGCTCCAGGTTCGTGGCGGTGAACAACGACGAGGAGCTCGCGGCGTTCATGGCCGCCCACGGCCTCTCGTTCATGGTGGCGGGCAACCTCGTCGTGCCTGGCGGCGGGCTCGTCACGCGCCCCATGGCCAAGGAGGACGAGGTCGCCGTTCCCGTCTGCCTCTCCACGCTGCGGGACTCCGGCGTCATGGACTACAAGGCGTTCCGCCGGGGTCTCTCGAGGCTCAACCTGTTCTAGCCCGGGACCGTCGGCCGCCCCCACCGCCCTTGCCCCGGCTTTGGGGTATAACGGACGCAGGGAAAGCGCGAGCCAGGGAGGTTGCCATGGGCACCGAGAAGAACGTCGAGAAGAACCCCGTCATCGAGGCCATGGAGGAGCGCCGCAGCGTGCGCTCGTACACCGAGGAGGTGCCGAGCGAGGAGCTCGTCTCCCAGGTGGTCGACGCGGGGCTCTGGGCGGCCAGCGGCATGGGCCGTCAGGACACCGTGATCGTTGCCGTGACCAACCGAGCGCTGCGCGACCGCCTCTCCGCCATGAACGCGAAGGTCATGGGCGCGGCCGAGGGCACGGACCCGTTCTACGGCGCGCCCGTGGTGCTCGTGGTCCTCGCGCGCCGCGACGTGCCCACCCACGTCTACGACGGCTCGCTCGTGATGGGCAACCTCATGCTGGCCGCCCACGCGCTCGGCCTCGGGAGCTGCTGGATCCACCGCGCCAAGGAGGAGTTCGACTCCGAGGAGGGTCGCGCGATCCTGGCCGAGCTCGGCGTGGAGGGCGACTTCGAGGGCGTCGGCCACTGCGTGCTGGGCTACGCGGCTGAGGTGCCGGCGCCCAAGCCGCGCCTGGACGGCCGCGTGGTCTGGGCGCGGTAGGGCCGCGCGGACGGCATCCGGCCGCACGCCCGTTGCGTGCGCGTGCCTGCCTGTCGCGCGCGCCCGCGACCTGCAGGTTCTTCTCGCCGGAAGGCCGTGCGCATCTCAGCCGGGCACGTGTGCTAGCCTAGCGTAGTCACTTCCGCGGGAGCCGTCAGAGAGGGCGTCAGGATGGACCTCAGCCAAGCCATAGAGTGCGCGAGCGCCTTCGTCTTCCCCGGCTTCCTCACCGACGACGCGTCGCTCTCCGCCGAGCGCGCCCGGAACGAGGAGGCGCTCGGCGTGCTCATGTCCGCGTGGCGCGAGGCCCCGGCGGGCAGGGAGCCGTTCTCGTTTGACCTGGTGACGTCGCTGGCCGACCGCAACCGCGACGTCTGCGACCGCTTTGGCATAGAGAAGCTGCGCGACCTCTCGCCGTCGAGCCTGGCGCGCGGCCTCTCCACCTCCGACCTCATCCACGCCGTGGCCGTGCTGCAGCACCGCCCGGACTCCAAGGTGGCGGCGCTCGCCGGCCCCGACGCGCGCGACCTGGGCATCGCCTGGGTGGATGCGCCGGTCTCCGGGATGGTCGTGGGCATCGACATCGAGACCACCGACCGCGACCCCGCGCGCGGCTACATCATCAACGTGGGTCTCGAGTTCATGACCGTGGGCCCGGACGCAAAGCCGCACGACCCGTTTGCCGCCTACTTCGGCCTGCCGCAGATGTACGCCGAGAAGGGCGTGCCGCTGTCGGACATCCACAAGATCCAGTGGTCCGACCTCGAGGGCCGCCCGCCCTTCCGGGAGGACAAGAAGGCCCAGGCGGCCATCCTCGCGGCGCTCTCAGCCTACCCGTTCATGGCGCACAACGCGGCCTTCGAGGACTCCTGGTTCATGCTGCACATCGACGGCTACGCCGAGGCGCGCAAGGCCGGGCGCGTGGTGCCCATCGACACGCGCGACATCTGCCGGCGCGTGGACCCCGAGACGCGCATCCTCCCGCACGAGCAGCGGCCGGCCTCGCTGGAGAGCTGGGCGCGCCGCCGCGGGACGCTCAAGGCGGGGGAGTCCGAGCGCCACCTCGGTCTCGACGACGTGGAGCTCATGCTGGCCACGGTGCAGGCGGAGTTCAAGGCCCGCAACATGCTGTAGCGCGCGGGGCTGGCGCTGCGGGCGGCTGCCGCGGTCGAATGCCGTGGGTGGCTGCCGTAGGTGGCTGCCGGCGGCGCGTTTGTGGCGCGTTTTCGCAGGTGCCGGATTCGCCGGGATTGCGCACTGCGCCAAATTCCCGGGGGGTGTGCGGAAGTGCCGCCTGTTTTGTCGCCCTTGTGTGCAGACCCGCGCACAAGCCCCGTCCTTCTCGCACTCAAAACGCGCACTCCCGCCGATTCCGGCGCAGCGCACAGGGGAAGCGATTCTGGCACCAGGCACGACGCCCCGGCGAGAAGAACGGTGAGGCCCGGCGAGAAGTGCTAGGCTAGTCGGTCGCAAAACACGACCGAGGAGCTGCCTCATGCCAACCAACGAGAAGGAGGCGGCCGCCGGGCTCGTCGAGTTTCTCCGCGCCTGCCCGACCGCCTTTCACGCCGTCGCCGAGGTCCGCGCGCGCCTTGACGCGGCCGGTTTCACCTACCTGCCCGAGCAGGCCCCCTGGGACGTCGTCCCGGGCGGGCGCTACTACACCGTGCGCAACAACTCGAGCGTCGTGGCGTGGAAGGTAGGCGCCGACGCGTGCGCGGACGGCGCCTACCACTTCCAGATGACGGCGTCCCACGCCGACTCTCCCACCTACAAGGTGAAGGCCGTGCCCGAGCTCGTCGGCGAGGGCGGGAGCCTGCGCCTGGACGTCGAGGCCTACGGCGGCATGATCGACCACACCTGGCTTGACCGGCCGCTCGGCGTGGCCGGGCGCGTGCTGGTGCGCGCGGGCTCGCGGGTGGAGAGCCGCCTGGTGGACATCCGCCAGGACGTCTGCCTGATTCCGAGCGTGGCCATCCACCTCGAGCGCGGCAGTGGGCTTGCGCCCCAGCTCAACCGGGCCGTCGACCTCTGCCCGCTCTTCTCGGCGGGCGAGCTTGCGACGGGCGCCTTTGACGAGATGGTCGCCGAGGCGGCCGGCTGCGCGCCCGCCGACGTCCTCGCGCGTGACCTCCTCCTCGTGGCGCACGAGGAGCCGCGCGTGTGGGGCCGCGCCGGGGAGTTCGTCTCGGGCGCGCGTCTGGACGACCTGCAGTGTGCCTACGCCGCGCTCTCCGCGTTTCTCGCCACGGAGAACCCGCGTTGCGTCACGGTCTACGCCTGCTTCGACAACGAGGAGGTGGGCTCGGGCACCAAGCAGGGCGCCCTCTCCACGCTGCTCGCCGACGCCCTGGCCCGCACGAGCGCCGCGCTCGGCAAGACCGACGAGGAGCACCGTCGCGCCATTGCGGCCTCGATGCTCGTGAGCTGCGACAACGCGCACGCCGTCCACCCGAGCCACCCCGAGAAGATGGACGGGGCCAACCGCTGCCACCTGAACGGCGGCCTGGTGGTCAAGGAGGCGGCCAACCAGCACTACTGCACCGACGCCTTCAGCCGCGCCGTGCTCGTGGCCGTGCTGGAGCGCGCGGGCGTGCCCTACCAGACCTTTGCCAACCGCTCCGACGTGGCGGGCGGCTCCACGCTCGGCAACCTCTCCAACGTGCAGGTGAGCGTGCACGCGGTGGACGTGGGCTGCCCGCAGCTGGCCATGCACTCGGTCTTTGAGACGGCCGGCGCGCGCGACACGGCGCTCGCCATAGACGCGCTCGAGGCCTTCTACGACGCCGACCTGCTGATTGACGGCTCGGACGCGGTGGAGCTGGCGTAGGGGCGAGAAGAACGGGCCGGTCGGGCGCCGCGCAGGACGGATGGGGCGTCGTGTCGGTCGGGCGCCGCGCAGGACGGAGGGGGCGTCGTGCCGGGCGGCGCCCCGGCCTGGCCGGCACGACGCCGGCCCCGCGTTCTTCTCGCTGCCCCGCGCCCGCGCGCCCTACGCGAGGAGCTCCATCTCCGCGACGGCCACCACGAGCCCCTCGTCGTGGGAGAGCGAGACGTCGCACGCGCTAACGCCGAGCGCGCCGGCGAGGTCGGGCGCCACCAGGAGCTCCGGCCAGTCGCGCGTGCGCACCACGCGCAGGTCGGCGAGGGTCACGCGCCGGCCGAGCCGGGCCTCGAGCGCGGCCACGCCGTCGTCGTCGAGGCGCAGGCACTTGTAGGCCGCCTCCTTGAGGGCAAAGCCTGTCGCCAGGAAGTGTCCGCGCGCCGCCGGCCCGGCGAGTCCGGCCAGCTCACGGCGCTCCTCGGGCGAGAAGCACGAGCGCACGAAGGGGTCCTCGGCGCAGTCGTCGCGCGCCGCCAGCGCAGAGAGGCGCTCCGAGCGCAGCAGGTCGCAGCCCACGCGCCGCACGGGGCGGAGCCCGGCGCCGCCTGCCCCCGCGCCCCCGCGCGCGGCCCCGGCGGCCCCGAGGTTCTTCTCGCCGCGGCCGACCGCCGCAGCCGTGTGTCCGGGCTCTCCGCTCACGCGTCCCGCCCGAGGCGGGCGTCCTTGGCCCGCAGGAACCAGAACATCACGAGCGACGTCACGTAGCCGATGAGCATGAGCTGGACGTAGGTCAGAAGCCAGGTGGCGATGACGTCGCCGCCGGCCGGCGTCTGGAGAAACGCCATCATGAGCGAGATGCACGTCACGTACATGAGGTTCTCCAGGAAGATGGAGACGTAGGGGTGGGCGGCGGACCCCTCGAGCGGGCGGGTGAGCGCGGCGGCCACGCCGGGCACCGGCAGGATCAGCTGCACGAGCACGTTGGTGCCGAAGGCGGCGCAGGTGTAGGGGTACCACGTCACAAACTCGAGCGGCGCGCCCCCCAGAAGCGTCGCGCTCGTGTTGATCACGATGGCGAGCACCACGTCCTGTACGATTGCCCTAAGACTCCACGAAAGCATCGAACCCCCGTTTCTTCCCGCCGGGCGACCCCCGGCTTAATCGCAGGTAGCTAACGGGCATTCTACGGGCTACTTCCTGTCGTCTACGGGCGCATTCCAACCGTTCGGCAGCTTTTGCACTTCTGCACAAAAAGCAGGCGAGAAGGACCCTGGTCTTTGGGGCCGCTTACATTGTGGGCGCGCCCTCCCTTGACCGACACTAGCCCCAGGCTGGAGCCGCAGCGCCCTGCGCGCGGCCGGCCCCGACTCACGGTCATTCGCGGGCGGCGTGCCCGCGGCAGCAGCGCGGGCGCCCGCGGGCGCCCGGAGAGGAAAGGGGTCCGTCATGGACGAAGATCGCAAGGAAGTGTTCGACGCTCTGTGCAAGCGCGCCTCGCAGCTCTTTGGCAAGGACGCCTCCGAGTTCACCGAGGACACCGTCTTCGAGGACCTGGGCATCAAGTCGGTGCAGGTCTCGCAGATCACCACGTACCTCGAGGACGAGTTCGACGTCGAGATTCCCTACATGAAGTTCCGTCGCAAGAAGACCTTCGGCGAGGCCGTCGACTACGTCGTGGAGCTCATGGAGGAGTAGCGCAGCCTGAGGCCGCCCCGCTCCCGGCGGGCGGCGCAACCAGCCGTGGCGAGGCCACGGCACAACGTCTAGCAAAGGAGGTACTGCATGCTCGAGCCCCACATTCCCGAGGAGTGGGTCAAGGTCACCGACAAGAAGCTCTCCGACTTGATCGACATGTCCGGCGAGAACGACCAGGACGACTGCCCCATCTACTGGGACCCCGACGTCGAGGGTTACATCTACCTGCGTCGCGAGACCTTCGGCGGCGAGGAGATGATGGCCGCCTACCGCGTGGCCCGTCGCCCCAACGACAACCAGGCCGAGGTCGACCTCTCCGCGTCCGACGACCCGATGGCGCGCATGGGCCAGGGTTTCTGCCCGCCGTTCAACCAGCGCAGCTACGAGGCCGCGCCGGGCGTCATCTGCGACCAGGACCAGGAAGTCGTCATGCGTGATGGCACCAAGATCTACTGCGACATCTACCGTCCCGACACCACCGAGAAGGTCCCCGTGATCGTCTCCTGGTCGTGGTTCGGCAAGCGCCCCGGCGACGGCATGAGCGAATGGCAGATCATGGGCGTGCCGCCCAAGACCGTCTCCAAGTGCGCCAAGTTCGAGTCGCCCGACCCGCTGTACTGGTGCTACCAGGGCTACGCCGTGGCCAACGTCGACGTGCGCGGCGCCGGCCACTCCGAGGGCAACGTCCACATGTTCACCCACCAGGACCGCGAGGACGGCTACGACTTCGTCGAGTGGGTCGCCCAGCAGCCGTGGTGCAACGGCAACGTGGGCATGTCCGGTAACTCCGGCGTGGCCATGCACCAGTGGGGCATCGCCGCGGAGCAGCCGCCCCACCTCAAGTGCATCGCGCCCTGGGAGTCCACCACCGACCTCTACCGCGAGAGCTTCTTCGAGGGCGGCGTCCCGGCGCTCTCCTTCAACAAGTTCATCGCCGCGCAGGTGACGGGCCCCAACGGCGTGGACGACCAGGTCGCCATGGCGCAGATGTACCCGTTCATGAACCCCTACTGGGAGGACAAGCGCCCGGACTTCTCCAAGGTCCGCATCCCGGTCTACCAGACCGCCGGCTGGAGTCACTTCCACCTGCCCGGCTCGTTCAACGCCTGGCGTCGCTGCCGCAGCCACCTCAAGTGGATGCGCGCGCACCGCGACTTCGAGTGGCCTGACACCTACAACCCCGACAACCTCGAGGACCTCAAGCGCTTCTACGACCGCTACCTCAAGGGCATCCACAACGGCTGGGAGATGACCCCGAAGGTGCGCCTGGACATCATGGACGCCTACGACGTCGACTACCAGGAGAAGCGCCCCGAGAAGGCGTGGCCGATCAAGCGCACCCAGTACAAGAAGCTCTACCTGGACGCCTCCACCCACGTCGAGTCCGTGGAGACGGAGAACAAGGAGACCTTCGCCCTCTCCACCGAGCCCGTCGCCCAGGCCGCCGAGGCCAAGTACGACCCGGCCACCGGCGAGGTCGACTTCGAGTTCGTGCTGCCCGAGGACACCGAGATCACCGGCTACATGAACCTGCACCTCTACGTCTCCTGCGAGGGCTACGACGACATGGACATGTTCGTCAACATCCAGAAGGCCGATGCTGACGGCAACTGGATCCCGTGGTACACGCTCGACGAGCCGCACCCGGGCGCCTGGGGCAAGTGCCGCGTCTCTCGCCGTGCCCTTGACGAGAAGCTCTCCAAGAAGCACATCCCCGTCCTCGCCAACACCGAGGAGAAGAAGCTCGCCGAGGGCGAGATTGTGCCCGTGGAGATCGCCATCGTCCCGACGGCGCGCGTCTACCACAAGGGCGAGCGCTTCCGCGTCCAGATCGCGGGCCGCTACATCCGCGAGGGCTGGTTCGAGCCGCTCGCGTGGGACACCGACAACCACGGCACCCACGTCATCCACACCGGTGGCGAGTACGAGTCCTGGATCGAGATCCCGGTGGTCCCGCCCCGCTACCAGGCCGGCGAGTACATCCACCGCTAGGGTCTCCTAGGGCCTTGCCGCCCGGCCCTGATCACGTCGCGCGGGCGAGCGTCCCCGCCCGCGCGTCTCGTGGCCCCCTGCCCCCGCAGGGGGCCACACGCGTATCGTACGGTCGCCGCCGAGGCCGGCCGCCTCGCCCGGCGCCAGAGAGGAGAGACATGGCACACAAGGTTCCCGTATCCGACGCCGACCGCGTCAAGAGCTACTTCAAGTACTACGAGCAGGACGTCGAGCAGGGCGACCCCGCCAAGCACGCGCGCGTCGACGAGGGCCCGTTCGACAACGACCTCTGCACGCGCGTCCAGGACCGCGCCGACCTCTTCAAGCCCGGCGAGCTGCCCGGCGAGTTCGGCTGGTGGCTGCTTGAGGACGGCACCGCCGCCACGGCAAACGACACATTCATGCCCGGCGTCACCGCCGAGATGTTCGACTGGTGGTTCGCCTGGCACCCCATCGACCGCCTGCGCTACGCGATTTGGGACAACGAGGACCACTACGATGTCTACCTCGATGACCCGGCGCGCGCCCTCGACGACACGCTCACCATCCGCGAGCGCCACTGGGGCAGCGTCCACCACGTGTGGGAGGACGCCGGCGTCGGCCACGCCGACCTGCTGCAGATCAGCTTCAAGCGTCCCGGCGAGATGGGCTACGACGAGTCGCTCATCGGCACCGGCGTCTGCTCCACCATCGTGTGCGCCAACGGCCTCACGCTCGGCTCCGGCCCAATTCCCGACTCGCCGGCCGTGATGACCCACTTCCTGCGCCCGGCGGAGGGCGGCAGCGTCCTGCGCTCGCGCTTCTGGATGGGCTGGCGCATCAACGAGCAGGGCGAGGCCGAGAAGGGCATCCCCGACGGCGTCTCCATTCCCGCGCCGATCGTGAGCGGCCTGCTCCACCACAACATCAAGGAGTTCTCCAACCTCGCGCGCATCCTCCCGTCGCTCTACGCCGAGGAGAAGGACCACTGGGCCAAGTAGGTTCCTCCTGCCCTCCTGTCTGCACGACCCGACGGGTTCCAGCCGCATGTGCGACCGGGGCCCGCCGTCGTTCTCGCTGCCCGCGCCCCAAAGCGCGGCAGCCCCGCCCAAAGTGCACCCGATTCCTAAGTGCACCCGCCAAGTGTACTCACGGGCGGGTGCACTTAACGTGTTTCGGCCGGTTTTGGGTGCACTTGAAGCGAAAATGACGCCCGGCCCGGTGCACTTGACGAGTGCACCTGGGGAGCGCGTGCGCATGAGACACTGTCGCACCCGAGAAGTGCGTGCACTTGACGAGCTCACCTTGGAAACGGGTGCACCTGGGGAGTGCACCTAAGGAGCGCGTACACCAAAGAAGCGCGTGTCCCCTAAGCAGCGGGCGCACTTGGCGAGAAGGACCCGGCTAGAAGGCGAGAAGAACCCGGCGAGAAGACCCCCCTCCCAACCCCGCAC
>NZ_JACSNQ010000012.1 GCF_016900315.1 Olsenella profusa
ACCCAAGGACGCCCAGCGCGCACGACAGCGCCACCACGGCCAGCCCGCCAGCCGGCCCCGCCCAGACGCCGAGGGCCGCAAGCAGCTTGACGTCCCCGCCGCCGACGCCCGGCTCGCCGCTCCGCCGGGCCGACGCCCACGCCGCCGCAAGCATCACGACAAGGACCACCGCCGCGCCGAGCGCCGCCTCCCCCGCCACGGCGAGCCCGCCGCCTGCCGCCGCGCCCAGTGCCGCGCGCACCGCGCCGGCAGCCGCGACCGCGGCCACGCAGCCGTTGGGCACCACGCGCCGTGCCACGTCCGTCGCAGCCGCCACCACAAGCGCGGCGACAAGAACCACGAGGCAGGCGACCTCCGCCACCGCGCAGGCCGCGCTCGTCCACTCCACGTCCCCCATCGCGCCCCGTCCCCCGGCACCGAAGCGAGCCCTCCCGTGCCCAGGATTCTACGGTCCCCGATGACGGCGAAGGCGCCCGCCCAGACGCCCCCGCCCTCGAAACAACCTGCCTCACCTGCAGAAGTACGGTGATGGCCCCGCCTCGGAAGATTCGTGGAAGGTTCGCAGGCGGTCTATACTTGGAGGCCAGCGGCGCGCGGAGCGCCGCGCCCGACGAGAGGACCGCATGAGCAACCCCGTACCCAGCACCCCCGGGCCCGCCGCGCGCGAGGCAGGGCAGACGGCCCAGCCCCCGCGTCGACACGCCGCGCGCAACCCCCGCATCGAGGCCCTGCGTCTCGTCGCCATCGTCGGCATCGCGGTCTTCCACACCTTTCAGGACCCCTTTGCCGCCGCCACGTCCGGCGCCTGGGCCCCCGGCGCCCCGGCGCTTCTCGCCCTCAGCTGCGTGAGCCTGCTCGGCGCCTACGGCAACCACGTCTTCTTCCTCATATCCGGCTTCTTCCTCGTGCCTCGCGCCGCCGCCCGCGCCCACGACGCCACCTACTGGCGCGACCAGGCGCACGCCACCGTCCGGCGCGCGCTGCCCATCCTCGCCACCGTGGCCCTCTATGCGCTTGTGGCCCTGGCCGTGGACGCGTGGGTGCTGCCCATCGAGTCGGTGGGGCTCAACCGCACCGGCTGGCTCGTCGGCGGCCTGCAGTTCATCTGGGTCTACCTCGCCGTCGTGGTGGTGACGCCCGTCATCGGCTGGGTCTGGGCACGCGTGAGCCGCCCGCGCGCCGTTGTGGCGGCGCTCGTCGTCGTGGTCTTTGCGGTCAACGCCTACATCGCCTTTGTCTCCCCCGGCGGCGAAGAACGCGGGCTACTCGAGTGGCGCAAGCTCATGAGCGCCGTGAGCTACCTCGTCGCCTTTCTCGCCGGCGGCGCGCTTGCCGAGAAGGGCCTCCCCCGCCCGCTCCTCCTGCTCGGCGTCTGCGGGGCGCTCGCCCTGCTTGCCGAGGGCGCGGCGGCGCTTTCCGGCAACCTCGCCCTGATGGACGCGCTCTCCTTCAAGTCCACATCGCTGCTCTCGTTTGCGCTCGCCGTGTGCTCGCTCGCCGTGGCGGCGCGCCCGGCGACGGGCGGACACCCGCGCGCGGCGGCCCTCGCCTGCTGGCTCACGCCCTCGATCCTGGGCTTCTACGTGGCGCAGTCCATGTTCTCTCAGGTCTGGCACCCCGCCGCCGAGCAGCTCATGACCGCGGCGGGCCAGGCGGCGGGCGCCGCCGGGGCGCTTGGCGCGGGCGCGGCGGCAAGCGTGGCCCTTCTCGCCGTGGTCCTTCTCGCCGACCGGGTGGTGCGGGTGCCGGTCCTGCGAGCCCTGCGCCTCGCATAGGGGCGGGCCACGAGGCGGGACCGCCGCACACGGGCCCGTCACGTAGGCAGCGTTGCCCCGAGCGTCCGGCACGCGGCCGCTGCCCGCAGGGGCTCGCGTGCTTTCTGAGCAGCCGCGTCACGCGCGTCAGGAGGGGTATATACTTCTGACGTTTTGCGTTGAGGGAGGCTCCAAGATGACAGAGTGGATCGTAAGGACGTTCGTGCCACGTGCGGACGAGGTGACGGACCCTGCCGTGCGCACGCGCTACGGCCTCGTGGCCAGCATCACCTGCATCGTCTGCAACGTCGTGCTGTGTGCGGCAAAGGGCGCAGTGGGGCTTCTGGCCGGCTCGGTCTCAATTGTGGCCGACGCCGTGAACAACCTCTCCGACGCGGCGAGCAACATCGTGAGCCTGCTGGGGTTCAAGCTGGCGAGCCGCCCCGCGGACGCCAACCACCCCTACGGCCACGGCCGCTTCGAGTACCTGGCCGGGCTCGTGGTGGCCGCGCTCGTGCTGGCCATCGGCCTCAACCTGACCTGGTCCTCCATCCAGAAGATCCTCGCGCCCGAGCCGGTCGAGTTCTCCGCCGCCCTCGTGGTGGTGCTGGTCCTGTCCATCCTGGTGAAGCTGTGGATGTCCGCCTTCAACCGCTCGCTGGGGCGCCGCATCTCCTCCGACACGCTGCAGGCCACCTCGATCGACTCGCGCAACGACGTCATCGCCACCACCGCCGTCCTGCTCTGCACGATCTTCTCCAGCCTCACGCACCTTGACCTGGACGGCTGGGCAGGCACGGCCGTGGGCGCGTTCATCATCTGGAGCGGCGTGGGGCTCGTGCACGACACCGTGAGCCCGCTTCTGGGCCAGGCGCCGAGCCCCGAGCTCGTGGACCACATCCGCTCCAAGATCATGAGCTACCCCGGCGTGCTCGGCACGCACGACCTCATGGTGCACGACTACGGCCCCGGCCGCCAGTTTGCAAGCGCCCACGTGGAGATGGCCGCCGAGGCCGACCCCATGGAGAGCCACGACCTCATCGACAACATCGAGCAGGACTTCAAGGAGAAGGACGGTCTCATCGTCACCCTGCACTACGATCCCATCGTCACCGACGACCCCAAGGTCAACGACATGCGCAATTGGATCAACCAGGCCGTGAAGCAGATCGACGAGCGCCTGACGATCCACGACCTGCGCACGGTGCCCGGCCCCACGCACACCAACGTGATCTTTGACTGCGTGCGCCCGCACGACCTCGCGATGGGCAACGACGAGCTGCGCCGCCGCGTCTCCGAGCTCGTATGCGAGCGCTACCCGCGCTGCATCTGCAAGATCACGATCGACGAGAGCTACGTTTCGTCGAAGCAGTAGGCGGCGCGCGGCGGGCGGGCGTCTTCACCGCGCGGCGGACGGGCGTTTTTGCGTCCCCGCCCGCGCAGCCCACGTCGTCCGACCAATCCCGCACGACCCGTCCCGGCCCCCGGAAGGAGCCCACATGCCCGGCAGTTACAAGTCCAAGCAGATGATCGTCATGCGCCGCGACCTCAAGATGCGCAAGGGCAAGATCGCCGCGCAGGCCGGCCACGCGTGCGTGGAGGCCACGCTCATGGCCATCGTGCGCGAGGGCCGCGGGGACGCGCTGCGCGCCGCGGACGGCTGGGCCTGGATCGAGCACGCCGAGGGCGACTCCACCCCGCTCACCGACTGGTTCGACGCCGGCGTGGCCAAGGTCTGCGTCTACGTGGACTCCGAGGAGGAGCTGCTCGACCTCGCCGAGCGCGGCCGCGAGCTCGGCTTTGCCGTGGCGCTTGTGCGCGACGCCGGCCGCACGGAGTTCCACGGCGAGCCCACCTACACCTGCCTCGCCTTCGAGCCGCTCCCCGCCGAGAAGATCGACCCGCTGACCGGCGACCTCCCGCTGTACTAGCGTCGGGCGCGCTGCCGGACGTTCTTCTCGCCTGTGCGCTGTCGTAGTTCGCGCTTTGTCACGCTTTTGCTGTTTGAAGCGTGACTATGAGCGAGTTGTCACTTACCACCTCGCGCGAAGTCACACCTCCACTACTTGAAACGTGACTTTGAACGAGTTGCTGCACCCCGGCTCGCGCTTTGTCACGCTTTCATCGCCTGGAACGTGACTTTCAGCGAGCCGCCGCTTGTTGCCTCGCGCTTTGTCACGTTTTCGTCGCTTGAAGCGTGACTATGAGCGAGTCATCGTCCACCACCTCGCGCAAAGTCACGCTTTTGGCGAGAAGAACGTGACTCAGCGCGAGCCCCGCACCCGCGCCAATGTTTCCGCTCCGTAATTCCTACTTGTGAGGTGGGTTTATACGTGAGACGCTAGGGCCACTCAGACAAAGGAGGGGACCATGCGCGTAGCACGTACCGTTGAGGCGCTCATCGGCTCGACGCCGCTCGTTGACCTGACCCGTCTGACCGGGGGCTCCGATGCCACCGTGCTCGGCAAGCTGGAGTCGGCCAACCCCGGCGGGTCCGCCAAGGACCGCGTGGCCCGCGCGATGGTCGACGACGCCGAGCGCGCCGGCCGGCTCGCCCCGGGCGGCACCATCATCGAGCCCACCAGCGGAAACACCGGCGTGGGCCTCGCCATGGTCGCCGCGGCGCGCGGCTACCGCCTCATCCTCACGATGCCCGACACCATGAGCGTGGAGCGCCGCCGGCTCGCCGAGGCCTATGGCGCGCAGGTTGAGCTCACGCCGGGCGCGGAGGGCATGGCCGGCGCGGTGGCGCGGGCCGAGGAGCTCGCCGCCACGACGCCCAACTCGATTATCGCCGGACAGTTCGACAACCCCGCCAACCCGCGCGCCCACTACGAGACCACGGGCCCTGAGATCTGGGCGGACACCGAGGGCAGCGTGGACGCCATCGTGGCGGGCGTGGGCACGGGCGGCACCATCACCGGCTGCGCGCGTTACCTCAAGGAGCGTCGCCCGGAGCTGCTGGCCGTGGCGGTGGAGCCCGCGGAGTCCCAGGTGCTCGCAGGCGGCGCGGCGGGACCGCACGCCATCCAGGGCATCGGCGCCAACTTCGTCCCTGGCAACTTCGACCGCTCCGTGGTGGACGAGATCATGCCCGTGACCTCGGTGGACGCCATCGCGGTCAAGCGTCGGCTCGGGCATGAGCTGGGTCTGCTCGTGGGCATCTCGTCCGGGGCCGCGGTGGCTGCCGCGCTTGCGCTGGCGGCGCGACCGGAGCTTGCCGGAAAGACCGTCGTCGCCGTGCTGCCGGACACCGGCGAGCGCTACCTCTCCATGGACGCCTGATGGCTGGCGAGAAGAACATGCAGGCGGCGATCGCCACGGCGGGCGGCGGCACGGCGGGCGGCGTCGCGGCCGCGGCAGACGCGCCCCGCGACACAGCTGGCGCCACGCGGAGGGCCGCATCCGGCGGTGCCACGGACGCTCCCACCCTGCGCCAGCTCATGCGCGAGGACGCCGAGGCCGCCTTCCGGCGCGATCCCTCGGCCGACTCCGTCTCCGACATCATGCGCTTCTCGGTGGGCGCCCGGATCGTGCGCGCGTATCGCCGCCAGCACTGGCTCTACCAGCACGGCCACCGCACGCTGGCGCTCTGGCTCGCCAAGCGCACGCGCATCAAATTCGGCGCGGACATCCATCCGGCGGCCACGATCGGCCGGCGCTTCGTGATCGACCACGGCATCGGCGTCGTCATCGGCGGCACCGCGATCATCGGAGACGACTGCCTGATCTACCAGGGCGTCACTCTGGGCATGACCGGCAAGCACGGCGGCAAGCGCCATCCCACGCTCGGAAACGACGTCATGGTGGGCGCCGGCTCCATCGTGCTCGGCGCCATCACCGTGGGCGACGGCGCGCGCGTCGGCGCCGGGTCCGTGGTGGTACGCGACGTCCCGCCCCACGTCACCGTCGTGGGCAACCCCGCGCAGGTGGTCCGCACGCGCTCCTGCCCGCTCGTCGGCGACGTGGTCTGCCTCACCGACCGTGCGGGCGAGACCTGGATCGAGGAGACCTAGGCCGGCGTGGCGTTGCCAGCGCATCGTTGCCGGCGCGACGTTGCCACCACGCCGCACTTCTCGCCGGCCGGGGCGTGGGGCTTGTCCCGTGCTACCCCTAGAGCACCTGCTCGAGGCAGGTCTTCTGCACGCTCATACCCATCGCGTCGTAGAAGGCGCGGGCGCCGGGGTTGCACTCCCAGACGTTGAGCGTCACGTTGTGGCAGCCGATCTCGCGCGCGTACCCGAGCACGTGGCGGTAGAGCGCAGTGGCGACGCCCTGGTGGCGGCACGCCTCGTCGACGCAGATGTCGTCGATGTAGAGGCTCAGGATCGGCTGCATGTTGTTGCTCGCGCGAAGGTCCTGCAGCTCGCAGAAGGCGTGGCCGAGCACGCGGTCGCCGTCGGCCTCGTCGACGGCCACGAAGACCGGGCGCTCGTCGTCGGCAAAGATGCCAAGAAGCTCCTCGTCGGTGTACTTGCGCGTGCCGCTGCGGAAGAGGTCGGGGCGCCCCGCGGCGTGGACCTCAAGCACCTGCCCCAGCAGACGGTCCACTCCCGCCAGGTCCTTCTCGCGCGCCCTCCTGATCTGCATCGCGCTCACGCTCCCTCTGGTGGACAAACGCCACGAACTCGTCGGCCTCGGCCTGCGTGAGCAGGCGAGCCGTGTACTGATAGTTTCCCATGTCGTCCGAGAGCGCGTCCGGCACGCGCCCGCAGGCGACGATCTTGGTGCCCCAGCGCGCCATCACCTCATCGTGGCCGTGCGCGTATCGGTGTGCGTCCCGGCGGGCGGCGTAGACGCAGAAGGCGTCCGTCCCGCCCGGCTCCTGGCGGTTCTCGTCAAAGCAGACCATGTCGGCCCAGATCTGGTACACGTTGGTGGCGTGCGCGTAGTTCATCATCTCGGGCGAGGTCCCGCCGGGCGGGCGCACGTTGACCTCCAGGCCCACGTAGTCGCCGGCGCTCCCGAGGCCCGCGCGGTCGTGCGCCAGGCGGAAGAACTCCATGTGCACGAAGCGGCTCGTAAGGCCGAAGGCCCGCGCGCAGGCGCGCCCGGCGCGGGAGAGCGCCGGGTCGACCGTGGGGCAGGAGCGGTACGTCAGGTCGAGCCCCTCGTGCACCACGTCGGCCATCGACGGCGGGAACTCCTCCTGGTTCTCAAAGAGGGGCTCCCCGTGGCTGTCCAGGATCGCGTCCCAGGAGCAGATGTCCCCCTCCACGTACTGCTCGATGACGTAGGGGACGGGCTCTTCCCCCTCGGGACCGTGCACGGCGAGAAGGTCGCGCAGGTCGTCGTCGGTCCGGAGCAGCCGCGTGCCCCCGGCGCCGACGCCCACCTCGGGCTTGGCGAAGACCGGGAAGTGGCCCATCTCGCCGATGAACCAGCGCGTCTCGTCAAAGGTGGTGAGACGGGTCTGGCGCGGCGCGGGCACGCCGGCCGCGGCGTAGAGCGGCTTCTGGGCCGCCTTGCTCTGCCAGCGCGCAATCTCGTCCGGGCGCGGGCCGTGCGCGAGGTTGAAGTCCTCGCGCAGGCGGGCGTCCTGGGCGAGCCAGTGCTCGTTGTTCGACTCGATCCAGTCCGGCTTGCCCCAGCGGTACGAGAAGTACGCGACGGCCCGGTAGACCTGGTCGTAGTCGGAGAGGTCATGGACCCAGTAGTACTCGTCGAGCGAGTCCCGCACACGGCCGGGAAGGGCGTCCCACGGCGTGTCCCCGACGCCCAGGGCATGCGCTCCGTTGCGGCGTAGGGCCGCGCAGAACTGCCAGTAGACGTCGGGGAACTGCGGTGAGACAAAGATGACGTTCATGTGCCCGCGTTACTTCTTGGCGCTCGTGCCGCCCTTTGCGGTCTTGGGGGCCGAAGTCTTGGGCGCCGAGGCGGCGGGCTTAGCGGCGGCCTTCTTGGCGACGGGCTCGGCGGCCGCAGCCGGCTTGGCAGCGGCCTTCTTGGCGGCCGGCTTCTTGGCGGCGGGCTTGGCCTCGGGCTCGGCCGTCGCAGCCTTGGCAGCGGGCTTGGCAGGCGCGGCCTTGGTCGTGGCCTTGGCGGCAGGCTTCTCGGCGGCCTTGGCAGGCGCGGCGGCCATGGTCGCCTTTGCCGGGGCGGCCGGCTTCTCGGCCTTGGCGGGGACGGACGCCTTCACGGCCTTGGCCGGCGCCGCGGGCTTCTCGGCCTTGGCGATGGTCGCAGGCGCGGCGGCCGGCTTCTCGGCCTTGGCGGCCGGGGCCTTCTTGGCCGGCGCGGCCTTCGGGGCGGCGGGCTTGGCAGCCGTCGCCTTCTTGGCAGCGGTCTTCGGAGCCGGGGCGGCCTTCTCGTCCTTCTCGGCAGCCTTCGAGGCAGCGGCCTTCGTCGCGGCAGCCTTAGCCGCCGGCTTCTCAGCGACCTTCTCGTCCTTCTCGGCAGCGGCCTTCGTCGTCTTCGTCGCGGCGGCCTTGGTCGTCGTAGCCTTCTTGCGCGTGGCGCGCTTCTTGGCCGGCTTCTCGGCCGCGGTGGTCTTCTCGACGTCCGCGAGCACGATCGGCATGAAGTAGCGCAGCTGCTTCTTCCACCAGTACCAGGTGTGCGTCACGTCAGCTCCCCAGTAGTCGCACCAGTTGTCGACGCCCAGGCGGTCGAGGTCGGCGCCGATCTCACGCGTGGAGCGCAGGCTGTCGGCCTCGGAGGCCTCCTGGCCGGTGCAGAAGAGCAGCTGGCGCTGGCGGTAGACGGCCACGTAGGGGTGGTCGAGCGGCATCTGCGGCAGGAAGGCGCAGGGGGTGTTGTCGTAGAGGGTGGCGTCCATCCAGTCGCCGAAGTAGCGGCGCGCGTCGTAGCTGCCGGACAGGCACACGCAGCCCTGGAAGAGGTCCGGGCGGCGCAGCGCCACGATGGCGGCGTGGGTGGCGCCCATGTCGGCACCGAGCGCCAGCGGGCGGGCATCGGACTTGCTCACCTGGTGGACCAGCGGGACGAGCTCGTCGACCACGTAGTGGTAGAAGGTCTCCTGGCGCTGGGCGCGCTCGGCGGGGTCGGCGTCGGAGGCCCAGGACTCGGCGTCGATGGTCTCGGTGACGAAGATCTGGATGGCGCCGTCAAGGTAGTCGGCGAGCTCGTCGATGACGCCCGCCTCCTCGACGCTCTCCGGCGAGGCGGCCAGCGTCGGGAACATCACGACGGGCAGCCCCTTCTTGCCGTACACGTTGACGTGCATCTCCCTGCCCAGAATGGCGCTCGAGCACACGACGTTCTTCTTGTCCATTTGATCCCCCAAGGTCCTTCCTAGGTTCTCTTCCCCGAACATGCATCAGCCATCATATCGCTTCTGCCCTCGGCCCGTGTATTCCCTGCGTAAGGGAGATACGAGACCGAAACGCTTTGCCCCGCACCCGGCCAGAGGAACCCCACTGCCACGCCCCGCACGGCGAGAAGAACCTGCCGCAGCCGCTCCCCGCCGGAGTCGCTCCCCGAGGTTCTTCTCGCCGGATGCGCAGGGACGGGGCAGCGTCGTGGAGGGGGCAGGTTGTGGACGGGGCCAGGACGCCGCGCGTGGTACGCTTTCAGCCTACGTCACGGCACGGAAAGGACTGCGCCATGCGCATCGGGTTCGACAACGACACGTACATCTCGCTGCAGGCCGAGCGCATCCGGGAGCGCATCGGGCAGTTTGGCGGCAAGCTCTACCTGGAGTTCGGCGGCAAGCTCTTTGACGACTACCACGCGAGCCGCGTGCTGCCGGGCTTTGCGCCGGACGCCAAGATCTCCATGCTCGAGAGCCTGGCCGACGACGTCGAGGCCATCATCGTCATCAACGCTGACAACATCGAGAACGCCAAGCGGCGCTCGGACATCGGCATCACCTACGAGGAGGACGCGCTTCGCCTGATGGACGCCTTCCGCGCACGCGGGCTCCTCGTGGGCGGCGTCTGCGTCACGCACTACACCGGCCAGCCGCACGCCGAGGCGTTCTGCCGGCGCCTGGAGGCCATGGGCGTGCGCTTCTGGCGCCACTACCTCATCGACGGGTACCCCTCCGACGTGAGCCACGTCGTCTCCGACGAGGGCTTCGGGAGGAACGACTACATCGAGACGAGCCGACCGCTCGTGGTGGTGACGGCGCCGGGCCCGGGCTCGGGCAAGCTCGCGACCTGCCTCAGCCAGCTCTACCACGAGCACAAGCGCGGTGTGGCGGCCGGCTACGCCAAGTACGAGACGTTCCCGGTGTGGAACCTGCCGCTCAGGCACCCCGTGAACGTGGCCTACGAGGCGGCCACGGCCGACCTCGACGACCGCAACGTCATCGACCCGTGGCACCTCGAGGCCTACGGCGAGGTCACCGTCAACTACAACCGCGACGTGGAGACCTTCCCCGTGCTCAAGGCCATGATGGAGCGGATCGCCGGGGAGAGCCCCTACCAGTCCCCCACCGACATGGGCGTCAACATGGTGGGGCTGTGCATCTCCGACGACGAGGTCTGCCGCGACGCGGCAAGAAACGAGATCGTGCGCCGCTGGTTCGCCCAGGCCGAGGAGCTGCGCCGCACCGGCGAGGGCGCCGAGGCGCTCGCCAAGATCGAGCTGCTCATGAGCCAGGTGGAGGTCACGCCCGACCTCTCGCCCGCGCACCGCGCCGCCCTGGAGAAGGAGGAGGCCACCGGGGAGCCCGCGGCGGCGATGGTGCTTCCCGACGGCTCGCTCGTGACCGGAAAGACCTCCGAGCTCATGGGTGCCGCCGCGTCGCTCCTGCTCAACGCGGCCAAGCGCGTGGCAGGCATCGACAAGGGGACCTACGTGGTGAGCGAGGAGGCCCTCGAGCCGATCTGCCGCCTCAAGACCCAGCACCTGCGCAGCCAGAACCCGCGCCTGCACTCCGACGAGATGCTCATCGCGCTCTCGCTCTCCTCGGCCACAAACCCCGAGGCGGGCCGCACGGTCGACTCCCTCGACGCCCTCGCCGGCTGCGACGCCTACTTCTCGGTCATCATCTCGGAGGCAGACAAGAGCACCTACCGCAACCTCGGCATCAACGTCTGCTGCGAGCCCAAGTACGAGCGCCACGGCTACTACCACCGATAACGAGAGGCGTGGAGGAAACGCATGGAATACCAGCTCATCGCACTTGACATGGACGGCACGCTTCTCGACAGCAAGAAGCGCGTGCTGCCCTCCTCGACCGCGGCCATCGACGAGGCCGTGGCGGCGGGCAAGGTCGTGGCCATCAGCTCGGGCCGCTGCCCGGAGATGATAAAGATGGACCGCGCGGCCTTCCCCCAGGTTCGCTATGCCATCTGCGGCAGCGGCTCCGCCATCTACGACTTCCAGGAGCAGCGCCTGCTCAGGGAGTCCACGCTCGACCACGCGCTGCTCGAGACGGCACTTGCCGCCTGCTCCGGCGAGGACTACCTCAGCGAGGCGTTCTCCGGCACGGGCTTCTTCTTCGCCTCGGACATGGTCGAGCGCATGCCACACTACTTCATGGGCATCTACCAGACCCTCTACGGCTCCATGGGAACGCCGTGCGCCGACTTTTCCGAGCGCCTGCATGACCCGGCGTTCCCCGTCCAGAAGTTCAACCTGCACTTCGGTTCCCCCGAGGCGCGCGACCGCGTGTACGAGAGGCTTGCCGGCGCGCCCCTGGAGCTCGCCTACATGGACGAGGCGAGCCTCGAGCTCTCCCCCATCGGCGTCAACAAGGGCTCGGGGGTCCTGGCCCTCGCCGAGCTGCTCGGCATCCCGCGCGAGGCGACCGTCGCCGTGGGCGACTCCGACAACGACCTCCCCATGCTGCGCGAGGTCGGCCTTGGGGTGGCCATGGGCAACGCCAACGAAAACGCCCGCGCCGTCGCGGCCGTGCAGGTGGCCGACAACGACCACGACGGCGTCGCGGAGGCCATCCACCGCTTCCTGCTGGGCGGGGAGGGCGTGAGCGACGAGGGGGGCCTCCGCGCATGAAGCGCATCCTGATGATCGCCACCGGCGGCACCATCGCCTCGACCGAGGACGGCTCCGGCCTTGCCCCCACCATGACCGGCCGCGAGCTCGCACGGCAGGTCCCGCTGCTTGACACCCTCTGCGAGCTGGACTTCGTTCAGCCGATGAACATCGACAGCACCAACATGCGCCCGGACGACTGGCTGCGCGTGGCCCACGTGGTGCGCACGTCCTATGACGACCACGACGGCTTCGTCGTCCTGCACGGCACCGACACGATGGCCTACACCGCCGCCGCCCTCTCCTACCTGGTGCAGGACAGCGAGAAGCCCATCGTGCTCACCGGCTCCCAGCAGCCGATGGCCAACCCCTTCACCGACGCCAAGCTCAACCTCTACCAGAGCGTCCTCTACGCCTGCGACGACGCCTCCCGCGACGTCTCCGTGGTCTTTGGAGGCAAGGTCATCTGCGGCACCCGCGCCCGCAAGCAGCGCACCATGAGCTTCAATGCGTTCACCAGCATGAACTACCCGTCGCTCGCCTACCTGCGCGGGGACCGCGTGGTCCGCCCGGCAGGCACGGTCGGCGCCGGCGAGAAGGACGGGCGGCCCCCGCGCTTCTTCGACTCCCTGGACGAGCGCGTCATCGTGCTCAAGCTCACCCCCGAGCTCGGCCCGGAGATCTTCGGGCTCCTGCGCGACGCCTACGACGCGGTGATCCTGGAGACCTTCGGGATCGGCGGCATCCCCGACTACGACGGCGCCTTCCAGCGCGCGATTTTTGACTGGGTGGGGTCCGGCCGCACGCTCGTGGTGACCACGCAGGTCCCCGAGGAGGGGCTCGACCTCGGCATCTACGAGGTCGGGCGCGCCTACGCCAACAAGGAGGGCATCCTGCGGGGCGACGACATGACCACCGAGGCGCTCGTGGCCAAGACGATGTGGGTCCTCGGCCAGACCCGCGACCCCGCCGAGGTGGCGCGGCTGTTCTACGAGCCCGTCAACCACGACCGCGTGCCGCGCTAAGGGCGGGCGGAACGCGGGGCGCGGTACCGCCGGCGCTCGAGCCTCCGCAGGGTACGTACACCCCGCTTTAGGGTACGTACACTCCCCGCCGTCCTTCTCGCCGGGCCGCCCGACGTTTCCGCAGGTAATCGAGGTGGCGAGAAGGACGCTGGGGTTGCGGCGGTGTACGTACCCTCGGGACGGGTGTACGTACCCTACGGGGACGGCCTGCGCCGTTCGCCGAGCCTAGCGCTCGAGCCGGGAGAGGTGGCGGGCGCAGGGGCCGAGGAGCCACCACACGAGCCCGGCGCACTCCAGGGCAAAGAGGGCCAGCGCCAGGACGAGGGCGAGCAGGGGGTCGAGCGCGCCCCACAGGCAGCCAGCGAGCAGCGCCAGGGCGGGAAGCGCCATCGACACCACGCCCACGATGAGGCCCGCGAACACGATGAGCGTGGCGGCACCGCCCTTGACGAGCTGCGCCTCGCTCTCCCAGTCGAGCCGGGGGAAGAGCGCGCCGACGCCCAGGGAGAGCAGCCCGAGCGCCGCCGTTGCACCCAGGTAGACCAGCACGAGGCAGGTCCCCGAGACGGCCGGTACCCCCAGCACCACAAGCGCCGCCACCACGAGCACGAGCATCGGGACCGTGGAGAGCAGATACGGCGAGACGAACTTGGCAAGCAGGTAGGCGCCCCAGTCCATGGGCAGCGCGCGCAGGAAGAAGAAGTCGCTCCCGTCGCGGCTCACGCCCATCGTGAAGGAGTACGACGAGAAGCCCAGCAGCAGCGAGAATCCGAGCACGCCGACGGCGCACCACAGGAGCGCGGCGCTTCCGGGCGTGAACGTGGCCGTGACGCCGCGCACCATCTCAAGGAGCAGGGGCAGCGAGATGCCGGCCTGCTCCACCTCGGAGAGGGCGAGGACAGAGCTGGCCACCGCGATGACCACGAAGTAGAGCGGCATGAGCAGCGAGCTCAGGACGAACTGGTTGAAGAACACCGGCACGCGCACCATCGTCTTCCAGTCGCGGCTGAGGTTGGCCGCCAGCTGTCCGCGTACGGAGGTGGCGCGGGCGAGCTCGGCGCCCTCCACGCGCCGGCCGCGCTTGGAGCCGGCGCCCTGGAGCGCCTGGACGCCCTCGAAGTACCAGCGGCGGGCGAGCGCGGAGAGCACGGCCGCGTAGAGCGCCACCGACGCGACCATCAGGACGAGGCCGACCGTCGCGCCAAGCGCGTCTCCCTCGAGCAGCTGGCGCATGAAGAGGGTCGGCGGGCAGAGCACGCCCATCACGACCGTCGGGACGCCCCCGGAGAGCAGCTCGTCGGCGCCGGCAGCCAGGCTCACGAGGCCGTCGCCGCGCAGCGCGAACTGGCTGCCCAGGCCGACGGCCAGCGCAAGGACCACGATGAGCGCCCCGAAGACGCGCGAGAAGCGGTCCTTGTCGTGCGCGAGGCGCGAGAAGCGCATGATGGGCACGCACACGATCACCAGGGCCAGGTTCACGGCGACAGCACAGAGCACGTAGGCCACCACGGAGAGGACCCACGCCGGCCAGGGCGCGCCCCACGCAAGGAGGCACCCGAGGGGAATCGGCGCGAGGATGAGGTCACCGAGCACGGAGAGGGCCAGGAAGTGCACGAGCTTGGCCCACATGATCGTCGTGGCCGAGATGGGAAGCGTCAGATAGTAGCCGAGGTCGCGGACGAAGTAGAGGACGTTCACCGCCTGGTAGAGGCCCGTCAGCACCGTGAGCGAGACCAGACAGACAACCGAGAGGCTCTGCGCGACGTACGGCTGGACGCCCACCGCCCCCATCCCGAGGCCCATCACGAAGAACACCGCAGCAAGGATCAGGAACAGGAAGGCCATCGCGACACGGCGCAGGCCGCCGCCCACCCTGCCGGCAAGGCCGCGGGGCGTGGTCGCGTCGTCGCCGCCGAGGCCCATGCCGGTGTTGTCGGAGTGCTGCTCGCCCTTGCGAATCACGCGCAGCATCACGCGGAACTGACGCCAGGAGAACGCCTGGCCTACCATGGCCGTCATCTAGCGCACCTCCGGCGGCTCGGGCGCGCCGGCGGCGTCGCGCTTCTCGCCAGCGTCGTTCTTCTCGGCAGCGTCGTTCTTCTCGCCAGCGCCGTCCTGCCCGGCGCCGTCCTGCCCGCCGCCCCGCTCGGAAGCCGAGGCAAACGGGGAGTTGTCTGAGGTGAGCTCGAGGAACATCTCCTCGAGCGACGCGTTGGCGCGGAAGTGCTCGCGCAGCTCGTCGACCGTGCCCACGAAGAGCAGCTCGCCGTGGGCGATCACGCCCACGCGGTCCACGACCTTCTCGGCCACGTCGAGGACGTGGGTGGAGAAGAGCACCGTCTTGCCGGAGTCCGCGTGGCGGCGCATGGACTGCTTGAGCAGCCAGGACGCCTTGGGGTCGAGGCCGGTCATCGGCTCGTCGAGGATCCAGACGGCCGGGTCGGGCAGCAGGGCGCCCATGATCATCATCTTCTGGCGCATGCCGTGGGAGTAGGACTGAATCTGGTTGTCGAGCTCCCCCTCCATGCCGTACTCGCGCGCGAGCTCGGCGATGCGCGGCCCGCGCACCTCGGCGGGGACCTCGTAGACGTCCGCGATGAAGCGCAGGAACTCGTGGCCCTTGAGGCGCAGCAGGTGGTCGGGCGAGTCGCCCACGTAGCAGAGGTTGCGCTTTGCCGCGAGGGGGTCGCGCGCCACGTCCACGCCCTCGAGCTCGATGGTGCCCGAGGTGGGTGCGAGCACGCCGGCAAGCATATTGAGCAGCGTGGACTTGCCCGCCCCGTTGGGGCCGAGCAGGCCGAAGATCTCTCCGTTCTTGATCTCGAGGCTGAGGTCGCGCACCGCGAGGGTGGCGCCGCCGTCGTAGGACTTGCTCACGTGGTCGATCCGAATCATGGGTCTCCTGTCGTCAGGCCTGCGATGCGCGCCCCATTCTACACAGGGAGAACCCCCCCCCCAAGACTTTGGTTGCGCTTGTGCAAGGGTACGGGACGGTTTGCGGGACGGCCGGCGCTGGGCGGCCGGCAAGGGGGCAGCTGGCACGGAGCAGCCGCCCCACGTGGCAGAAAAAACGGGCCCGCCGCGCCAGCTTGCGCGCGACGGGCCCGGGCGTTCGTGCGAGCCGCTACTCGGCGGGAAGGGCCTTCTCGCAGTAGTCGCGAATAATCGAGCAGGACTTGCGCATCGCGCGACGCTCGTCGTAGGAGAGGTCGATCTCCAGGACGGCGTCGACGCCCGTGTCGCCGATGATGCACGGCACGCCGGCGGAGATGCCGGACTCGCCATACTCGCCGTCGAGGTGGGCGGAGAGCGGCACCACGCGCTTCTCGTTGTGCAGAATCGCGGTCACGAGCGTGGCCACGATCGAGGCGATGCCGAACTCGGTGCAGCCCTTGCCGGCGATGATCGCGGCGCCGGACTCGCGGACGCGGCGCATGACGTCATCGAAGTCGATGGAGTCCACCACGTCGTCACGCAGCGAGAGGTACTCGCGCAGGCCGATGCCCTCCACGGAGATGCGCGAAGTGGGGATGAACATGGAGTCGCCGTGCTCGCCCATGCAGAACGCCTGGATCTGGCGGCTGCCCACGTCGATGGTCTCGGAGAGGACGCGGCGCAGGCGCGCGGAGTCGAGTGCGGTGCCGGTGCCAAAGACCTGGTTGCGCGGCAGGTCGAGCTTGCGATAGAGGTACTCGACCACGATGTCGGCCGGGTTGGAGACGCTGATGAGGATGCCGTGGAAGCCGGATTCCTTGAGCGGCCCGATGATGCCGTCGAGCACCTTGATGGTGCCGTCGAGCATCTGGAGGCGCGTCTCGCCGGGGCGGCGGCTGCGGCCGGCGGTGAGGATCACGAAGTGGGCGTCCTTGCAGTCCGAGTAGTCGCCCACGCGGATGGTGAACGAGTCGCCGAGGCCGGAGGCCAGGTCGTCGAGGTCGAGCGCCTGGGCGCGCGCGGCCTCCTGGCTGACGTCGAGAAAGACGATCTCGTTGACGAGGTGCTGGAACATGAGGCAGAGCGCCACGTGGCTGCCCACGCGGCCCGCGCCGATGATGACTGCCTTGCGGGTCCTGATGTCTTCTCCGTGCATGCTGGCTTCTCTCCTATCGTCATGGCGCGGCGCGCCGTCCTCACAGGTGAGTGCCCTTCTCGGGTGCCCTCATTCTAACGTCTTGTGAACGTTTTGTGCTCGCCAGATGTCGAGTTCGTTGCGAGACGACGCAGCTCGTGCGAGACGACGCAACTCGCCAGGCTTGGCCTCGTGCGAAGTCACGTTACTTGCCGCGAAAGCGTGACTTCAAGCGAGTCGGCGATCGACAGCTCGTTCAAGGTCACGCTTTCTGCCACGGAAGCGTGACTTCAAGCGAGCTCACAATCAGCAACTCACTCAATGTCACGTTTCCTGACCTCAGAGCGTGACTTCGCGCGAGCCGGCGAGAAGAACCTCGTTCAAAGTCACGTTTTCTCTTGGCAAAGCGTGACTTCGAACGAGCTCGCAGCCGACAACTCGCTCAAAGTCACGCTCCAAGCCGCCAGAGCGTGACTTCGCGCGAGGTTGCATGAACGGCACGCCGCACGTCACAGGCACGCCACACGCCGCAGGCGCGCCAGAGGAGCGCCAAGGGCCGCGCAGGCCTAGTCGCGCGTGAGCTTGCGGTGCAGACGGTGCGGGCGCGAGGCCTCCGCGCCGAGGCGCTTCTCGCGGTCGGCCTGGTAGGCCTCGAAGTTGCCTTCGAACCAGTACCAGCGGCCGGGGTTCTCGTCGTCGCCCTCCCAGGCCAGAATGTGGGTGGCCACGCGGTCGAGGAACCAGCGGTCGTGGGAGATCACCACAGAGCAGCCCGGGAACTCCTCGAGCGCCTCCTCCAGGCTCTCGAGCGTCTCCACGTCGAGGTCGTTGGTGGGCTCGTCCAGCAGCAGGAGGTTTCCGCCCTGCTTGAGCGTGAGCGCCAGGTTCAGGCGGTTGCGCTCGCCGCCGGAGAGCACGCCCGCGCGCTTCTGCTGGTCCCCACCCTTGAAACCGAAGGCCGCCACGTAGGCGCGGCTCGGAATCTCGGTCTCGCCCACGCGGATGTAGTCGTTGCCGTCGGAGACGACCTCCCAGAGGGTCTTGTCCGCGTCGATGCCCTCGCGCATCTGGTCAACGTAGGAGAGCTTGACGGTCTCCCCCACCGAGAGCGTGCCGGACGTGGGCTCCTCCTGGCCCACGATCATCTTGAAGAGAGTGGACTTGCCCACGCCGTTGGGGCCGATCACGCCCACGATGCCGTTGCGCGGCAGGCTGAAGGAGAGGTCGTCGATGAGCACGCGGTCGCCGAAGCTCTTGCAGAGGTGCTCGGCCTCGAGCACCTTGGCGCCCAGGCGCGGGCCCACTGGGATGTGAATGTCGGTGAAGTCCACGCGCTTGCTGGCGCGGGCCTCGGCCTCCATCTGCTCGTAGCGCTCCAGGCGCGCGCGGTTCTTGGCCTGGCGGGCCTTGGGGCTCGAACGCACCCACGCGAGCTCGGCCTTCATCTTCTTGGCGCGGCGCGCGTCCTGCTGGCTCTGGGCCTCCAGGCGCGCGGCCTTCTTCTCCAGGTAGGTGGAGTAGTTGCCCTCGTAGGGGTAGAGCTGGCCGCGGTCGACCTCGCAGATCCACTCGGCCACGTCATCGAGGAAGTAGCGGTCGTGCGTGACGGCCATGACGGCGCCGGGGTAGCGATGGAGGAACTGCTCCAGCCAGAGCACGCTCTCGGCGTCCAGGTGGTTGGTGGGCTCGTCCAAAAGCAGCAGGTCGGGCGCCTCAAGCAGCAGGCGGCACAGGGCCACGCGACGGCGCTCGCCGCCGGAGAGGATGGAGACGGGCGCGTCCGGGTCCGGGCACTGCAGGGCGTCCATGGCCTGCGAGAGCTGAGAGTCCAGGTCCCAGCCGTTGGCGGCGTCGATCTCGTCCTGGAGCTGGCCCATCTCGGCCATGAGGGCGTCGAAGTCCGCGTCCGGGTCCGCCATCGCGGCGCTCACCTCGTTGAAGCGCTCGATCTTGGCCAGGACGTCGCCGAAGGCCTGCTCGATGTTCTCGCGGACGGTCTTGTCCTCGTCGAGCGGCGGCTCCTGCTGGAGGATGCCCACCGTGTAGCCGGGGCTGAGACGCGCCTCGCCGTTGGAGACGTCCTCGAGGCCGGCCATGACCTTGAGCAGCGTGGACTTGCCCGCACCGTTGGGGCCCACCACGCCGATCTTGGCGCCGGGGTAGACGCCCACCGTGACGTCGTCCAGGATGACCTTGTCGTGCACGGCCTTGCGGGCCCGGTTGAACATGTAGACGAACTCTGCCATGGGGTTTCTCGCCTCTCTGTGCGGGGCTTGGCGGCGCGCGGGTGCATGCCGGCGCCCGGATTGACGAGCCCATCTTACAGGAGGGGCTCACGCCGACGCCGTTCTTCTCGCCGGCACGTTCACACGGCCTGCACGAAAGTTGCCTTTCGTCGAAGCCGTGCCTGAAAGCCGCTGCATGCGTGGCACAATCAGACGAGAAGTACCACCGGCCCCCAGGGCCAAAGCAACGCAAGGAGCACCCCATGCCTCAGGGAATTCGCAAGGTCAACGTCATCGGCCACCTCCACCCGGACACCGACAGCATCTGCTCGGCCATCGCGTACGCCCACCTCAAGAACGAGGTCGAGCACACCACGATCTACGAGCCGCGCCGCGCCGGCACCATCAACCGCGAGACCGCCTTCGTGCTGAAGCACTTCGGCTTCGAGGAGCCGGAGCTCATCACCTCCGTGACGCCGCAGGTCAAGGACACCGAGATCCAGCGCCAGGGCGGCATCGACGGCGAGATGAGCCTCTTCTCCGCATGGAACCTCATGCGCGACACCAAGGCCGACACCCTCTGCATCACCGACGAGGAGCGCAACCTCGAGGGCCTCATCGCGGTCAAGGACATCGCCAACGCCAACATGGACGTCTTTGACGTGGGCGTGGTCGGGGAGTCGGCCACCTGCTACGCCAACATCGTCGACACGCTGAACGGCGAGATGATCCTCGGCGACCCCACGGGCCGCGTGACCGGCGGCAACGTCTGCGTGGGCACCACGCCGGAGATGATGGAGGACTCCGTCAAGCCCGGCGACATCGTGCTGGTGACCAACCGTTACGAGACCCAGCAGTTCGCCGTCGAGTGCGGGGCCAGCTGCCTGGTCATCTGCTGCAGCGCCCACGTCTCCGACCTCGTGGTGGAGTCCGCCAAGGGCCACGGCTGCTCCATCATCGCCACCCCCTACGACACCTACGCCGCCGCGCGCCTCATCTCCATGTCCATCCCGGTGCGCGCCAAGATGCTCTCCGAGGGCATCCTCAAGGTGAGCGTCAACACCGCCATCGACGACGCCCGCAAGATGATGGCCAAGAGCCGCCACCGCTTCTTCCCCGTCATCGACGAGGAGGGCAAGTACGTGGGCCTCATCAGCTCCCCGAGCCTGCTCACTGCCAAGAAGAAGCACGTCATCCTCGTTGACCACAACGAGCGCTCGCAGTCCGTCGAGGGCCTCGAGCAGGCCGAGATCATGGAGATCATCGACCACCACCGCATCGGCTCCATCGAGACGGCCAGCCCCGCCTACTTCCGCAACATGCCGGTGGGCTGCACCTGCACGATCGTCCACATGATGTACCGCGAGAACGGCGTGGAGATCCCGCGCGACATCGCCGGCCTCATGCTCTCCGCCATCCTCTCCGACACGCTTGCGTTCCGCTCGCCCACCTGCACGCAGGTGGACCGCGACGCCGCCGAGGACCTCGCGCGCATCTGCGGCGAGGACATCCAGAGCTACGCCGACGCCATGTTCGAGGCCGGCGCCGACCTCACCGGCCGCACGGCCGAGGAGGTCTTCCACCAGGACTTCAAGGTGTTCAGCCGCGGCAACGTCAAGTTCGGCGTGGGCCAGGGCAGCTACATGACTGAGAACAGCCGCCACGCAGCGGAGGACCTCGTGGGGCCCTACCTCGCCGAGGCCGCGGCCGCCGAGGAGCTGCCGCTGGTGTTCTACCTGTTCACCGACGTCAAGACCTCCTCGAGCGAGATCATGTGGGCCGGCGAGGGCGCCGCGGACATCGTCGCACGCGCGTTCGACGCCAAGATCGAGGGCAACATGGCCAAGCTCCCGGGCGTCGTGAGCCGCAAGAAGCAGGTCATCCCGGCCCTCATGGCCACGCTCCAGAGCATCCAGGAGGACCAGGACTAGGCCTTCTTTCCCGCCCCCTCCGCAGCTTCGCCGCCCGTCGGATTTGCGTCCGGCGGGCGGCCTATCATGAGGGGCGAGAAGGCCGTTGGGGCAAAAGAACGTTGGGGAGGGTCCAGGCGAGAAGAACCTGCGCCTGCGCCCCCAGGGAGGGTCACGGCAGTCATGGCAGAGTCACACTTCCTCGCGCTCGTCTCGCGCATGAGGTACATCGAGCGCTGGGCGCTCATGAGAAACGCGCGACCGGAGAACCTCTCCGAGCACGCGCTGGAGGTCGCGGCGATCGCCCACATGCTGTGCGTGATCGGCAACGTGCGCTTTGGGCGCACGCTCGACGCTGAGCGGGCCGCGGTCGTGGCCATCTACCACGACGCCTCGGAGATCATCACCGGGGACATGCCCACGCCCGTGAAGTACCACGACGGGGACATCCGCGACGCCTACAAGGCCGTGGAGCGCAACGCCGAGGACCGGCTGCTCGCAACCCTCCCGGACGACCTGCGGCCCGCCCTCGAGGACGTGTTCAGGCCCGCCGAGGGCGCCGGGGAGGACGAGCGCTACCTCAGGCGTCTGGTGAAGGCGGCCGACAAGGTCTCCGCGCTCATCAAGTGCGTGGACGAACGGCGCGCCGGGAACACGGAGTTCGCGAGCGCCGAGCGGACCTGCCGCGAGGCCGTGGAGGAGATGGCGGCCGAGCTGCCCGAGGTCGCCGACTTCGTCCGTGACTTCCTCCCCTCCTACGGGGCCACCCTCGACGAGCTGCTCTAGCGGCGCGGGACGGGCGCGGGTCTTGACGGGGTGCGGCCGCATCCCGGGCCCCGCACGTCCAGGCCCTGTGCCTCGGTCTCGCGCTCCGCATCCCGGGCCCCGCACGTCCAGGCCCCGCGCCCCGGGTCTCGCGTCCCGGGCCCCGCAACCGCCCAACCGGAAAGGAACTGACGCATGCACGCCCTGCACGCGCGACTCCCCAAGAACTTCGTGCTCGAGGAGCGCCTGGAGCACTACCGCGACGCCATCGAGCTCGACCCGGCCTCCTGGCGGGGCCGCTGGGCCGAGGGCTGCTGGCCCGGCATCGGCGCGCTGCCCGCAGGCTCTTCTTACCAGCGGTTCCGGGAGGTGCGGCTGGACCTTGGCTGCGGGAAGGGCGCGTTCGTGGTGGAGTCGGCCCGCCGGGAACCCGACGTGCTCTTCGTGGGCGTGGACGCCGAGCCCATCTGCGTTGCCTACGCCGCCCAACACGTCTGCGAGAGCGGGCTCGCCAACGCGGTGATCGTCCCCGGCAACGGGCTGCGCGTGCGCGAGTTCTTCTCGCCGGGGGAGCTGTCGCGGATTCACCTCAACTTCCCCACACCGTTTCCCCGCAAGCGCGACGCGGAGAAGCGCATGGCCCGCATGGAGCGGCTCATGGACTTCCGCCACGTCCTCGCCGACGGCGGCGAGGTGATCCTGAGGACGGACAGCCAGCCGCTCTTTGACTTCATGCTGACGCAGGTGCCGCTTGCCGGCTACGAGCTGCTGTGGCAGAGCCGCGACGCGCGGGCCGAGCGGCCGGGCGGCCCGTCGAGCGAGTACGAGGAGCGGCTCGGGGCGCAGGGCGCCAAGGTGCTCGCGCTGGCGGCGACGCCGGGGCCGGAGCCCGCACACCCCGTGCAGACGGCGGAGCTCTCGCTTGCCGCCTACCTGCCGCACGACCTCGACGCGCTGAGCGAGATCGGCTACGCGCCGCACGGGATGGAGGCCACGGTGGAGAACCTGCGCAATCGCGCCCTCAGGGAGTCGGGCCGCCGCTGACCGTTGGCGGAGGGCAGCTCTCCCGCGCGCCGAATGGGTAGTAAGGTAGATAGCTCACACTCCCCGCGCTCGCGCGCGCCACCATACATCCCGAAAGGGGCCGCCATGCCCAAGATCACCCCAGGCAACCGCCTGTACCTGTATCGTTTGCTCTCGCGCTCAATCGGCGTGGGGAGGCAGACGCTCATGCCGCACGTGGAGGAGGCGCTCACCGCCGACGGAATCTCTCCGGAGGACCTGGGCTGCACGGACATGCGCGCGCTCTGCGAGCAGCTGCCCGAGTTCATCAAGCTGACCGTCTTCAAGAAGGGCTACGTCTACGCGACGGTCGTCGCCAACGAGGAGTACGACCGCGCGCTCGAGCGGGCGGCGAGCGGCGCCGACAAGGCGGCGACCAAGGGCAAGCCGTGGAAGCGCAAAGGCGGCAAGCTGCTCAAGCCGGTGAAGCCGCGACACGTCGAGCACGCCAGGCCGGACGTGGCGCCCACGGACGCAGATGGCGAGAAGGACGCGGTGGCCGTAGCCGCAGGCGAGAAGGACGCGGTGGCCGCGGCCCGGCCCGAGGTCGAGGCCATGCCCGCACCCGAAGCTGCGCCCGTGACGGTCCCCGCGGCAGAGACGGAGACGGAGCCAACGCCGGGCCCGGACCAGACACCGGCGCCCGTGCCAGAGCCAGAGGCGGCACCCGGCCCGGACCCGACGCCAGCGCCCGCACCGGAGCCAGAGCCGACACCTGACCCAGCCCCGATGCCCGTGCCGGAGGCGGCGCACGAGCCGACGGCCGCGCCCGCTCACGAGCCCGCCCACTCGATCAACCTCACCATCACCTACGTCCCCGAGGACGCCGACGAGCGCCAGCCCGAGGCGGAGACCGCAGAGGGCGCCCGCCCTCGCCCGCAGAGCGACCTCCCGCACGACTTCCACGCCGACGTCCGCTGCTCGAGCGAGCAGCTCAGCATCCTCTATCAGGCGCTTCCCGCAAACGTGGACCCGCTTGCCACGCTCGAGGAGGACTTCCGCGTGGCGCGCTCGACCGGCACCCTCGAGGGCACGCGCAGCAACGTGACCTTCCCCCTGCGCTACCTGCAGCACGACGGCACGACGCCCGTGCGCGTCACCCTCCGTCGGTCCGCACGCCCCGTGGCGGGCAAGCGCTGGGCGCTCACCGAGGTGGATGCCGGGGAGCTCGACGACGTGGACCTCTCCGGCCTCAGCGCCGCCGCTCGCGGCGCCTGGACGTGCTTTCCCGGCCGTGACGACGCCGACCCAGAGCGCGCCTTCGTCCAGACCGTCGCAATCGGCTCCTGGGACGAGGTGCTTGACCAGCTGGCAGGCATCGCCGTGGACGAGCCGTGGGGCGCCAGCCAGTCCGTCCTCCGCGACTACCTCATCATGACGTTCGCTCGCGTCAGGGCGGAGGGCAAGCTCGCCGCCCACGAGGACGGCAGGACCGCCGACTTTGACACCGGTCTTCTCGCCGAGTCCGGCGACCCCATCCACGCCCAGCTCACACGGCTTGGCGGGGACATCCCCTGGCGACTCGACGGGTTCTCGACCAAGGGAGCGGGCAGGCCGGCGCGCTACGTCACCAGCCTCGCGCAGGCGGTGTTCGACCCCACGCTGAGCGCCCCGGACTTCACGTCCGCCCGTGCCGCGTCAAGGAGCCCACGCCTCTCCACAGCCGCCTATGACCCCCTCTCCAACGAGGTCTACCTGCTTGTTCCTGATGACGGCAGTGCGCTTGCCCTCGCCGTGACGCCCAGAGGCTACGAGGCCGTGGCGTCGCTGCCCCTCTCGGACGCCTACGCGTGCGCCCGCGTGGTGAGCTCCGACCAGCCGGCCTGGCTAGCAGAGTCCGTGGCCGGGTGAGGCCGGGGGGACTTGCGGCCCGGCGCCCATCCAGCCTCATGGGGCGCGTTACGCGCTTGTATCAAGTAGGCTGCGCGGAGCCGGGCGCCCCTTCGGTTGCCCGAAGGTATACCCATGGCAAGACTGGACGCTGACACAGGGAGGCGCGCATGGCCATGATCGAGATGAAGACCCCGCTTGTCGAGATGGACGGCGACGAGATGACCCGCATCATCTGGCAGATCATCAAGGACGAGCTCATCTGCCCGTACGTGGACCTCAAGACGGAGTACTACGACCTGGGCCTCAAGAACCGCGACGCCACGGACGACCAGGTGACCGTGGACTCCGCCGAGGCCACCAAGCGCCTGGGCGTGGCGGTCAAGTGCGCCACCATCACCCCCAACGCCGCGCGCGTCGAGGAGTACGGCCTCAAGCAGATGTGGAAGAGCCCCAACGGCACCATCCGCGCCATCCTCGACGGCACGGTCTTCCGCGCGCCCATCGTGGTCAAGGGCATCGAGCCCACGGTGACCACCTGGAAGAAGTCCATCACCATCGCCCGTCACGCCTACGGCGACGTCTACAAGAACGCCGAGATGCGCATCGACGGCCCCGGCAAGGTCGAGCTGGTCTACACCGCCGCGGATGGGACCGAGCGCCGCGAGCTTGTCCACGTCTTCGACGGGCCGGGCGTGGTCCAGGGGCAGCACAACCTCGACGCCTCCATCGAGAGCTTCGCCCGCAGCTGTTTCGAGTACGCGCTCGCCACGGGCCAGGACCTCTGGTTCGCCACCAAGGACACCATCTCCAAGACCTATGACCACCGCTTCAAGGACGTCTTCGCGGAGATCTTCGACGCGGAGTACCGCGAGAAGTTCGAGGCGGCCGGCATCGAGTACTTCTACACGCTGATCGACGACGCCGTCGCCCGCGTGGTCAAGTCCGAGGGCGGATTCATCTGGGCCTGCAAGAACTACGACGGCGACGTCATGAGCGACATGCTCTCCTCGGCGTTCGGCAGCCTCGCGATGATGACCTCCGTACTCGTGAGCCCCCACGGCTACTTTGAGTACGAGGCCGCGCACGGCACCGTCCAGCGCCACTACTACAAGCACCTCCGCGGCGAGGCAACCTCCACCAACTCCGTGGCCACGATCTTCGCCTGGACCGGCGCCCTGCGCAAGCGCGGAGAGCTGGACGAGCTGCCCGAGCTCGTGGACTTTGCCAACCGGCTTGAGGCCGCCACTATCCACACCATCGAGTCCGGCCGCATGACCGGGGACCTCGCCCGCATCACGAGCCTCCCCAACCCGGAGACCCTCGGCACGCGCGAGTTCATCCTCGCGGTGCGCGAGGCCCTCGACGCCGAGGCCGTCGCGTAGCACGCCCAACGCGGAGACCCCGCCACCCCGTACCAGTCAGACGCCGGCGAGAAGAACCCGCAACAGGCAGAGCCATCGGAGACGAGTGGCGCGACTCAGACGAGCTCGCGCCACTCGTCCTCAAGCAGGGCCATCAGGACGTCATCACAGTAGCCCTCCTCGGGCCCCAGCCAGACGGCGTCACGCGCGACGCCCTCCACCTTGAAGCCGGCCTTCTCATAGACGTGACGGGCCCTCGGGTTGACCGAGAAGACGTCCAGGCTCAGCCGGTGCAGCCCGAGCTCACCGAAGGCAAGGTCGCGCGTCGATTCCACCACCCAGGTGCCCAGCCCCCGCCCACGCGCTCCCGGGCCAAAGAGCGCGATCCGGTAGTTGGCACTACGGGCCTGCCAGTCGGTCTCGTTGATGACGCTCTCCCCCACCACGCTGCCGTCAGGGGTAACTAGCAGCAGGTCATAGCGGTCGGGGTCGTCCACGCACCGCAGGAAGAAGCTCGTGACCTCCTCGTATGTGAAGTCGGTGCGGCTGCCCGTGAGCCGCGCGGCCTCGGGGTCGAGCACGCGAAAACCCTCCCAGTACGCGTCCACGTCCTCGGCACGAGCCGAGCGCAGCACGTAGCCGTCCCGCTCCCACGTGGTCACCGTTCTCACGACATCACCCCAGCAGCTCAGATGTTTCCGACAAGCGCGTCCTTCACGATGGCCGCGCACTCCCGCAACGCGCTCTGCGGCAGGTAGAGCGGGTTGGAGGGAGCAGCAAGGCCCGCGGCGTCTGGCAGGCCGTTTCTCCCGGCTATGCGCAGCGCCCGATAGAGGTGGAAGTCGTTGGTGACGATCCCCACCGACTCCCCCGGGACAAGAAGACCCACCGAGTTGCGGATGTTCTCCGCCGTGGTCCGGGAGCGATCCTCGCGCGTAACCCTCCCGGCGTCGAGGCCATGCTCCGTCAGGTAGTCCGCCATGGCGTCCGCCTCCGCGCGCACCTCGCCCACGCCCTGTCCGCCCGAGACCACGCAGCGCGTCCCCGGGTTGGCCTCAAGGTAGGCAAGCGCGGCGTCGAGCCGGTACGTCAGCGCCTCACTCGGGGTGCCGTCGGGACGAAGGCCCGCCCCAAGGACCACCAGGCAGTCGAGCCCCGCGGGCGGCACCGCCGCGGCCGCGCTCCCGACGAGCGCACAGAGCGCAGCCACCGCCAGCAGCAGCGCAACGCTCGCGCCCGTCACGAGCCTCCGCGCCCAGCGCGCGAGCCGCTCCCACGCGCCGGTCCTTCTCGCCTGACCAAGCGCGACGAGGGCGGCGCCGATCGCAACCCACACGAGGAAGAACCCGCCCGCCGGGTAGAGCACCGCCATGAGGACGCCGTAGGCGGCACAGACCGCACCGGTCACAATCGCCACGCACGAAAGCGCCCCCATGACGACCTCCCGTCCCTTCGGCGAACCCGCCCGACCAGCCGCATTATGTTGGGAAGAGTATATCGTCCGCAGGTTCTTCTCGCCGATGCGACATGAGAAGAGTTAGATAGGGTATACTTGTGAGACGAAAGTTAGCCATTTCTAACAGAAAGGTCTGCCATGAGCAAGATTGCGAAGGTGTACGGCCGCGAGGTGCTCGACTCCCGCGGCAACCCCACCGTCGAGGTGGAGGTCACGCTGGAGGACGGCTCCCTCGGGCGCGCCATCGTGCCGTCCGGGGCGTCTACGGGCGAGTTCGAGGCCGTCGAACTGCGTGACGGTCAGAAGGACCGCTACCTGGGCAAGGGCGTCCTTAAGGCCGTGTCCCACGTCAACGGCGAGCTGGCCGGCGTGCTCGTGGGTCGCGAGGCCACCGATCAGCGTGGCGCCGACGAGGCCATGATTGCCGCGGACGGCACGCCCAACAAGGGTCGCCTGGGCGCCAACGCCATCCTGGGCTGCTCGCTGGCCATCGCGCGCGCAGCCGCGGCCTCGGCGAGGCTGCCGCTCTACGCATACCTCGGCGGGCCGAACGCCCACACCCTCCCCGTCCCGATGATGAACATCCTGAACGGCGGCGTGCACGCGGACAACAACGTGGACTTCCAGGAGTTCATGATCATGCCGGTGGGCGCACCGGACTTTGCGACCGGCCTGCGCTGGTGCGCGCAGGTCTACCACACGCTCAAGGACACCCTCAAGGCGGCCGGGCTCTCCACGGGCGTGGGCGACGAGGGCGGCTTCGCGCCCGACCTCAAGACTAACGCCGAGCCGTTCGTCTACCTGATGGAGGCCGTGCGGGCAGCGGGCTTTGAGCCGGGCAGGGACTTCATGTTTGCCATGGACCCCGCCACCTCCGAGTGCTACAACCGCGAGACCGGCCTCTACGAGCTCAAGGGCGAGGGCCGCACGCTCACCTCGGACGAGATGGTCGACTACTGGGCCAAGCTCGTGGAGACCTACCCGATCATCTCCATCGAGGACGGCCTGGCCGAGGAGGACTGGGACGGCTGGGTCAAACTCACCGAGCGCCTGGGCTCCCGCGTGCAACTCGTGGGCGACGACCTCTTTGTCACCAACACCGAGCGTCTGCGCCGCGGCATCGAGGCGGGCGCGGCCAACGCGATCCTCATCAAGGTCAACCAGATCGGCACGCTCACCGAGACGCTCGACGCCATCGAGATGGCCAAGCGCGCGGGCTACACCGCCGTCGTGAGCCACCGCTCCGGCGAGACCGAGGACACCACGATCGCCGACCTGGCCGTGGCCACTAACGCTGGGCAGATCAAGACCGGCGCGCCGGCGCGCACCGACCGCGTGGCCAAATACAACCAGCTCCTTCGCATCGAGGACGAGCTGGGCTCCTCGGCCGAGTACCTGCGGATGGGGGCGTTCTACAACCTCGCGTAGACGCCTGCCGGCTGCCGCCGGTCGCGGGCACCTTGCCCCAAAGGCGTTGCGACTGGCCTTTGCACGAGCACCCCGCCCGCCCACGCCGCCCCGAGCCTCGCGCCCTGTCCGACCTCGCCGCCCCGAGCCTCGCGCCGGGGCGGCGTTTTTTGCAATTCCCCAATAAGTGTGCGGTCGCCCCTCTTAGATTTGCAAAACTGCGATAAATGTGACGCATTTTGCGACAGGCACGAGTAGCAAGCCAGCGTTTGCCCAGAAAAGCCCTGTTAGCCGTTGCCTCACTACTCGACCCACCCCGGAAAACACGTCACACTTATCGCAGATTTGCAAATTAAAGCCGCCTCACGTCACAGTTACGCGCGTTTTTCAAATCCACCTGAGATATTCTGTCTGCAGGAATCGACGAGGAGGCGTCATGGCAGACGAAAAGTGCGTGCTGGTGGGACAGTCAGGCGGCCCGACGGCTGCGATCAACTCGAGCCTCGCGGGCGTAATCGCCGCAGGAATCCTCGAAGGCGCGCGCGTGGAGGGGATGCGCTACGGCATCCAGGGCTTCCTCGACGGCAAGCACGTGCGACTGGACGAGGCGTTCGCGAGCAGGGTCGACCTCGACCTGCTTCGCAACACGCCCGCGAGCTGGCTGGGGAGCTGTCGCTACAAGCTGCCTGAGCCCGCAGCGGACCAGGCCGTCTACCAGCGGCTCTTCAATCGCTTCGAGGAGGTCGGGGCGTCCGCGGTCCTCTACATCGGCGGTAACGACTCCATGGACACCATCGCCAAGCTTGCGGCCTACGGCAGCCAGACCGGCAGCGACATCCGCTTCATCGGCGTGCCGAAGACCATCGACAACGACCTCGTGGGAACCGACCACACGCCCGGCTACGGCAGCGCGGCACGGTTCGTGGCAACGGCGATGAACGAGCTCGCCTACGACGCCGACGTCTACAACCTCAAGAGCGTCTCCTTCGTGGAGATCATGGGGCGCGACGCCGGCTGGCTCACCGCCTCCTGCGCGCTCGCGCTCGTCGAGCCCGACCTCGTGCTCCTGCCCGAGGTCCCGCTTGAGGAGGACCGGCTCATCGAGCGCATCGCCGAGGCGCTCGAGCACAAGAACACCGTGATGGTCGGCGTCAGCGAGGGCGTCCGCACGCCCGACGGGACGCTCATCTGCGAGCGCGCCACCCCGGGCGCCGGCACGGACGAGTTCGGCCACCTTGCCATGCTCTCCGGCGCGAGCCGCTACCTCGCGGCACTCACCAAGCAGCGCCTGGGCTGCAAGACGCGCGCCATCGAGCTCTCCACCCTGCAGCGCTGCGCGAGCTACGTGGCGAGCCGCGTCGACCTCAACGAGGCCTATGACCTGGGGCACGCCGCCGTGGAGGCAGCCTTTGCGGGCGAGACTGGCAAGATGTGCGCCGTCGAGCGCGTCTCGGACAGCCCCTACGAGGCCCACACGAAGCTCGTGGACGTGGCGTCTGTCGCCAACCAGGTCCGAAACGTCCCCAGCGAGTGGATCTCCGCGGACGGCATGGGCGTCGGCGAGGAGCTCATCGCCTACATGCGGCCGCTCGTGGGTGAGCTGCCGGCCCAGCTGGCGCAGCTGGACTAGGCCCGGGGCGCGGCGGCGCGGCATCGCAGCGGCCGGCCGCGCCCGCCCGGCGCGCGTCCTAGCGCCCCTGCAGGTGCATGCAGGTCTGCGTTGCGCGCGCGACGGGCGTGCCCAGCTCGTCGGTCACCAGGCAGGAGTAGAAGCCGAGCGTGCGACCGTTCTTGTCGACGTCCGCGGTGGCGATGAGCTTGCTGCCGCGCGCGGCGCTCATGAACTCGATCGAGCTGCTCACCGAGACGCTCGTCGCCTCGCCTACGTTGGACGCCACGGCAAACGCGAGGTCGGCCACCGTGAAGATGGCGCCACCCATCACGCCGCCCTTCTCGTTGCAGTGGCCCGGCGTGATGTCGAACTCGCACACGGCATGCCCGCGCGACGCCTCGACCACGCGACACCCGCACGCGTCCGTGGCAAAGTGGTCGTTCTTGAAGACGGCCTGGACCTCCTCGATCGAGGCGTTCTCATCAAGCATCGCAGCCTCCGTTCCCAGCGCCAGCACAGCGAGAAGTACCTGCCTCAGCCTATCACTTAGCCGCCTTGCGGCGCGCACGCACGAGCTCGATGGCCTCCTTGCCGGTGACGTGCTCGGGCGTCATCTCCAGCACGCAGAGCCTGCCCTGCGCTGACGCCACCTCGCGCCCCAGCGCCTCCTCGGTCGCCTCCGGCCAAAAGCGACGCCCCAGCAGCTCGGCCACCGCACGGCGTTCGACGTCGTCCGTGAGCTCACGGACGGTTCCAAAGACGATCACGCTGCGGAAGTAGGTGGTGAACTCCTCCGGCATCACCTGGTCCTGGTCCACCACGCACAGCGACGCGCGCGGGTTGCGGCGCAGCGCATCGAGCTTGTGGCCGCTCCGCGCGCAGTGGAAGTAGAGCTTCTCGCCGTCGAAGACGTAGCTCAGCGGGACGGCGTACGGGTAGTCGTCGTCCCCGTCGACGGCAAGGACGCCGCAGGTCGCGCGCATCAGGATCTCCGCACACTCCTCGGCCGAAAGCTGCTGGTTGCGACGACGCATCTCCCTGAACATGCCTGCTCCCCTCACGTGCCGTCCCGGCACGATCCTTTGCGTTAGACGTTGCTTGTCCTCACCGCGCTCCCCTGCGCGCCCTACCACAGCGTGTCCTCTGTCACCCTCACGCCCAGAAGCCCGACCAGCTGGACCGCCTGCTCGGCACTCACCGTGGCGCCACGGAGCTCGTGAAAGTCGCTCGAGACCCGGATACCCGCGATTTCACAGGTGGAGAGATCAATCCCCGCCAGGCTTGCCCGAAAGAACGTCGCGCGCGTGAGGTCGCAGCGCTCCAGCGTCACGTGGCGTAACCTGGTGCCGAAGACGTTTGCTTCCGCAAGGCTGCTCTTGCGAGCGACGAGCCGGTCGACCGTCGCCTCCGAGAGGTCGCAGTACCCCATCTGGCTGTCCGTCACGCTCACCCCGGTGAGCCGCCCCTTGAGAAACGTGAGCCCCGGCGCCGAGCAGCCTCGGAAGTCGCAGCGATTCAGCCAGCTGCGGCCCATGTCACACCCGACGAACCGGCACCCGGAAAAGACCACGTCCGTAAACGTGCAGCCAGAGAGGTCCACGTGGTCGAACGTGCATCCTCGAAAGGCCACGTTCTCAAAGCCCGTCCCGTCCGCGGAGGCATCCGTAAGCTCGAGGCCCGCAAAGGCCGTGTTCTCCACGCGCGCGTCAGGCGTCCCCAAGGCGTCCAGAAGCCCCTCGAGACCTAGATGCTGACCGAGGTTGGGCGTCACCCGGGCAAACCCCTCCAGGCGAGAAGAACCTGAGGACGCCGGCCCGCCTGCACGCGGCATCCCTACGCCATCCTGACGATCTTAGTGCCGTGAACCTCTGAGACGCCCAGCTCTACCGCGATCGCCTCGGCGTTCTCCCAGGTGATGCCACCCCCGGGCAGGATGGTGATGCGCCCGGCGGCCCGCTCCACAAAGGCGCGCAGGCGGTCGAGGTTGTCCGCGATGGGCGTGCCGGCCGCGCCGCCGTGGGTGAGGATGCGCTCGACGCCCTGCTCGGCCAGCCAGTCTATAGCGGAGAGCTGCTCGTCTGCCGGCAGCGCGTCGAAGGCCATGTGGAAGGTCACGGCCACGCGCCCGGGCGCCTCGGGCAGGTCCTCGTGGGCCAGGCGCACCAGCTCGGAGGTGAACTCCTGGTCCAGGTGGCCGTCACGCAGGCAGCCGAAGACCACACCGTCCACGCCGAGGCTCTTTGCCATGAGCAGGTCGTCACGCATCATGGCCGCCTCGGCGGGGGTGTACTCAAAGCTGCCGCCGCGCGGGCGGACCATGCACATCACCGCCGTGCCCGTCTCGCGCGCGTGCGCCACGGCCGCGCGGATGACACCGTAGCTGGGCGAGGTGCCGCCCACCGCGAGGTTGTCGCAGAGCTCGACACGCGCTGCGCCGGCAGCGACGGCTGCGGGGACGAGCTCCATGTTCTCCGCGCAAAACTCCCTCGTTAGCACAGCGTTTCCTCCCACTCGGCCTCACGGAAGCCGACGAGCACGAAGTCCTTCCCCACGACGAGGGGCCGCTTCACGAGCATGCCGTCTTCGGCGAGAAGGGCGAAGGCCTCGTCGTCCGTCATGCCGGCATCGAGCAGGGCCTTGACGCCGCGCTCCCGATAGAGCCGGCCGCTCGTGTTGAAGAAGCGGCGAACGGGCAGGCCCGAGCGCTGCTGCCATTCGGCGAGCTCCTCCGCCGTCGGGTTGTCCTCGACGATGTGACGATCCGTGTAGGAGACGCCGTGCGCCTCAAGCCACGCCTTGGCACGCTTGCAGGTACTGCACTTGGGATACTCAACAAAGAGCACGTCAGCCATGGTGTTCCTCCTGTCCGTTACCGTGGCGTCAGTGTATCACGTGAGGGGGCGCCTTTCGCAGCGTAGTCCGGCACATGAGGACGCTATACTCTGCTGTCGGTCAAACAAAAGGAGTGCTTCATGAAGACGGTTAAGGTCGCAGCCGCAATCATTCGCAAGGAGGACAAGATCCTCGCCGCCCAACGTGGCTACGGCGAATTCAAAGACGGCTGGGAGTTCCCAGGCGGAAAGCTCGAGCCGGGCGAAACCGGCTCCCAAGCCTGCATCAGGGAGATCTCGGAGGAGCTTGACGTAACCATCGACGGGCTCAGCTACCTCTGCACCGTCGAACACGACTATGAGTCCTTCCACCTCTCGATGGAGTGCTTTACCTGTCACATCTCAAACGGCGAGATCAACGACTCTGAGCACGAGAATCTCCGATGGCTTGACGCTTCCAACCTTTGGACGGTCGATTGGCTGCCCGCGGACGTAAAGGTTGTCAAAGAGCTTGAGAGACTTCTTGACTCCGAGAGAAACAAATAAGACTAGGCACCATCCGTTTCGACCTCGAAATCACTCGTAAGATATTCGTAGAGGTCACGACGAACGGGGTCCCGGAGCTCGTAAGTAATTTCTACTGCCGACTTGGTCGTTCCTGGCATGATGATCTGCTTGAAACTCCCCGTTGGCCTGATCTCTCCGAGAAAGTAAAACTCCTTGCTCCCGTCCCTATCGTTCTTGTTCTTACGGACAAAAAGGTAGGGACGGACCTCGTTTAACGGCCATCCCTTAAGTCGCTTAATTTCAGGTGAATCGAGCGTCCTCGGCTGCTTTGAAAGGGCAATCATCTCCCTCTCGGAAATGAAGCGATCTTCATAGTTTATGGTTGCCGAAATACCGGGATCCTTCTCATAGTTGATGAAGACGGGAAATGTCTTGGTCTCTTGGTCATACATATAGCCACCGATATTCTGGCCATTTACGTTTTTATCCCAGTTAAGAAGATGGCACACTTCTTCATACGTATACTTCGCGTACAGAACGAGGGATGTTCCCCGATATGTTCTCTTGTATAGACTTTCAAAACGCGTAAGTCCGAACTCGATTACTTCGAGCAGCTGACTTCTAAACTCGGAGCTTTTCAGCGCAACCTGCATCTCGTCAGTAAGAGCATAGCCCCCGTCATTGACTGTCACTAGGGGCACAAAACCCCTAGGCGACGAAAAGTGCCCGCTGAGATAAGCGCCGGCAGACTTCATCGTCAGAACCCGCTCGATACCGTTATCCAAAGCCAGACCAGCACCGCCCTCGGACAGCGGCACGCCCTCAATAAGAGCCTTGAGCAGCATAAGCTCCTCTGCCCGTTTTCCGCTCGCCAACCTTCGAGAGACAAACGAAAGCATTCCCTCCTGGGCTTCCGAAAAACGCACGTCATAGTCAGGCTCATACCTAGAGAGAAACGCATGGTATGAGCCGAACTTGCTAAAGATCCTCATTGGATCGACGGAGCCGTTCTTGTCAAAGTCGCTCAGCCTTGGAATACGACCCAGCATCCTGCGAAGCTCCCCATACTCCTCCTTGAGTAGTTTCGCCGAGCTGAAGTCTCCCCCATCAATTGCCTTATAGATCCTAGCTTCGGACACTTTGTCAAAGCTGACGGTTGAGCACCCCGGTATAAACGAATTCCCCTCTTTCACGATGGCACGAAGATTGTCCTTGTTGTAAGTCCTATCACCCGTCAGCGCAATCGGGACGAGGAAGTTCTTCTGATAGTTGCCGATGAAATCAAGAACGAGAAGGAACTCCTTGTCGTCGCATTTGCGAAGCCCTCGCCCAAGCTGCTGGACAAAGACGATTGCAGACTCAGTACGTCGCAACATGATGATCTGATTAAGCGAGGGAATATCAACCCCCTCATTCATCACATCGACTGAAAAGATGTACTCAAGATCGCCCGCCTCAAGACGCGAAATCGCATCATCCCGTTCCGCATCAGAGTTCGACCCGCTCAAGGCGCAGGTCTTGTACCCAAGTTCATTGAATCGCGAGGAAAGCTCATTAGCCTCATCTACTCGATTGCAGAAGATCAGGCCTCGTCTGCCAGCCTTGCAAACGGAATACTCCTCGATCTTCGTAACGATGTGGCGAACGCGCTCGTCTGAGGTCAGCTTGGAAAACAGCGACGGATCGTCAACGTCAGCATCGTCAATCTTAAGGTCCGCGATTCCAAAATAGTGGAACGGTACGAGCATGTCGTTTGCAAGGGCATCCTGCAGCGTGATCTGATAGGCAATGACATGGTTGAACAGCGCAAATACGTCGTATCCATCTGTTCTTTGGGGGGTTGCCGTCATACCAAGATAGAACTTGGGAGCAAAGAACTGCATTATTTTCTGATAGCCCTTTGACCCTGCTCGATGGGCCTCATCTATCACGATGTAGTCAAACGAGCTCGCCTCAAAGTCAGAGAGATGGTTGACGATGGTTGAACACATCGCAAACAGGCATGTGCTACCTCGCCAGTCACTCCCCGGGCTGTAGACGCCATACGAATACGCCCCTCCCAAGAGCTTTTCAAAGCTCCGCTTCGAGGCGTCGAGGATCCTTCTCCTATGAACCAGAAAGAGAACGCGCCCCGGCCTTACCGCCTGGACGTCAAACGCGGAGAGATAGGTCTTCCCCGTTCCCGTAGCGGAGACCAGAAGTGCACGGGGCTCATTACACTCATGCAGCTTGGCAAGCGCTTCGAGAGCGTGCCTCTGCATGTCATTTGGCTGTATCGGCTTACGCGGTGACGAATAATCCGCCCGAAATGACCTCGTCTCCCGTATATCCCCAGAACCCTGGGATCGGTATCCGTCATATTCGATCGTCCAGTCATAGGAGAGCTCAACTGTATGCGGATCACCCCACAGCGCGTCAAACTCAGCCCTGATGGCCTTTAGCATCTCCCCATTCCCATATGAACGGAACAGGACGTTCCATTCTCGGTTACACGTTAGTGCCATCTGGGTGAGATTCGAGCTCCCCACGATGACGGTGCTGGCACCGTCACGGTCAAATACGTACCCCTTTGCGTGTAGATTCCCTTGATAGATACGCACTTCAATGTTATCAAACTCCATCAGTTTTCTAAACACATGTGGAGTATTGAAGTTAAGGTAGGTAGAGGTGAGAAGTCGGCCTTCAACCCCTCTGTCCCGAAGCTCCAAGAGCGCCTCAATGAGCGGCTGCAGACCGCTTTCGGCCACAAACGCCACGCAGATGTCAAAGCGGTCGCAGGAAGACATCTGCTCCTTCAGGACAGAAAGCAAGTCGATGCCTGAGTACTTGTCATTCGCGATGAGGCGAGGCTTGTATCCCTCGGGGGCACGATTTGACGAGTCGATAAAACCGGCACGCAAACCGCTCGCGACTTTCTCGAGCTCAGCACCTTTTTTCGAGTCGCCCATACTCATCACTCCTGCTAAACGCCACTTCCGTCCAGGATATCAGAGCGTAGAGCAGTCTCATCAGCCGCATGCTAAAGAACGTTGCGTAGTCGGACGTAGTCTTTCACACAGTCACAAACAACTCTTTTGAAAGCGCGTCCGCCCGTGAGAGGGCCCGTCCTTATCTGCCCACTATCTGCAAGTTCGTCGCACCATCTTGCGAACCTGCTCCTTAGCAGAGGAGGCACTCGCGTAAGGGTTTCTCCACGCGCCTCCAAAGGAATAGCAGCCAGTATGCGCGCCAAAGACTCGGGCCACAATTCATCGAGATCGAGGACAGACTCACAATCATCTGGTGAGATGGGCCAAATCTCACACTGCGTATCACCTTTCGCAAGATGCCAGCAACCCCTATTCGGATCAAAGTCGAAGGCTTCCTCAACGAGCTTTTCCGCATTCTCGTACCCGGTAAAGAAAGCTCCATATCTTTCGTACCACGACGACCCCACCTCAGAAAAGGCCTGGATACTCCCAATCATCGGTACGCAGCCATCAACGAGATCCTCTTCGTCATCAACGGATTCCCAGCTTTCTGACACCCTGACGAGCTGGATGGGAATTGGGTTACTTGGCGGACAGATAACCCAAGACCTCCGCACTTCGCAGCGCAACTTATCGCTGCGTATCCCCTCATCACCGTGCTCTCCGAAAGCGGCAAAACTGTCACTCATCAAACTCTCCTACCTACTCGATGGCTCCAGTTTTGCATGATCGAACACCTGTTTGATCAACTAATAGGCACTTCGATCAATAGACACGATCAGCCGACTCCGACAGCTATTCATCAACCCCTCGAGAGGACAATTGCTTAAGGAAACGCACCCATAGCGGAACAAAGCTCGTAAGCCGCTTAGGAAATACAGAGTGATGCGGGGCGTCGGCGAAAAGGCGCTTAGAAAAGGGAGCCTAATACGAAGCGGGAAGGCATGGAGAGAACACCTCTCAGCAAAGCCGCAGGATACGAAGGCGCTTCAGGCGGCGAGAAGAACGAACGGCACGAAACAAGCGTCGTTTCGTAAGCAGGTTCTTCTCGCCAGGCGCATCGGCTGAGAATACGTAAGCAGGTTCTTCTCGCCGGGCGCATCAGCTGGGGTTTCGTAAGCAGGTTCTTCTCGACAGGTGCGTCGACCGGAATTATGTAAGCGTTCCACCGCTTCTTGCGGCATCGGAGGCAATTCCGTAAGCACGCCCCCTCTCGACGGGCGCGTTGGGCGAACCTCGGGGACAGCCTCGCGCTTCGCGGTATACTTTCGGCAACCGACCGCAGGGAGGCGCCATGCCAGCAGCAAGCAGCAAGCCCATCAGAAACGTCGTCTTTGACATGGGAAACGTGCTCATGCGCTTTGACGGGCCGTACTTCTCGTCACTCTTTACGGACACGCCCGAGGACGCCGCGGCGCTCAACGCCGCGCTCTTCGGCTCCCCGCTCTGGACGCTGCTGGACTCGGGCACCATCAGCCACGAGACCATGACGCGCTACGCCCGCGCCCACCTGCCCGAGCGCCTGCACCCCAACCTCGCCGAGTGCCTTGCGCACTGGCCGGAGCGCTCCGAGCCCATTGAGGCCACAAACGACCTCGCCATTCGCCTCAAGGGCGAGGGCTATGGCGTCTACCTGCTCTCCAACGCCAACACGCACATCATGGAGCAGCTTGGCCATGCGCCCGTCCAGCCCTTCCTCGACGGCTACGTGGTCTCTGGCATCGAGCGCATCATGAAGCCGGATCCGGCCATCTACCAGCTGCTCTGCGAGCGCTACCAGCTGGACCCCGCCGAGTGCCTCTTTGTAGACGACAACGAGGACAACTGCGAGGGCGCTCGCGTGGCGGGCATGCACGCATTCCACTTCACCGGCGACGTCGCGGCACTTGAGGCCAACGTCAGGCTGCTGAGCTAGGCGCAAGCCCGTGCGATTCCGGGTCATCGGAAACAACTCGGCGATTCTTTCGGATAAGATGCCCACAGAGAGGTCTTATCGGAAAGAATTCGCGATTTCTTTCCGATAGGTGAGCTAGAATACACTGAAAAAGAAAGAAATCCCGATTTCTTTCCGATAGATTCAAGGGGTCGCCATGGCCTACCCAACGCTCGAGAAGATCTTTTACAAAGATGCCTCCTCGGAGCGATCTAAGCATCACGAGGAGCGTTACCGCCAGAGGCTCGAGGCGGAGTCGACCTTCCGCACGGGCATCATGCTTGAGCACGGTGAACTCTTCTGCACCGTCCCGCACGAGCTCTCCGTAATGACGGAACAGGTGCTGCGCCGCGAACGAAGGGTCTCCTCGCTGTGGAGAGCCCTCCCCACGGCTGCCCTCGGAGCGTACCTGAGAAGCCTCATTCTTGACGAGGTGGTCTCCAGCAACGACATCGAGGGCGTCCACAGCACGCGTCGGCAGATCGAGGACGCGCTCGAGGAGGCCGAGCGAGACACCGCGTCGCTCGCGGGCGCGGCCGAGAGGCACCACGCGCCTTTCAGGGAATTCGCGCGCCTTTACCTTGGGCTGACCGATCGAGACAACCCGCCCTCGCTCCCCCATACGCTCCAAGACATCAGAGACATCTACGATGCCGTGACGAGAGGCTCCCTTGACGAGCGCGACCGCATCAGGGACGGTCTCTTTCGCCCCGGCCCGGTGATCATCGAGCACAGGGGCCGGGTGGTGCACCGCGGCGTCTCCCCCGAGTCCGCGATCTGCTCCATGCTCGAGCAGATGATCTCTCTGCTGAGCTCCGAGGACATGCCTGAGCTCTACAGCTCTCTGCTCGCCCACTTTCTCTTTGAGTACGTCCACCCGTTCTATGACGGAAACGGCAGGACGGGGCGCTACCTGCTCGCCCTCAGCCTGAGCCGCCCCCTTTCCCAGGCCACGGTCCTCTCGCTCTCGCGCACCATCGCAGAGAACAAGCGCGTCTACTACAGGGCCTTTGACATAACGGAGAAGCGGGCAAACCGTTCGGAGGCCACGCACTTCGTGCTGACCATGCTCGACCTCATAGGACGCGCCCAAGAGGGCGTCATCACAGACCTCGAGGACAAGAAGCGCTCCCTCGGAAGCCTCGGCGAACGCGTCAGCCAGCTTGAGGGAGACTTTTCGGAGCGCGAGAAGGACCTGCTCTACTTTCTGGGGCAGGTATGCCTCTTCGGTGCCTTCGGCGAGGCCAAGATGCGTGAGGGCGCCGCATATCTGCGCGTGTCAGCCCCAACGGCACGCAAGGCGTTTGACTCGCTTACCCAACGCGGTCTTGTCACCAGGACGTCGGGGCGGCCGGCCGTCTACCGTCTGAGCAGCGAGGGACAGGCGCTTCTCGGCCTGAGCTAGGTGCCCTAGGCGCAGACCAGGCCGCCGACCAGCTACGCTAGAACGTCGGCTGGACGGCCAGGGAGACGACGATCCAGAACGCGACCAACGCGCAGATGGCGAGAAGCCCCACGCGGGTCTCGCGCGCCACGGTCAGGCGCGCGAGCGCGGGAATCTCCCGACGGAGCGGCCGGCGGTCCAGCAGCAGGTAGCCACCGACGAGAAACATCAGGGCGCAGCAGAGGTACGAGAGCACGAGGTACCAGAGGGGCCAGCTCGCGTTCTCCGGCGTCGGGTCAACGACCGCCATCACGCAGCCGATCACAAAGACCGCGGTCACGCCCACCACGACCACGTCCCAGACGGCACCGAGCCAGCGGGGCACGCGGGCCAGCAGCTGGGCGACCGCACCACGGAGGCCGTGCGGCGCGTGCGGCTCGTCGAAGATAGGCGGCTCGAAGGGCGGCGTCGGCATGACAGGGCGCTGGGTCAGGTTCTTCTCGCCGTGCGTGCCTTCCTCGGTCGCGGAGCCAGTATCTTGTGCAAGTGCCTGGGTCACGGCGTCGCGCAGCGCCCGGGCGGACGCGTAGCGTCGGGTCGGGTCGAGTTCCGTCGCGCAGACGATAACCTTCCGGAACGCTTCCGGCACGTCCGGAACGGCAAAGCGCGCCTCGCGGTCCGCGGGCGTGGGCTCGCGCCCCGTGAGGCAGAAGAAGAGCAGCATCCCGAGGGCGTAGACGTCGCTCGTCACGTCGGTCTGGCCAAAGCCGAACTGCTCGGGCGGGGCGTAGGCGCGTGTGCCAAAGTGGGTGGTGTCGTGCTCGGCCCCCTCCCGGAACCTGCGGGCAATCCCCAGGTCAATGAGGGTGACGGCCGCCGGGCCCCTCCCCTCGGGAAGGCTGACCATGACGTTTGACGGCGTGAGGTCGCGATGGATGATCGGCGGGTCGAAGCGCTCGTGCAGCTCTCCCACCGCGTCGCAGAGGTCGGGAAACGCGCGACGCACCAGGTCAAGGCGGGCCGACGCGTCTCCGAGGCGCCCCGCGCACGCGGCAAGGGTCTCCCCCTTGACGTACTCCATCACCACCACGAACCGGCCGTCGCGCCAGTGGCACTCGATGACGCGCGGAAGGTGCACCAGGCGCGCGCCGCGGCGCTGGACGTCAAAGAGGGCCTGGTACGCGCGGCCCAGCCCGGTCTCGGCGTCAAGGTACTTGCGCACAAAGGGGCCGAGCTCCGCGCCGTTCTCGCCCACAAAGTAGACGAGCTCGGTCCGCTCCAGCCGCCCGTCCTTGAGCACCGCGTCCACGCGATAGCAGGTGTCACGGTCAAGGGAGGCGAGGTAGTCGGCGAGCTCGTCGTCGTTCTGGCGAGTGTCAGCGCGCGTGTCCATGGGCCCATCCTAGCAGAGAGCAGGGCGCCCCCGGTCACGTGCCGGGGACGCCCTGTGAACTTCCAACCCACAGCCGCCAATCCGACGGCGAGAAGAACGTGCGGCCCAAGGCTCTTCTCGCCGGAGCTAGCAGATGGTCTTCTCGCCGAAGCGGTAGAGTTCCTCGTTGACCTTCTGGAGCGAGCAGCCGCGGTCGATGCAGAAGATGATGATCGCGTCGCGACGGTCCTTGCAGTAGAGCTCAGAGACGCCGGCCGCGGTGAGCGCGCGGTTGGTCTCGCGCAGGGTGAGCGCCATGGCAAAGGCAATCTGGAGCACCTTGTCACGGCTCGGGTGGCGCGTGCCCTGGAAGATCTGGTAACCGAACGTGTCGTTGAGGTTGGCCATGCGGATCACGCGCGACCGCTCCAGACCCTTCTCGGCAAGGAGCTCCTGGAGGTACTCGGCGAGCGTGCGGCTGTCGGTCTCGTGCTCGTGGCGTTCGAGATAGTCGTCGATGCTCGAGGTGTTGAGAAGCTCGTCCAGCAGCTCCTCTGTCAGCGGCTCGCTCATCGCGGCTCCCCTCCCCCGGTCACTCGCACCTAGAATCCCGTAACTTCAATAAGCTCAAACGATGCGACCTCATCCGGAGAGGCGGTACCAATCGCCTCGAACTTCCACTTGCCGCCAGGCTGCAAATTGTTGGTGTTTGCAAGCGCGGTACCAATCTGAGCGCCGTCGGCATCGTAAAGGTTGTACTCAACCTGAATGTAGCTTACCTCGTGGTCCGTGTTGTTGGTCAGCGTGCCGCCGATATAAGTAGCAAACTGGTTTGAAGTATCAATCTGCTCGTCGGTAACGGTATAGGGCTCCTGTTCCTCAGCTTGCCGCTCGGTCTGCTGCACATTGCCCTGCTCCTCCGTCTGCCCAGCAGGGCTGGAAGAGCCGCTACTTGAGCTGCTTGAGTTGCCGCCACCAGCCAGCGAACCAGCCGCCCCAATCACCACCAGCACAACGATAACAATCAGAACGATTCGCCCGATGCCTTTCTTACCCTCTTTTGCCATGACGCTTCCTTCCTCGTGCATTTCGCACAGCGAAACCTACCTAACATGACCCAAGGTATCGATTTGGTCGAAGGATTTCATTAGCTGCGAGCTAATCGTCGGACGCAAAACACTACGACACGGTACGGTCCGCTGCGCAACATTTTGCAAGGTCAAACGAGCTGTTTACGGAATATCGGTACAACGGTTAGTAACGCTCGATAACGCTCCGGACCAGATTATTCGTACCACCCCAGTTGAGAGAAAATCTCGCCACATGAGAGTTTGAAACGAAACGATGACCAACTGGACAGCGCTCGAACAAGCCGAGGACCACGCCGCCGGCAGCCCGTGCCCAGACTTCACGGCAAACGTTTACGGAACGCTTTGAAAATCGCGGCCAAGACAGACGCGCGGCCCAAAGGTGCTTACGAATTTGAGGTTGTTGCAGCTCCGCGCAACTAAGGTGCTTAGGAAATCGCGGTTGGTGCGGCACCACGGTCTCGTCCTGCTTACAAAACAACGGGTAGCACGCACCGCGCACCCCCTAACGCCCCACTGGCGAGAAGAACGCCCAGCTGACAGGCATCTCGAGGTTCTTCTCGCCGGGCGCTTGGGCGGGTGAGGATCGGCAAGCGCGTAACAGTCCCGATTTTGTAAGCGGATAGCGAGACTTTTGCTGCAACGACCCCGTTTCCGTAAGCAACGCCCACGCCGTCCCTGCAACAGCCCCACTTCCGTAAGCAGCGCCCGCGCCGCCCTTGCAACGACCCCGCTCCCGTAAGCAAGAGCTCGGGCAAGGCGGCAAAACCGTACCCCCGTGCGCTATCCTGAAAGGCCAACCAAGCGGAAGGCACCCCATGGCACACAAACTCACCGAGCAGGAACAGGCGGCCGTCGTGACCCTGGCCAAGCGGCTGGGCAAAGAGCTGCCCGCCGCGTCGCGCAGCTACGCAGGCGGCATCGCAAGCGGCCTCGTGCGGCTGCGCTCCCCCCAGGTCACGCGCGACGAGCTGACGGCGCTTCTCGCCAAGTACAGCGCCAGACAGGAGACCGTCGACGCCCTCGTTAAGCTGGGAGTCCTCTCCCCCGTCCCAGGCGGGTCAGCTGGCGAGAAGAACGCGGAGGCCTTTACGCTGAACGTCGCGGCAGGCCAGACCGTGCCCGACACCCGCACGCCCGCCGCAGACCAACCCGCCACGGCCGGCCGCTCGCGCGCCATCGCCAAGACGGAGCGTCCCAAGCCGCCCGCCCGCCGCGAGTCGCCCAAGCGCGACACGCGCAGCCTCTCCCACCTGGACACCATTCGCAAGCAGACCCCGGAGCTCAACGACGTGCGCCGGCAGATCATCGGGCTCGACCCGCGCCTGTGGATCAACGGGTGGCTGCTCAGCACCCCCGACGCCTTCACCCACTACGAGCGCGAGCTGCGCGCCCTGGACGAGGCGCTCTCCGGCTCGGCGCTGCTGGGGGACGGCTCGCTCAGCTGCCGCGAGCTCTCCTACCGCGTCTTTGGGGACGAGAAGTTCCTGGCGCTGGACTCCGACGGCCGCAAGCTGCTGCACCTCATGGGCCTTACGGACGTGGTGTGCTGCCGGCCGCAGGTCAAGCTGGAGCTGCTCCACCACATTCCCAAGCACCACCGCCACCTGAGGCTCGTGGTCTCAGAGAACCTCGACCCGTGGATCAACATGAGAAACGCGATGTTTCTGGACGGTCGCAAGCGCCTGCTGGGCGAGAAGGTTCATGGCGTCGTCTTTGGCAACGGCTATCTGGTGGACGACCCCCACAAGCTGCCCGACCTGCTGGAGGCCCAGCACGCGGAGGACGTGTGCGTGCTGTACTGGGGCGACCTCGACCGCGCGGGCCTGCAGATCCTGGCCAAGCTCGCCGAGATGGCGGACGGTCACTTTGAGGTGCGCCCGTTCACGGCGGCGTACCGCCTCATGCTGCAGCGCGCGATGACGCGCTTCCCCGACCCACTCGACAACGAGGAGACCGACCAGGCGGGCGTGCCGCTACGCGGCCTCGACCTGCTGGAGGGCGAGCTCAAGCCCCGCGAGGCGGCCTACCTGCGCGAGGTCCTGGACAACGCCCGCCTCATCCCGCAGGAGATTCTCACTGCCGCCGACCTGTAGCGGGACGGAGCCGACCGGGACGGCGGCAGGCCCGCAGCGGAACGGCGCACGGCCGGGTGGCAGCGACTCGCAGCACGCGACCGGACGGGGCGCAGGGCCAACCGGCCCCGCGTCCCGTGCACCTGCTAGACGGCCTTCACGCCGCGCTCCCCGGTGCGGATGCGCACGCACTCCTCCACCGGGTAGACGAAGATCTTGCCGTCGCCCACCTCGCCGGTTCGCGCGACCTCGCAGATGAGCTTGACGAGCCCCTCCACCTGCGCGTTGTTGACCACGAGCTCAACCTTGACCTTGGGGATCATGTTGAGCATGACCTCGGTGCCGCGGTAGTACTCGGTCCAGCCGTGCTGGCTGCCGCAGCCCATGACCTCGTAGACAGTCATTCCGTGCACGCCTCGCTTGTTGAGCGCGTCCTTGAGCTCCTCGAGCTTCTCGGGACGGATGATGGCGGTAACCTTCTTCATGCGATGCTCCTTGGTTCGGGTTCGCGGATCGTTAGGAGTCCAGGCCAGTGTAGGCGGGATAGGCGCTCTCGCCGTGGAGCGCGACGTCGAGGCCGAGTGCCTCGTCGTGATCGTCAACGCGCAGCTTCCCACGGAAGATGGCACGCACCACAGCCACGATCACCAGGTCGAGCACCACCACGATGACGAGCGTCACCAGGATGCCCACGACCTGGCTCAGCAGGAGCGAGGGGTCGCCGGTGTAGAGCAGGCCGCCCTTGTCGGTCCAGGAGAGCTCGGGGACGCAGAACAGGCCGGTCAGGAGGCCACCCAGGATGCCGCCCACGCCGTGGCAGCCAAAGGCGTCGAGCGCGTCGTCATAGCCCAGGCGCGCCTTGAGGTGCGAGATCGCGAAGTAGCAGACCGGCGAGACGATGAGGCCCATGATCAGCGCGGCCCACGGCTCCACGAAGCCCGCGCCCGGCGTCACCACGACAAGACCGGCGACCAGGCCCGTGCAGGCGCCCACCAGGGACGGCTTGCCGGTGGCCACGCGCTCGACCACGAGCCAGGAGGCAAGGCCGGCCGCGCTGGAGACCACGGTGTTGAGGATGGCGAGGGCCGCCACGTTATCAGCCGCAAACTCGGAGCCACCGTTGAAGCCAAACCACCCGAACCACAGCAGGCCCGCGCCCAGCGCCACAAACGGCACGTTGTGGGGGCGGTAGTTCTTGAGGCCGAAGCCCTTGCGGTGCCCCAGGAAGAGGCACAGGATGAGGCCCGTGATGCCGGAGCTGATGTGGACCACGTCGCCGCCGGCAAAGTCGAGCGCACCGATCACGTCGCCGATGAGGGAGCCGTCGCCGCCCCACACCATGTGCGCAAGCGGCGCGTAGACCACGAGCGCCCACACGGCGAGAAACGCCACAACGGCGCCGAAGCGCATGCGGCCCGCCACCGAGCCGGTGACGATGGCGGCGGTGATCATCGCAAACGCCATCTGGAACGCAACGTCGATGATCGTCGGGTAGAGGGTCCCCTCGGGGACCTGCGTGGCCTCGGTCATCATGTTGCTAACCAGGCCATTCAGCCCCAGCTGGTCAAAGCCGCCAAACCACGACAGCGAGCCGTCCCCGCCGTAGGCGAACGACCATCCCGCGAGCACCCACGTGATGCCCACGACGCCAATGGCCGCAAAGGTCATCATCATCGTGTTGATCACGTTCTTACGCCGCGAGAGCCCGCCATAGAAAAACGCCAGTCCTGGCGTCATCAGTAGGACGAGCATCGTGCAGACGAGCATGAAGGCAGTTGAGCCGGTGTCGTACATGGCGGCCTCCCCGTTTCCTGTTGCGTACCTTAACGACAGGTGGCATGGTCGCATCAACTGGTATCTCCAATGCCAGACAAGTGGGTTCTGTTTACGCGGCCGCGCCGAGCTCGTAATATTTGTCGCCGTCGCGCAACGCAGGGCCACGCGGCAGAAACGGGCAAGAAACGAAACGACGCCCGCAGACGTGGACGGCCCTCCGCTACCATGCGACAACCGACCGAAGGGAGCCGCATGAACAACAAGGAGATCGTCCTCGCCTTCTACGAAGAGGTCTTCAACGCTCACGACCTCAGCAACGTGGAGCGCTACGTGCGCGAGGACTACATCCAGCACAACCCCACCGTCGAAGACGGGCGCGCAGGATTTGTGCGCTTTGCCGAGAAGTTCCTCTCGATGGACCCGAAGGGGGAGATCGTAAAGACGGCCGCCGAGGGTGACATGGTCTTCGTCTTCTTCAAGTGCACGATGGGCAACAGCATGGTCAACAAGGTCTGCGACATCTACTGTCTGGAGGACGGCATGCTTGCCGAGCACTGGGACATCATCGAGCACGACGTGGGCGACGTTGAGTCGGTCAACGGCAACGGCCTGTTCTAACGTCGTTCTGGTAGCCACGTTCCGGTGGCCCCGTTCTGGCCCAATTGTGGAGACGTCAACACATTTCAACGTTTTCCTTGCGAGAAGGACGATGGACGAGTAGAGTAATTTCTTGCACTGCGGGGTGGAGCAGTCTGGTAGCTCGTCGGGCTCATAACCCTGCGGAAGTGCCAAGTTCACAGGCACTAAAATACATGTGAACTACATACATTGCGGGGTGGAGCAGTCTGGTAGCTCGTCGGGCTCATAACCCGAAGGTCGTCGGTTCGAATCCGGCCCCCGCGACCAAAAGCCCAGGTCAGAAGCCTAATCGCTTCTGACCTTTTTTGTTATCTCGGCTCCGCCGCCCTCCCATCGCGCGTCCCGCGGAACGGCGGGCGGGGCCTCCCTCCCACATTCGAAACGCAACCTCCAGACGCCTCCCCGACCGGCCCGCCGGGGGGAATCAGGGGGGGAATCTCCAGCATGCTCGGCTCACCGAGGGCGCACGCGAGCGCACGGCGCGGCACGGGGGCGCCCCGAGGGGCCAACCCGCCGCGCCGTGTCCGTTTCGCGACTCGGTCCCCTAGGGTCCCCTGCGGACCGATGGGCGCCCGCGCCCGATTGCCGGGCGGCGCGGCCGCCCGTATAACTCGTGCCGTGACGGGGCGGCGCGAAAGACCACGGCGTTGCCCCAGCAGGCACGAGATTGACGGGAGGTCCCGCATGGAGGGATTGCAGCAGCAGGGCGCCCAGGCGCGCCCCGGAGACGAGGGCACGCGGCCCGGCGAGACCGAGGGGGCGTCGCCCACGTGGCTGAGCGTCTCCGACGTCCAGAGGTACCTCGGGATCTCGCGGCCGCTCGTGTACCGCCTCATCCGTGAGGGCACGATCCCGGCGGTCCACCTCGGCCGCGCCATCCGCGTGAGCCGCGCCGCGCTGGACAGGGCCCTGGAGGCCCTGGGGCCTCGGTCAAACTAGTCGTGACCGGGCCGGACCTAGTGGGGAGGGAAAGGCCTCAGACGGCGCGCCGAGCGTGCCGAGGGCACGCGCGCGCAGGAAAGAGGCGCAGATGATGTGCGAACAATGCCGGATGGCCTCGAGCTCGAGCGTCCCGCCCAAGGAGTACTACAGCCTGGCCGAGACGGCCCGCCTGCTGCACGTCCACGTGAGGAGGATCCGCGAGCTCGCGACGAGGAGGGAGGACCCGCTCCCCTTCCGCCGGTTCCCCGGGCAGCAGCGCGGGGCGTTCATTCACCGGGAGGACTTGCGGACATGGCTGGAGCGCAACACCGAGGGGATCGCGGGAGGCAGGTGAGCCGGCCGCCGTCGTACGCCGACCTCGACGAGTCCGAGGTCTTCGTGGTGGTGAGGAGGTGGATGTGGCGGGAGCTCGACCTCGCGGGCGTGGCGCTTCTGGTCTTCGCCCGCGTATGGTCGTTCTGCCGCGAGGGGTCCGGGGAGTTCTACGAGAGCAAGGCCCGGACCGCCGAGGTGCTGGGCGTGAGCGAGCGCGAGGTCTACCGGTCGTTCGCCGCGCTCACGGGGAGGGGCTACGTCGTCGAGGTCGGCAGGACGCGCAGGGGCGCGAAGCGCTACCGCGTCGACGCCGCCCGGATAGCGGAGCGCAGGGCCGGGCTGCCCTGACGGGACGTCAGGGCGGGGCGGGCCCGCGGGGTGACGGGGCGGCAGGGAGACCCCTGACGGGACGTCATCCGATACCAAAGGGATAGGCAAAGGGGCTGAGAGGAAAGGGGCGGCCGTGGGCGCTGGATCGAGGGGCGCGAGACCCGAGCCGAGGGCCTTCAGGTGCGCGTGGTGCGGGCGGAAGCTCGCGCCGAAGCGCGTGAGGGTCGGGTCGAGGGAGCTCGTCGTGGGGCACGAGCCCTGCGGGTGCGAGGGCGAGAGGCGCGCGGAGGCCGAGGCGAGGCGCGAGGTCGAGGAGGCCGCGGCCGCCGCGATGCGGTCCAAGATCCTGCACTCCGGCATACCGCCGCGCTACCTCGCCGCCGAGCTCTCCGAGCCCCGCGCCGCCCGGTTCGCGGCGTCGTTCCCCGCCGGGGGCGACGGGCTCTACATCCAGGGCAGGACCGGCACGGGCAAGACCTACCTGGCGAGCGCCGTGGCGCGCTCGGTCGCCGAGGCGGGCGGCCGCGTGGTCATGACGACGGCGATCGAGATGTTCTCGGCGATCCAGGAGACCTACGGCGGCTCCGGCTCCACGGACGCGGCCATACGCCGCTACACGGGCTGCGACCTGCTCGTCCTCGACGACCTGGGCAAGGAGTCCGCGTCCCAGTGGTCCGCCATGACGCTCTACCGCATCGTCAACGACCGCTACGGCTCGCTCAGGCCCACGGTCTTCACCTCCCAGTACGCCCTCGCCTCCCTCGAGGCCCGCCTGTCGCGCTGCGGCGAGGCGGAGACCGCCGAGGCCGTCGTGTCGCGCATCCGCGAGACGTGCGCCGTCGTGGCCCTGCGCGGGCCCGACCGCCGCTCGCGCGCGTGAAGGTTCCGCGACACGGTCTCCTAGGGTCCCCTGGAGACGCGACGCCCTCCCGCGGCCGCCCCGCGGCGCCGGGCCCGGCCGTATAAATCCGGTCGGGGACGCGGCGCGCGAGGCGGCTAAACCCTACGAGATGCGTGCCGGGCCGGGAAGGCGCGCCGCGCCCCGCGAGGGTGCGGCGCCGCCGGCGCCGCCGTGACGAGAGGGGGTCGGGCATGCCGAGCGACTTCGGGGACGAGAGCGGCGAGGTCCTGGTCGAGTGGGCGTCGCGCGTCGCCGGGCTGTCGGGCGACGTCGCTGCGCGCCGCATGGCCCTGCGCCTCGCCGCGTCCCTGGAGCGCGCGCGTGACCGCGCGTCGGGAGGCCCCGAGGCCCCCGGCGAGGCGGCCGGCGCCCCCTGGGCACGCCTCGACATGGAGGACTTCAGGGAGCTCGAGGGGTACGGGCAGGTGAGGGCCGCGATCGACGCGAAGCTCACCGCCGCCCAGGTCCGCCACGAGTTCTTCTCCGACGGCGAGGCCGGCAGGGAGTACCTGCTGTTCCCCGTCGCCGACGCCGGCCGCGTGTCGCGCGCCTTCGACGAGCTCGCCGCCAAGGCGCGCGAGATCGGCGGGGGCGGCATCGGAGGGGGCTCTCGCGACGCGCGCCCGCTCGAGGAGCGCGCCGCCCAGGCCCGCGACGCCGCGGCGGCCATCGAGGCCTCGCGCGGGCAGCGCGAGCGCGCGCTCGAGGTCGCCGAGAGGACGGTGGCCCGATGACGCGCCCCGTCTCCGGGGCGGGCGTCGCCGCCGCGGCGGCCCTCTCCGCCGCCGCCTTCCTCGCGACGAACGCGTACGCCTCGTGCCTCGCCTCCGCGGGCGGGGACCCCGTCGGCGCCGCCTCCGCGGCGCTCTCGCAGCTGCCCGGGCACCTCCTGTCCCGCGGCCTCTCGCCCGACCCCTCGGCCGGGCCCGTCGCGGCCGGCGTCGCCGCCGCGTGCGGGGTCTGGTCCGCGTGGGCGTGGCGCCAGGCCAGGCGCGGCAACTACCGCAGGGGCGAGGAGCACGGCAGCGCCCGCTGGGCGATGCCCGCCGAGATGAGGCGCTTCGCCGACGCGAGGGACCCGCGCGCCAACGTGATACTCACCAGGCGCTGCTCGCTCGCCTTCGAGCGGCCCGACCACGACCCGCGCTGGGAGCGCAACCGCAACGTGCTCGTCGTGGGCGGCAGCGGCTCGGGCAAGAGCCGCGGCTTCATAGCCCCGAACGTGATGCAGGCCCACGGGTCCTACTTCGTCACCGACCCCAAGGGGACGGTCGCGGCGGGCTCCCGCGCGGCGCTCGAGGCGGAGGGCTACGAGGTGAGGGTCTTCGACACCGTGGACCCCTCGCGCAGCGACCGCTACAACCCCATCGCCTACCTCGAGCGCGAGGCCGACATCGTGCGCTTCGCCGACTGCCTCGTGGAGAACACCACCGGCGACCGCGAGCGGGCCTCGGACCCGTTCTGGCCCGCGGCCGAGAAGCTGCTCTACACGGCGCTCGTCGCCTACCTCGTCTACCACTGCCCGGAGCGGGACCGCAGCCTCCCGGGCGTGCTCACGCTGCTGTCGCTCGCCGAGGCGCGGGACGACGACGAGGCCTACCTGAGCCCGCTCGACCTGCTGTTCCGCGAGATCGAGACCGGGATGCGCTGCGTCGGGCCCCGCGAGGGCGCCGCGCGCTCGCCGCGCGACTTCGCCGACGGCGGGGTCTCCTGGGTCAGGGTCGCCGACCCCGTGCCGCCCGAGGCCGACTTCGCGCTCGGGCGCTACCGGGCATTCCGCGCCGCGGCGGGCAAGACCCTCAAGTCGATCATCGTCTCGTGCAACGCGCGGCTCGCGCCGCTGGCGGTGGACGAGATGCGCGCCCTGCTCTCCGCCGACGACATGTCGCTGCGCCTCATGGGCGAGCCCGGCGCGCGCCGGGCGGTCTTCTGCGTCATGTCCGACACCAACCGGACCTACTCGTTCCTGCACGCGGTGATGATGTGGCAGGCGGTCGACCTGCTGTGCGACCGCGCGCTCGAGGCGCACGGGGGCTCGCTCCCGACGCCGGTGAGCTTCCTGCTCGACGAGTTCGCCAACATCGGCCGCATGCCCGACGTGGAGAAGTCCATCGCCGTGGTGCGCAGCCGCAACATGTCCATCTCGCCCGTCGTCCAGTCCATGTCCCAGCTCAAGGCCGCCTACGGCGACGCCGCGCAGACCATCGTCGACTGCTGCGACACGCTGCTGTTCCTCGGCGGCAAGTCCACCGAGACCGCCCGCGAGATCGCGGAGTCGGTCGGCAAGGAGACGGTGACGGCGCTCACGCTCAACGAGACGCGCGGCGCCTCGAGGAGCTCGACGAGCAACTACCAGATAGCGGAGCGCGACCTGATCCAGGCCGCGGAGGTCGCCCGGCTCGACCGCCGGCGCGCCGTCGTGCTGATCGCGGGCGCGCGGCCCTTCCTGGACGACAAGTACGACCCCGCGCGCGACGGGCGGCGCCGGCGCGGGGGGCGAGGGTGAGGGGCGCGGCGGCCGCGCCTGGGCGCCTGGGCACCGGGGAGCTTCCACCCTCCCCGGTGCGGCCGCCGCCAGAACACTCGGGAGCGGCGGGCGCTCCCGGGCGGATTCTACCACGCGCGCCGGGCGGCCCGCCCCGCCGGAGCGCAGAGAGGGGGCACATGCTCAACGAGATCATCGGGCTCGTGTCGGGGTGCGTCACGTTCCTCGGCGGGTTCCTCATCGTGTGGGGCGCCGTGTCGCTCGGCCTCGCCATCCGCGAGCAGCAGGGCGGCGCCCAGATCGCGAGCGCGATCTCCACCATCGCGGGCGGCGCGATCATCGTCGCGGCCGCCGTCTACTTCGGCATGCTCGACACGAGCTGGCTCCCGGCGTAGGGGGCGGCCGTGCTGAGCGTGTCGGTCCACAAGGACATCACCGAGTACCACGAGAAGATCGCCGGGAAGATGAGCGCCCGCACGCTCGCGTGCGTGTCCGGGGGCCTCGCCGCCTCGGTTGCCTCCGCGGCGGCGCTGAACCTGCTGCTGGGGGTGGCGCCGTCAGACGCGACCCTGCCGGTCATGGCGTGCTCGCTGCCCTTCTGGCTGCTGGGGTTCTGGCGGCCGCACGGGCTGCCACCGGAGCGGTTCGTCCCGCTGTGGGCGGCGCACGCCCGCAGGCGGGGGCCGCTGCTCTACCGGCCGGTCGCGCTGCCGGCCTCGGGCCCCGCGCCCGAGCGGAGGGACCGCGCCTACGCGCGGAGGATGAGAAGGAAGGGGGCCGAGGCGCATGCGCCGAGCCAGGGAACCGAGGGGTAAGCACAGCAGGCCGACGCCGCGCCGGCCGTCGAGGGAGTCGGTGGGCCGGCGCGTCCGCCGCCAGGAGCGCGAGCTCTCGCGCGCCGGGGAGGACCGCCGCCGTGCCCGCGCGGCCGCCAGGGACGTGTACTCGGCCATCGGATACGAGGCCATGTTCCCCGACGGCATCTGCGAGGTCGAGGAGGGACTGTTCTCCATGAGCCTGGAGCTGCCCGACATCAGCTACCAGTCCGCGCGCGAGGAGACGCAGCGGGCGATGTTCTCCGCCTACTGCCAGCTCTGGGACTACTTCGGGGCGGACAGCTCGGCGCAGCTCACCATCGCCAACTCGCCGCTGCCCGCCGACGAGATCGGCGCGCGCTCGTTCTTCCGCGAGGAGGGCGAGACCGCGGCGCTCGCGCGCGAGTACAACAGGATCCTCAACGCGAAGATGCGCGAGGGGGTGTCCAACCTCGTGCGGCGCCGCTGGCTCACCTTCTCGGTGGCCTCCACCTCCGCCGAGGCGGCCGCGCCGCGCCTCGCGCGCATGCGCAACGACGCGGTCCAGACGCTCGCGCGCATCCGCTGCCAGGCCCGCCAGCTCGACGGGGCCGAGCGCCTAGCGGCGATCTCCTCGCAGCTGCTCCCCGGGCGCCGGCTCGCATTCGACTGGGGCATGGTCGCCCCGCAGACGGGCCTGCGGACCAAGGACGTCGTGGCGCCCTCCTCGATCGACCTCAAGCCGGGCGGCTCGCCCGCGCTCATGAGGCTCGACGGGACGTGGTGCCAGGTCCTGACGCTGCGCCGCTTCGGCAGCGAGCTCGGCGACCGCTGCATCGCCGACGTCATCGACCTGCCGGTCCCGCTCACCGTCTCGCTCCACGTCCAGCCCATGGACCGCGCACGCGCGGTCGCCTACGTGAAGCAGCGCATCGCGTGGATGGACAAGGAGATCATCGACGAGCAGGTGCGCGCGGTGAAGAAGGGCTACGACTACGACATCCTGCCCTCCGAGCTCAAGTACTCGAAGGAGGAGGCGCTCGACCTGCTCGACCACCTCCAGACCAAGAACCAGCGGCTGTTCCTCTACGCGGGGCTCGTGGCGGTGTTCGCCTCCTCGCGCGAGGAGCTCGACGACCGCGTGGTGCAGGTCGTGTCCACGGCGCGGCGCAACTCCATCGACGCCGAGCCGCTCGCCTACCGCCAGCTCCAGGGCCTCAACTCGGTCCTGCCGCTCGGGCACAACCACGTCGGCCCCACGCGCATGATGACGACCGCCCAGGTCGCCGTGCAGATGCCCTTCGCGACGCAGGAGCTCTTCGACGAGGGCGGCGGCTACTACGGGCAGAACAAGCAGTCCTCGAACCTCGTGCTGTGCGACCGCAAGCGGCTCGCGAGCCCGATGGGCTACGTCGCCGGCAAGCCCGGCAGCGGCAAGTCCTTCTCGGTCAAGCGCGAGATCGAGAACACGATCCTGGCGCACCCCGGCGACCAGGTGGTCGTCTTCGACCCCGCCGGGGAGTACTCGCCGCTCGTGGAGGCCAACGGCGGGCGCGTGCTCAGGCTCGCCCCCGGCGCCGACACGCACCTGAACCCGCTCGACATGTCCGACGTGGCGCACCAGCCGCCCGCCGTGCAGATGGCGTTCAAGATCGACGCCGTGACGGCGCTGTCCTCGGCGACCATGGCCGAGGGCTCGGAGGGGCTCACCGAGGCGGACCGCTCGGTCATCGCCCGCTGCGTCGAGGCGGCCTACGCCGCGACGGCGGGCGCGACCCCGACCCTCGGCGACCTCTACAACCAGCTGCGGGCGCAGCCCGAGCGGGAGGCGCGCGACATGGCGCTGCGCTACGAGCGCTACGTCTCCGGCGCCATGTCGTTCTTCAACCACCAGAGCGACGCGGGATTCGACCGGCGCGTGACCTGCGTCGAGTTCAAGGACCTCGGCGGCTCCATGCGCACCTTCGGCATGCTCGCCGCCCTGGAGGCGGCGCGCAACCTCATGTACCGCAACTTCGAGCGCGGGGTCACGACCTGGCTCTACATCGACGAGGTCCAGTCGCTGTTCTCGCATCCCGCCATCATCAGCTACTTCTCCCGCTTCTGGGCGGAGGGGCGCAAGTTCAACCTGATCTGCACCGGAATCACGCAGAACTCGGTCTACATGCTCGGCCACCAGGAGGCGCGCAACCTCATCCTCAACTCCGACTTCATCCTGCTCCACAAGCAGTCGCCCGTGGACCGCGAGGCATGGGCGGAGCTGCTCGACCTCTCCGAGCAGGAGGAGGGCTTCATCGACGAGTCCGTCGAGGCGGGCGAGGGGCTGCTCGTCGCGGGCGCGGCGCGCATCCCCATCAAGGACAACTTCCCGCGCGGGCGGCTCTACGACCTGTTCAACACCAAGCCCGACGAGGTCGCCGAGCTCAGGCGCGCGGCCCGCGGGGAGGGCAGGTAGCCGGTGGCGGCGCCCGGCCGCGCGCCGGAGGAACCCTCGGCCCTCGCCCGGCGCGGCTCGACCGACGCCGTGCGCGCGGGGCTCGTCAGGGGGTCCTCCGAGAGGGCCCGGAGGGTGTCGCGCGGCGGGCCGCGCGACAGGCCCGGAGCGGAGGGCGGACGGGGGCCTCGGGCGGGGGCGCCCGCCGCAGGGGAGGCCGTGCGCCGGTCGCG
>NZ_JACSNQ010000013.1 GCF_016900315.1 Olsenella profusa
GGGCGGGACCGCGGGGTCGGCGGAGTCGGAGACAGGACCGTCGGGGACGTGGCGGACCGTTGAGGACTGGCTGGAACGGGCCGGCCGTAACGAGGCGGGCCGGCCGTGACGAGGCGGGTCGGCCGCGCCGGCGCAAAATACCCCACGCTCACTAGGAATTGTCGGCACTCCGCGGTTTTTCTCGCCCGACGCTTGCTAGAAATTCCCCACTCATTACTATGAATTAGGCAGAAATCCACCTGTCGGCGGCGGGGCCGCAAGCAGACCGCGCGCTCGCCGACCGGAAACCGCAAGAGACCCGCGCGGCACCCGGCATGCTCGGGGCAGCGAGAAGAAAGGCTACCAACATGGCAACGCAACTGCTCAGCGTGAGCAACCTCAGTGCGGGCACCGAGGACAAGCCCATCCTCCACGACATCGACCTCACCGTAGGCGAGGGGGAGTGCCACGTCCTCATGGGCCCCAACGGCGCCGGCAAGTCCACGCTCGGCCACGTCATCATGGGCGACCCCGCCTACGCCGTGACCGGCGGCACCATCACCTTTGACGGGCAGGACGTGACCGAGCTCTCCGCGGACAAGCGCTCGCTCGCGGGCATCTTCCTCTCCTACCAGGCGCCCGTGGAGGTTCCCGGCGTGCCGCTCTACTCCTTCCTGCGCACGATCTGCCAGATGCGCCCCGAGCTCAAGACCACCGCGCGCAAGTTCCGCGAGCGCGTGGGGCAGATCGCCGACCAGCTCGAGCTTGACCAGGGCTTCCTCATGCGAGAGCTCAACGTGGGCTTCTCCGGCGGCGAGAAGAAGAAGATCGAGATGCTGCAGCTCCTGCTGCTGCGCCCCAAGCTCGCCATCCTGGACGAGACCGACTCGGGCCTGGACGTCGACGCGCTCGGCATCGTCTCCCGCGGCATCGAGGCCTACCGCGAGCAGTGCGGCGGCGCGCTCATCGTGATCACGCACAACACGCGCATCCTTGAGCGCCTCACCGTGGACCGCACGCACGTCATGGTGCACGGCCACATGGTGGCCGAGGGCGACGCCTCCCTCATCTCCGACATCGACGCCAACGGCTTCGAGCGCTTCGAGCGCGCGCTGGGCGAGAAGGACGGCGCGGCCGCGGGTGATGCCCAGTGAGCGACGAGCGCCGCGACACCAGCACGCAGGCCCCCGAGGCCCGCACCCGCACGCAGGTGGCCGACGTCGACCGCTCCCTCTACGACTTCACCAAGTCCGAGGAGGGCTACGAGCGCTACGCCGACGGCCTCACCCCTGACATAGTCCGCGCCATCTCGGCCAAGAAGGACGAGCCCGACTGGATGCTCCAGATGCGCCTGGCCGCGCTCGACGAGTACCACCGCCGACCGATGGCACCCAACTGGGGCCCGAGCATCGCGGGGCTTGACCTGGACCACATCTCCACGTACGTCTCGCCCAAGACCAAGCAGGCCAAGAGCTGGGACGACGTGCCCGCCGACATCAAGGACACCTTCGAGCGGCTGGGCATCCCCGAGGCCGAGCGCGAGAGCCTGGCCGGCGTGGGCGCCCAGTACGACTCCGAGATCGTCTACCACAACATGCGCGAGGACGTGGCCAAGCAGGGCGTGGTCTACACCACCATCGAGGATGCGCTGCACGACCCGCAGTGGGAGCCCGTGGTGCACCAGTACTTCGGCACGCTCATCCCGCCCACCGACCACAAGTTCGCGGCGCTGCACTACGCCGTCTGGAGCGGCGGCAGCTTCGTGTACGTGCCGGCCGGCGTGACCCTGCCCTACCCGCTGCAGAGCTACTTCCGCCTCAACGCCGCGGGCGCGGGCCAGTTCGAGCACACGCTGATCATCGTGGAGCCGGGCGCGGACCTGCACTTCATCGAGGGCTGCTCGGCGCCCAAGTACTACGAGGCCAACCTCCACGCCGGCGCCGTGGAGCTCTTCGTGAAGGACGGCGCGCGCCTGCGCTACTCCACGATCGAGAACTGGTCCAAGAACATGTACAACCTCAACACCAAGCGCGCGACGGTGGGCGCTGACGCCAAAATGGAGTGGGTCTCCGGCAGCTTCGGCAGCCACGTGAGCTACCTCTACCCCACCACGATCCTCGCCGGTGCGCGCTCCAGCTGCGAGTTCACCGGCATCACCTTCGCCGGCGCCACGCAGGACCTGGACACCGGCTGCAAGGTCATCATGAACGGCGCGGACACCACCGCCTCGGTGGACACCAAGTCCATCTCCAAGGACGGCGGCGTCAACACGTTCCGCAGCTCCGTGGTGGTGGGCCGCCGCGCCGACCGCGCGCGCTGCTCCGTGAGCTGCCAGTCCCTCATGCTGGACGACATCAGCCGCTCGGACACCATCCCCGCGATGGACGTCCGCAACGCCACCGCGCAGGTGGGCCACGAGGCCACCATCGGCCGCATCTCCGACGACACGATCCTCTACCTCATGAGCCGCGGCTGCAGCGAGGCCGAGGCGCGCACGCTGGTGGTCAACGGCTTTGCCAACCCCGTCTCCAAGGAGCTGCCGCTCGAGTACGCCGTGGAGATGAACAACCTCATCAAGCTCGAGATGGAAGGGGCGATCGGATGATGCCCGGCGAGAAGAACCTGACGCCTGCGGGCGTCGCCGGCGCGGCTGCGCCGGAGGGCGCCGAGGCGGCGCAGGGCGTCGACACGCTCACGCTCGAGCGCGTCAACGTGGCGCCCGCCCAGACCTGGAACCGCCTGCGCACGAACGACGTGACGCTCACCGTCCCCGCGCGCGACCGCAAGGGCGACGTCTACTTCGCGCTGCCGCGCCTCTTCGAGGGCGTGGAGTGCGGCATGGGGCCTGCCGTCAGCTCCTGGGCGGAGTCCCAGGCGGCCGGCGCTCGCTACGTGGAAGTTCCGCGCGGCGAGAAGCGCGAGGAGCCGATCGTGGTCACGGTGAGCGCCGCGGCTGGCGAGGTGGCCGACACGGGCGTCATGGTCCGCGCCGGCGCCGAGGCCACGATCGTGGTCGCTGCTGGTGAGACATTGGGGACAGGTTCATTTGTCTCATCGGCAACTGACCCGGCACCCACGTCCCCAGCCAACCCGGATGAGACAAATGAACCTGTCCCCAATGTCTCACCGACGTCCGGCTCGCTCCTGCGCGTGATCGCCGAGCGCGGCGCGCACGTGAGGATCTTCGAGTTCATCGGGGTCGGGGCGGGCGAGCAGCACCTCGAGAGCGTGGGCATCCACGCCGACGCCGACGCGCGCGTGGAGGTGCGCCAGTACGCCCTCGGCGGCGGCACCGTGGCCCTGGGCCTCGCGTGCGACCTCGCCGGGGACCGCGCCCGCATCGACCTCGCGCAGCGCTACCACGTCGGCGGCACCGAGCTTCTGGACGTCAACGAGGTGGTCCGCCACCACGGCCGCAACACCCGCTCCGAGCTCGCCTACTCCGGCGTGCTGGAGGACGCGGCGCGCAAGTCGCTGCGCACCACGATCGACCTCGTCCACGGCGCCCGCGGCGCCCAGGGCAACGAGGCCGAGACGGTGCTCGTGCTCGGCGACGACGTGACCAACAAGACCCTGCCGGTCATCCTCTGCGACGAGGACGACGTGGCGGGCAACCACGGCGCCACCATCGGCTCGGTGAGCCCCGAGCAGCTGGCGTTTCTCGCCAGCCGCGGGCTCTCCCGCGAGGACGCCGAGGCCCTCTTCGTGCGCGCCCTCTACGAGCAGGCCGCCATGGAGGCGCCCTGCGACGAGGCACGCGCCGTCGTGGAGGAGTCGAAGGGGGCCTGCCCCCAGCTGACTCAGGAGGCGTGAGATGGACATCCGCGAGAACCCCTACAAGGCCGACTTCCCGCTGCTGGCGGCCCGACCCGACCTCTCGTTCCTTGACAGCGCCGCCACCGCGCAGCGTCCCGCGTGCGTGCTGGACGCCCAGCGTCACTTCTACGAGACCATGAACGCAAACCCCCTGCGCGGGCTCTACGGCCTCTCCGTGGAGGCCACGGAGGCCGTCGCGAACGTACGTGCGCAGGTGGCCGCCCTCATCGGCGCCCAGGACGCGCGCGACGTGGTCTTCACGCGCAACACCTCCGAGAGCCTGAACCTGGTGGCCAAGTCCTTCTCGCCGTGCGTGCTTGGGCCGGGAGACGAGGTGGCCATCACCGTGATGGAGCACCACTCCAACCTCATCCCCTGGCAGCAGGCCTGCCGGGCCGCCGGGGCGCGCCTCGTCTACCTCTACCCGGAGAGGGACGGCACGCTCACTGAGGCCGAGGTCGCCCGGAAGATCGGGCCGCGCACCAAGATCGTGGCGGCCGCGCACGTCTCCAACGTCATGGGCTGCGAGCTGCCCGTACGCCGCCTCGCCGACGCCGCGCACGCCGTGGGTGCCGTGATGGTGGTGGACGCCGCCCAGTCCGTGCCGCACCTGCGCGTGGACGTGGGCGAGCTCGGTGCGGACTTCCTGGCCTTCTCCGGCCACAAGGCGCTCGGGCCGATGGGCGTGGGCGTGCTCTGGGGCCGCCACGAGCTGCTCGACCAGATGGAGCCCATGCTCACCGGCGGCGAGATGATCGACTCCGTGCGCGAGCAGAACGCCACCTGGGCGCCGGTGCCCGAGAAGTTCGAGGCGGGCACGCAGGACGCCGCCGGCATCTATGCGACGGGCGTCGGGCTCACCTACCTCACGCAGACGGTTGGCTACGACGCCGTGGCCGAGCGCGAGGCGGCCCTCGTGGCCTACGCGATGGGGCGCCTCGGCGAGCTCGGCTTCGTGGACGTGATCGGCTCGGCGGACCCGGCGCGCCACCACGGCGTCGTGAGCTTCAACGTGCGCGGCGTGCACCCGCACGACGTGGCGAGCATCCTCGATGCCTCGGGCGTCTGCATCCGCGCCGGCCACCACTGCGCGCAGCCGCTGCTCGCGTGGCTTGGCGTGGAAAACCTCGCCTGCTGCCGCGCCAGCCTCGCCTTCTACAACGACGCCGCCGACGTGGACCGCCTCGTCGACGGCCTGACCCAGGTCTGGGGGATCTTCCATGGCAGCAACTGACCTCTACAACGCCGAGTTCATGGACCACGTGTCCCACCCCGACTACAAGTACCAGATGGAGGACGCCGACTGCACGCACGAGGGCGTGAACCCCTCCTGCGGCGACGAGCTGACGTTCTCCGTGCGCTTCGCCGACGACGGCACCATCGAGGAGGCCGCGTTCACCGGCCACGGCTGTGCCATCAGCCAGGCGAGCGCCGACATCATGAGCGACCTCATGGTGGGCAAGACGCCCGAGCAGGCGCGCGAGCTCTGCGCCCTGTTCATGCGCATGGTGCGCGGCGAGGAGACCGACGAGGCCAAGCTCGACGAGCTCGAGGACGGCGTGCTGCTGCGCGACATCGCCCACATGCCGGCGCGCGTGAAGTGCGCCGAGCTCGCCTGGCGTACGCTTGACGAGATGCTCGCGAACCGATGATGCGAAGGGACAGTCCCTTTGCCTCGTTCCGAGGGAAGGTCCCCTCGTCCCGCTCTAGGAGGTGACGGAGATGGCAGGAATGTTCTCGACCAAGGGCATGTACGCCCTGCGCGCGATGGCCGACCTCGCCGCGCACGACGGCTGGGTCTCGCTGGGGGACGTGGCCAAGCGCCAGAACATCTCGCGCAAGTACCTCGAACAGGTCATCTCCCTCATGCACAAGGCCGGCTACGTGACGAGCCAGCGCGGCAAGGGTGGCGGCTACAAGCTCACCCGCGCGCCCGAGGACTACACGCTCGGGGAGATCCTGCGCGCGGCGGAGGGCTCGCTCGCGCCCGTGAGCTGCCTCGACTGCACCAACGAGACCCTCTGCCCGCAGCTGGAGACCTGCTCCACCGTCAGCGTCTGGCGCGACCTCGGCCGCGTGACGGCCGGCTACCTTGACTCCAAGACGCTCGCTGACCTCGTGCAGGACCCGGGCACGGAGGGCGCGGGGCCCTGCACCGCGCGCCCGATCTAGCGGGGACGTCCGGGGGCGCACCTCACGCGCCCCCAGCGGGTACGTACACTCTCCCGGCAGGTACGTACACTCACCCCAACGGGTACGTACACTCACCCCAACGGGTACGTACACCCTCCCGGCGGGTACGTACACTCACCCCAACGGGTACGTACACCCTCCCGGCGGGTACGTACACTCACCCCAACGGGTACGTACACTATTGCAACTTTAATATTCACGCAACAAGCTTCTGACCTGCGGTTCTTCTCGCCGTGGAGTCTTGCCGCCTTCGAAATAGTGTACGTACCCGTTTTTTGATTGTACGTACCCGTCCGGAAGGTGCGCGCCGTATTCGCATTGGGATGGAATCACGCCGCCGGAGACGCCGCGATAGTCGCCGTCGACCGCCTTCGCCAGGCCAGGAGCTTGGCCGCTCCACTCGCAACGAGCAGCACACAGCAGACAACCAGCACGAGCGTCTGGTCAGGGTAGAAGTCCGCGAAGTCCTGCCAGCGCATGCCCGTAGCGGCCATCGGCACGCCGAGCAGCCACGCCGGCGCCACCACATGCAGGATGACGGCTGGGATCAGGCGACCGTGCCAGCGGCGCGCCCGGACGAGCGGCACCACGCACGCAACGACCGCCACCAAGTAGAGGACATCGTAGCTCACGTGCTCGGACAGGCGCGCCGCGCCGTCGACCCCGGCAGGCTCGGCCCCGACCGCAATGGAGACAATGTCGTCCGCCAGCGAGAAGAACGCCTCGTTGCCACCGAACTCGTCGTTTGCGTCGCCGAGCACCACGACTCCCAGGTTCCTTCCGGGAATCACGCACATGCGTGCCACGTAGTTCTCAACCTGCCCGTCGTGCGACATCACGAGCTCGCCATCGCCCCAGGTGTAGGTGGTCCAGCCCATCCCGTACCAGGTGTCGCCCGCTGGGTCGGGCACGCGCGAGAAGACCATCTGGTGGACGCCGTCGGGCGAGAGCACCGAGGCGGTGGGGGTGATGGAATCGGCGACGCCCGCAGATCTGCCGTCTGCCGGCGCGCCATCGTCCGCCAGTGCGCCCCCGTCCGCCGCCGCGCCGCCCACCACAACGCCACTGTTGAGGTACATCCGCAGGTAGGCCTCCATGTCGGCGAGGCTGGCGCTCACGTAACCCGAGGCGGGTCCGCCCCAGGCGTCGTCCCCCTCCTCGTGCCGGAAGCCGTCTGCCACCGGCACGCCAAACCACGAGCGGTAGCCGGGAACCGTAGGCGTGGCCGCAAGATCGGCCGAAGCGTCCGCCATCCCCAGCGGCCCGAACACACTCTCTTGCAGATAGCTGTCAAGCGACTGACCGGAGACTGCCTCGACGAGCCTCCCCAGAAGGTCGTAGTTGGCGTTTGCATACGAGAAGGACCCGGCGCTCTCCCCCACCCTCGCGTCAGCAAGGGACTCGTAGTACCCAAAGCCGCTCGTCTGGTTGAGCAGGGAGCGCACCGTGACCGCGTCCGGCAGGTCTGCGGCCGTCCCCACGTAGTTAACGACCGGCGTGTCGAGGTCGATTCGACCCTCCTCGACCAGCTGCATCACCGCGACCGCCGTCACGGACTTGGAGAGCGAGCCCAGAAGGAACGTCTCGTGCGCGTCCGGGCAGTCGCCGAGCGTTGCCTGGTAGCGCACGCCGTCCGGGTCGACCACGGCCACGGCGACGCCCGGCACGCCCGTGGCGGGCGCGTTCTCGGCGAGGTAGGCGTCGAGAACGTCTGCGAGCTCGGAGCCGCGAGGCTCCTCGCCCACCGGCGCCGCGCCCTCGTCCTCGGGGTCTCCCACCTGCTCGAGGTCCTCCTCGACGCCCGGGTCGTCGGGACCGGCGAGCAGTGCCTCGTCGGCGCGTGCGGCAGCCGGCGCGCAGAGCGCGAACACGAGCGCCACCGCAAGGCACGTTGCAGCATGGCGCAGGGCACCGGGCGCCATTCCGTGCACACGCCGCACGCCACCTGACGAAAGCCGACCAAACCCGACCGTCATGAGCCAACCGTCACCTCAGAACCCGCCGTACACAAACTGGACCGGCTCGGAGAGCCCCGAGAGCGCCACGAACCACACCAGCAGCGCCCCGCCCGCCACCACGGCCAGAAACGTACCGGCTAGCACCAGCCACTCAGGCGGCTGACGCCTCACGTCCGCCACGCTCGCTCGCAGCTTACGGAAGGCTCCCGTCAGCCGCTCGTTCTTCTCGCCCATTACGCACCGCCTTCTGCCGCAAGGCCCGGTGCGTCGCCGAAGCCCGCGCCGCCCAAGAAGTCGTCGTCCTGGCCGTTCACGAAGTCGTAGAACGCGCGCTCGATGCGTACCCAGCCCACCCAGCCGGGGTGCACCGTGTCGCAGAGGAAGTACTTCTCGTACTCGCAGCTGGAGAAGTCGGCGTAGGCCGCGCCCGCGTCGTCGCAAATCTGGCGGATGCGGGCGTAGTAGGCCGCGCGCTCGCCGGTCGAGACGTCGGCGATGTCGTACCACGGGCCGTGCACGGGCAGGATGCACACGAGCGGCTCCAGGCCCACCTCCCGGCACACGCGCAGGAAGCAGGAGAGGTCCGCGTACTCCGTGTCAGCCTCGTGGAAGTTCTCGAAGAGCTCGGGCATGTACTGGTGGTTCTTCTCCCAGTAGGCGTCGTAGACGCCGAAGTCGTTGCTCGTGGACGCCGCCGCGCCCTCGGAGCGCGCCTGGTCAAGCAGGGCGTCCCAGTCCGGCTCGCCGGTGGGTACCCCCGCCGTCCGCGCCGCGCTCTTGCTGGGCGCCAGGCTCACGATGTTGGGCACCTGGGTCCGCAGGCGCCACGAGTCCGCCAGGGCGTACGCGTCGTCGTTGATCGCGTCGAGCGGAGTTTTGCGGGAGGCGGCCGCAAGCTGGCCCTCGTCCACACCCAGGTCGGCGCAGCGCTGCCGCACGTAGGCCTTGGTCTCGTCCGAGACGTTCGGGTTCTGTGCGAAGGCCCGGTAGAGCGAGTAGGAGAACTTGGTGTAGAACTTGTCCTGGTCGCCGCCGCCCTTGAAGAACCACTGCGGCGACACCACGATCATCACCTTCTTGTTGGCCACGCGGCTCCCGTAGGCCCCGGCCGCGATGGCCTGCCAGAGGCTCTGGTCGTAGCCCTCGCCTATATAGGTCATGTCCACGCCGGTCACGTTCTCGCCAAAGACCGCCTGCGGGCACATGCTCACCTTGTCCTTGGAGATGTAGAACTCCGAGGAGCCAAAGCAGAGATAGCCGTCGGGCGACATGTTGTTGAGCACAAAGTCGGCGTTCTCCGACTTGCCGTCCGCGTAGACGTAGTCATAAAGCTTCGTGGAATCTGCCGGTCCGTTTCCGGGAAGCACCCATGCATCAAAGGCGAGAAGAACCACCCCCAGCACGGCGACTCCCGCGCACACGGCCAGCAGAAGCCGCACGCCCGGACCTGACCGCCGGTGACCGGCGCTGCCTTCCGGCTGGCTGACAGGCTGCTCCCCGCGCGCGTCTGCCGGGCTTGCGCCTTGCTCCCCGCGCGCGTCCGCCGGGCTTGCGCCTCGCTTCCCGTCGGCCCCCGGTCGCAGGCGCGTCATGCCACCCGCCTCGCGACCTGCGCGGCGATCTTATGCGGCGTGTTCATCTCCGCACGCGGCACCTCGGTGGGCGCGATGGAGACGCCAAACTCGTCCTCGATCCCCACGAGCAGCTCGATCGCCGCCATGGAGTCGAGCAGCCCCAGCTCAAAGAGGTCGTCGTCCAGGTGGTCGCGCACCGCGGGGTCGCCGCAGACGTCCTCCAGCAGGTCGAGCACGCGGGCCTCGACGTCCTTCTCGCCCGCGCCGGACGCGCCTGCCGCGCCGCCCCTGACCATGTCGTCCCGTCCCGCACCGTTCTTCCTAGCCATTGAGAGCTCCTTTCACGAGCGTCGAAAGCTGTCCCGAGAAGATCGCAAGGCCCAGCACCACCAGCTGAAGCGTCACGAACCACGAGAGCACCCTGAACCAGCGGTCGTTTCTATGGCGCTTGTAGAAGGCGGAACGTTTCTGGAAGCCCTGCGTCAGCGCCAGGAGAGCGCCGTGGTAGATTCCGTACACGATGTAGTCGGCCGTGAGCCCGTGCCAGAGGCCCATCACGACCATGTTGGCCATGAGCCCCACCTGGGCGGTGCGCACGCGGTCGCGGATGAGGTGCCGGCGCATGATGAGCCGCGTCAGGCGCATGAAGACGAAGTCGCGCAGCCAGGTGGAGAGCGTGATGTTCCAACGGTTCCAGAAGTCGAACAGGTCGCGCGCAGCAAACGGCGCACGGAAGTTGCGCGGGCACCGGATGCCCAGGCAGTAGCTTGCGCCCATGGCCATGAGGCTGTAGCCCGCAAAGTCAAAGAAGAGGTAGAGCGCGTAGAGCCAGGCCTGGCCCACCTGCGTCGCAAGCGAGCCGAGCGGATCGGACGCGTCCCAGGGGACGCTTGCCATGTAGCGGTGCGCCAGTGTCGCCAGGACCAGGTAATAGAGCGCGCCGGCAAGCAGCAGGAGGATGCCGCGGGCAAGAAGGCCGGCATACTCGTCGCGTCCCGGGGTGCGGTGGGCGTCGGCGAGGAAGCGACGGCTGCGGTCGATGGGGCCCGAGGAGAGCTGCGGGAAGAAGAGCAGGAAGCTAAGGTAGTCCTCAAGGCCCAGCTCATCAGGGGCGATGAGGCCGTCGTGGGTCTCGATCACCACCTGCACCGCCTTGAACGTGACGTAGGAGATGCCCACGAAGCCCCAGAGCGAGCCGCCCGCCGCCAGCGAGACCTTGTAGATCACAAGCGGCGCGAGCGCCACCGCCGTCGCCGCCACAAAGCGTCGACCGTCCTGTGGGTCCCGCGCGAGCCACCTCAGCGCCAGCCGCTCAACCAGCAGGAACGCCACCACGGCGACGGCCTGCCACGGCTGGTTGCACACCGCACAGGCGAGAAACCCCACCGAGAGCGCAAGCGCGTAGCGCCGCAGGTTGTGGCCGGTGAGGCCGAGCACCGCGGCCGGTACGAGCGCCACGGCGAGCAGGACGAAGAAGCTCGGGTCCGCAAAGAGCGTCATGCACGCTCACGTCCGTCTCGCTGTCCTTGTGCCGTACGTCCCTCGCGTCCCTCTCGTCGTGCGGGCCTGGCGAGAAGGGCAGCGAGCGCCTTGCGGTCCACCTTCTCGTTTGCGGTGAGGGGGAGCTCGTCCACCACGCGCACCTGGCGCGGAACCATGTAGGTCGGCAGCGTGCGCGCGAGGGCGGCCTTGAGGGCGCGGGCCACCTCGAAGGGCGACGCGCCGGCAAGCTCCGTCGGCACGGACGCCGCGTCAAGCACGACGAAGGCGCCGAGCCCCGTCACGCGACTTCCGCGCCGAACGGGGACGACCGCCGCCTCCTGCACGCCGGCAAGCTCCGCGAGTGCACCCTCCACCTCACCGAGCTCCACACGGAACCCGTTGACCTTCACCAGGGAGTCAAGCCGGCCCTCGCAGCGCAGCATCCCCGTGACGTCGAGGGAGCCGAGGTCGCCCGTGCGGTAGCCGCGACAGGGCGTGCCATCGAAGAGCGCGGTCTCGAAGAAGGCCGCCGCGGTCTTCTCGGGGTTGCGGAAGTAACCCTTGGCCACGGTGTCTCCGCGGATGACGATCTCGCCCACGGAGCCGGCCGGAAGCTCGGCGCCCGTCTCGTGGTCGCAGATTGCAAGCTCCGTGCCCGGGCGCGGGCGGCCAACGGGAAGCGGGGCGGAATCTGCCAGCTCGTCCGGGCCGATCTCGGTGTAGGTCACGGCCACGGTGGACTCGGTCGGTCCGTAGGTGTTGGCGATGGTCGCCTGGGGGAAGCGCTCGCGGAGGCGACGCGCCGTGCCGTGGTGGAGCGTCTCGCCGCAGAAGAGGAACAGGCGCACCTGCGGCAGGAGGCGCTCGTCAAAGGAGGGGTCGGCAAGGCACAGGTCGGCAAAGGACGGCGTGGACACCCACACCTCCACGCCCGAGGACGCAAGGTCGTCAAAGAGGGCGCGGAAGTCCTGTTGCAGCGCCGGCGAGACCGCGTGGAGGCACCCGCCCGTGGCAAGCGCGCCCACGAGCTCGTACTCCGAGAGGTCAAAGGAGTAGTGCGCCTGGTCCAGGAAGGTACGCCCGCCCTCGCGCACCACGGGGAAGCCGACGAGCCACCGCATGAAGTTGCCCACGTCGGTCGCCGTGACCTCGATGCCCTTCGGGCGCCCGGTTGAGCCGGAGGTGAAGATCACATACTGGGTCTGCTCGCCATGAACCCAGGAGCTGCGATCGGGAACGGGGGCTTGCGCGACGCTTGCGGATAGCTTCCGCGCGTCAAGCAGCACGCATCCCGCAAGCACGCCGGCAAGCTCCGCGCGCACCGGACAGGTGGCGAGCAGCGTGGCGCCGGGAATCTGGTCGGCGATGTTGCGCACGCGCTCGGGCGGGAGCTCCACGTCAATGGGGACGTAGGCGTGCCCGCTCATCAGGCAGGCGAGAAACGCCGCCACCGTGAGGGCGTCCTTGTGACCGAGCACGAGCACGGGGCCGTCGCCATCCACGCACGTGGCCAGCCCAGACGCGAGGTGCGAGGCGGCATCCCACAGCTCCCGATAGCTCGTCACGACACCGGTCTCGCCCTCGACGAACGCCGGCGCGTCCGGCGTCAGGCTCACGTTCTTCTCGACGGCCTCGAGCAGTGCGTTTGTCCCAGTCATCCCAGCCTCCCCGCCGCATGTGGACTCGACCGGAATGGTAGGCCCGTCCGCGCAAGGCGGGCCGAGGGGCAGCGCATCGGCACAAAGGCGCAAGAAATGATAAAGAAGGCTGAAGGGCGGTCGGGTGAGATTCTGGTCCGTAGGGGCTTGTCGACATTTTCGAGACCCGAAGTGACGTCTGGTTCCCACAACCCAGTTCCGTAGGACCCAGACGACGTATTGCTGGTCAAAACCGTCGCCCACCTCCTACGACTCTGCCTCGTAGGACCCAGGCGACATTTCTGGCAAGAAAGACGTCGTCTTGTTCCCACGCGCCGCCCGCAGCAGGGCCGCCGCCCGCGGCCGGGCGCCAGGGCGCGCCTCTCGCCGACAGCGAGCAGCCGCGCATCCGTTAGGAATCTCGGCGTCTTAGCGCACAAAGGGCCCCTACGGTTAGGTTTGGGCGCTAGTTAGTGCCTCGGGAGCCAAAGGTCCCCGGATTCCTAACGGAGGCTTCTCGCCGGGTTCCCGACGCGCCGGCCCGGCCCCCGCGCGCCCTCGCCCACGCAAAGGGCCCGGCCCCGGCGCGCTGCCGGAACCGGGCCCCTGGGGGTCACCGCTGTTGAGCGAGTGGCGGAAAGGCTACGCCCAGCCCTTGCCCTCGGAGCCGAACTCCTTCATGAGCTCCTCGGTGCGGGCCTTGATGGCGTCACGGCCAGGCTTGAGCAGCTTGCGCGGGTCATAGCCCTTGCCCTGCTGGTCCTTGCCCTCCTCGATGTACTTGCGAGTGGCCTCGGCAAAGACGAGCTGGAGGTCGGTGTTGACGTTGATCTTGCAGATGCCAAGGGAGATGGCCTTCTGGATCTGGTCAACGGGGATGCCGGTGCCGCCGTGAAGGACGAGCGGCAGGTCGCCGGTCAGGGCCTTGATCTCCTGGAGACGGTCGAAGGACAGGCCAGCCCAGTTCTCCGGGTAGATGCCGTGGATGTTGCCGATGCCGCAGGCGAGGAAGTCAACGCCCAGGTCGGCGATGGCCTTGCACTGCTGCGGGTCGGCGAGCTCGCCGTTGGAGGCAACGCCGTCCTCGACGCCGCCGATGCCACCGACCTCGGCCTCAACGGAGATGCCCTTGGCGTGGGCGGCCTTGACGACCTCCTCGGTGCGCTTGAGGTTGGTCTCGAAGTCGGGCTCGTGGGAGCCGTCGTACATGACGGAGGTGAAGCCGGCCTCGATGCACTTGAAGGCGTCCTCGTAGGTGCCGTGGTCAAGGTGCAGGGCAACCGGCACGGTGATGTTCTTGTCCTCAAGGAGCTGCTTCACGAGGTCAGCGACGACCTTGTAGCTGATCTGCCACTTGGCGGCACCGCTCGTGCACTGAATGATGAGCGGGGACTGGAGCTCCTCGGCGGCGTCAAGAATCGAGGACGCCCACTCGAGGTTGTTGGTGTTGAACGCGCCGACGGCGTAGTGGCCCTTCTCGGCGCTCTTGAGCATGGCAGTTGCGTTGACGAGCATGTTGACCTCCATACATAGTCAGGCCTGAGTTTCAGGACGCACCTATCATACCGCTTACAGCCCGCAAATGACATGCCGCACGGCCTTTTTGGACCGCGGGCTTGTAAGGTCTTCGTGGGTTCGCGCAAGCCGCGCGCAGGGGCTGCCGCGTGGTGGGTACGGTGAGGTGGAGGAGGCGAGGACGCATGGCGCAAGGCACCCGAAAGAACGGCGAGAAGAACCCGGAAGAGCGGGGCTCAGGAGAGCAGAGCCGGGGCCTGCTGGGCGACTTCTCGGTCTCGCAGATCCTGGCGACCGGGCTTGCCGCCGCCACCTCCTTTGCGCTCTCGGCGCAGATCGGCATCGCCGGGTCGATCATCGGCGCCGTCATCGGTGCCGTGGCGTCGTCGGTGGCCACGCAGCTCTATCGCAACCTCCTCCACTCCTCTGCCGAGAAGCTCCGCGAGCTTGGTCAGGACGGGCTGGCGGGAGGCGGCGAGACCGGTGGGAACGCCAGGCGCCCGACGGCAGGCCGCATGACCGCCCCTGCGCAATCCGGGGCAGACCGCACGGCCGTCTCCGCCCGCCGCGCCAGGTCCGTCTCCGGCAACGCGAGCGTCGAGGAGGTCGCCGAGTCCGGCACGCCCATCGCGCCCCGTGAGGTGCGCTACGCTGCGCGCGCCCGCGAGCAGGCGCGCAACCGTCGCCGCGCCGCGATCGTCGCCACGGCGGTGGCCGTGGCCGCGGTGCTCGTGTTTGCGCTTGCGGTGAGCCTGGCAACGCAAGGGTCCGGCATCGGCCCCGCCCCGCAGGCGGCGGCCCCGGAGGACGTCGCCGCCCAGGAACCGGACGCCCAGGGCAGCGCCAGCCCCGCCAATCCCGAGGGGCCCACGCAGACCCAGACCAGCCCGGCACCGTCGACCCCCACGGGCAGCACCACGTCCGGCAACGGCGGCTCAGGCGAAGACGACGCCACGAGCTCACCCGCCGTACCCGGACAGGAGCACGGGCAGGGCGCTGACGGAAGCACCGAAGGCTCACAGTCCGCACAGGACGACGGGCACGCCACGGGCGACGACGCCGGGAGCTCCGGCTCCGGCAGCTCGACAGGCGCCCCCACCACGGGGTCGGAAGGCGGCTCCGGCTCCCCTGCGCCGGATGGCGGCAGCAGCTCGACGCCGACCTCCGGCAACTAGCCCCGGCGCGCCGCGGGCGCCGCCGCCCCGCCGCCGGGCAGCGTCCCGCCCTCGTCGCCATCCCCGGCACGCCGCAGCCCCGTCGCCAGCAAGCCCACGCCGGACCCATGCGCTAGAATCGTGTGCCGTTGCAAAAGCCACGCGAGAAAGGGAGTCTCACCCACATGGAGCGTCCGAACGCCTGGAAGGAGTACAGCGCCGAGCAGCTCGACGCGCTGCACTACCTCTGCGAGGGCTACAAGTCCTTCATCTCTGACAACAAGACCGAGCGCGAGTGCGTCGCCGCGAGCGTCCGCATGGCCGAGGAGGCCGGCTACGTCAGCCTGACCGACCGCATCGCCTCCGGCGAGCCGCTCAAGCCCGGCGACAAGGTCTACGCCGTCAACCGCGGCAAGAGCCTCATGCTCGTCCACATGGGCACCGAGCCGCTCGAGCGCGGCGTCAACATCCTCGGCGCGCACATCGACTCGCCGCGCCTCGACGTCAAGCAGGACCCGATCGAGGAGCGCAACGAGCTCGTCACGCTGGACACGCACTACTACGGCGGCGTCAAGAAGTACCAGTGGGTCACGATGCCGCTCGCCATCCACGGCGTGGTCTGCAAGAAGGACGGCACCACGGTCAACGTCGTGATCGGCGAGGACGAGGCCGACCCCGTCTTCTGCATCACCGACCTGCTCCCCCACCTCGGAAGCCAGCAGATGACCAAGAAGGCCAGCGAGGTCATCGAGGGCGAGATGCTCGACGTGCTCGTGGGCAACCGCCCGATCGTCGTTGAGGAGGGCGCCGAGAAGGACGATGAGGCCGAGAAGAGCCCCGTCAAGGCCGGCGTCGTCGCCCTGCTGCGCGAGCAGCTCGGCATCGAGGAGGAGGACCTCCTCTCCGCCGAGCTCGAGATCGTGCCCGCCGGCGCGGCCCGCGACCTGGGCCTGGACCGCTCCATGATCTTGGGCTACGGCCAGGACGACCGCGTCTGCGCCTACACGAGCCTCGTGGCCCAGCTCGACTGCAAGGAGCCCGCGCGCACCGCGGTCTGCCTGCTCGTCGACAAGGAGGAGATCGGCTCGGTGGGCGCCACCGGCATGACGAGCCACTTCTTCGAGGACACCATGGCCGAGATCCTCGAGCTCGCCGGCGAGACGGGCGCGCTCGCGCTGCGCCGCTGCCTCGCGGCCTCGAGCATGCTCTCGAGCGACGTCTCGGCCGGCTTCGACCCGGCGTTCGCGAGCGTCTTCGAGCCGAAGAACTCCGCGTACCTGGGCCACGGCCTCACGTTCAACAAGTTCACCGGCAGCCGCGGCAAGTCCGGCTCCAACGACGCCGACGCCGAGTACGTGGCCACCATCCGCCGCGTCATGGACGAGGGCGGCGTCGCCTGGCAGACCGCCGAGCTCGGCAAGGTCGACGCGGGCGGCGGCGGCACGATCGCCTACATCCTCGCCACCTACGGCATGAGCGTCATCGACTGCGGCGTCCCCGTGCTCTCCATGCACGCGCCGTGGGAGGCCACGAGCAAGGCCGACGTCTACGAGGCGTACCGCGGCTACCAGGAGTTCCTCAAGCTCGCGTAGGAAACTTCGTTACGGCAACGGGGGCCGCCCCTCCGATTCTCACGCAAGGACTGCGCTTCGCGGAAGATCCTTGCTTAGAGAATCGGAGGGGCGGCCTTTTGCTGTCACGGTTGTCTGCAGCGGCGTGAGGAACTCCTGGTGGCCGTCGCTCAGGGCCTCCACCCTCTGGAGGGCGCGGGGAGGGTCACTCGATGGCGAGCGTCACCTGGGTGTTGGGGAGGCCGGTCACGGTGGCGGTGGTGCGGCCGCGGTCCCAGCTGAGGAACGTATCGCTGTTGATGCGGAACTCCCACTCCTTGCCGGACTCGTCGACGCCGCTGAGGTAGTACGTCGCGCCGCTCTCGCCGCTCACGTCCCTCGTCTCGACATCGTGCAGCTCGACGCGCACGGGGTCGAAGAGGTACGGGATGTCCAGCAGCGGCTGCCCCACAAAGACGTAGCAGGTACACACCATGAGCGCGATGATGACCGCCCCGAAGATGCGCTCGCCCACGCCCTTGAAGTCGTCGCGCAGCTGCCGCGCCACCGCCACGACGCCAAAGGAAAAGATGGCAAGCCAGCCCGGAACGCCCACGAGCCGATACGCCACCGCGATCGGCCCCTCGTCCGTCTTGCCCAAGGTAAACAGGCCGATGAGTCCCCACGCGACATAGCTGACCACGGCCAGGGGAACAAGAACTATCAAGGAAATCGCCAGATAGCGGCGCCGGCGGTCACGGGCGGACTCCACGGGGGACTCGCTCGCCTCCGCCTCCTCCATCGCCGCCTTGAGCCTCGCGTACGTATCGTCCTCGTGCGCTTCCATGTACCCCCCCGCTCTCAAGACAACGTTAGCCCGAAGCAAGGGGAAATGCTGGCTTGGCCGGCATCCCTTGCGCAACGCTTACGTCGCGGGCCAGGGCGGCCGGGCAGGACCCTTTGCCGGAATCTCGGATTGCGCATGGCGAGAAGAACGCGTAGCTCGGGATTCTGCGGCTAGACGGCCGCGTTTCCCAAGCTACGCGTTCGGTAGTTCAACTTCTGTCACGCGCTAACGCGGATGTTGGAAATCCCCGATTGCGCGTGGAGGTCCGGGGCCGAGGTTCTTCTCGCCCGCCCCTACAGGTCGGCCATCGTCTTGCCGGCGCCAACGAGACCCTCGAAGTCGGCGGTGAAGGCGTCCACCGCAGCGTCGATCGCGGCGTTCTTGACGAGGCCCTCGATCACGGAGGAGGCGGCCGTCACGGCGCCGACGCCGTAGCGGGCGAGCTCGAGAATCTGCTGGGAGTTCTTGAAGCTCGCGGCGAGCACCTCGCAGGGGAGGTCGTTGGCGCGGAAGATGTCGTGGATCTCCATGGCAACGCCCACGCCGTCATAGCCCATGTTGTCTATGCGGTTGATGTAGGGCGCGGCATAGGAGGCGCCTGCCTTGGCGGCGAGGAAGGCCTGCATCGGGGTGTAGATGGCCGTGGCGGTGGTACGGATTCCCTCGGCAGCGAGCATGCGGATGGCCTTGAAGCCCTCGGGGACGCTCGGGACCTTGGGGAAGGTGTGGGCGCCGAGCTCGGCCACGATGCGCCTGCCGTCTGCCACCATGCCCTCGGCGTCGCGGGCCACGACCTGCGCGTGGAGCTCCATCTCGGGCCCGATCATGTCGCGGATCTCATGCAGGACCTCGAAGGGCGCGCGGCCGGAGGCGGCGAGGATCGACGGGTTGGTGGTCACGCCGTCAACGGGGTAGTACTCCACCAGGCGCTTGATGGCATTGACGTCGGCGTCGTCGATGATGAGCTTCATGACTGGTTCCTTTCGCTTGGGGTGTGGAAGCGTGCAAAAGTGCCTGTCCCTTTTGCACGCTACAGGGTCTGCTCGGTGCGGGCGATGATGTCGTCCTGGGTGGCGCGGGAGAGCACGTTGAAGAACGCGGAGTAGCCGGCCACGCGGACGATCAGGTCCTTGTGCCTCTCGGGGTGGGCCTGCGCGTCAAGCAGGGTCTCGCGGCTCACGATGTTGTACTGCACGTGATAGCCGTGCAGGCGGTCGAAAAACGCTGAGATGAGCATCTCGAGCTTCTGCTTGTTGCGCTCGGAGGCGAGCATCGTGGGAGCCATCTTCTGGTTGAGCAGCACGCCGCCCGTAATCTTCTCCGTGGGAAGCTTCGAGACGGACTTGAAGACGGCGGTGGGACCGTGGGTGTCGGCGTTGTGCGCGGGGCTGCAGCCCTCGGCGAGCAGCTCGTGGGCGTGGCGGCCGTCGGGCGTGGCCATGGTCCCCATTCCCTGCCCCACGTTGGCGCTGATCGAGGAGGTGCCGGCGTAGCGGATGCCGCCGATGGGGCCGCGGCCATGGCGCGTGTTGGGATACTTGGCAATCTCGTCGATGTAGGACTGGTAGGCGTCCACTACGAGCTGGTCCACGGAGTCGTCATCGTTGCCGTACTTGGGGGCGTCGTTCACGAGCATCTGGCGGATCTGCTCACCCTTCTCGCCCGCGAAGTCTGTCTCCAGCGCGTCGGCGAGCTCGGCCGGCGTGATGCGCCTCTCGTCAAAAACGAGCTTCTTGATGGCCGCGAGGGAGTCGGCCATGTTGGCGATGCCCACCTGGAGGCCTGAGATGAAGTCGTAGACCGCGCCGCCCTCCTTGATGGTCTTGCCGCGACCGATACAGTCGTCCGTGAGCGCGGAGCACAGGACGTCCGGCACGTCGCGGAGCTCGTGCGCGACGGGGACACCGTCATGGTGGAGAGCGGCAGCTGCTGCGCCCTGCTCGTGGCGCAGCTCGCCGCCGAGAGACGCGAGGTCACGGTCATCACCAACAGCGCCTTCATCGCCTCGTCCGTGCGCGACGACCCCACGGTGAGGGTCGTGCTCATCGGCGGCATCTACCAGAAGGACTCGCAGGTCATGGTGGGGCCCATGGTGCGGTCCTGCGTCGAGGGCTTCTACGTTGACCTGCTCTTCGCCGGCACGGACGGCTTCTCCGCCCGCACCGGGTTCACCAACAGCGACCAGATGCGCGCGCAGGCCGTCCGCGACATGGCGGAGCACGCCGAGCGCGTGGTGGTGCTCACGGAGAGCGAGAAGTTCGGCCGGCGCGGCACCGTCCCGCTTGCGCTGGGCAAGAAGGACGTCTGCGTGATCACCGACCCCCACCTGAGCGACGAGGCGCGCGGCGAGCTCGCCGCGGCGGGCGTCACGACCCTGTGACACGGGTGTGACACGGGGACGGAGGGATTGTCACCGCTCCGTCCCCGGTGTCCCACTCCGTCGCGTCACTCCCCCGGTTCCAGCGAGGCGCCCTCCCCGTCGCGATTCATCCGCTCGGCGTAGTCGCGAGCCCGCTCAAGCTGCTCGCTCAGCACGTCAATCGTCTTGGCGAAGGACTCGTTGGCCTGCTCGCGGAACCTGTCGATGCCGTCGAGCGTCGAGAAGACCGCGTCGTATGCGCGCCTCAGCGTCTCGGGCGAGACGCCGCTCGAGACGGCCTGCTGCTGCGTGCGCAGGGAGTTCTCCTGCAGCAGCTTGCTCGTGCGGTCGATCATGGCGTCGGTGGTCCTGTTGACGGCGTCGATCTGGTCGAGCACGAGCTTCTGGTTCTCGAGCGACTGCGCGACGATCACGGCGGTGCGCAGCGCGGTCACCGTGGTGGTCTTGGCGCGCTCGACGCCTCGGACCAGCTGGTCGTTGTTCTGCTGGATGATTCCCATCGAGAGGTAGGCCTGGATGGTCACCGCCGCCTGGGTCTGCACGTCCTGGCGGCGCTGACGCACGGCGAACAGCGCGTCGCGCTCGAGCGAGGCGGCGAGCTCGGCGTTGCCCGCGGCCCGCTCGCGCTCGATGCGCTCCACGAGAGCGTCGTCGATGCCGGTCAGCAGCTCGTAGGCGCGCCTCAGGGTCCCGAGGTTGCCCCAGAGGCTGCGCCGCTCCACGTTGAGGGCAGCGTTGTCCTTGCGCAGCAGGTCCTGCCCCTTGCCGAGCGCGAGCAGAATCGCGTTGAGCTGGCCCTGGTTGGACTCGTAGCGCCGGAAGTAGCGCCTCACGCGACTCGCGAGGGGCAGCGCCCCCAGCAGGCGCTCGGCGAAGGTGTCCTCGCCCGGCGCGAGCTCGTCGACCTCGTTGCGCAGGTCGACGAGGCTCCTGGAGACCTCCTGCTGCGCTCCCCCGGACCTGGACGTGGCCAGAGACTGCTCGAGGAAGCGGCTCGAGGTGCTGCTGGTCTCGCGAAAGGCGTCGGCGCCCACCTCGTAGATGGCGTCGACCTCCTGCTTGAACTCGAGGCTCTGGGGCGGCAGAGTCGCCACGCGCGCGACCCAGGAGCCGGCGTTGTCGCTCAGGCGCCGGAGCTCCGCGGCGTCAGGGGCGGGCACCTGCGAGAGCGCGCCCTCGACGCGCACCGGCTCGGGCGCCGGGGTCGCCTCGAGGTCGAAGCGGTCATCGGGCGCGCTGAGAAGGTCATCGGACATGGGGTCTCCTTTCATGGGGGCAGGTGGGGTCGGGCGGCAGGCGCGCCCGCGGCCGCGAGGCGGTCGGGCCACGCGGGACGTCAGCTCACGTCGAGCTCGCTCGGGCGGTGCCCGAGGCGCTGCCTCAGGTAGTCGGCGCCGGTCTCGATCTGGGTGGAGGCGCCCTCCACGATGCGCGCGCGCACGAGGTCGAGCGCGCCCGCCACGTCGGCGCACTGCCCGTCGAGCGCCGTGACGTTGCGGCGCGCGCGAGAGCTCGCGCGCCCGCCGAAGCCGAGGTAGCGCACGTTGGTGACGAGCTGCTCCCAGGCGCCCGGCAGCCAGGTCGTCGCGAGCGAGAGCACGAGGCGACGGTCCTCCTCCGCCCCGGCGGACGCGAGCTCGGGCAGGCCCACGAGCTCGACCATGGACGCCACGAGGGCGCGAAGGGGCTCGGCCTCGGCGGCGATGCCCCGGGGCTCGTCCGCCGCGCACGCTCCCTCGATGCGCGCCGCCATCTCGTTCACGGCCTCCGCAGACTCCTTGAGGGCGGGGTCGGCGCCCACGAGCGCCTCAAGGTCAATGGCAGCCACGTGGCTCGGCATGTTGAGCGAGGTGAGCAGCAGCCACGACCCAGCCGACATGAGGGCGCCCGCCGCGATGAGCCCCACGCGGGCAGCGACGCCCGCGACGAGAAGGGCGGCGCCGCAGAAGACCGCGAGGACCGCCACGGACACCCCGATCGCCATGACCCTCTCGCCCCGCATCGATCCCTCCCGCTCTCTCCTCGCCCGACCCGGCACCCGCCCTCGTCTACAGATAGCCGCGGATCTCCTTGAAGGCGGCGGTGAGGTCCCCGTCCGCCGCGTCGAAGACGCGCCCACCCGTGAGCTCGGCGAGCTGCTCCATCTCGTCCCTGCTCGCCTCGCCGAACAAGATCGCGTACACCGGGATGCCATGGACCTCGGGCGTGGCCTCGTACCATGACCTGAACGCGGCGAGGTCCGGCGACTCGAGGTTCTCGCCGTCCGAGAAGAGCACGACGGAGGTCACGTTCGCGTCGGAGCGGGTCCGTGCCGCAAGCTCGAGGGAACGCTCGAGCGTCCCGTAGATCGCGGTACTGCCGGACGCGACGAGCCCCCGGACGTAGTCGCCCACGTCGGAGAGGTTCCCGTCCTCGCCGACCGTGATGTCGCGCTCGTCCTTGACCGAGGTGGCGAACTCCACGAAGTGCACCGTCTCGCGCGGCTGGAAGGTCAGAAGCGAGCCCGTCCCCTCGGCGCCCGTGTCCGTGAGCGAGCCGAGCGCCGCCTTGAGGGCGTCGAGCCGCGAACCCTCCATCGAGCCCGAGGTGTCGATCTGGAAGACCATGTTGGCGGGCTTGCGCACGTCGGAGACCCAGCTCGAGAGCAGCGCCCTCACCGTCTCGAGGCGGTTGGGGAAGGGGATCTCGAAGGCCTCCGTGGCGTCGTCGGCCGTGGTGGCGTCGGTCCGGCGCAGCGTCTCGTCGGCGATGCGCCGCTGGACGTCGTCGCGCCGCAGGTAGTCCACGAGCGCGCGGTAGGCCGCCTCGGCCCGGTCGCCACGGCCCGAGAGCAGCGTGAGCGGGTAGTCGGCGGTGATGACGCCGTCCTGGGGGATCACCTCGACGAGGCCGGGGTCCGCCAGGACCAGGGACTCGTAGTTGAAGACGCCGTCCACCGCCGAGGGGTCGTTGCCGTAGGCGTCCATGAGCCAGCCCGACGAGCCGCTCGTGAGCGCCTGTCCCTGCGCGAAGCGCGTGAGGTCCGCGGCCACCGTCTCGACGTCGTCGGCGGTGATGGCCGCACCCGTGCCCGAGAGCGCCGTGGCGAGCTCCACGAGCGCCGAGAAGCCGCTGTTGGACGAGACCGGGCTCGACATGCCGTAGCGGAACTCCCCCGAGTCGGCGGCGTCGACGACCTCGGCCCACGTCGGGCTCCGCTCGTCCCAGCCCAGCTCGGCGGCGCGATCGGCCCGCACGCCCAGCACGACGGGCGTGCGCATGATCGACGTCTCCTGGCTCACGAGCGAGCCCTTCTCGTCGAAGAGCGACATGTAGGCGTTTGACGGGAACCACGTGGCGTCGTAGTCGCCCTCGCCCGCCATCACGGCCTCCGTGCCGTCGAGCGTGCCCATGTACTCGAGTTCGACCGTGATGCCGAGCTCGTCCTGGGCGTCCTCGAGGATGCCCTCCATGTCCTTGACCTCGGACCCGGCGAGCACGCGAAGCGTGGCGCCGTCGACGGAGGGGCCGTCACCGCCCGACGCCCCCTGGGTCGCGGGGGCGTCATCGGCGAGCTCGTCGGGCGCCGAGCAGGCGGGTAGCGCGAGCGCGCTCGCGATGGCACAGAGCAGGGCGAGAAGGACGACGAGGGCGCGGCGACGCGGGGCGGGTGCTGGTCTCATGGTTCTTCTCCCCTCGCGCTAGTAGAGCGCCTCGATGGTCTGGAGCATGGCGTCGGCCACCTCGTAGCTGGGGGCCTGCGCGGCGTCGATGAAGGTCCCGTCCTCCGCGTACCCGGTGAGGGACGCCCCGCTCACCGTCTCGGCGAAGGCGGCCGAGTTGGCGCCGTTGAGCCTGAAGCCGTGCCGCGCGATGATGCGCGCCATGTCGGCGTCGTTCTCGAGGACGTCCTGGACCCGCTGGCCGGCCTCCGAGAAGGCCACGACCACGTGGTCCGAGAAGATCGTGGGCGAGGGGTAGCAGATCCTCATAGACGAGGTCACGCGGGCGGGCTCGTTCATCTGCGCCTCGAGGTACTGGCTCTCGTAGATGAGGGTGAGCGGCTGGTTCATGGGCCCCTTGGAGAGGAAGGATTCCCACGGCCCCGAGGAGGACGACTGCGAGTACCCCTGGTCGAGGAAGAGGCGGGCGAGCGAGTCGGAGGCCTGCCGCCGGGCGGCGTCCTCGCTCGTCACGACCGCGTTGCCGTTGAGCACGTAGCTCGCGAGGCACAGGTACATGAGCGCCGAGTTCGAGGAGCGCACGTCGGTCGTGGTGACCATGACGTTTCGGCTCGAGGGGTACGCGTCCGACCCGACGAGGTCCGTCCAGCGCCTGCCCTCCGCCACGGCGTCGAGGTAGGCCGCCATGTCGAGGTACCACACGCCGTCGCGCTGCTCCGCGATGCCGTTCTGCGACAGGACGTCGAGGGCGGCGTCGCCCGTCGCCAGGGCGAGCGGCGAGTAGAAGGGCCGGGTGGTGGAGAGGACCTCGTCCCCGTGGACGTCGGCGAGGTGCGCGGCGGCGATCTCCGAGGAGGGGGAGGCGAAGTCCGCCTCCTCGATGCCGGGGCGCTCCGCCATGGCCCAGGAGCCCGAGGTCGTGACCTGCACGTCGAGGCCGTAGCGGGCGAAGATGGCCCGGGCCTCGGGGTCGGCGAAGAGAGACTCCTTCTCCGAGCCGATGACCCCTCGGACGACGGTGAGCTCCTCGGCCTGGTCGGTCGAAGGCTCGGGGGACGGAGAGCCCCCGCCCGACTCGCCGGACAGGAGCGCGATGGCGCCCGCCACCACGACCGCGGCGACGATGAGGGCCACGCCGGCGATCAGCGTCTTGGCTCGAGCTCCCACGCCACCTCCCCCACCTGAACGCATCCTTACCACAACGATACGTCCGGGGAGGGTGCGCGGGCGGGCGCCGGGGGCGAGCCTTGCGCGAGCATTACGCGGGCCTTACGCAAGCGTGACGCGCCCGCGCGGCCGGGCGGGGGCGTGCGGGTGCGGCGAGCGCGCGCCAGCGGGGTCCCGCCCGACGCCCCGCCTAGCCCAGCAGCGCCATGACCTGGCGCTTGGCGGCGAGGTACTCGTCGGTGAGCTCGAAGCTCTCGCTGGCAACGCGGTTCACGGGCACGATGCCCGCCACATGGCTCGGCTCGCCCGCGGCAGGCGCTCCAGTGAGCACGTAGATCCGGCTCGCCATCGAGACGGCCTCGTCCACGTCATGCGTGATGACGAGCGCGGAGAGCCCCAGCTCGGCCGCCACGCCGACGAACCAGCGGCGCACGTCCGTGCGCGTGAGGGCGTCAAGCGCCGAGAAGGGCTCATCGAGCAGCGTCACGTCAGCGCCCATGAGATAGGTGCGCAGGAACGCCGCGCGCTGGCGCATGCCGCCGGAGAGCTCGCTCGGCCACTTGAGCTCGCAGCCCGCGAGGCCGAAGCGCTCAAAGAGCGGGGCGGCCTTCTCGCGCGCGTCGGCCCTCCTCATGCCCGCGAGCACGAGCGGCAGGCACACGTTGTCGATGATGCGGCGGCTCGGCAGCAGGAGGTCCTTCTGCAGCATGTAGCTCACGCGACCCGGCCGGCCGGTCACGTCCTCGCCATGCAGGAGGACGTGGCCGGCCACGGGGGTCGTCAGGCCGGCGAGCGCGTGCAGAATCGTGGTCTTTCCGCAGCCGGAGCGGCCCACGAGGCAGCAGACCTCGCCGGGCGCCACGGTCACGTCGACGTCGCGCACGATGACGTGCTCGCCGTCCCACGAGAGGGTGAGCCCCTCGGCCGCGAGCGCGGGAGTCGCCTGCGCGCCCGCGGCCACGGGGGGCCCGTTCTTCTCGCCAGCGCCCACGCCTACTCCAGGAAGGAGAGGTCGTAGCCGGCGTTGACGTCCAGCTTGTTCTCAACGAGGTCGTTGTCGTTCAGCCACTGGTAGAAGGCCGCCCAGCGGTCCGGGTCGATGACGCCCCAGCTCTCGGCGTCGTCAACGTACTTGCCGGCAAGATAGGTCTGGCTCTGATGCACGAGGTCGCTGTCCAGCTCGGGCACCTGCGCGCAGAGGATGTCCGCCGCGCCGTCGGGGTTCTCGACGGCGTACTCGTAGCCCTTCTTCACCGCGCGCAGGAAGGCCTTCACCGCGTCGGGGTTCTCCTTGGCGAAGTCGTCGTTGGCGGCGATGACCGGAGTGTAGTAGTCAAAGACCGAGTCGATGGAGATGAAGCTGAAGTAGTTGTACGGGAAGTCCTGCACCACGGCGTTCTGCACGGCCCAGGCCTCGTAGACCCACACGGTGTCGAACATGTTGGCGCGCAGGCCACTGACCTCGTCGTCCACCTCGTAGGGCACAAGCTCCACCTTGGACCAGTCGCCGCCGTCGGCCTCCACGCAGTGGCGCACGGTGGCCTGCTCGACGGGCATGTTCCAGGTGGCGTAGGTGTGGCCCTCCATGGCGGCCGGGTGCGTGATGCCGTCCTCGGCGCGGCTCATGATGCCGGAGGTGTTGTGCTGGATGACGGCGGCCACGGCGGAGTAGGGCATCGGCTGGTCGGAGGCCAGGTTGTTGGCGATGTAGTCCTGGTAGGAGACGCCCATCTGAGCCCCGCCCGCACCGATGAGCGCGTCGGCGCCGTCCGCGGGCGGCTGCACGATCTCGACCTCGAGGCCTTCCTCGGCGAAGTAGCCCTGGTCGAGAGCCACGTAGATGCCGGTGTGGTTGGTGTTGGGGGTGTAGTCCAGCACGAAGGAGATCTTGGTCTTGTCACCGCTCGCGCTGTCGGAGGCGCCCTGGGCGTCACCCTGGGCGGCGTCGTCGCCGGTGGTCCCGCAGCCCGCGAGTGCCGCGGTGGCACCGGCGGCGCCGGCGACGGCGACGAACTGACGACGGCTGATGCTGCGGGAGAGGTTCTTATCGCTCATTGCTGTTCCTTTCTGCCCTCTTCCAGGGCATGCACGCCCGCTGGAGCAGCTCGACGAGCTTCATGAGCCCCAGCGAGAGCACGGAGATGATGATGATCGAGGCAAACATGCGGTCGTACGAGAAGGACTTGCGCACGCGCGTCATGTAGACGCCCAGGCCCGCGTTGCCGCCGAGCCACTCGGCGATGACGGCGCCCACGATGGCGTAGGTCGCCGAGATCTTGAGGCCGCTGAAGAACTGGTCGGCCGCGGCCGGCAGCTTGGCGTACCAGAAGACCTGCCAGCGCGAGGCGTTCATCGTGCGCATGAGGTCCACGACGTCCGGGTCGACCGAGCGGAAGCCCGAGGCGAGCGACACCGTGATCGGGAAGAACGTCGAGACCACCACGAGCACGACCTTGGGCAGCGCGCCGTAGCCGAGCCACAGCACCAGAAGCGGCGCTATGGCGACGGTGGGGATGGTCTGCGATATGGTCATGAGCGGCTCGAAGGCCAGGTAGAAGGCCTCGAAGCGGTCCATGAGCACGGCAAAGACGAACCCCAGCGCAACGCCGGCGGCAAGGCCGACCGCCGCCTCGGCGAGCGTGGTCAGCGAGTGGCTGGCGAGAAGCGCGGCGTCCTCGGCGAGCGCGGCGACCACCTGCGCCGGCGTCGGCAGCAGGAAGTTGGGCACCACCCCGAGGTCGACGACGGCCTCCCACGCCACGAGCAGCGCGACGACCGCCGCGAGCGGCATCAGGACGCGCCGGGCGCGCGTGGGCGCCTGGGCGCGGGCGGGGCCGGAGGCAGGTCTGGGCTTGGGCGCGGGCATGGGCTACGCCGCCGCGTCCGCGCTCTTCGGGGCAAACTCGGGGTCCCCGGGGTGGTACTTGCCGACCTTGTGCTCCGTGGACATGACGTCGCCGTCCGGACGGAAGTTGATCTTGGCGTAGGTCATCATGTGCTTGCACCCCGCCTTGGCGCCCACGAGCTGGCAGTTCTTGAGGATCTCCATGCAGGTCTCGTAGTCGCCCTCGATGGCCGTCTCAAACGGGCCCACAAAGTAGTCCACCCCCGTGGAGTCGATGTAGGCGATGACGGCGTCCACCGCGTCGCAGGTGGCGTCGTCAGTTGTGGCGTCCATGGGCAGGAACTGAATGGCAACCGAGCAGTTCACGCGCCCTCCCTTCTGGGTGCCGCGGCACCCCGTCCTCCGTAGGTGCCGCGCAAGCGCGTGGTCTCTCCCTACGCCGGCATTACCCGGATCAGGTTATGGGTCAGAGCCGCGTGTCCCGCAGGGACGTCCTAGGCTCAATCTCAGCCGGCGTGCGCCAGCCCCCCGTTGTCAGGAGGTAGTGTATCACGCCCGGCGAGAAGAACCCGCGAGCCGTTTGTCTGTCATGAAGTGGAGTCTGCAAGGGCGGGTGAACGGCGCGAGCGGTGGTCAGTGAGCGTCAAAGGCAACCAAACCCTGGTGGGCAGGCGCGTCCCCCGACCACGCCTGCCCGTCGTAAAACCTTGCTGTACTGCGATGATACCCATATTACATCCGCTTAATAACCGGGTGGCGGGCAAAGGCGCCCTCCGAGTCTCGCAGGAAGATTGGAGGGTTCCCATGACCAAGCTCACGATGCTCGTCCTATCCAGCACCGCGCTCCTTGCGATGCTGAGCATCCTTATCTTAATCGTTAGATAAGGTTTTCGTGGGCTTAGTCGCTCTTACATGGGAACAGCCGCCCCGACCGACGGCAGACCCGGGCGACTAAGCCCACTCACCGTTAAACAGGAGGGCGAAAGCCCCTGTTCGTTACCGATTGTACCCCGTTTGTAGGCCTGCATGCGCGGGGCATTCGGGGGAGCGAGGCGCCGCCCGCAGCCACCATCGAGCCGCTCACGCCACCCGGTCGCAACGAACCGCCACGCGCGACTGCCCGCCGCCCGTGTCCGTAAACAGGGTCAGCGCAAACTCGCCCGACGTCATCGCGTCAATGTCGTCAGCTCCCACGGAGTCGATCTCGGCCACCTCGTACACGCAGACCGTCCCGTCCGCGCACGTGAGCGACACCTCGTCCCCCACGCCCAGGCTGCCGATCCGTCCAAAGTGCGAGTCGTAGCTGCGTCCGGCAATCACCAGGTCACCCCCGGCCACAGACCCAAAGTAGCGACAAGGACCGTCGGCCAGCTGCTCGTACGACCACGTGCTCGCCACCGGCAGCTCCAGCCCCAGCGCGGGAATCGCAAGAACGCCAACGTAGTCCTGCCCGTCGACGCTCACCGCGGCCATGTCCCAACCCTCGGCTGCGTCAACGGTCCCCAGCAGTGGCTCAAGCGCCTCCACAACGCCCGCCGCTGCGTCCCGGGCACGCGCGTCGTCCCACGAGCCCCACGCAAAGAGGGACAGCGCCCCCACCAGAAGCGCTGCCCCCACCACGATCAGAGCCCGGCCAAGACGGCCGCTCACCGTACGTACCTCACAGCCAATCGCTCGCAATCGTCCAACAGGCCAAGGCCTACTGGCTGCCGCCGTGCTTGCGGAACGCCACCGCGCAGCCAACAAGCACCACGCCGACACCCACGCACGCGATCACGGGCACAAAGTTGGTGGCGTCGCCGGTCGTCGGCAGGTCGGTCTCCGTCTCGGCGGAGGTGCCCGGCGTCGGCGTCTCCTCGGCAGGAGGCTCCACGGGCACAAGCCCGCCCGGCTCCACCTTCGGCGTCGCGTCCACGTCGTAGACGTACACGCCGTTCTCGTTCATCGGCACGCTCACCAGAAACGGCACGCACGGCTCGTAGCCCTCGGCCGGCTCGCTCTGCACCACCAGGTACAGCCCCAGCTCCAGCCCGGGCGCCGTCATCGTCCCGTCGTCGGCAATCTGATACGTGCCATCGGCAGCCACACCCTGCGTCTCCGCATACTCGGCCAGCGAGGTCGCCAGGTCAGCCGAAGTCACGTCATCAAGCGCGGCGCCGCTGCCCGCAAACGCCGGCGTCAGCTCAAAGGAGAAGTTGCCGTCATCCTCGGCCACGGAGCCCACGCGGTACAGCTCCAGCGAGCCCCCGCCCACCGGGTCGCCCTCGTACGTCATCGTCACAGAGACGGAGCCCTTCCGACTCAGGTCGACCGCCTCGTGCGCGAACGCCGGAACCGTCGCAAGCCCGCACAGCGCAACCGCCACCACGCCGGCAAGAAGCGCGAGCAGCCCCCTTCTCTTCCTCATCTCAGGTACCTCCCTCTCTCGCCCTCACCTGCGGGCGTGTCCGCCACCGTTCCTCTTCCGTTCCGCCGCTCGGCCGTCACGGCCGGGCGGAGCAAACCCTCGTCTCGGCCCATCCTGTCGGCCGTCCTGCGAGCCTCCCCGCACGCCTGGCGAGAAGCCCGTGCCGCCGGGCCCGCTCCCAGGCCCGCGGCCCGCTCCCACGCCGACCGACCGTCCAACGGCGCCGACGCCAGCCCCCGGCCGTCGCCGCGTCTTCCACAGCACCCCCGCCGCGAGCAGCACCAGCAGCGGAATCGCAACCAGCGGCGCCACGAGCGTCGGGTCCACCTGTAGTGCGTCGGCCGGCACGCGCACCGTGGAGGTGTTCTCCACGCGATGCCCCCGCACCAGCAGTCGGTGCGTATTGATGCCGTACGGCGTGCACGTGACCAGGGTGCATAGGTCCTGTCCCTCCTCAATGGCCAGGTCGCTCAGGTCCGTAGGCTCCACGATCCTGATCTGGTCCACCTCATAGGTCAGCGTCTGGTCCAGCACGGAGACGGTGAAGGTGTCCCCCACCTCCATCTGGTCCAGGTCCGTGAAGAGCCGCGCGCTCGGCAGCCCTCTGTGGCCGGTGATCACGGCGTGCGTGCTCGGCCCGCCAACCGGGAGGCTGCTCCCCTCCAGGTGCCCCACGCCCACCTGCAGCACGTCGGGGTCGGTGCCGTGGTAGATGGGCAGGTGGCAGTCAATCTTGTCAATGTCCACGTAGCCAATCACGTTGGTTCCGTCGACGCTGAGCAGGCTGTTGTACTCCTCCAGTTCCTCGTCGCTCAGGGTGAACCGGTCGGGCTTGCCCACCAGGCGCTCGTTGTACGCGGCCGCCTGGTCAAGAAGCTCCTGCCGCTGCTCCGCCTGCATCTCGGCGACCTCGCCCGAGTAGCTCGCAATCGCCCGCGACTGGTGCATGGAGTTCCACCAGTCGCTGACCGTCGGGTACAGCAGCAGGGAGAGACCTACGAGAAAGACCGCCACCAGGGCGATGGTTGAGACCGTTCTCTTGCTTGGCTTTCTCATGGTGCTCGGAGGGCTCTCCTTGCCGTTGTGAATCCCAAATCCCCAACGCCGCCGGAGGGGAGGCCTCCCTCCCCTCCGAACGACGGGGTTAACGCTCGCCTAGCTCAAAGGCTGGCGAGAAGAACCTTGAGGCTTAGGCCTCGTGCGAGGCGCGACGACGCACGACCAGCGTCACGCCAGCGCCAATGACAAGAGCCGCGCCCACAGCGTACAGAGCCGTGGTGCCCATTCCGCCAGTGGAGGGGAGCTCGGTACCGGCGTGGTTCTCAACAGTGACTGCAGCAAAATCATCGGTCGCGGGAGTGTTAGTGTCGTTGAAGGTAACGACTTTGCGCTCGGTCAGCATGTTGTAGCCGTTGGGCGCCTTGGTCTCCTCGAGCCAGTAGTTCTTGCCCGCGAGACCGTCAACGGTGGCCTTGCCCTCGCTGTTCACCACAATCGTAGTGGTCGTGTTCTGATCGGTGGAGGTAGCAACGCGGTAGTTGCCATTGCCAAGGTCAACGAGGTTGATAGCGGTACCGCCCTCCTCCTGGCTGTAGAGCGAGAACTCAGCACCGGTAAGAGGCTGCTCGTTCTCGTCGGTCTTGGTCAGATCGAAGTCATACGTGTAGGTCTTGGTCTCGGCCGGCGTGGTCGTCACGTCGTTGTTCTCACCGTAGTTGAGAATGGCCTTGTTGGTCTCGGGATCGGTGCCCGTGACGGCGTTCTCGTTCAGAACGGCGCTATAGGTAACGGTAATGGTGGTGTCAGTGGTGATGCTGTCGAGATACGTCTTGGTGAAGGTGATCTCGAAGTCGCAGCCATCAGTACCCTCGCCCGTCGGGTAGGCGATGCTGTAGTCAGCAGGGCTGGTCAGCGTGGTCTCGCCAGCCTTAACGACGATGGAGTCCTGGGTCAGGGTAAGGCCGTCGGACATGTCGTCGTGCAGGACGTAGTTCTCAGCACCGGGCTTTGCGTTGATGGTGATCTCGAAGTTCACCGTATCGCCGACCTGCGCGGAGTCCTTGTCGTCGTTGGTAACCTTCTTCTCAACGGTCGGAGTCTCGTTCTTCTCCACAATGTCCGTAGCACCGGTGGTGTTGAGGATGCACATAGTACCGGTCGTGGTATCCACGAAGTAGTAGCCCTCTTCAAGATCGGTGATGGTGGCAGAACCGCTCTCAGAACCCGGTGCAGTGCCGTCAGCATCGCCAAGCTGATCGATGTTCTGCTTCAGGTACTTGGCCAGGCTGGCGGCGTCAGTCTCGTCATCAAGACCGTCGGTCACCATGTAGACGGAACCGTCACCGGAAGCGGTGAAGGTAAGACCGGCTTTCTCGAGCAGGGTCTTGAGAGCGGTCTCGCTAGCGTCGAGCGTGTAAGAGTAGTTGGTCTTGTCCCCGCTGGTGGAGGTGGTGACATCAAACAGCTTGTAGGCGCTGTAGGTCTGGCCCTCAACGGCGTTGCCGATATTGATGTCCGCAGCGAATGCAGGGGTGACCATGCCAAAGGCGAGGGTCAGGCCAAGGGCGGCGCCGAGGAAGCCCTTAGCCAAATTCTGGAACTTCATGCTCAACTTCCTTTCTTTCTTCCGAACAGATTTCTTGCTTTGATACGGGCCCGGCGCGGGGCCAGACTCGTGCGAGGACGAGGCCTAGCTACGCTCTCCCCTCCTCTCACGGCTGCGCCTCAGTCCGTATCCACATCCGGCAGCTGCCATGAGAAGCAAGCCACCGAGGATGAGCGGGGTGTTACCGGAACCACCGGTATCAGGCAGGGCAGCTCCCGTCTCGTTGGGAACGGAAATGTGACCGCTGTGGCTCTCGACTTTAGAAATAAGCGAGTCGCTGCCGCCGGAAAGATTTGCTTTCAGGGTCCCGGCCGCATCCCAGCTGATGGTGATTTCGCCAGGCAGCGGGTTGTAGCCCTCGGGGGCGTCGGTCTCGGCAAGAAGGTATGTCTTGGACGGGTCAAGGCCTGTGATCTGGAGCTCGCCGTTTACGACAAAGCTTTCCACCGCCCCGGCCGCATCGCCCGAGGCGACCGCATACACGTCGCCCTCCTTCACGAGCTTTACGACCTGCCCACTGAAGTCCTTGAGCTGGAACTTTGCGCCGTCCAGCAGAGTGGTAGGCGAGCTCGCGTCGACCTTGTCAATGAAGATGTCAGCAAGCTTGGCGTAGGTGTTGGTTGCCACAATCGTCAGATTAGGGACTTCCTCGCTAAGCGTGACGACGCCATTCTCGAAGTTATAGGAGACTCCCTTCCAGACATAGCCGTCAATGGCCACGCTGTCCGAGATCTCGCTCACCGTATATGCACCCAAGGGAAGACCATCGATGGTGACTGAGCCGTCCGCATCAGCCTGACCCGAGGTGGCCTCTAGGGTTACGGTTGCCTGACCGTTCGAGTCAAACACGGCATCGCCAAAAGTCTTGCCTGCAACGTTATCGGGATTAGACGCCTCAATTGTGAACGTGAAGTCCTTCGACGTAGTTCCGTCTTCGTCGAGGCCACTCATCTCCTTGTTAATGGTCAGGCTGCCCGTCTTGACCTCCGGTACCTGGATGACGGGCTTGGGGAAGTTCTCGGAGCCCTCCTCGCCGTTGGCGGTATAGGTGACCTTGGCGTTGTCGTTGTCGTTCGACCAGAAGCCCTGCTGCTTGGGGTCGGTCTCCGAGTGCGTGCCCGTGTTGTCGTCGGGGTTCTGCTTGGCGGCGTCACTGTCCATGCCGGCATCCTTCGCGGCCTGACTGGGCGTGATCACCGTGCTGATGGAGTAGCGGTAACCCGGGGCGAGCTCGTAGGATGCGCCGCCTTCACCGGCCAGCACGGCCGTGATCGTCCCGTCGGCGAAGCTGGGCGTGATGGTGAAAGTGGTATCCACCATCGTCCCCTCGTCGTTCGGCGCCTGGGTCGTGAACGTGGCTGGCGAGCCGCTCTGCACCGTCTGGGCCTCGTCAACTTGTTCGTAGCCCCCGCTCTCGTTCTGCTTCTCCAACTTGACCGTGAACATGACCTGGCCGTTCTCGCCTGGGACGATCTCGGCATACTTGCTCAGCGGGTCGGTGATCGCCACGTCCTTCGCGGCGAAGAATGAAACGTCGCCAGCGATCCTGTCGAATGCGTTTTCGAGGGCATCCGTGCTGCTTGCAGAGAACACGTTGTCATCGCCCTTCGAAGTGGCGCTCACCGCGTTCGCAAGCTGCTTCAGATTCTTCGTGCCCTGCTTATCTTCATAAGGCCACCACGAATTTTGACCGAAGTCCGAGCCCATGCCGATCGCGTAGAAGTAGTCGCAGGACATGCCCTTGATCTCTTCGACGGCAGCGGCGATGTTATAGCCCTTGTCGTCATCCTGACCGTTACCTGTACCGTTTGGATTGCGGTCGCTACCGTTTGTGCTGTTGGTCACGTTGATGCCGCGATACGTCGGGAGGCCGTCGGAGATGAAGATCACGTAGGTGGTCGCGTTCGACCGGTGCCCTGATGCAGTTGAAAGTTGGTCCTTGCCCGTGTGGATGGCCTGCTGGTAGTTCGTGCCGCCACCGAGATCAAGATTCTGAACAGACGAAATAGCGTCTTGACCACTGTCGGTCCACCCCTGCGCGACCTCGGTACCGTAGTCGTAGTAACTCCCGCCGTTATACGGCCTGGAGCCGGCGAAGCCGATGACGCTGTAGTGCGCGTCGATACCGTCGTTGCCCTCGACGGCCGTCACCAACGAGCTGACGGCGCCTTCGACGGCGTCCATGCGGCTCTGATCCCCCCTGCCTGCGTCCTCATCCTCGTCAAGCTTGTAGTTCATGCTGGCGGAACGATCGACGATGAACAGGATGTCGACCGGCACGGGGCTGCTGCTCGTGCCGCGGTCTCCGGAAACGGTAAGAGTCAGGTCATAGTTGCCGTCTTCGCGGAGTACGGCGGTCTTGCCCGTACTCACCTTAGCGCTCTCGGTAACAGTTCCGCCTTCATCCCCACCACCGGGGGTGGTGGAGTCCTGCTTGTACACCAGGTAGATGTCGCGTTCCTTGGTATCGCTGAGCGCCCCCGCGGTGTTGTTGTCGGTCGGCACCACCTGGTTGCCGTTGTAGAACGTCAGCGTGCGCTGGACGCCCAAGCCGCTGCCGCTGCTCGTGGCGCGCACGCTCGTGATGACCGCGCCGTCCACGGCCTGGTAGTGGGCTGCCTGGTACGTGTAGCCCTGGATCTGGCCCGCGTAGTCGGCAAACGTGATCGTCCGGTTCTGCGAGATCGAGGCGTTCTGGTTGCGGGTCCCCTGGATCTCGTTGCCGTTCTCGTCCACGTAGTGCACGGTCAGTTTGAAGTAGGTCTTGCGGTTGCCGCTCCACGTGATGGTGAAGGTGGAGAACCCATCGGTCGAGAACGCTGCCCGCACGGCAGTCGCGTCATCGGTAGCCACGCCGGCAACGCCCTCGGCGGCGTCGCCAGCGTCGGCCACGGTGTCAACGCTCGCCACGTTGCCGGACTCGTCCTCGGCAAGGTGCTGGACGGTCACGCTCTCTGGATCGGCGTCTTCGGGCAGGATGCCTGCAGCGTCGATGTTCACGTACACGTCGCCCGTGGGCTCGACCTCGTTGCCCTCGGCGTCCACGAAGGAGATGTCCATCGCGGCAAAGCCGGCGCCCTCCTCGTCGGTGACGCCGGCTGCCTGCCTGGCGGCTGCGTACTCGTCACTATCCTGCGCAAGGAGCTGAGCCGTGAGCGTCGCGCCCTCCGGGACCACGCCCTCGGGGGCGTAGGCGGTCACAATGACGCCGTTCTGCTCGTCCTTGGCCGTGTACTGCTGGCTGTAGCCCTCGGGCACCTGGGCACCCTCGGGCAGCGAGGCCACGTCCGCCGTCATTGTGGACGCCGGCATGGTGAGCGCGCCAGCCGTGACCACAACCACCACGGCCGCGAGCACGCCCATCAGCGCGAGCCACCGCCTGTGCTGCCTATGGGCCCTGACGTACGCGCCCACGCGGTGCGCGAGGCCCGCGCGCGATGCGTCAGTGCGCGGCGTACCCTGTCTTCCCATATCCTTCACCGACCTCTCTCTTAGACGGTCCCGAGGCCGGAGAGCGGCCACACGCGGAACACGATCTTTCCCACTAGTTGCTCCTCAGACACGCACCCCACCGATGTGCTTCGTGAGTCCACCGAGGTGGCGCGGTTGTCGCCAAGAACGAAGATGCGGCCGTCCGGCACCTGGTAGGGGAAGCTGATGTCGCACTGCCCCTTTGCCAGCTCGGCCACGTACGGCTCGTCCAGCCTCTGGCCGTCGACGTAGACGTTGCCGTCGTCGTCGATGTCCACCCACTGGCCGGCGCGCGCTATGAATCGCTTCACGAGGACCTTGTTCTCGTAGTAGAAGACCACCGGGTCGCCCTGCGCGAGGTCTCCCCCGCGTGTGGCCACCACGATGTCGCCCTCGGTGAACGTGGGGTTCATCGAGGTGCCGTAGATACGGAAGACCGGGAGGAAGAGCGTGGACGCCAGCACGGCGCCTGCCGCGACCACCACGAGCGCGTAGACCGTGCTGCGCGCGATGGCCACGGTGCGGTGCACGCGGCGCTCACGGGTGAGCTCGGCGCGCAGCTGGGCGGCCGTGGGGCGCAGGCGGGCGGCACCCTGCCGCATCGGCATGGCGACAGCCGCCGTGGCGCGCGGCGCCGGACGGCGCAGGCGGCCCGTGGCGTCGGGGTTCTTCTCGCCCGTAAGGTCCTTCTTGCTGGACGCGGGGGACGAGACGCCCGTGGCGACCTCGGCGGCACGGAAGTGCTTGCCACCGGATGCCCTACGGGACGGGCGGGCGGACGCGACGGGCATGGGTGCGGCTATGTTCGTCGCCAAGCTCATGCCGTGAGCCGCCCCTCCTGCGCCAAGCGGCGCACGTTCTCCAGGTACTGCTGGGCCGCCTGGTCGGCGGCGGCGAAGACCTTGTTGAGACGCAGCGACGCCTCGGCCAGGGAGCCGGCGCGCTGAATCTCTATGGCGCGGTCCGCGAGGGCCTGCTCGGCCTCGTCAAGACGACGCCGCAGCCCCTCGTTCTCCTCGGCCTGGGTCAGGAGCATCTCAAGGAGCTCGGCCCGGCTCAGATGTCGCAGTTCCTTATCGGTCATTTCCATCTCCCGAACGACCCGCGCGGTCGGACTTCGTTCGCGTGCAGACAGCCTCCAGATACCTTTCCTGATGTCTTTCCGCTGGCGCGCGGATGCCTTCCGGGACGCCAACGTACTTCAGGTAACGTTAATCAAAAACGGCTGCGGTTATGTAAATTGTTGATGGGAGGGGGTATCAAATACGTCAAGTCATCGCTCAATCGGTGGGAGGGGGTATCAGCTTTTCTCCCCAGCCCACACGCTTGAGCGCGCATCGGTCTTTGCCCACTTTGTGAGCCGGTAGATGTTGGGAAGCTGGGCGCCGCTCTCCGCGTAGGCTGCCTCGGAGGTCACGAGCTCGTGGTGGCGAAGACGGGAGAGCAGCCGGTCCACGGTCTTCTCGTTGCGGCCGATCGCCGCGGCAATCTGAGACTTTGAGCACGGGTAGCCCTCATGACGCTGGAGGAAGGAAATGATGAGCATCTCCGTGGGGGTCAGACGGACGGGGCCACCGGGGGTCTGACGTATGCGCTTGGACGCAGGAACCTTACGGCGGGCTGCGGCGGCCGCAGGCCTCTCGCCATCGAGGACGGGCTCCTGGGCGGATGCGGCGCCGCTCTCTTCAACTGCCATGGCGAGCACTCCCCTTCACTCCCTCTTGCCGTTAGGAGTCGAGTGTACGTCTATAGCCTGACGCTCGCAAGAAAAAGGTATCTACGCTGCTACCATGAGCATTTCTACGAGACAGGCCTTCGGACAGCGAGTGCGGCTCCTGCGCATGGAGCGCGAGTTCTCGCTGCGGATGTTTGCCCTCACCATTGGGGTGGACAAGTCCTTTCTCGTGAACATTGAGCACGGCCGCGTCTCGCCGACGCTGGACACCATCGAGAAGATCGCCCGAGGCCTGAACGTGACGATCTCGTTTCTGATGCAGGGCATAGACACCGTCGGCCCGGTCGAGTACGAGGGCGAGCGATAGGCTTTGCCGGTCGCGGCCGTGCGGCTGGCTGGCGGCCTGGCGTTTTGGCCGGCCGACGCCAATGGGCCCCGCTGCAAAAGGTCCCGCTGCAAAAGGGCCCAGCTGTGTGCTGCTTCCACAGATGCGGATCTGTGTGCGCAAGAGGACGGAAGCGAGGTCCTTCTCGCCCGTTCGTCAGTCCCCGAGATGCGTTTGCGCACGTAGACGCACAGGGGAACTAGAAGGGCCCCGCCCTAAGGCGAGGCCCGCTACACATTTCCCTATCTGTGGGAGCATCTGCGAGAACATCTGCGAGAACGGAACACGCAGGCGTGGCGCTTTCCGTCCGCAGAAGCTCTGGCCGCGTTTTCCGGCCGCGGTCGCGGCGGTGCAGCGACAGGCACGAGGTCCTTCTCGCCCCGCCGTGACCCCGCGGCACCGCCGAGGCCGCCGAAGCCCCGCCAAGGCCGCGCCGCCGCAACCCCGCAGCCAGCCGTCACCCCGTGTTCTGCAGCCCCGCGGAGACGCCGGAGACGGTGCAGAGGATCAGGTAGATGAGCCGCTCGTGCTCCGCGGGCGAGAGGCCCTCGCCCTCGGTGCGCAGCCGACGCAGCGCCAGCGCCTGGGTCACGGACAGCACGTTCACAAACGGCAGGCGCATTCGGATGACCGGCCCCAGCACGCGACGGTGCTGCAGCGGCCACTCGTCGCCCACGATGGCGAGCACCCAGCGGCGGGTGAGCGCCATCTCGTCCAGCACCTTGCTCGAGAGGTCCTCGCGGTCGGCAAGGCCCAGGTAGAGCCGGGCGATCCGCTCGTCCACCTTGGAGAGCGACATCTCAATGTTGTCGATGAACGTCGTGAAGAGCGGCCACTCCTTGTAGGCGCCGCGCAGGCGGTCAAGGTCGCCCACGCGCTCGCAGGCGGTGCCGAGGCCGTACCAGGCGGCCAGGTTGATGCGCGCCTGGCTCCACGAGAAGATCCACGGGATGGTGCGCAGGTCGTCGAGGGACTTGGCGCCCAGGCCGCGCTTGGCCGGGCGGCTGCCGATGGGCATGAGGCCCACCTCGGTGAGCGGCGTCACCGTGGAGAACCACTCGGCGAAGCCGTCGGTGTGCAGTAGGTCGAGGTAGCGCTCGCGCGAGGCGGCGTCCAGCTCGGCGGCGAGGTCGGCGTACTTCTGGGTGGTCTCCGTGTTGACCCACTCGATGGACGGCGCGGACTGCAGCAGCGTCGCGCCCACCACGGACTCCACGTGGCGGCGGGCCAGCGTGGGGTCGCCGTAGCGCGCAAAGATGACCTCGCCCTGCTCGGTGAGCTTGAAGCAGCAGTTGACCGAGCCCTTGGGCTGGGAGAGCACCGCACGGTTTGCCGGGCCGCCGCCGCGTCCCACCGCGCCGCCGCGCCCGTGCATGAGCACGAGGTCGATGCCGTTGTCCTCCGCCCAGCGCGCGATCTCCGCCTGGGCGCGGTGCAGCACGAGCGTGGCCGAGGTGGGGCCGGCGTCCTTGGAGGAGTCCGAGTAGCCGAGCATCACCTCGAGGCGCCGGCCGGTCTGGCCCAGGCGGCGCTGGACCTCGGGCAGGCGGATCATCGCGTCGAGCGTGTCGACCGCGCCCTCGAGGTCCTCCACCTGCTCGAAGAGCGGAATCACGTCCAGCGTGGGCACGTCGCACTCGTGCGCGAAGGCCAGGTGCGCGAGCTCGTAGACGTTGGCCACGTCCTGCGCGGACTTGGTGAAGGAGATGATGTAGCGCCGCGCCGCGTCCACGCCGTTTCTCCGCTGGATCTGGGCGATGGCGCGAAACGTGTCCAGCACCTCGCGCGTCATCGGCTGGAGCTCGCCGCGCTCGCCCCACCGGCCGTGCTCGCGGATGTCCTCAAGCGCGCGGGAGTGCACCAGCGAATGCTGGCGGAACTCCATCTCCACCAGGTGGAAGCCGAAGGTCTGCGCCTGCCAGATGAGGCGCTGCACCGGGCCGTAGGCCGCGCGGGTTGCGCCGGCGCGCGCCAGGGAGGACTGGACCACGCGCAGGTCGGCGATGTAGTCGTCGGCGCTCGCGTACATGACGTCGGCCGTGCGCTCGATGGTGGCGCGCAGGCGCTCGGAGATCACGAGCATGGCCGCGCGGTGCAGCTCGCTCGCGGAGATGCCCAGGGCGCGCGCCGTGAGCTTCTCGCTCATCTCCACCTGGTGGCTCCAGAGGCTCATGAGCTGGTCCGAGGGCGGCGTGGAGATGGCGTCCAGCGTGAGGTTGCGCCCGGTGGTGTAGGTGGCGTCAGCCAGGCGCTCCAGCACGTGGGTGCGGAACTTCTCGGCCACCTGGCGGCTCACCTTGGCGGTGACGTTGGGGTTGCCGTCCCGGTCCGAGCCGATCCAGCTGCCCGGGTGGAAGAACGCCGGGCAGACGGGCGGCACCGTGCCGGCCTTGTCGCCGAGCTCCCAGTCGTCGAAGCGACGGTACACGTCCGGCACCATGTCAAAGAGCGTGTTGTCGAAGATGTCGATGATGGTGTCGGCCTCCTCGACGGGCGTCGGCTTCTTGTGCGCGATCGGCGAGGTGCGCAGCAGCGCGTCGATCTCCTGCGTGAGGCGCCGCTCGTTCTCCGCCAGGGCCACGCCGCCCAGGCGCGGGCGCTCCTCCAGAAGCCCCGCAATCCGGCGGATCTTGCCCTCGACGGCCTTGCGGCGCGCCTCGGTGGGGTGGGCGGTGAAGACCGGGCGGAACTCCAGGCGGTTCAGCAGCGCGATGGCCTTGCCGCGACCGCACTCGTCCACGAGCTGGCGGTAGGCCACCGTGATGTCGTTGATGGGGTCCTCGGCGTCGGAGGTGGGCACCGTGCTCTCGCGGGTGCGCAGCGACGCCACGCGATAGTTCTCCTCGCAGATGTTGGCCAGGTGGAAGTAGGACACGAAGGCGCGCATGAGCATGGTGGTCTGGGACTCGTCCAGCCCCTCGAGCACCCGCTCCAGGTCCGCGAAGGCGGCCCGCTCCTCGTCCGTCTCCGCGGACTCGTCCGCGCTGGCGCGTATCGCGTCGGCGAGAAGAACGTCGAAGGTGGAGAGCAGCGACGGGTCGAACTCCTCGAGCACCTTGCGCACCAGGCGCAGGAAGAGCGCCATGTTCTCTGCGATGGACTCCGGCACGTCGACGCCCGTGAGCAGGGCGCGGGCGGCCGCGGCGTCCGAGGCGGGGGTAGGGGCGCCGGCTGTGGTCGCGGCGCCGACGGGGCCGGCCGGGGAGGCCGAGCCGACGGGGTCGGGCATGGTAGCGGAAGCGTTCTCAGCGTTCAGGTTTTTCTCGGCCAACGTTGCTCCTTTTGCTGGCGTACGGTACCTCTACAATACCGAAAGAGCATGCCCGCAGGGAAGCCGCCCCCTGAAAAGTCCCCGGCGAGAAACCCATTGTTCACGCTACGCGCCCCGCCCCGGGTGCTCCTGACGCTCATTCCTTCAAGTGCACTCCTCAAGTGCACCCCAAAGGGCCCCGAAATCGCGTCAAATGCACCGAAAAGCCGGGATTTGCCATCAAGTGCACTCCACCCCGGGTGCACCTGACGTTCAACCCCTCAAGTGCACCCGTCAGGTGCACCCTGCTTCCTTCCCATCGCCCTCCCCAACAAACCCTGAACGCAAAAATCAGCTGGTACAGAGTGCAACGGCTGGTACAAAGCGCAACAACAACATGATTGGGCACGCACCGGTGGGGTATCATGTAACCGACGGCACAGCTCGCTTGGGATGGCAGGGCCGCGCCCGTTAGAGATGGGGATGGACCGCTAGTTCACTGGGCTAGCGGTCCTTCTCGTCTCGGTTGCAAAACTCGCTCGCTGCGGACAGGAACCGGATGATACCTGCGGCGAAGCTGACCAGTGCGCCAGCAAGCTTTAGGAAAGCTATCAACGTATCCATGGGGCTCACCCCCCTTCGGGAGCGCGGCCCAGCGAGCGGGACTTACGTGCCGTCGGCGTGCGGGGATTCTACCCAGCCGCCCCCACACACTTGCAGCCGTTTTCGCGCAATCCGCGTGCGGCGAAAAACGGCCTCGAGCGTTCTTCTCGCAAGGGATCTTCTGCGACTTGCAGCCTCGACCTGGTGCACCTAGCACGTGGCTTCCGTAGGTGCACTCCTCAAGTGCACCCCAAAGGGCCTCGAAATCGCGTCAAGTGCACCGAAAAGTGGGGATTTGCGACCAAGTGCACCCTACCCCGGGTGCACCTGACGAGCCTGGGCCCCACGTGCACCCCGCACGTGCACCCGTCAGGTGCACCCCCCACCCCAGCCGCACCTGACGCGCATGTCCGCCCGCGGCGCTACAATCGGGCGAGAAGGACGTCAAGAGGAAGAAGGACGTCGAGAGGAGCTTCTCGCCACATGCGCAACCCGTTCAAGCGCCGCGAGGCCACGCCGGTCCGTCCCGCGACGGGCACCCACGTCTCGCCCAAGACGCCGCGCTACGGCGTGGTGACCAAAGGCCGTGCGCACGGCGGCCGGCACACCGGCAGCCGGCACACCGGCGGCCACGGCCAGCGCGGCAGCAACCGCGCGCGCGGCCGCGCCGACAAGGCCGCCGCCGGAACCAACGCCGCCGCCCGCGCCCCGCGCCGCGACGCCGCCCAGCCCGACCGCCAGCAGGCGTTTCTCCCCCGCGTGATAAACAACTGGTGGAACCGCCTCATCTCCGCGATCTTCGGCGGCCGCCTCTCGGAGCAGACCGAGCAGTACCTCGCGCACCAGACCAAGCGCGACTACGTCTGCAACACCATCGGCCAGGCCGCGTGGGGCACGCTCTTCCCGCTGCTCACGCTCGTCGCCACCTGGCTCGTGGGCCCCGAGCAGGCCGGCCAGTTCTCCATGGCCTACACGGTGGGCATGCTGCTGCTCTTTGTGGCCAACTATGGCGTGCGCACCTACCAGGTCTCCGACCTGGACGACATGCACTCCTTCTTCGACTACCAGATCAACCGCTTCATCACCTGCGCCGTCATGCTGGTGGTGGGCTGGCTGTGGTACCACCTGCGCGGCTACGACGCGTCGATGTTCGCCATCTGCATGGGCGTGCTCGTCTTCCGCGCCGCCGACGGCCTGGCCGACGTCTACGAGGGCCGCCTCCAGCAGAAGGACAAGCTCTACCTGGCCGGGCTCTCCCAGGCCGTGCGCTGCGTGCTGGGGCTGCTGTTCTTCTCGGCGGTGCTCCTGCTCACGCGCAGCCTCCCTATGGCGAGCTTCGCCCTGGCCGCAGGCGCGGTGGTCTCGCTTGTGTTGCTCACGGTGCCGCTCGCCTACTTCGAGACGGAGCACAGCCTGCCGGCGACGGCGCGCGGCGTGAAGGAGCTCTTCGTCGACTGCTTCCCGCTGTTTCTGGCCCTCTTCCTCTACAACCTCATCGACTCGGTGCCCAAGTTCGCCATGGAGGGCGCGCTCTCCTACGACAACCAGCTCTACTACAACGCCATGTACTTCCCCGCCCACTCGATCCTCATGGTCGCGGGGTTCATCTACAAGCCGCAGCTCGTGCGCCTGGCCCGCATCTGGGACGACCCCGAGAAGCACCGTCGCTTCGACCTTCTGGTGCTGGCGATGGTCGGCGTAATCGCGCTTATCGCCGCGGCGATGGCGCTCGTCATGGGCACGGTGGGCATCCCGCTCATGAGCTTCATGTACGGCCTGGACTTCGAGCAGTTCCGCCCGCTCGTCTACGTGATGGTGGCCACGGGCGGCGTCTGCGCGAGCATCGACTTCCTCTACCAGATCGTCACCGTGCTGCGCGCGCAGGAACAGGTCTCCAAGCTCTACCTGATCGCAATCGTGTTCGCGGTGCCGGTCTCGATGCTGCTCGTCAACTTCTCCGGCCTCGCCGGCGCGGTCATGGGCTCGCTCGTCTCGATGGCCATACTGCTCGTGCTGCTCGTGATGGAGTACGCGCGCATCCGCCGCCAGGCCGAGCGCGGCTACTAGCGGGCGGACGGCGGCCATCGCACGGCGAGAAGAACCTGCGGCCTGCAGGTCCTTCTCGCCCGCGCCGCCGCGCGCCGCTAGTCGAGCTCGCGCTGGCCGGTCCAGAGCTGCCAGTACTCGCCGCGCTGGGCCAGCAGCTCCTCGTGCGTGCCGCGCTCCACGATTCGCCCGTGCTCGAGCACCATGATCGCGTTGGCGTTGCGCACGGTGGAGAGCCGGTGCGCGATCACGAAGACCGTGCGCCCCGCCATGAGGGCGTCCATGCCGCGCTGGATGAGGGCCTCGGTGCGGGTGTCGATGCTCGAGGTGGCCTCGTCCAGGATCAGCACCGGCGGGTCGGCCACCGCCGCGCGCGCAATGGCCAAGAGCTGCCGCTGCCCCTGGGAGAGGTTGGCGCCGTCGGCCACCACCGGCGTGTCGTAGCCCTTGGGCAGGCGCCGGATGAAGCCGTCGGCGTTGGCTATCTTGGCGGCGGCCACCACCTCCTCGTCGGTGGCGTCGAGCTTGCCGAAGCGGATGTTGTCCGCGATGGTCCCGGCGAACAGGTGCGTGTCCTGCAGCACGATGCCCAGCGAGCGGCGCAGGCTCGCCTTCTCGATGTCGCGCACGTCGATGCCGTCGTAGGTGATGACGCCGGAGCGCACCTCGTAGAAGCGGTTGATCAGGTTGGTGATCGTGGTCTTGCCCGCACCCGTTGACCCCACGAAGGCGATCTTCTGCCCGGGCTTGGCGTAGAGCGAGAGGCCCTTGAGCACGGTCTGCCCCTCCTCGTAGCCAAAGTCCACGTCGTAGAAGACCACGTCGCCCTGAAGCGGCACGTGCTCGCCGTCAATCTTCCAAGCCCAGCCGGCCGCCCCCGCGGCCATGCGGGCGGCCTCCACGTCGTTGGCGTGCTCCAGGACCACCGTACCCTCGTCCACCTCGGGCTCGAGCCGCATCACGGAGAAGATGCGCTCGGCGCCCGCGAGCGCCGTGAGCAGGAAGTTGCCCTGCTGCGTGAACGCATTGATCGGGGCCACCGCCTGACGCACGAAGACGAGGTAGCTCGCGAGCGACCCCACGTCCATCGTCCCCGAAAGCGCCAGCAGCGCGCCCACGATGGTCACGATGGCGTAGTTGACAAATCCCACGCACACCGTCACCGGCACCATCGTGGAGGCGTAGGCCTGCGCGGAGGTGCCCGCCTCGCGCAGCCGGCCGTTGAGCTCGCGGAAGCGCGCGAGGTTGGCCGCCTCATGGTTGAAGACCTTGACGACCTTCTGGCCGGAGATCATCTCCTCCACGTAGCCGTCGAGCCCGGCGAGCTCGGCCTGCTGGCGCGCAAAATACTTGCTAGAGCGGCCGCCCGAGAAGCGCACGTAGAGCGCGATCGCAAGGTCGCAGGCAACGGTGATGAGCGTGAGCCGCCAGTCGAGCACAAAGAGCAGCGTGAGCGTGCCCACGATCTGCACCGCCGCCTGGACGAGGTTGGCGAAGCTGTTGTTGAGCGCCTCGGAGACCGTGTCCACGTCGTTGGTGAAGTAGCTCATCACGTCGCCGTGGCGCGTGCGGTCAAAGAAGGAGAGCGGCAGCCGCTCGATGTGCGCGAAGAGGTCGCGCCGGATGTCAAAGACCACCTTCTGCGCCGCGCACACCATGGTCTGCGTGTAGCCCGCCGCGCTGGCCACGCCCACCACGTAGATCACCGCGGTCAGGGCAACTCCGCGCACGAGGGCGTCCGCGTCCCCGGCGCCCACGGCGTTGACCACGGGCTTGATCATGTAGGTGCCCATCAGGTTGGCGAGCCCCGAGAGCGTGACGAGCACCGCCACCACAAGAAGCATCCAGCGGGCATGGCTCATGTAGGCGAGCAGGCTCCGCAGCGTCGAGAGCAGGTTCTTGGGCCGCGCGGGCGCGGCAGACTGGCGCGAGGGCATCTAGGCCACCTCCCCGCTGATTCCAGATCCAATCTGGGACTCGTATATCTCCTGGTAGATGGGGTCGCTGGCGAGAAGTTCCTCGTGGGTGCCCTGCGAGTGTACCCGGCCCTCGTCCAGCACCACGATCTTGTCGGCGTCCATGACCGAGGCCACGCGCTGCGCGATGACGATCTTGGTGACGCCCGTGAGCGCGGCGAGGTTCTCGCGGATCTGCGCGTCGGTGGCCATGTCCACGGCGCTCGTGGAGTCGTCGAAGATGAGGACCTTCGGGTGCTTGAGCAGCGTGCGCGCGATGCAGAGGCGCTGCTTCTGGCCGCCGGAGACGCCCGCGCCGCCCTGGCCGAGGTCGCCGTCGAGCCCGCCGATGCGGTCCAGGAACTCGTCGGCGCGCGCCAGGCGGCACGCCTCGAGCATCTGCTCGTCGGTGGCGTCGGGGTTGCCCCAGGCCAGGTTCTCCCGCACCGTGCCGCTGAACAGCACGTTCTTCTGCAGCACCACGCCCACCGCGTCGCGCAGGGCCGCGAGGTCGTAGGCGCGCACGTCGCGGCCGCCCACGCGCACGGAACCCGCGCTCACGTCGTAGAGGCGCGCGATCAGCTGCACGAGCGTCGACTTGCCCGAGCCCGTGCCGCCGAGGACGCCCACCGTCGAGCCCGCCGCCAGGTCCAGGCACACGTCCTCCAGGACGTCGCGCTCGGCGTCGGCCGCGTACCTGAAGCTCACGTGGTCAAAGCTGACCGAGCCGTCGCTCACCTCCGTGACCGCGTCCTCCGGCGAGGTGATCGTGGGCTGCTCGTCAAGCACCTCGCCCACGCGCTCCACGCTCGTGACGGCGCGCGCCAGGAGAAGGAACACGTTGGAGATCATCATGAGCGAGTTCACAATCTGGAAGATGTAGCTCATGAAGCCGGTGAAGGTGCCCACCATGAGGGTGCCGGCAAGGATCATCTGCCCGCCGATCCACAGGATGGCCACGCAGGTCACGTACATCGTCCCCTGGAAGATCGGGGTGTTGAGGACCGCCGTGCGGAAGGTGCGCGTGCCCGTCTTGGCCAGGCTCTCGTTGACCTCGGCAAAGCGGTCGGCCACGTGGCCCTCGCGCACGTACGCCTTGATCACGCGGATCGCGGCGAGGTCCTCCTGCAGCGCGTCGTTCAGCCGGTCCATCGCGGACTGCAGCAGCCGATAGAGCGGCCCCACGTGCCGCACCACCAGAAACATCGCCACGGCAAGCACCGGCAGCACCAGGAAGAACACCACCGCGAGCTCGGGCGACATCACCGCGGCGAAGACGAGCCCCAGGATGAGGATCGAGGGGCCGCGCGTGAGCGGGCGCGTGCCCGAGACGAGGGCGTTCTGGATCACCGTCACGTCGGTCGTGAGGCGCGTGACGAGCGAGGACGACTCGAAGTCGTCGAGGTTGGCGAACGAGAACTCCTGCAGGTGGGCGTACTCGGCCTCGCGCAGGTTGGCGCCCAGGCCCATCGCGGCCCGCGCCGAGAAGCGCGCGTAGGTGAAGCCCAGCGCGAGGGCGCCGAAGGCGAACACCAGCATCAGCGCACCGTTCACGGCCACCGCGCCCAGGTCCCGCCCGATGATGCCGTCGTCGATCACGTTGGCCATGAGCAGCGGGATCACCAGCTCGAGCGAGGTCTCCAGGGCCACGCAGAGCACCGCGAGGAGGAAGTCCTTCCGGTAGCTTCCCAGGTAGCGTGCGATCAGGCGGACGCCGTCCATCAGCGATCGCCCCCCTTCTGGCTGTCGGGGTCGGGCGCGAGGTTCTTCTCGCCATGAGGGTCGGACGAGGCGGGGCCAGGGTCCGAGATCGCCGCGCGCAGGTTCGCCCGGGCACGACCGAGCAGGTCGGCGAACTGCTCGCGCTCGGCCGGCGAGAAGCCCCTCAGCATGACCTTCTGCTCCTCGTCGCAGAAGAGCTCCCAGCCGTCCGCCGCGGCGAGGCCGCGCTCGGTGACGCTCGCCTCGCGCACGCGACGGTCACGCCCGGGCGCCGAGGTCACCAGCCCCGCGCGCTCCATCGTGTCGAGCATGCGCGAGACCGCCCCCGGGTCGCACTCAAAGTAGTCGGCCACCTCGCGCTGGCTGGCCGGCCCCCTCACCGCCAGGTACACGAGCACCTTGGCCTGCCCCGGGCCCAGCCCCAGCGCGTCCACGCGCGGCTTGAAGTAGGTGCGCTGCGCGTGGAAGGCGCGCATGAGGCGCATGTGGAAGTCCTCGAGCGAGCGCCCGCGCCGGACGCCCGCGGTCGGGTTATCGGCCATGTCAATCTCCTTGCCATGTCAACCATTCCCTGCCCAAGGGTAGGCCGTTTGCTTGACTTGTCAAGGGTTTACAAAGTCCTTGCGAGAAGAACGTGGTGGGGGGCGGGGTCGATGCGGCACACGTGTGCGGAACCGCGGGCTGCGGGTCACGGACCCTCGTTAGGTGCACCCGAGGAGGGGTGCACCTAACGGCAAACACGCGCTTTTCGGTGCACCTGACGCAATTTAGCTGGCGGGCAGAGTGCACTTGAGGAGTGCACCTAAGTGAGGTACCCGCACGGAGGGCATCCGGCCGGCAGCCCACACAAAGGCGCCCGCCCCCAGAGGGGACGGGCTGCCAGGTTCGTCTTGCCTTACGGGCGCCGCAAAGTGTTTCTCACCAGGCACCCCCAGGTTCTTCTCGCCGTGCGGGACGCCGGGAGCGCGAGACCCGGGTGCACGGGACCCCGGATGCGCCAGGACGGCCGTCAGTAAGCCGGGCCGCGCTACAGCAGGCGCAGGCCGACCTCCTTGAGCTGCTTGCCCGTGACCTCGCTCGGGGCGTCGGACATGAGGTCGGAGCCGCTCGAGGTCTTGGGGAAAGCCATGACCTCGCGGATGGAGTCCTCGCCGGCCAGCAGCATGCACACGCGGTCCAGGCCGAGTGCAAAGCCGCCCATCGGGGGCGCGCCGTACTCGAGGGCGTCCATCAGGAACCCGAACTTCTCGCGCGCGTCCTCAACGGTGTAGCCGAGGAGCTCGAGCATGTCGAGCTGCATCTGGGCGTTGTGGATACGCATGCCGCCGCCGCCGGCCTCGTAGCCGTCCATAACGAAGTCGTAGGTCGCCGAGCCCGCGGCCAGCGGGTCGGCCTTGATCTTCTCGACGTCGGACTCGGTGGGCAGGGTGAAGGGCTGGTGCTCGGCCTCGTAGCGCTTGGCCTCGTCGTCCCAGTGGAAGAGCGGGAAGTTGACCACCCAGAGGAAGTCGTGGCCCTCGCGCGGGACGTTCAGGGCGTTCGCCATGTGCACGCGCATGCCGCCCAGGATCTCGTCGGCGAGCTTGCGGTCCGCCACGGCAAACATCACGAGGTCGCCGGGCTCCACGTCCATCTCGGCGCGCAGGGCGGCCATCTCCTCGTCAGAGAAGAACTTGACGATGGGGCTGTTCACGGAGCCGTCCTCGCGGAAGGCGATCCACGCGAGGCCCTTGGCGCCGAAGCCGGCGGCAACGTCGGCGAGCTTGTCGATCTGCGCGCGCGGCCAGGCGCCGGCGCCCTTGGCGTTGATGGCCTTGACGTACTGCCCCTCGGTTGCCGCCGCACCCGCGAAGAGCTTGAACTTGGACTCGGCGAAGATCGAGGTCACGTCGTGGAGCTCCATGCCCAGGCGCGTGTCCGGCTTGTCGGTGCCGTAGGTGTCCATCGCGTCCCAGTACTCGATGCGGCGCAGCGGGGTGGGCATCTCGACGCCCACGCGCGCGAAGGCGTCGGCGAGCACGTCCTCGAGCTCGCTCATGACGTCGTCCTCGTCCACGAAGCTCATCTCGATGTCCACCTGCGTGAACTCGGGCTGGCGGTCGGCGCGCAGGTCCTCGTCGCGGAAGCACTTAGCCACCTGGTAGTAGCGCTCCACGCCGCCGACCATGAGCAGCTGCTTCAGGAGCTGCGGGGACTGCGGCAGGGCGTAGAAGTGGCCCGGCTGGGTGCGCGAGGGCACGAGGAAGTCGCGCGCGCCCTCGGGGGTGGACTTGAAGAGGGCCGGCGTCTCCACCTCCATGAAGTCGCGACCGTGCAGCGCCTCGCGGATGGCGAAGGTGAAGTCCGAGCGGAGCTTCAGGTTGGCCATCATGCGCGGGCGGCGGATGTCAAGGTAGCGGTAGCGCAGGCGCACGTCCTCGGCGCAGTCGAGGCGGTCCTCGATCTGGAAGGGCGGCGTCTTGGAGGAGTTGAGCACCTCGATGGCGTCGATGAGGACCTCGATCTGGCCGGTGGCGAGCTTGGGGTTCTCCATGCCCTCCGGGCGCTCGCGAACCGTGCCGGTGACCTTGATCGGCCACTCGGAACGGATGGTCTCGGCGGTGTGGAAGGCCTCGCCGCCGGAGTGCTCCGGGTCAAAGGAGACCTGCGTCACGCCGTCGCGGTCGCGCAGGTCCACGAAGATGAGGCCGCCGTGGTCGCGACGGTGCCAGACCCAGCCGGTGAGCGTCACCTGCTGGCCGATGTTCTCACGGCGCAGCTCGCCGCAGGTGTGGGTGTGCATGGTGTGGGAGTCCATAGATGCCTTTCGTCTCGGCCGCCCCGTGTCGGTCGGGCGGCGACTGCCAGAGACGGCGACGTGGCGTAGACAGCGCAGCGTCGCACGTACAGGCGATTGTACTACGGACGCACGCATGGCGAGAAGAACCGGAAAGCAGACGGAAACCTGGTGGGCGGAGCGCGGCCCGCACCCACACCCCGCGGCCCACACCCCGCGCGAGAATCGTCGGGAGTGCGCGGAAACAGCGCCGGATTTGTCGCCCCTGTGCGCAGGACCGCGCACACTCCCGATGTTTCTCGCGGCCCAAACGCACACTCCCCGGAATTTTGGCGCAGCGCGCAAGGGCGCCGTTTTTGGCGCAGCGCACGGGAGCGCCGAATCACGCATCAGGACCAGGCGCCCGCGCCCTGTGCTACCCTCGCAGACGGCGAGAAGAACGAAAGGACGCGCAAAGCCATGCCAGCCTTTGAGACGGTCGTCTTCGACCTTGACGGAACCCTGCTCGACACCCTCGAGGACCTGCACCTCTCCACCAACGCGGCGCTAGCCGCGAACGGCCTGCCCCCTCGCACCCTCGACGAGGTGCGCCGATTCGTGGGCAACGGCATCCGTCTGCTCATCGAGCGCGCCGTGCCCGACGACACCCCCGCCGACGTCGTCGACGCCACCTTCGCGTCGTTCAAGGCCCACTACGGTGCGCACTGCGAGGACCACACGGGGCCCTACCCCGGCGTCCCCGAGCTGCTTGCCCACCTGAAGGCGGCCGGCGTCCGCATTGCCGTGGTCTCCAACAAGGCCGACTTCGCGGTGCAGGAGCTCGTGGCACGGCAGTTCCCCGGGACCTTCGACGCCGTAATCGGCGAGTGCGAGGAGCGCGGCATCCGCAAGAAGCCCGCGCCGGACATGGTCGAGGAGGCGCTCCGGCACATGGGCGCCGAGCGCAACGGCATGGTCTACGTGGGCGACTCCGAGGTGGACGTGGCGACCGCCGCCAACGTGGGCTGCCCGTGCGTGGGCTGCGCCTGGGGGTTCCGCGGGCGCGCGGCGCTGCTTGCCGACGGCGCTCCCGTGGTAGCGGACACGCCGAGCGAGCTGGGGCGCATTCTCCTGGCCGAGGCATAGCGCGCAGGTCACCGCCGGAACTCTTCCGCGCGACCGCCTGGCACCTCCCGCAATGCCGACACGGTGCTGCCCGGACCCTTTCCCGACGCCGCCCAATCCCTCCCGCGACGCCAACGCGCATCTTCCGCAACGCCGCCAACCGACGCTCGCCTAACATTCGGCAAACACGCGCATAACCGACCCGCTTGCGGGTTATAGTCTTTCCTAACGTCCGTTTGGTTGGCCGACGAAAGGAGCCGCCATGGGTAAGAAGGCTGCCGAGGCACTCGACATCAACTACGAGGATCTCGCCGAGTATCTGCACTGCAACCACTCCGTCTACATGAAGATCGGATCTGACGTCTACTACCTCACGGACTGCAACTACGAGTCCTGGCGCGCGCAGGACACGAGCCGCCGCAACGAGAAGAACCACTTCGTCGACTGCTCCGAGCTCGTTCCCACCGTCGACGAGTTCCTGGCGCTCCCCTTCGTCAACGGCCAGACCATCAAGGATGCCTTCGACCACGCCACGTTCTACGCCTCCCTCAAGGGCGAGAAGGACGCGTAAGGCAGCGGCCAGAAACCTCCGCTCACACAGAGTTCACGCAGACGGGGCCGGCACCGCACAGGTGCCGGCCCCGCTTTCGTCGCGCGCGAGGTACTTCTCGCCCGCGCACAAGGTTCTTCTCGCGAGGTACTTCTCGTCACGTTCTTCTCGTCCGCGCACTTCTCGCCAGGTACTTCTCGCCCAGGCCCCCTCGCCCGGGCCGCCGCGACGGCCCGGGCAGGGGGCATCCCGCTACTCCGCCAGGGCGGCGCGGCCGTAGGCGTCGGCGGCGAGCATGGCCGCGGCGACCTTCTCCGGCGTGACCTCGAACGGCATGTTGCCGAGGGTGTCGGAGGGCGCGCAGGCGAGCCGGGCCACCTCGAGCACGCGCTCGTAGCTCGCGTCCTCGACGCCGAGCTGGGCAAACGTCACCGGCAGGCCCACCTCCACGCAGAAGTCGAGCACCTCGTAGAGCTCGTCGGCGTCCTCGAGCACCAGCTGGGTCAGCGTGCCAAAGGCGACCTTCTCGCCGTGGTAGTAGGCGTGGGTCTCCGGCATCGCGGTCATGCCGTTGTGGATGGCGTGCGCGCCGGCCAGGCCCGCGGACTCGAAGCCCAGGCCGGAGAGCAGCGTGTTGGCCTCGATGATCTTCTCCACGGACTCGGTGCAGGCGCCCGCCTCAAGCGCAAGCTTGGCCTTGAGGCCGTCGGACATGAGCGTCTCGTAGCAGAGGCGCGCGAGCGCCATGGCGGCGCTCGTGACGTGGCCGCCGGCGCAGGTGGTGGCGTCGGAGCGCATACAGGCGCGGGCCTCGAAGTAGGTGGCCAGCGCATCTCCCATGCCCGAGACGGTCAGGCGCACCGGGCTCTTGGCGATGACGTCGGTGTCCATGAGCACGAGGTTGGGGTTCTGCTTGAAGAACTGGTACTCCTTGAACTGGCCCTCGTCGGTGTAGATCACCGAGAGCGCGGAGCACGGCGCGTCGGTCGCGGCGATCGTGGGGACGATGACCACCGGCGCGTCGACGGCGGCCGCCACGGCCTTGGCGGTGTCGAAGATCTTGCCGCCGCCCACGCCGACCACGACGTCGGTGCCGGCCTCGCGGTAGACCCCCACGAGGCGGTCGATCTCAGCCTGGGAGCACTCGCCGTTGAAGTTGTCATAGGTCAGCGCCACGCCGGCCGCCCCCATGCTCGCAGAGATCACGTCGCCGGAGCGGCGCAGGCCGCCCGCGGAGATGACCACGAGCGCATGGGTGCCGTAGGTCTTGACGTAGTCACCGAGCTTGGCGAGCTCGCCGGGACCCTGGACGTACTTGGACGGGCTGATGAAGATGCGTGCCATGCAGGTTCCTCTCTCTCCTTCGTGACAAGGCCCCGCGCCCTGGAGCACGCGGGGCCTGAAAGACCGCTTCCTTCCCTGCTACTTCCGTGCCACGAGCAGCGGGTCGCCGATCTTGACGAGCGGCCGGCCGCCGAGCAGCGTGCCCGACTCGCCCACGTGGTCGATCCGCGCGTAGGCGTCCGGGTTGGAGATGACGCACGCGACGACCTCGTCGTAGCCGGCGAGCTTGATGGCGTCCACGCTGAAGGTCATGAGCGGCTGACCGGCGCGCACCTCGTCGTTTGCCTCGACGAGCCGCGTGAACCCCTTGCCGCCCATGTTGACCGTGCCGATGCCGATGTGGATGAGGACCTCCATGCCCTCCTCCGTACGGATGGCGATGGAGTGGTTGGTCACCGTGGTGGCGCCGATGCGCCCGCTGACCGGCGCGTAGAGCACGCCCGCGCCGGTGGGCAGGATGCCGTAGCCGTCGCCGAGCAGGCCCGCGGAGATGACCTCGTCGTTGACCTCCTTGAGGCTCACGAGGACGCCCGAGATCGGGGCGTAGACGGTGTCGGGACGCGTGGCGAACGTGGCCGCCGGCGGCGTGATCGTACCGTTTGACGAGGCGAAGGTGCTCTTGATCTTATCGAAAAGTCCCATGTCTTCCTCCCGGTCGTGGTCCCATTTCCTCATCCTACCCACGTTTCGCGGAGGTTTCCGTTTGATTATCGGGACATTCGGCAAGCGGGCCGTCCGGCCGCGGCAGGGGCGAGAAGGACGTGCGGGCAGCAGGGGGTGCACCCGGCGCCCCGGCAATCGCGTCAGGTGCACCCGCCGGCGCGGTTCGGCATCGCCAAGTGCACCCGCTACCTCCGGCGATCGCGTCAAGTGCACTCGGACCGGCGGCAAAATCACCTCAAGTGCACCGAAAAGCGGGGTTTTGCACGCAAGTGCACTGGGGCACGGGTGCACTTGATGAGTGCACCTGACAACGGGTTCGTTCAGTGCACCGGGACGTGGGTGCGCTTGGCAAGAAATCCGCCCGTTCGGGTGCACTTGGCGAGAAGAACGGGCGGACGGAGCGCAGTACGTGGGCGCGCGGGCGGCGGGGCGGGGCGCGCGCGCCCACGTAC
>NZ_JACSNQ010000014.1 GCF_016900315.1 Olsenella profusa
GGAGGGGACGCCGCCGCGGGCGACGCGGGCGACGAGGCGCCCGTCAACATCAACACGGCCGACGTGGCCGAGCTCGACGAACTGCCGGGGGTGGGGGAGGCCACCGCGGCGGCAATCGTCGAGGACCGGGAGCGCAACGGCCCCTTTGCCGCGCCGGAGGACCTCATGAGGGTCTCGGGCATCGGAGAGAAGAAGTTCGAGAAGCTCGAGGGGCTCATCTGTGTCTGAGGGGGACGTGCGCGCCCGGCGCCCCGACCGCCCCCTGCTGCCGCCGGTCTTCTGGGCGCTCGTGGCCGTGATCGCCTGCACGCGCACGGCGCTGTCGACGGGGGCCGACCCCACCCTGCTCGTCGCGGCCGTGCCGGCCGCGGCCGCCCTCGGCGCCGTCGCGGTGCTCGCGCTCCGCCGCACGCGGCTTGCCGGCCTCATCCCGCTCGCCATGGTCCTGGCCTCCGCCGTCGCGTGCTCCTGTGCGGTCTCCGCCCGCGAGCTCGCGCGGCAGGAGGGGCTTGCGGACGCGCTTGCGTCAAGCTCGGTGCTGAGCTGGGAGCTGCGGCTCGAGGGCGACATGAGCGAAGGGGCGAGCGGGTGGCGCGGCCGCGCGCGGGCGCTGCTCGAGGGGGAGGACCGGGGGGCGGTCTGGATCCTTTCGGATGAGAGGGCGACGGCGGGGGAGACGCTCCGCTGCGTCGGGCGCTTCTCGCCGAACGGGGACGACGACTGGGGCATGTCATCGCGCGCCCAGGGGCTGGCCGGGACCGTGCGCGTGGTGCGCCTGCTCGGGCGCAGGCCGGCCGAGGGGCCGCTCGGGGCGGTGCTCGGGGCGCGGTCTGCGGTGCTCGCCACCTTCGAGGGGGAGGGCTCGGACGCCCGCGCGCTCCTTGCCGGCGCGGTCTGCGGCTCCACGGAGGCGATGGCCTCGCGCGGGCTCGACGAGCTCTTCGCGCGCTGCGGCGTCTCCCACCTCGTGGCGGTCTCCGGCGGGCACCTTGTGCTCGTGGCGGGGGTCGTCGGCGCCGCGCTCTCCCGCGCCCGGCTGCGCCCGGCCGCGCGCGCCGCCGCGCTGCTGGCGGTGACGGGGGCCTTCGTCGTCTTCTGCGGGGCGCCGGCCTCCGCGGTCCGCGCGTGGGCCATGTCGCTCGTCGCGCGGCTCTCCGCCCTTGCGGGCCGCCGCTCGCACCCGCTCTCCGCCGCGAGTGCCGCGGGGCTTGCCATGGCGCTCGCGGACCCCGGCGTGACCGGGCAGCTCGGCTACCTGCTCTCGGTGCTCTGCGTCTGCGGCATCTGCGCCCTCGGCGGCTGGGCGCGCTACGCGGTGCGCACGCTCCTGCCGGGCCCTCCCGCGCCGCGCGGCCGGGCGGGGAGGGCGCTTGCGGGCCTTGCGGACTCCTCCCGGGAGGCGCTCGCGCTCACCCTCGTCTCCCAGCTCGTGACGGCACCCGTCACCTGCGCGACCTTCTCCCAGCTCTCCGTCGTGGCACCGCTCGCCAACGTGGCGCTCGCCCCGCTCTTCTCGCTGCTGCTGGGGGCGGGGCTTCTGGCGGCCGCGCTCGCCTGGGCGCCGGCCGCCCAGGCGGTGGCGCTCACGGCCTGCGACGTGGTCGGGGAGGCGGTCGTGGCGCTCGCCCGCGCGCTCGCCTCGCTGCCGCTCGCGTCGGTCGCGGTGAGCGTGGACGAGGGCGTGGCGCTCGCGGTTCTCGCGGTCCTTCTCGCCGCGTTTCTGCTGTGGTGGCCGGCCGTCTCGCGCCGTGGGCTCGCCGTCGCGCTCGGCCTCGGCTGTGCGTGCGCGCTCGCCTGGGTGCTGCACTGGCGGCTCCTCGCCCCGGCCTGCGTGCGCGTGCTCGACGTGGGCCAGGGGGACGCGATTCTCGTGACGGACGGGGCGTCCGCGGTGCTCATCGACACGGGGCCGGGCGACGCCGTGGTGGGGGCCCTCGCGCGCAGCAACGTCTTCCACCTCGACGCCGTGGTGCTGACGCACCTGCACGACGACCACGCGGGAGGGCTCGCCGAGGCGCTCGCCGTCACGGGCGCGCCGCTCGTGCTCGTGCCGGAGGGGGTCGCCGCCCCCGAGGCGCCGGGCGCGGAGGTGGGCGAGATCTCCCATGGCGACGAGCTGCGCGTAGGGCGCTTCACGCTCCGGGCGGTCTCCCCGACGGGGCCGGTCGACGGGATGGACAACGAGGACTCCCTCGAGCTCCTGCTGTCCTTCGACGACGGGTCGCGCACGCTCACCGGGCTGCTCGCCGGGGACGCCGAGGCGCCCGAGACCGCCTCCGCCATCGCGCGCGGCGAGGTGGGCGACGTCGACTTCCTCAAGGTGGGGCACCACGGGTCCGCCGTCTCGGTCGACGCCGAGGTGGCCGCGACGCTCGACGCCGAGGTGGCCGTGGCGAGCGCGGGGGAGGGCAACCGCTACGGGCACCCCACCCCGGAGTGCGTGGCCGCGCTCGAGGCGGCCGGCTCGACCTTCCTCTGCACCAGGGACGTGGGCGACGTCTGCGTGGAGCCCGGCGCCGAGGGGCCTCGGGTCAGCTGCGCCCGGGGCGCGCCGGGCTGAGTGCTACACTGGGGCCCACGACAGCGGCCCCGGCCGCAGGAAGGTGGGACAATGGCGGACAAGCCGGCGCTGCTTCCGGCCTACCTCATCGTGGGCCCCGACGAGCTCAAGCGCAAGCAGGCGCTCGCGCGGCTCAAGGCCCGCGTGGACGGGCCCTTCGTGGCGTTCAACCTCGAGGAGCTCACGGCTTCGGCAGACCTCGAGCCGGTCTCCGTGCTCGCGTCGCTCAACACCCTGCCCATGGGAGGGGACCGCCGCGTGGTGGTGGTCGAGGCCGCCGAGAAGCTGCCCAAGGCCGTCTCCGAGGCGATCGTCGGCTACCTCGCGAGCCCCAACGAGAGCTGCACGCTCGCCCTGGTGGCGACCACGCTCGCCAAGTCGACGAGGCTCTACAAGGCCGTCGCCAAGGTGGGGCCGCGCACCGTCATCGAGTGCTCCGCCAAGAAAGGGCGCGACCTGCCGCCCTACGTGCAAAAGCTCGCCGCTGCCCACGGCGTCTCCATCGCCGCGGACGCCGCCCGCGAGCTCGTGGCGCGCGTCGGGGAGTCCACCACGATGCTTGACACCCAGGTCGCCACGCTCGCCGCGCTGCTCGGCGGGGTGGGTACCATCACGCGGCCCTTCGTGGAGGCCAACGTGGCCCGCGTGGCCGAGGTCAAGCCCTGGGAGTTCCTCGACCGCCTCTCCGAGCGCGACGCGCACCGCGCCCTCGCGCTCTACCGCCTGCTCGACGGCTCGGCCCTCGGGCTGCTCTCCCTGGTCACGGGACGCCTCCGCGAGCTCGTCTGCGCCCGCTCGCTTACGGCGCGCGGCCAGGCCCACGCGCTCGCGGCCGAGCTCAAGAAGCAGGACTGGCAGGTGAGGAACCACGTCCGCTGGGCGCGCGCCTTCTCCGACGGCGAGCTCGAGCGCCTGCTCGGCCGCTGCGCCGAGGCCGAGCGCGCCCTCAAGAGCGGGGCGGACGCCGACTCGGTGATGGTGGAGCTCGTCGCGCAGGTCTGCGGGGCCGCGTAGCCGCATGGATGCCTTGGTTGTGGCGCGCTTGGAGAATTGGGGTTGGTGCTGCAGCCACGTGCAGGTCGCTCGGATTTTTGCGGTTGTTGCGGTGCCTGGTTGGGCCATTGCTTAGAGAATTCGGGTTGATGCGGCTCCTGTCCGGGTCACTGCTTAGAAACTGAGGGGTAATGCAGGCCCGAGGAGTGCGGATGCTTGCGAAATGAAGCCTCGCGCAGCTCTTCTCTGGCTACGGGCCCGTAATCGCCAGCAATCCCTAAGCGAGTTCCCGCATGGCAGCGCAACAACCTACAATCCCTAAGCGGTCTCTCCATGAAAACGGGCAACAATCTGCAATTCCTAAGCGAGTCTTCGCGCGCCCGAGCAACAGTCCGCAATCCCTAAGCGGATCCCCCACAGCTCGGGGCAACCACCCGTAATCCCAAAGCATCACGAGAAACGCCCATAGAGCACCCCGGCACCGTCGCACAAAACAAAAAAACGGCGCGGGCCCGAACAGCACTTCGGACCCGCGCCGCCTCTGGTATGAGCGTAAAGCTACTTGATGGTGTTCACGAGCTTCTGGACGCCGCTCTTGCGCTGGGAGGCCTGGTTCTTGTGGATGATGCCCTTGGAAGCGGCCTTGTCGAGCAGGCGGCTGGCCGTGTTGGCGGCCTGCTGGGCGGCCTCGGCGTCGCCGGCCTCGACGGCGGCGCGGACCTTCTTGACGTAGGTCTTGAGCTCGGAGCGGACCGCGCGGTTGCGCTGACGCGCCTTCTCAGCGGTGATGATGCGCTTCTTCTGAGACTTGATGTTAGCCACGTGCAGTTCCTTTCGGTTCTTACAATGTCTGAGGCCTCTGTGCTGAGACACGGCGAGGTCAACAATCGGGAAGTATAGCATGTCGGTTCGGACTTCGCTATCATTCACCCTATGTCTACGAACGATACCTCACATATTCGCAACTTCTCGATCGTTGCGCACATCGACCACGGCAAGTCGACCATCTCTGACCGCATCCTGGAGCTCACCCACACGGTGGACGAGCGTGACATGGAGGCGCAGCTGCTCGACACGATGGACATCGAGCGCGAGCGTGGCATCACGATCAAGTCCAACGCCGTCCGCGTGATGTATGACGCCGACGACGGGCAGACCTACCAGTTCAACCTCATCGACACCCCCGGCCACGTGGACTTCACCTACGAGGTCAGCCGGAGCCTCTCGGCCTGCGAGGGCGCGGTGCTGGTGGTGGACGCCACGCAGGGCGTGGAGGCGCAGACCGTCTCCAACGCCAACCTTGCCATGAACGCCAACCTGGACATCGTCCCGGCGATCAACAAGATCGACCTGCCGAGCGCCCACCCCGACGAGGTCAAGGAGGAGATCGAGGAGGACCTGGCCATCCCGGCCGACGACGCGGTGTGCGTCTCCGGCAAGACGGGCGAGGGCATCCACGACCTGCTCGAGGCCATCGTGTTTCTCGTCTCGCCGCCAACGGGCGACTACGACGCCCCGCTCAAGGCCCTCATCCTGGACTCCTACTTCGACGAGTACCGCGGCGTGGTGGCCACGGTGCGCGTCTTTGACGGGCACATCCGCAAGGGCGACACGCTGCTCATGATGCAGGGCGCCACGGAGTTCCTCGTGGACGGCGTCGGCGTGCGGCGGCCGGCCGAGCAGTCGGTCGACGAGCTCGGCGTGGGCGAGGTCGGCTACGTGGTCACCGGCCTCAAGGACCCCGAGGCCGTGCACGTGGGCGACACCCTCACCTACGCCGCGCGCCCCTGCGCCGAGGCGCTGCCGGGCTACCGCGAGGCCAAGCCGATGGTCTACACCGGCCTCTTCCCGGTGGACAACAAGGACTATGAGAACCTGCGCGACGCCCTGGAGAAGCTGCGCGTGAACGACCCCTCGCTCACGTGGAGCCCCGAGACCTCGGTGGCGCTGGGGTTCGGCTTCCGCGTGGGCTTCCTGGGGCTCCTGCACATGGAGGTCGTCAAGGAGCGCCTGGAGCGCGAGTTCTCGCTCTCGCTGATCGCCACCTCGCCCTCGGTGGACTACCACGTCTACAAGACCGACGGCGAGATGGTCTGCGTGCGCAGCCCGCAGGACCTGCCCGACGTCACCCGCATCGAGCGGATCGAGGAGCCCTTCCTCAAGGCCAAGGTCATCGTCCCGCCCGCCTTCACCGGCGCGGTGATGCAGCTTGCCATCGAGCACCGCGGCATAACCCAGGACATGGTCTACCTCTCCGAGAAGTCCGTGGAGATGCACTTCGACATCCCGCTCGCCGAGCTCATCCTCGACTTCTTCGACCAGCTTAAGAGCCGCACCAAGGGCTACGCGAGCCTGGACTACGACTTCTCCGACTACCGTCCGAGCGACCTCGTGAAGCTCGACATCCTGCTCTCCGGCGACGAGGTGGACGCGCTCAGCTTCATCGTCCACCGCGACAAGGCCTACGCCCTGGCCCGCGGCCTCTGCGACAAGCTCAAGGAGATCATCCCGCGACAGCAGTTCGAGGTGCCGATCCAGGGCGCCATCGGCAACAAGATCATCGCGCGCAGTACCGTCAAGGCCGTCCGCAAGGACGTGCTGGCCAAGTGCTACGGCGGCGACATCTCGCGCAAGCGCAAGCTCCTGGAGAAGCAGAAGGAGGGCAAGAAGCGCATGAAGCAGATCGGCTCGGTGGAGGTGCCTCAGGAGGCGTTTCTCGCCGTCCTCAAGGTGGACGACCAGTGAGCTCGGCCCTGACGCCGGCCGAGGTGCTGGCCGCCTACGCCCCGTCTGCCGGGCTCTCCGCCTCCCTCGCCCCGTTCGCGCCCGGCGAGAAGAACCTCCCGCTGGCCGCGCGCCTTGCCGCGCACCCGCTGCTCATGGCTCCCATGGCGGGCGTCTCCGACGCGGCCTACCGTATGATGGCGCGCGCCGGCGGGGCGGACCTCGCCTACTCCGAGATGGTCTCGGTGGCGGGGCTGCACTACGGCGAGAAGAGCTGGGAGCTCGTGGACCCCGCGGACGGCGAGCCGGACCTCGCGGTGCAGCTCTTTGGCTCAAGGCCGGAGCTCTTCCGCGAGGCGGCCGCGCGCGTGGCCGCGCGGCTGGGGGAGCGGCTGGCCCTCATCGACGTCAACATGGCCTGCCCGGTGCCCAAGGTGACGCGCAAGGGCGAGGGGTCGGCCCTGCTGGAGAACCCTGAGCTCGCTGCCCAGATTGTGCGCGCGTGCCGCGAGGGTGCCCCCGGCGTGGACGTGACGGTGAAGATTCGCCGCGGGCGCTACGCGGGCCAGGAGGTGGCCCCGGAGTTCGCGCGCGCAATGGAGGACGCCGGAGCGGCTGCGGTGGCCGTGCACGGGCGCTTTGCCACGCAGATGTACCACGGCACGGCGGACTGGGGCGTCATCGACCGGGTGGCCGACGCCGTGGGGATCCCGGTGGTCGCGTCCGGGGACGTCATGTCGCACGAGGCGGCGCTGCGCGCGCTCACCGAGACGGGCGCCACGGCGGTGATGGTGGCACGCGGGACCTACGGCAACCCGTGGGTCTTCTCGGGGCACGTCCCGAGCCCCGCCGAGAGGATCGCCGCCTTCGAGTGCCACGTGCGCCTGCTCGAGGCCACGGGCGCCCACCTCAAGCGGGCCCGGAGCCTCGCCGGCTGGTACTTCAAGGGGATGCCCGACGCCGCCCGGTGGCGAAACGCGGCCATGGGCTGCGTCACCGCCGAGGAGTTCCTCGCCGTGGCGGACGAGGTCCGCGCGCATGTGTGCGCGTGAGGCGCGAGGGGCGGCCGCGCCCGGCGTGGGCGCCCTCTACCTGCACATACCGTTCTGCGCGCGCAAGTGCGCGTACTGCGACTTCGCCTCGCGCGCCGCGCGCCCGGGCGACCCGCTCGTGGCCGCCTACGTCCGCGCGCTCGAGGCGCAGCTCGAGGAAGCGGCGTCGCTCGGCCTGCTCGAGGGCTGCGAGACGGCCTACGTGGGCGGGGGCACGCCGAGCCTTCTGGGGCCGTCCCTTCTGGGCGGGCTCGTCGAGCGGGTCGTGCGGACGTGCGCGCCGGGGGAGCTCTCCAGCGAGGCAAACCCGGACTCCCTCACCGACGAGGTGATCGACGCCCTGCGCCGCGCCGGCGCCACGCGCCTCTCCGTGGGCGTGCAGAGCCTGGATGACGCTGAGCTCGCCTGCCTCGGGCGGCTGCATGACGCCGCGTCCGCGCGCGAGCGGGTGCGGGCCGCCGTGGCGTCGGGGCTCGACGTGTCCGTGGACCTCATGTGCGCCACGCCGGGGCAGACCGACGCGTCCTGGGCCCGCACGCTCGCGGGCGCCGTTGCGCTCGGCGTGGGTCATGTGAGCGTGTACCCCCTCCAGATCGAGGAGGGCACCGAGTTCGACCGCCGCTACGCCGACGACCCCTGCGCGTTCAACGACCCCGACGTCCAGGCGAACCGCATGACGCAGGCTCAAGCCGTACTTGAGGGTCACGGCCTCGCCCGCTACGAGGTGGCAAGCTACGCCCGCCCCGGCAGAGAGTGCCGTCACAACATCGCGTACTGGACGGGCGTGCCCTACCTGGGACTTGGGACAAAAGCCTCAAGCATGCTCGACGTCAAGCTCTACCTGAGACTTTGCGGCGCCGTCCCGGGGCTCCCGGAGCCGCCGGCGGGCACCGCGCGCGTCCGGCTCACGGTGGAGTCGGGAGCGCGAGCGATCGCCGGGGACCCGCGCCTCTCCGCGTTGTCCCTCTCGACGGAGTTCCTGGGCGCGCGCGAGGCCGCCGCCGAGGACCTCATGCTCGCCATGCGCATGACGCGGGGCGCCGGCCCGGGCCTCCTCGGCCGCGCGCGGGAGGCCATCCCCGCCGAGCGGCTGGAGGGCGCGCTCAGGGAGGCCGTGGACACGGGCCTTGCCGCCTGGTCGGCCGGGCGCCTCGTGCCCACGCAGCGCGGCTGGCTCCTGGGCAACGAGCTCTACGGCCTCATGTGGGACCTCGCCGGCACCTGCTGAGGGCGCGCGTCCGTGCCCCGCCGGCATCCCTCCCGCAGGGTACGTGCACTCTCTCACAGGGTACGTACACTCTCTCACAGGGTACGTACACTCTCTCACAGGGTACGTACACTCTCCGACGTCCTTCTCGCCGGGCCGTCTGACGTTTCCGCAGCTAGATGAGTTGGCGAGAAGAACACTGGGGTTGCGGCGGTGTACGTACCCTACGGCGGGGTGTACGTACCCTATTGGGAGACCCCCGGGGCCGCCGGGCCACGCGGCCGCCGGGGCCGCGTCTTGCCGTCCGAGGTCGGCAACCTCACGCTCAAGAACCGCGTCATGTTCCCGCCGCTCACTACCGGCTACGAGGAGCGCGACGGCTCCATCGGCCCGCGCAGCCTCGCCTTCTACGAGCGCCTCGCCAAGGGCGGCGTGGCCTACATCGTGATCGGCGACGTGGCGCCCGTGAACACCGCGAGCCCCACGCCCAAGCTCTGCGACGACTCCCAGATCGAGAGCTTCGCGCGCCTCGCCGACGCCGTCCACGTCCACGGCGCCAAGCTCGCCCTGCAGATCTTCTACCCCGAGTACGACGTCCCCGGCGTGGGCAGGCTCATCATGGCCTCGCGCATGGCGGCGATGGAGGGGCAGAAGGCCCAGGCGGCCGGCGACCAGGAGACCTTCCAGGCCAAGATGGCGGAGTCCAAGGAGATCGCCAACCAGGCCTACGCCAAGCTCCACCACGACATGCAGCACTTCGTCTCCGAGGCCTCGGTGGAGCAGCTCGCCGAGATCAGGGACGCCATCGCGGCCTGCGCGGCGCGCGCCGAGCGGGCGGGCGTGGACGCCATCGAGGTCCACGGCGGCCGCCTGGTGGGGTCGCTCTGCTCCACGGCCCTCAACCACCGCACGGACGACTACGGCGGCAGCTTTGAGAACCGCACCCGCTACGCGCTCGAGGTCGTGGCGGCCATCAGGGAGGCGGCGCCGGACCTCATGGTGGAGTACAAGCTCCCCGTGGTCACGACCAACCCCGACGGCTCCAAGCGCGGCAAGGGCGGCCTGGAGCCCGACGAGGCGTGCCAGCTCGCGGTCCTTCTGGAGCAGGCCGGCGTCGACATGATCCAGGTGGCTCAGGCCAACCACACCGGTAACATGGGCGACACCATCCCGCCGATGGGCACGATGCCCTACAACTGGACGCTCCCGGTGGCCGCGCGCGTGAAGTCCCTGGTCAAGGTGCCGGTGGCCACGGTGGGCCGCGTCATCACCCCGGAGGCCGCCCGCGTGGCCGCCAAGGGCGGCTATAACGTGACGCTCTACGAGCGCGCCGGGCGCCTCGGCGGGCAGATCGAGCTCGCGGCCGCCCCGCCGCGCAAGTCCGAGATCATGCGCGCGGTGGAGTACTACGAGCACGAGCTGCCCTACCTTGGCGTGGACGTGCGGCTGGGCCACGCCCCGACGACCGACGAGCTCAACGCCGCCGACGCGGTGGTCGTGGCCGTGGGGGCCGAGAACGTGACGCTGCCCGTGCCCGGCGCCGACCGCGACAACGTGGCCTCCGCGTGGGACGTCCTTGCCGGCCGCGTGACGCCGACCGGGCGCGTGTGCGTGATCGGCGGCGGCCTGGTGGGTACCGAGACCGCGGAGTACCTGCTCGCGCACGGCTGCCAGGTGGACATCGTGGAGATGCTGGACAAGATCGCCTCGGGCGAGTCGGGCACCGTCCTGCCCACGATCATGGCCGAGTTTGCCGAGAAGGGCGTGGGCCAGCACGTGGGCACGCGCGTGACCGCCATCACCGACGAGGGGGTCCAGGCGGAGTGCACGGGCGAGACCGTCAGCCTGCCATGCGACTGGGTGGTCATGGCCGTGGGCTCGCGCGCCGTGCCCTTCGACGCGGCCGCCGTCACGGTGCCGGTGAGCTACGTGGGGGACTGCTCCGGCGAGCGCACCGCGGACATCGCGAGCGCCGTGCGCACCGCCTACCGCGTTGCCAACGAGCTCTAGGACGCCTGGCGCGGGGCTTGAGGTTTCAGGGACGCGCCCGCCCGCAGGCCCTTCTCGCCTGCGGGGCGGGCGGCCTTGGGGGACGGGCGTCCGCGGGGGGCGCCGCCGCCTCGGGGCGCGTGGCCCATGGCTTTGACGGGAGGTACGTACATGAGTGACAGACGCAGACTCAGCTTCACGCCCAGGGCCGACGTTCTTGTCGTCGCGCTGGTGCTGATCGCGTGTGCAGGCTACTACGCCGCGCTGCAGCTTGGCCTCGGCACGTGGGCGGTCGAGCACTACGTCTCCTGGCCGATCACGATCTATCAGCTCGTGGTGGGGCCGCTTGCCATTGTGGCGGTCTGCTACCTCATCGGGGCGGTCCTGGGCCGCTGAGCGCAGATCACTTCCGAGGCCGTGCGCCGCGGCCTCGTCGTCTTTGCCGTGCTCGTCGTGGGCATCTACTTCCTGCTCTTCGCCACGGTCGCCACGCTTTCGGGACCGCTCGCGGAGGCCGGCCTGCTGCCTGCCGTGAACGCGCTCGTGACCGAGGTCCTCCCGGCGCTTCTCCCGCCTGCGGGGCTCGTCGCCGAGCTCTCTTCGCGCCGCGCTGCCTGACGGCGGGACCGGCGCACCCGTCGCGCGAGGCGCCGGCGCTGTGGGGTGTGCGTCCGACCCGAGGGTACGTACACCTGCGTTTAGGTTACGTACACTCCCGCACCCTTGCCGTCCTTCTCGCCAGCTCTTCTACCTGCGAAAACGTCGGACGGCCTGGCGAGAAGGACGTCGGAGAGCGTACGTACCCTCAGCGTGGGGTGTACGTACCCTAAGGAGGCGGGCACGTACCCCGGGCGCGCGCCCCGGCGGCGCCCGCCCCGCGCCCCTTGCGCGCCCGCCCCGGTTGCGCGATGCTAGCTGCGTGAAAACCGTACGAAGGGGGCAGCCATGCCAGGCAAGCGCACCGACGTCATCAGCTGGGACGAGTTCTTCATGCGGGCCGCCGTCGCGGCAAGCCTCAGGAGCAAGGACCCTAACACGCAGGTGGGCGCCTGCATCGCAGACACCAACCACCGCATCCTCAGCGTGGGCTACAACGGCACCCCGCGTGGCCTGGAGGACGACGAGTTCCCCTGGGGCACCGCCGAGAACCCGCTCTACGACAAGCACAACTACGTCATCCACGCGGAGGCCAACGCCATCCTCAACTACCGCGGCTCGCTCAAGGACATGGACGGCGCCACGGTCTACGTCACGCTCTTCCCGTGCCACGAGTGCGCCAAGACCCTCGTGCAGGCCGGCATCGGCGAGGTCGTCTACCTGGACGACAAGTACGACGGCACCGAGGACAACCTCATCTCCAAGAACATCCTGGACCGCTGCGGGGTGTCGTGGCGCCAGATGAGCCTCGCCGCCGAGTGACGCAAACGACGCGAGGGGGGCCGTCCCTTCGCGTCACCTGGTTAGAGCGGGGCGGCTGTGGATATAATCATGCCATCTGTGCAACGCCGCCGACCGGAAGAGAGATCCGCCAGATGGCATCGATGAACGACAAGGACTACTACGCCATACTCGGCGTGAGCAAGGACGCCTCCACGGAGGAGATACGCAAGGCGTTCCAGGCAAAGGCGCGCAAGCTCCACCCGGACGTCAACAAGGCCCCGGACGCCGAGGAGAGGTTCAAGGAGGTCTCCGAGGCCTACGCGGTGCTCTCCGACGAGGACAAGCGCAGGCGCTACGACGCCATGCGCTCCGGCTCGCCCTTCGGCGGCGGGTACGGCGCGCCCCCCAACCCGCAGGGCGGCTACGCCGACCCCTTCGGCGGCAGCCCCTTTGGCTGGGGGCCCTTCGGGGCGGGCTTCGGCGGAGCCTCCCGCAGGCGTTCGCGCGCCTACAACCCGCAGGTCGGCGCCGACGTGGTCTACGAGCTCACCGTCAACGCGGACGCGGCTGCCAAGGGCACGCGACGCGGCGTCACCTACCAGCGCTACGCCCCCTGCGACGTCTGCCACGGCTCCGGGTCGGTGGTCTCCGAGCACGCCGAGACCTGCCCGACCTGCGGGGGCCGCGGCCACATCACCGTGGACACCGGGATCTTCGGCGTCGTGGCGATGACCTGCCCGGAGTGCGAGGGCACCGGCAAGGTGGTGGCCGACCCGTGCCGTGCCTGCGGGGGCTCCGGCCGTACCCTCACCGCCAGCGAGGTCGTGGTCGAGGTCCCGGCCGGCAGCCACGACGGCGACGTGGTGCGCGTGGCGGGCATGGGCAACGCCGGCACCAACGGGTCCAAGCCCGGTGACTTCGTGTGCCGGGTCTGCGTGCCGGAGGAGCGCCTCACCCGCGGCCAGGTCACGGGCTTCAACTGCATCGGCTTCGCTGCGCCCTTCCTGGTGCTGGGGCTGATCACGCAGACGCTGGCCTCGCTCGCGCTTCTCGTGGCGGTGCCCGTTGTCGTGGGCGTCTACCTGGTGGCGCGCGACGGGCTGCGGCGCAGCGCGCGCTGGTGGCGCAACGCCGGCGTCGCCGCGGCCAACGGCGCCTCCAACGGCCTCATGATCGCCGTGCTCTTCGTGCTGCTGTTCTCGTGCACCACGGGACTGGGTATGAGAGGCTATATGGGCTACCGCTACTACTAGCGCGCCCCGCGGCCGTCGGCACCCGCGCGCGGGCTCGTCCCGCGCGCTTTTTGCGGGCCGGCCGCGTCAAGGTATCTGAAGTAACGCGTGTCTGGGGAGATTGGGAACGTGGAACCAAAGAGGGACTACTACGAGGTGCTCGAGGTGCCTCGCGACGCCGATGCCAAGACGATCAAGCGCGCCTTCCTGAAGAAGGCTCGCAAGCTCCACCCGGACGTCTCGGACGACCCGGACGCCGAGGAGAAGTTCAAGGAGGTCAACGAGGCGTACACGGTCCTCTCCGACGACCAGAAGCGCGCCAACTACGACCGCTACGGCGATCCCAACGGCCCCGCCGGCTTCGGCTCCGACTACGTCGACGTCTCCGACATCTTCGGGGGCGGCGGCTTCGGCTTCGGCGACATCTTCGACTCCTTCTTCGGGGGCGGCTCCGGCCGCGGCGCCACGGCCCAGCGCACCCGCGGCCGCGACATGGGCATCCGCCTCACGGTCACGCTCGAGGAGGCCGCGCGCGGCTGCACCAAGACCGTCGCCTACACGCGCCTCGCCCCCTGCGAGGACTGCGGCGGCACCGGCGCGGCCGAGGGCGGCCACATGCGCACCTGCGAGCGCTGCCACGGCACGGGCCGCGTGGTGGAGGTGCAGCGCACGATCTTCGGCCAGATGCAGACCCAGACCACCTGCCCGGCCTGCCACGGCCAGGGCCAGGTCATCGACCACCCCTGCGAGACCTGCGAGGGGCAGGGCCGCACGCCCTCGCGCGAGAAGGTCGAGGTGAAGGTCCCCGCCGGCGTGCGCTCCGGCCAGACGATCACCGTCGAGGGCAAGGGCGAGGCCGGCGTGCGCGGCGACGCCTGCGGCAGCCTCGTCGTGAGCATCGAGGTGGCCGACAGCGACCGCTTCGAGCGCCAGGGGGACGACCTCTACTGCACCGTCCAGGTGGACGCCCTGCAGGCCATGGTCGGCACCACGGTGACCATCGACGGCATCATGGAGGGCGAGCGCGTCACGGTGGAGGTGCCCGCCGGCTGCCAGTTCGGCCAGCAGATCGTCGTCGAGCGCCGCGGTATGCCGCGCATGGGCATGATCGCCCGCGGCAACCTCGTGGCGGTGGTGCAGGTTGAGGTCCCGCGCGACCTCACCAAGAAGCAGCTCCTTGACATCGCCGGCATCGTGGCCGAGCGCGCCCTCGACGACGCCGCCGAGGGCGCGGCCGGCGCGGGCGGCCCGGGCGAGAGGGATGGCGACGCGGGCGAGAAGATCCACGATGCCGCCCGCGCCGCGGCCGAGCACTTCTCCAAGGAGCACTGGCGCGCCCCGAAGAACCCGTTCAAGGGGGGCAAGGGCGCGAAGGGCGGCAAGGGCGGCCGCAGGTGAGCGACGCCCGAGCCCGGGGGGACGTCCCGGCGGGGGCGGCGCGCCCCGGGGTGGCCCTCGTCAACCTCGGTTGCCGCGTGAACCGCGCCGAGCTCGACCTCATGGCCTCCGAGCTCGAGCGCGCGGGCGTGCCGATCGTGGGGGAGGACGAGGCGGCCGCCGTGGTGGTCAACACCTGCGCCGTCACCGGCGAGGCCGAGGCCAAGGCGAGGAAGGCTGTCCGCCGCGCCGCCGCGCGCCCGGGCGCGCCGACGGTCGTGGCCTGCGGCTGCGTGGCAAACCTCTTTGCCGGCGAGCTCTCCTCCATAGCCCCCAACGTCGTCGTGGAGCGCGACAAGCGGCGCGTGGCCGCGCGGGTGCTCGAGGCGCTCGGCCTGCCTGAGGGCGGCGTCGACGACGCGGGCGCCCTCGCGCCCACCCCCACGCCCACCGGGCGCACCCGCCCGGGCGTCAAGGTCCAGGACGGCTGCGACAACCGCTGCACCTACTGCATCATCTGGAAGGCCCGCGGCGCCGGGCGCTCGGAGCCCCCCGAGCACGTGGTCTCCGAGGTGCGCGCCGCGGTCGCCCGCGGGGCGCGCGAGGTCGTGCTCACCGGCATCAACGTCGGCAGCTATCGCGCGAGCGACGCCTCCGGGCGCACCCTCGCGCTGCCCGGGCTCATCGAGGTCCTTCTCGCCGAGACGGACGTGGAGCGCCTGAGGGTGGCGTCCATAGAGCCGCCCGACGTCACGCCCGGGCTCTGCCGGGTCATGGCCGCCTCGGGCGGGCGCGTGGCCCCCTTCCTGCACGTGTGCCTGCAGTCCGGCTGCGACGAGACGCTGCGCCGCATGGCCCGCGTCTACCGCACCGACCTCTTCCGGCGCGTCGTGGACACGGCCCGCTCGCTGGTGCCGGGGATTGCCCTGGGCACCGACCTCATCGTGGGCTTTCCCGGCGAGACGGACGAGGAGTTCGAGCGCTCGCTCGCCTTCTGCCGGGAGATGCGCTTTGCCAAGATGCACGTCTTCCGCTACTCGTGCCGTCCCGGCACGCCCGCCGCGACGATGCCCGGCCAGGTTGACCCGCACGTGATGGCCGAGCGCTCCCGGCGCGCCCGCGAGCTGTCGGCCGAGATGCGGCTCGCCGAGGCACGCGCCCTCGTGGGCACCGAGGACCGCGCGCTCGTGCAGTACGTGGGGCGCGCCGTCTCGGGCGGCCTCTTCGACGTGGCGGTCGACCCCGCGCTGCCGCTGGACTCCCTCGTCCCGGTGCGCCTCACGGCCGTCCGCGACGACGCAACGCTCGTGGGGGAGGCCCTCTAGGCGGCCCGCCGGGACGCCCCGGCGCCCGCCCGCCCCGCGCATCGGCTATCATCGAGGGCAGAACACGTCGTTTCAGGAGGAGCATGGAGCCCACCCAGGTTCGCCTTACCATCCCGGACTCGGTCGACCCGACCGCCCTCATGGGGCCGGCAGACTCCCTGCTGCGCCGCGTGGAGGCGGCCTTCGACGCGATGATCTCGGTGCGCGGCAACCAGGTGACGCTCTCGGGCCCCGCCGACGTGGTGGACCAGCTGACCTCGGTCTTCTCGCGCCTGATCCGCCTGGTGGAGGCCGGCGAGACGCCCTCGGCCTCAGACGTCGACCTCGTGGTCGACCACGTCCGCCACGGCGCCGCCCGGCTCGACCTCGGCTCCGACGACATCCTGCTCACCTATCGCGGGCGCGCCCTCAGGCCCAAGACGGCCGGCCAGAAGCGCTACGTGGAGGCCATCCGCGCCAACACTATCACCTTCGGCATCGGCCCCGCGGGTACCGGCAAGACCTACCTCGCCATGGCCATGGCCGTGGCGGCCCTCAAGCGCCGCGAGGTGGGGCGCATCGTGCTCGCGCGCCCGGTGGTCGAGGCCGGCGAGTCCCTGGGATACCTGCCGGGTACGCTGCAGGAGAAGCTCGACCCCTACGTGCGCCCGCTCTACGACGCGCTCTTCGACATGACGGACATGGAGCGCGGCAACGCCCTCATCGAGCAGGGCGTCATCGAGATCGCGCCGCTCGCCTTCATGCGCGGGCGCACCTTCAACGACGCTTTCGTCATCCTCGACGAGGCCCAGAACACCACGCCCGAGCAGATGAAGATGTTCCTCACGCGCCTGGGCTTCTCGTCCAAGTTCGTCGTCACCGGGGACGCCTCGCAGCGCGACCTCCCCGGCGTGGGCGGGCTGGAGTCGGCTCGGCGCGTCCTGCGGGGCATCGACGACGTGGCCTTCGTCGAGCTGGACAGAAACGACATCGTGCGGCACACGCTCGTGGCGCGCATCGTGGACGCCTACGCGCGCGACGCCGCATCGAGGGGGGAGACCCATGCCGAACGCCGAGGCTGATCAGCGCGTCACGCCCGCGCCCGCCCACGAGTACGACCTCGTCTGCGAGGAGGGGGTGTCCGCCCCGCTCACCGAGGGGCAGGTCACGGCCTGCTGCGACCACGTGCTCGCCGAGGAGGGCGTCACGCGGCCGTGCCTGGTGTCCGTCTCCTTCGTGGGGGAGGGCCGCATCCGCGAGCTCAACGCCGAGTGGCGCGGGGTCGACCGCGCCACGGACGTGATCTCGCTCGAGTGCGAGCGCCCGGACGACCCGTCCCTCGCCCCCGGCGAGCCCTGCGAGCTCGGGGACGTGGTCCTCGCGCCGACCTACATCGCCCGCCAGGCGGCCGCCTTCGGGACCACCGAGGCCGACGAGTGCCGGCTGCTGCTCACGCACGGCCTCATGCACCTGCTCGGCTACGACCACCTGGACGAGGACGAGGCCGAGGCGATGGAGGTGCGCGAGGAGGAGCTGCTCTCCGGCATGGGCTGCGACGCCCCCATAGACCGCGTCGTCCTCACGAGGCACCGGGAGGGGATGGACGAGTGATCCCCGGCTCCAACAGCGACCACCCCAGCTTCCGCAAGAGCTTCCTCTTTGCCATCCAGGGCTTCCGCACCGCGGTGTCCACGGAGCGCAACATCAAGGTGATGCTTGCCGTGGGCGCCTGTGCGGTGGCTGCGGGCCTCGTCCTCCAGATCGACCTCGTGAGCTGGGCGATCATCCTTCTGTGCTGCGGCGTGGTCATAACCGCGGAGCTCCTCAACACCGCGGTGGAGACCGTCGTCGACCTGGTCTCGCCGGAGTTCCACCCGCTCGCGGGCCGCGCCAAGGACATCGCGGCCGCCGCCGTGTGGGTGCTCTCGCTGCTGGTGGCCGTGGTGGGCGTCCTCGTCTTCGCCAACGCGATTCTCACCTAGGGCGGGGCCTTCCCGTCCGCGACGTCGGGGCGTGCGGCCCCGGGAGGTACTCATGAGCGACAAGTACGCAGACAGGCGGCCCGAGCGTGCCGAGAGGGACGAGCCCGTCTTCAGGAGCGGCTTCGTGGCCCTGGTGGGCCGCCCCAACGCCGGCAAGTCGACGCTGCTGAACGCCTGCATGGGCGAGAAGGTGGCCATCACGAGCCCGGTGGCGCAGACCACGCGCCGCCGCATGCGGGCCGTCATCAACACAGAGCGCTCGCAGCTCGTGATCATCGACACGCCGGGCCTGCACAAGCCCAAGGACGCCCTCGGCAGCGAGCTCAACCGCGCCGCCCTTGGCGAGCTCGCCGACGCCGACGTGGTGGCCTTCCTCGTGGACGCCACCAAGCCGGTGGGCCGCGGCGACGAGTGGGTGGCCCGCCACGTGGCGTCCGCCGACGCCGACTACAAGCTGCTCGTCCTCACCAAGGCCGACGTCGCCGGCCCCGAGCAGGTCGCCGCGCAGCTCGCCGCGGCCCGCGCCCTCTGTCCCTTTGACGACGAGCTCGTGGTCTCGGCCACCGAGGGCTTCAACGTGGACACATTCGTGGGGCTGGTCTCCGCGCACCTGCCGGAGGGCCCCAAGTGGTTTCCGGACGGCATGGACGTGGACGCCACGCCTGAGGACCTCGTGGCCGAGTTCGTGCGCGAGAAGCTCTTCCTGCACCTGCGCCAGGAGCTGCCGCACTCGGTGGGCGTGCTCTGCGAGGGCATCGAGGTGGCCGCGGACGGACACGCCTCGATCGAGGCCACGATCCTCGTGGAGCGCGAGGGCCAGAAGGCCATCGTGCTCGGCCGCGGCGGCCAGATGATCAAGCGCGTGGGCATCGAGGCGCGCCGCGACATCGAGCGGCTGCTCGACCGCAGGGTCTACCTCGACCTCACCGTACGCGTGGCCCCGCAGTGGTGCCGCGACGAGCGCGAGATCCGCCGCCTCGGCTACGGGGTCGAGGAGGACTAGGCGTGGCGGGGAGGCGCACCTTCCGCACCCGCGCCGTCGTGCTCGACCGCACCAAGCTTGGCGAGACGGACCTCATCCTGACGCTGCTCGCCGCCGACGGTCGCGAGCTGCGTGCCGTGGCCAAGGGCGCGCGCAGGCCGGGCGGCCGGCTCGCGGCGCGCGTCGAGCTCTTCTGCGAGACCGACTTCCTCCTGGCGGCGGGCCGCTCCCTCGACGTGGTGAGCGAGGCCGCGCTCGTGGAGCCGCACGTGGGGCTGCGCGGGGACTACGAGCGCGTGGCAGCCGCGAGCGCCGTGGCCGAGGTGGCACGCCTCACCTGCTACGAGGACGCCCCGGACGGATTTCTCTACCCGATCTGCTCCCGCGCGCTCACGGCCTGCGAGCAGGCGGCGGACCGCGCGCACCTCGACCTCGTGGCCGCGGCCTACGCCTGGAAGGCGCTCGCGCACGGCGGGTGGCGGCCCGAGCTCTCCTGCTGCTGCGCGTGCGGGGACGCGGACGTGACGTACTTCTCGGCGTCCGCGGGCGGCACGCTCTGCGCGAGCTGCGCCCGCGAGGTGGCGGGCGCCCAGGAGCTCTCCGCCACCGAGGTGTCCTGGCTGCGCGCGATGCTCACCTGCACCTTCGACGACCTGCTCGCCGCCGAGGTGCCGGGCGGGACGGCCGCGCTGCTGCTCGCGCTCGCGCACTCCTGGGCGGCCACCCACCTCGACTGCCGCCTGCGCGCGATGGAGTTTCTCGCCGGCGCGTGAGCGCCGAGGGCACCGCCGGGCCCGTCGAGGGGGGCGTCCCGGGCGTCCGCGGGCGGCCCCGCAGAGCGCGCTTTTTTCGGGCTGTGGGCCCGTCCGCGCGCCGCATGCTGCATAATGGGCGCCCGACCGCGCCCGCACCGATCCCTGGGAGGGAACCCCCATGTCAGATCTGCCCGTCATCGGCGTCACGCCGCTCGTCGACCACGAGCGCAGGAGCCTGTGGATGCTGCCCGGCTACTTCGACGCCGTGGCCGAGGCGGGCGGCGTCCCCGTCATGCTGCCGCTGACCGCCGACCCCGCCCTGCTCGCCCGCGCGCTCGACGCGGTCGACGGCGTCGTGCTGACCGGCGGCCAGGACGTCGACCCGGCCCGCTACGGCGAGAGGGACCCCGCGGCCGCCGCTCTCTGCGGGGAGCTCTGCCTCGCGCGCGACGCGATGGAGTCCGTGCTCGTGCCCGCCCTCGTGACGCGCGACGTGCCCACGCTCGGCATCTGCCGCGGCATCCAGTCGCTGAACGTCGCGCTTGGCGGGACGCTCTGGCAGGACCTGCCCCGGCAGCGGCCGTCTGCGGTGGAACACCACGGCAAGCCGCCCTACGAGGAGCCCGTCCACACGGTGGAGGTCCTCCCGGCCACCCCGCTCGCCGCGTGCGTGGGCGCCGGCGAGCTCGCCGTCAACAGCTACCACCACCAGGCCCTCCGTGAGGTGGCGCCCGACCTCAGGGTCATGGCCGAGGCGCCCGACGGCGTGGTCGAGGCCGTGTGGCGGCCGGCGTCGCGCTTCCTCTGGGCGGTGCAGTGGCACCCCGAGTTCGCCCACAGGGTCGACGAGCCGAGCCGCAAGATCTTCTCGGCCCTCGTGGCGGCGGCCCGCGGGTAGGCGCGGGCCCGAGGGGGTCGCGCGCCCCCGTCGTGCTTCTCGCCCGCTCGTGGAGAAGCCGCGCAGGACGCGCGCCCGCCCGCCCCGGCGCCACCTTGTGCTACACTGCGCTAGGTCAGTACCCCGTACCTGGAGGCCCGCCGCTGCCAGACGGCCATCCCAGTTCGGGGCGAATCTATGTGAAGGGAGCTTTACCATGGCAGTCACCAAGGAGCGCAAGGCCGAGCTCGTGGCCACCTACGGCAAGGACGAGAAGGACTCCGGCTCCGCCGACGTCCAGGTCGCCCTGCTCACCGAGCGCATCAAGGGCCTCACCGAGCACATGAAGACGCACCCCAAGGACTTCCACACCCGCCGCGGCCTGCTGATGCTCGTCGGCAAGCGCCGCCGCCTGCTGTCCTACATCAAGGCGCGTGACATCGAGCAGTACCGTTCGCTCATCAAGAGTCTCGGCATCCGCGACAACATCCAGTAAGTGGGTACTTCGAAGGGCGCCTGCGGGCGCCCTTCTCTGTGCGCCCGAGACCAGCGGAGGCGCACCGCGGGCATCCGGCCCGCACGGCGGCCGCGGGAGGCCGCCACGACGGCCCGCCTGCAACGGGGCAGGCGGAGATAAGGGAAAAGGGAAATGGCAAAGGTTACACACGAGTTCGACCTCTACGGCAAGCACTACGCCCTCGAGACCGGCGAGCTGGCCAAGCAGGCCACCGGCTCCTGCCTCGTCAAGGCGGGCGACTCCACGGTGCTGCTCACCGCGGTGGTCTCCAAGGAGCGCAAGGACTACGACTTCTTCCCGCTGACGGTCGACTTCATCGAGAAGATGTACGCCGTGGGCCGCATCCCCGGCGGCTACCTCAAGCGCGAGGCGCGCCCGTCCGAGAAGGCCACCCTCACGGCCCGCATGATCGACCGCCCGCTGCGCCCGAGCTTCCCGGCCGGCTTCCGCAACGAGGTGCAGGTCGTGGCCACCACGCTCGTGGCCGACCAGGTCAACCCCGTGGACACCATCTGCGTGATGGCGGCCTCCGCGGCCCTCACCGTGGGCGGCGTGCCCTTCGAGGGCCCGCTCGCGTGCGTGCGCATCGGCCGCGACCGCGACACCCACGAGTTCATCGTCAACCCCACCTACGAGGAGCGCGACAACTCCGACCTCGACCTCGAGCTCGGCGGCTCGGCCGACTTCATCTCCATGCTCGAGGCCGGCGCCGAGGAGATCTCCGAGGAGGACATGCTCGCCGCCATGGCCTTTGGCCAGGAGGCCATCGCCGCGTTCTGCGCCGAGCAGGAGAAGTTCTTCGCCAAGTGCCGCGAGGTCAACGGCGAGTTCCCCGTGCGCGAGTACGTCCTCGACGAGCCCGTGCCCGAGGTCCACGACCGCGTCTTCGCCCACTACGACGAGATGTCCGCCGCCCTCAAGGACGCCGACAAGCAGAGCCGCATCGGCAAGGTCGAGGCCCTCAAGGACGCCATCAGGGCCGAGTTCACCGAGGAGGAGCAGGCCCAGTGGGGCCGCGCGATCCCCGTGGAGCTCAAGGCCCTCGAGAAGCACGCGATGCGCCTCATGGTCGTGGAGACCGGCGAGCGCGTCGACGGCCGCACCCCCACCGAGGTGCGCCCGCTCATGATCAAGGGCGACTACCTGCCCCGCGTCCACGGCTCCGGCCTCTTCCAGCGCGGCCAGACCCAGGTGCTCTCCGTCTGCACCCTCGGCATGCTCAACGAGTGGCAGCGCCTCGACACCATCGAGCCCGTCGATGGCAAGCGCTACATCCACCACTACAACTTCCCGCCGTACTGCACCGGCGAGACCGGCCGCATGGGCAGCCCCAAGCGCCGCGAGATCGGCCACGGCAACCTCGCCGAGCGCGCCCTGCTGCCGGTGATCCCGTCCGAGGACGAGTTCCCCTACACCATCCGCGTGGTCTCCGAGGTCATGGAGTCCAACGGCTCCTCCTCGATGGCCTCCACCTGCGGCTCCACGCTCGCCCTCATGGACGCCGGCGTGCCGCTCAAGCGCCCGGTCTCCGGCGTGGCCATGGGGCTGATCCAGGAGGAGGGCAAGACCGTCGTCCTGACCGACATCCAGGGCCTCGAGGACTTCCTCGGCGACATGGACTTCAAGGTCACCGGCACACCTAAGGGCATCACGGCCATGCAGATGGACAACAAGGCCACCGGTCTCACGCCCGAGATCCTGCGCTCCGCGCTCATGCAGGCGCACGAGGGCCGCATGTTCATCCTCGACGCCATGCTCGACGCCGTGCCCGGCGTGCGCTCCCAGACCAAGGAGTCCGCGCCCAAGATCCTCACGCTCTCCATCCCCGCCGACAAGATCTCCGACGTGATCGGCAAGGGCGGCAAGGTCATCCGCAGCATCCAGGACGACACCGGCACCTCCATCGACATCCAGGAGGACGGCACCGTCTTCGTTGCCGGCGTCGGCGGGTCCGCCGAGGCCGCGGCCGAGCGCATCAGGGCCATCGTCAAGGTGCCCGAGGTGGGCGAGGAGTTCACCGGCCGCGTCGTGGGCATCCAGTCCTTCGGCGCCTTCGTCGAGCTCGTGCCCGGCAAGGACGGCCTGCTGCACATCTCCCGCGTGGCGAAGGGCCGCGTGGACAAGGTTGAGGACGTCCTCAACATCGGCGACGAGGTCAAGGTCCGCGTCCTCGAGGTCGACGAGAAGGGCAAGATCAGCCTCGACCGCATCGACAAGCCCGAGGCCCCGGCCGGCTCCGGCCACGGCCGCGGCAACGGTGGCGAGAAGGACCGCCCGCGCCGCGAGCACCGCGGGCCGCGCCGTCACCCCGGCGACCGCGGCGAGGCGGGCGGCACCGACAAGCCGCGCCCGCGCCGCCACCACGGGGCGTAGGCGCCGGCACCCCAGGCGACCCCGCACCTGAGGCAGTCTCGCACCCCAGGCGCCCCGAGCGCCCCGAGGCGTTCCTCCGAGAAGCACGCACGCGATGCTCTCTCGCAGGCGCCCCGGGGCGCTTTCCATGCCCGGCGAGAAGGGCCCTGGCGAGAAGGGCGTGACATCGAGCGAGTCTCGTGGGCCCAACTCGTCCAAAGTCATGCTTCTCGCCCATGGAGCGTGACATCGAGCGAGCCGCGTGGGCCCAACTCGTCCAATGTCACGCTTCAGGCGAGAAGAACGTGACTTTCAACGTGTCAAGAGCGCCTGTGGCGTGGCAGGGCCATGAGTCGAGCGCGCAGACAGGCCACAGTCAACCATCTCCCCGGATTACGCCACGACTCCCGCGTGAAACTCTCGTGGGGCGCGGCGGGCGCGCGTCCTTCTCGTCTACAATACAAGCCGTATGCGCAAAGGCTGCGGCCGGGCGTGTCAGCGACGCCCGGCCGTCTTATATGAAAAGTCAGGCTCTGCGAAAGGAACCACCCAGGAATGCCAAAGAAGGACATAGCGCTCAAGATCATCCCCCTCGGGGGCCTTGACGGCATCGGCAAGAACATGACGGCCTTCGAGTACGGGGACGACATGATCCTCGTGGACGCCGGCCTGATGTTCCCCGACGAGGGCCAGCCCGGCATCGACCTCATCCTGCCCGACTACACCTACGTGCTGGAGAACGAGGAGAAGCTGCGCGGCATCATCATCACCCACGGTCACGAGGACCACACCGGGGCCCTGCCGTACCTGCTGCAGGACCTCACGCGCAAGGTGCCCATCTACTCGAGTAAGCTCACCCTCGGGATCATCCAGGGGAAGTTTGACGAGCACAACATAAAGAACCCCAAGACCCGCGAGGTCCATGACGGCTCCCAGGTCACCCTCGGCGCCTTCAACGTCACGTTCTTCTCGATGACGCACTCCATCCCGGCGGCCTTCGGCATCTTCATCCAGACGCCGGCGGGCACCGTCATGCACACCGGCGACTTCAAGTTCGACCAGACGCCGATCGACGGGCGCCGCCCGAACTTCCATGCCATCAACAAGTTCGGCTCCCAGGGGGTCGACCTGCTGCTGTCCGACTCCACCAACGCCACCCGGCCGGGCTTCACCCCCTCCGAGGCGGCCGTGGGGCGCGACCTGCGCCACGTCATCAAGAACGCGCCGGGGCGCGTCTTCGTGGCGGCGTTCTCCAGCCACATCCACCGCCTCCAGCAGATCTGCGACGCCTCGGTTGCGGTGGGCCGCAAGGTCGTGGTGACGGGCCGCTCGATGGTCACCAACACCAAGGTGGCCCGCGACCTCGGCTACCTCAAGATCGACGACGAGAACATCATCGACGCCTACGACGTCGACCGCATCCCCGACGACAAGATCGTGGTGCTGTGCACCGGCAGCCAGGGGGAGCCGCTCTCGGCGCTGGCGCGCATGGCGACCGGCGAGCACAAGTCGCTCTCCATCCACGAGTCCGACACGGTGATCATCTCCGCCACGCCGATTCCGGGCAACGAGAAGAGCGTGCAGTCGATCATCAACTCGCTCTCCAAGATTGGCTGCGAGATCTACGACAAGTCCAAGGGCACCGTGCACGTCTCGGGCCACGCGAGCCAGGAGGAGCTCAAGCTCATGCTCGCCATGGCCAAGCCGCGCAACTTCATGCCCGTCCACGGCGAGGCGCAGCACCTGCGCGCCCACGCCGACCTCGCGCGCCAGATGGGCGTTCCGGAGAACCGCATCTTCGTGCTGGACAACGGCGACTCGCTCGAGATGGTGCGCCACAAGGTGCGGCGCGGCCGTGCCGTGGAGTCCGGCGTGGTCTACGTGGACGGCGGCACGGTCACCGAGGCCAACCCGACGGTCCTGCGCGACCGCCAGAAGCTCGGCGCCGACGGCGTGGTCACCTGCACCGTGGTGGTCTCCAAGCGCAACCGCCGCGTGGAGGCCGTGGAGGTCTCCGGGCGCGGCGTCTCGTCCTCGACCGACGAGCTGCTGCTCTCCGACGCCGCCGACGCGGTGCGCGCGCAGGTGGGCAAGCTCGCCTCCGGGGACGGCGCGAGCATCGACGCGCTCAGGCGCGGCGTCCGCAACGCCCTCTCCAACCTGCTCTGGAACAAGACGCACACGCGGCCGATGATCATTCCGGTGGTGATGGAGGTCTAGATGCCGGCCAAACGCACCTCAAACGCAGCAAAACGGCCCAAGTCCAAGGCCCGCGGCGCATCGCCGCGCGGGCGCCAGGCGGCCGCGGCGAGCCTCGTCGGCACCGCGCAGGGGGACATCCTCGGCGTGGTGGTGGCGGTGGTGGCCGTGGCGCTTCTCGCCGCGCTCCTGTTCCCCACCCAGGCGGTGCTGACGAGCGCGGTCCACGACTTCCTGGCGCTCTCCTTCGGCGCCGCGGCACCGCTCGTGCCGGTGGCGCTCTTCGCCTTTGCCATGACCTTCTTCCTCGGCGGCGACGAGCCGGTCTCCGGGCGCGTGGCGCTGGGGCTCTCCCTCATCGTGCTGGCCGTGCTCGCCATGGTCTCGCTCAACCTCCCGGGTGCCGAGGCCGACCCCGCGTCGGTCTTCGCCGTGGCGGCCGCCGAGCGCGCGGGCGGCTACGTGGGCGGGGCCGTCGCGTACGCCCTGCTCGAGCTCGTGGGCCCGGTCGTGGGCAACGTGGTGCTCGTCGGCGTCATCGTCGCGGGCGTCGTCGTCTGCGGGTTCTCCGTCTCCGGCGTGGTGGCGAGCGCCCGCGCGCGCATCACCGCGGCGGCCCAGGCCCACGAGGAGCGCTCGCGCGAGCGCCGTGACCAGCGCATCATTGACGCCGTGGCAGACGACGGGCCGGAGCCTCCCGCCCAGGGCTCGCTCTTCGACGAGGACGGCGCCGCCCAGACGAGCTTCATCGGCAACCGCAAGACGTCGGTTCTGCGGCGCGGCTCGCGCAGCCGTGGCGCAGCGGTGGGGGAGACCAGGGCCACCCTGCTTGACGCCACGGACGCCGAGGCCAAGACCACCCTGCTCGACCGCACCGCGCACGGCGAGAAGAACGACGCCGGCGCGGGCTCCGTCCCGTCCTTCCTGTCCGGCGCCGACAAGGGCGGCGCGGCTCGCGCGGGCAGGGCCGGCCGCGCGCCCAAGGGGGAGAGCCGTGCCGCGTCTGCCGCCCCGAAGACGATCCACCGCCCCGGCGATGACGACGAGAGCTACGAGCTGCCGCCCCTCTCGATCCTGCGCGTGAACCCCGACGCCTCCGGCTCCTACGCCAACGAGGACGAGCTCACCTCGACGGCCGCGAAGCTCCAGGCGACGCTCGAGGAGTTCGGCCTCACGTCGCGGGTGGAGGGCTGGATCGCCGGGCCCTCGGTCACCACGTTCAAGATCTCGATGGGCGAGGGCGAGCGCGTGAGCAAGATCGTCAACCTGGAGGACGACATCGCGCTCTCGCTCGCGGCCAAGTCCGTGCGCATCTTCGCGCCCATCCCGGGCACCTCGCTCGTGGGCATCGAGATCCCCAACGAGAAGCCCCAGCCGGTCTTTCTCTCGGACGTCCTGCCCTACGCCACGGGCGGCCCGCTCGACTGCGCCTTCGGGCGCGACTCCGAGGGCCGGCCCATCGTGGTTGACCTCGCGGGCCTGCCGCACCTGCTCGTGGCCGGCACCACCGGCTCGGGCAAGTCGGTGCTGCTCAACGCGATCATCATGTCCATGCTCATGCGCGCCACCCCCGAGCAGGTGCGCCTGATCATGGTGGACCCCAAGCGCGTCGAGTTCACCGGCTATGCCGGCCTGCCGCACCTCTACGTCCCGGTGGTCACCGAGCCGCGCCAGGCGGCCTCGGCCCTGCAGTGGGGCGTGACCGAGATGGAGCGCCGCCTCAAGGTCTTCGAGCACTACAAGGTGCGCGACATCAAGACCTACAACGGCAACGTGGACGGTGGCAAGTACGCCGACATGGAGAACCCGCCGAAGCACATGCCCTACTTCGTCATCGTGATCGACGAGCTCGCCGACCTCATGATGGTTGCCGGAAAGGACGTCGAGTCCTCCATCGTGCGCATCGCCCAGCTCGGCCGCGCCGCCGGCATCCACCTCATCGTGGCCACCCAGCGCCCCTCGGCCGACGTCGTCACCGGCCTCATCCGCGCCAACATTGACAACCGCGTGGCGCTCTCGGTGGACAACTCCATCAACTCGCGCATCATCCTCGACCAGAAGGGCGCCGAGCAGCTCCTGGGCAAGGGAGACATGCTCGTCAAGCTGCGCGGCAAGAAGCCGCGGCGCGCCCAGGGCTGCTGGGTCTCCGACGAGGAGATCGAGCAGACGGTGAAGTTCATCTGCGGGCAGGTGGCCGCCGACTACCACGAGGACATCCTCACCGCCGTGGTGCCCACCGCCCCCGGCTCGGGGGACCCCGCGGCCGCCCGGGACGACGACCCCCTCGTCTGGGAGGCGGCACGGATCGTGGTGGACTCCCAGCTGGGCTCCACCTCGGGCCTGCAGCGCGCCCTCTCGGTGGGCTACGCGCGCGCCGGGCGCATCATGGACATGCTCGAGGCGAAGGGCGTCGTGGGTCCGGCCAACGGCTCGAAGCCGCGCGAGGTCCTTCTCGACAAGGAGGGCCTCGAGGACCTGCAGGCGGCAGAGGCCGCCTATCGGGAGGTGGAGTGACATGGCTCGTCCGCGGTTCAGCGAGGCGCTCGTGGCGCGTCGTCACGAGCTCGGGCTCTCTGTCTCGCAGGCCTCGCGCATCCTCAAGCTGCGCGAGGACGTGCTCATAGCCTTCGAGGAGGGCGACTACGACCACATGCCCCAGAGCGGCTACGCCCAGGGCATGCTCTCGAGCTACGCACGCTACCTCGGCCTCAACGCGCGAGAGATCGTGGACCTCTTCCAGGAGGAAATCTACCAGTACCGCCACGGCACCTCGTCCCACGAGCTCAGGCGCCGCACGCGCCAGACGCAGTCCGGCCGGGGCGTCTCCGGCTACGACCTCGTGAACGAGGCCGGCTCGCGCCCGAAGGCCTACGTGGAGTACCGGCCGCTGCTGCCCACCTCGGGCGGCCCCGCCGGCGACATGGGCGACTTCGCCACCACGGCGCCCGCCCGTCCGCGCACGTCGGTCCCGCTCGCCGGCGTGGGGTCCGCGGCCCCGGGCACCCGGGGCGCCTACGGGTCCTACGCCTCGTCCGCCCCCTACGGCCACGTGGCCCGCGAGCGCGTCGACGGGCACCCCTACAACACCGGGGCCCCGTCCGACCACGCCCCCGCGAGCACCGCCCGCCGCCGTGCCGCAAACCGCCGCAGGCGCCCCAACGACCAGGCGAGCCGCCTGCTCAACGAGGGCCAGCAGCACTCCTACCCCGAGGAGCGCGACGGCGGGCGCAGCCGGGCGAGGACCGGCCGCCTCTACCGGCGCGACGACGTGAGCACCCGTCGCGTCGGCTCCGGCGAGTACACCGACGACCTGCGCTACGACGACCACGCAAGCCCCTATGCGCCCGCCTCGACCCTCTCTGGGCGACGCTCCTCGCGCAACATCGCGCGCGTGGAGCGTCCCAACGTGCAGCGCCGGGCGGCCCGCTCCCGCTCCGGGGCCCCCGTCGGCCGCGGGCGCCAGCGCTCCGGGGTTGCCGGCGTCCTCGACGCGTTCCTCTCGGACCCGCGCCGCGCCCTTCTCGCCCTCATCCTGCTGCTGGCCGCGGTGCTCACGGCCATCCTCGTCTTCTCGGTGAGCTCGTGCGTGAACCGAGGGGGCCAGGAGGCCCAGCCCGGCCACGTCGTCCAGGTGAACACCACCGGGACCTCCGACGACGCGGGAGGGGAGGCGGACCCCGACGCCCAGGGGGCGGGCTCGGACGCCGAGACGGGCGACGAGCCCGGCACGGGCGCCGCGGACGCGGAGGCCGGCTCCGACGCCGACGCCGACGCGGACGCGCAGGGCGTCGCCGAGCCCGAGGAGACTGTCGTCGAGGTCTCCGTGGCGAGCGGCGAGGTCTCCTGGGTTGAGGTCACCTGCGACGGCGTCTCGGAGGTCGCCGACAGCCTGACCGGGCCGTGGAGCGCCTCCTACACGGTGCACGACTCCATCACGGTGCAGGTGACGAACCCCGCCGCCGTCACGGTGACGGAGAACGGCGAGCGGCGCGACTTCTCCTCGCACGCCGGCGGGCGCGCGGCGCTCACCATCGAGGGGACGCCGCTTCCCGAGGACGCGACGGACCCCGAGTCCGGTGCGGAGGCTGCCGCGGGAGGCGCGGGGGCCGGCGCGTAGACCCCGCCCACAAGGTTCGGCGCCATGGGCGCCACGGAAAGGAGATGGCATGGCCAAGGAATCGAGCTTCGACGTCGTGTCCGTGGTGGACATGCAGGAGGTCGACAACGCCTACCAGCAGGCTGCGCGCGAGCTCACGCAGCGCTACGACCTCAAGGGCACGGGCGCCACGCTCGAGCTCTCCAAGAAGGAGGGGTCCTTCAAGATAGAGGCCCCCTCCGAGTTCGTCGCCGGCCAGGTGCGCGACGTGCTCGCGACCAAGCTGACGCGCCGCGGCATCGACCTCACGGCCGTGCGGTGGGCCGACCCGCAGGGCGCCTCGGGCATGACGGTGCGCCAGGTGGGCACCATCGTCCAGGGCATCGACGCCGACACCGCCAAGAGGATCGCCAAGGACGTCCGCGACCTCAAGGTAAAGGCCAAGGCCGCCATCGAGGGGGACAAGCTCCGCGTGAGCTCCGCCTCCAGGGACGTCCTCCAGTCCGTGATCGCGTCGCTCAAGGAGCGTGACTATGGCCAGCCCCTGCAGTTCGTCAACTACCGCTAGCGCCCGCGCGCCGCGCGTCCTGTTCGTGACGCTCGGCTGCGCCAAGAACGAGGTCGACACCGACCGCATGCGCGCCCTGCTGCTCGCCGACGGGTTCTTGGAGGCCGACGGCGCCGAGGACGCCGACGTGGCGGTCATCAACACGTGCTCGTTTCTTGCCAGCGCCACCGAAGAGTCCGTCGAGGCCACCCTCGAGCTCGCCGAGCAGGTCGCGGGAGGCGTCCGCGCGTGCCCGATCGTGATGTGCGGCTGCGTGCCCTCGCGCTACGGCGACGCCCTCGCCAGCGAGCTGCCCGAGGTCGCCGCCTTCGTGCGCGCCGAGGACGAGGACGGCATCACGGGCGTGGTGCGCGAGGTGCTCGGCATGCCGGCCTCCGCCGGCCAGGCGGGGACGGCGGGCACGCTGCGCACCGTCGACGGGGCGAGCGCCTTCGTGAAGATCTCCGAGGGCTGCGACCGCTTCTGCACCTTCTGCGCGATCCCCTACATCCGCGGGCGCTACCACTCCCGCACGGCCGAGGACGTGGTGGCCGAGGTCTCCGCTCTCATGGAGGGCGGCGTCCGCGAGGTCGTGCTCATCGGCCAGGACACCGGCGTGTGGGGGTGCGACCTTGGCGAGGGCCAGACGCTCGCCTCGCTCCTGCGGAGGGTCGCCGAGGCGGTGCGCCCCTACCACGGCTGGGTGCGCGTGCTCTATCTGCAGCCCGAGGGCATGACCGACGAGCTCGTCGCCACGATCCGCGACGTGCCCGAGGTCCTGCCCTACATCGACATCCCCATCCAGCACTGCTCCGCGCGCGTGCTCAAGGCGATGGGCCGCTCCGGGTCGCCCGAGGAGCTCCGCGAGCTCTTCGCGCGCCTGCGCTCCGAGATCCCCGGCATGGTGCTGCGCACCACCGGCATGGCGGGGTTCCCCGGCGAGACGGACGAGGAGGCCGACGAGCTCTACGACTTCATCGCCGAGGAGGAGTTCGACTACTGCTCCGTCTTCGCCTACTCCCAGGAGGAGGGCACCGCGGCCGCCCGCATGGCCGATCAGGTTCCCGAGGACGTGAAGCTCGAGCGCACGCAGCACCTCGTGGACCTCACCGAGCAGCTCGGCTTTGCCGCCACGGCCTCCCACGTCGGAGAGCGCGTGCATGTGATCGTCGACGGCGTCGAGGAGGGCGACGACGGCCCCGAGCTCATCGGCCACGCCTGGTTCCAGGCGCCCGACAGCGACGGCGCGGTCCACATCGCCTCCGGCGAGGCCGCCGTGGGCGACATCGTGTGCGTGGACCTCGTCGACTCGTTCTGCTACGAGCTCGTCGGCGAGCTCGTGAGGGAGGAGGCGTAGCCGTGGGCGCCCCCAACGCACCCGCCCCCCGGGGCATCTGGACGCCCGCCAACGTGGTGACCTGCGTCCGCATCGCCTTCATCCCGGTCTTCATGCTCGTCGCGCAGGCGGCGGGCGGCGCTGACTCGGCGCCGCTCGCCCTCGCCGCCTTCGTGCTCTACGTCGCCCTCTCGCTCACCGACAAGGTCGACGGCTACCTCGCGCGCTCGCGCGACGAGATCACGGACTTCGGCAAGTTCCTCGACCCCATCGCCGACAAGCTCCTGGTCTTCTCGGCGCTGCTGCTGCTCCTTGAGCGCGGCGCGGTCTCGGTGTGGGTCGTCTTCGTCATCCTGCTGCGCGAGTTCCTCGTGAGCGCGCTGCGCATGGTGGCCGCCGGGAAGGGCGACGTCATCGCCGCCGACAGCCTCGGCAAGGCCAAGACCGCGGTCACGATGGTGGCGCTCTGCGGCTACTATCTCTCCTACGCCCTCTCCGCCCTCGCAGTGGACGACCTCGGCCTCGTCGGTCTCGTCTCCTGGGCGCTCATGGTCGCCGCGGTGGTGCTCACCGTGGTCTCGGGCGCGCAGTACTTCTGGGACGCCCGGCACGTCGTGTTCCGGGCCTAGGGAAGGTGGTCGCTATGTCTGACGCCCCCACGGCCGGCGCCGCCGGCCGCCCCGGCGAGAAGGGCCGGGACAAGGTCATCCTCGCCCATGACGAGGGCCTCTTCGACGCCTGTGCGGCGCTCGTCGCCGACGCCGTGCGGGCGGGGGTGACGCTTGGCACGGCGGAGTCGTGCACGGGCGGCCTCGTCGCCGGCTGCCTCACCGCGGTCCCGGGCTCCTCCGCCGTGGTCCGCGGCGGGGTGGTGAGCTACGCCGTCCCCGTCAAGCAGGCGCTTCTCGGCGTCACCGACGAGGTGGTCCAGACGCCGGGGTTGGGCGTGGTCTCGGGCGAGTGCGCCGAGCAGATGGCCCGCGGCGCGCGGCGCGCGCTCGGCTGCGACGTCGCGGTCTCGCTCACCGGTATCGCCGGCCCGGGCGGGGAGGAGCCGGGCAAGCCCGTGGGTACCGTCTGGCTGGGACTCTCCACCCCGGCGGGGACCCGTGCCGAGAGGGGCCTGTTCCCCGGGGACCGGGCTGAGGTCCGCCATGCCGCCGTGCGCCGCGCGGTCGAGCTTCTCCGTGAAGGTGTTGTGGAGGCGGGCAACCTTGCACGCTCGGCTGCGGGGGAGGTCACGGACGGCGCGAACGCCTGAGGAGGACGAAGGGCGCCCCTGGGGGCTCCGCGTCATGTAGGCGGCGGGCCGCGCAAGCCTCCCGTCGGAACCCCGCAAGCCCCCGTCCCTATGCTCTTGCCGTCCGCCTTGACGTAGAACGGGTGTTCGTCTACCATGTCTGCGACGAACCTGAGCAAGGGAGAGAGCATGGCCAAGAGCAAGGGCATCACCAAGGAGATTCACCCCCGGACCACCGGCGAGGAGCGGGACAGGGTTCTCGAGGAGACCACCAAGGAGATTGAGAAGAAGTTCGGCAAGGGCGCCATCATGAGGTTCGGTGACGACGGCCCCAGCATGGAGGTCGAGGCAATCCCCACCGGCTCCATCGCCCTTGACGCGGCGCTCGGCATCGGGGGCGTCCCGCGCGGCCGCATCGTGGAGATCTACGGCCCGGAGTCCTCGGGCAAGACCACCCTCTCCCTCGAGATTCTCGCCGAGGCCCAGGCCATGGGCGGCGTGGTGGCCTTCATCGACGCGGAGCACGCACTTGACCCGGGCTATGCGGCCCGCATCGGCGTGGACATCGACGAGGTGCTCATCTCCCAGCCGGACACCGGCGAGCAGGCCCTTGAGATCTGTGACATGCTCGTGCGCTCCGGCGCCATAGACGTCGTGGTCGTGGACTCGGTCGCCGCCCTCACCCCGCGCGCGGAGATCGAGGGGGAGATTGGTGACTCCACGGTGGGCCTGCAGGCGCGCCTCATGAGCCAGGCCCTCCGCAAGCTTGCGGGCTCGCTCTCCAAGTCAAACACCACCTGCATCTTCATCAACCAGCTTCGCGAGAAGATCGGCGTCATGTTCGGCAACCCGGAGACCACGCCGGGCGGCCGCGCGCTCAAGTTCTTCGCCTCGGTGCGCATGGACATCCGCCGCATAGACACCATCAAGGTCAACGGGGAGGCGGTGGGCAGCCGCGTTCGCGTCAAGGTGGTCAAGAACAAGGTTGCGCCGCCGTTCAAGCAGGCCGAGTTTGACATCATGTACGGGCAGGGCATCTCCAAGGAGGGCTCGATCCTGGACATGGCGGTTGACTATGACGTGGTGAACAAGTCCGGCTCCTGGTTCACCTATGAGTCCGAGCGCCTCGGCCAGGGTCGCGAGGCGGCCAAGGAGTTCCTCGCCTCCAACCCCGACCTGCGTGACGAGATCGACCACAAGGTTCGCGTGGCCTGTGGGCTCGAGCTGGGCGACGAGCGCGTGGGTGAGGTCGTCGAGGGCGCTGACGTGGACCCCGAGGGCCCTGAGCTGTGAGCGACCCAACGCTCAGCTGGGACGTCGAGCTTCCCGCCCGCACCGCCCGCTCGCTTGCCGGCCGCCCGCCACGCGCCACGCTGAGCGTGGCCACCTCGGAGCGGGGAGACGAGCAGTGGTCGCTCCCCGTAGCGGTGGGACGCCGCCTCGTCCGCGTCCGCGACGGGGAGGGAACGTCTCCCTCCTCCCGTGCGGAGCTGCTCCACCTTGTGGGCGAGCTCTCGCGCTCCTGCGGGCGCGAGCGCGTTGAGGCGCTCGTCGGGCGCCGTGACTACTCCACCCACGAGCTTGCCGTGCGCCTCGCGCGCGATGGCTACCGGAGGGCTCTCGTCGACGAGCTCGTGGAGCGCGCCCGCTCGTGCGGCCTGGTCGACGACGCGCGCTACGCATCGGTGTTCATACGCTCGAAGGTGGCCGCCGGCTGGGGGAGGTCCAAGATAGCCCGCGAGCTCTCGCGTCGCGGCATAGAGGTCGGCGAGGTCGAGGGCTGGCCTGAGGAGTACTTCGACGCCGACGAGGAGCACGCCCGTGCGCTCTCGCTCGCGTCGCGCCGCCGCCTTACCGGCAAGAACGACTTCGAGCGCATCGTGCGCTTCCTCTGCGGGAGGGGCTTTGCCTACGCCCTTGCCTCCGAGGTTGCCCGCGAGGTCACGGACGGACGAAACTAGACCGTCTACCACGGGCGCGTTGACACGGCGCTTACCTTAACGCTACGATTGTTTAGCTATTGGAGCGCACTTCTCGCTGGCCTGCCAGCTGATGTCCATATCTGTTTGTCATGTCACGTTAGCTGTCGATCACGCACCACCCTCGGCATAGGCGCCACGACTGCATCTCCGATGGCGGGTTCCATGGCGCATGGCGCCATGGTCTCCAGAACCACAGCAGGAACGCATCATCACATCTGAGGAGCAGCCATGGAATTGATAATCGTTGGGGCGGTCTGCCTGATCGTTGGAGCGGCCGTCGTGTACTTCGTCCTCGCGGGGCAGAGCGATTCCCGCCTCAAGGAGGCCGAGTCCCACCTCGAGTCCGCCAGGAGCGAGGCCGAGCGTATCTCGGCCGAGGCCGCCCGCCAGGCCGAGAGCACCAAGAAGGAGGCCATCCTCGAGGCCAAGGAGGAGATCCTCCAGCTCAAACAGAACTCCGAGGCCGAGGAGAAGAAGCGCAAGCAGGAGCTCCAGAACATGGAGAACCGCATCATGCAGCGCGAGGAGTCCCTCGACCACCGCAACGACGCGCTCGACCGCCGCGAGCACCAGCTCTCGAGCCTCCAGGGCCAGCTCGACCGCCGCAAGAACGACCTCGACGAGATGACCGCCCGCCAGACCACCGAGCTCGAGCGCATCGCCGGCCTCTCGCGCGACGAGGCCCACGACGAGCTGCTCGCCCGCGTGCGCGCAGACTCCGTGCGCGAGGAGGCCCAGATCCTGCGCGAGTCCGAGCAGTCGGTGCGCGCCCAGGCGGACAAGACGGCTCGCGAGATCATCTCCACGGCCATCCAGCGCTGCGCCGCCGACCAGGCCGGCGAGATCACGGTGACCTCCGTCCACATCCCCTCCGACGACCTCAAGGGCCGCATCATCGGCCGCGAGGGCCGCAACATCCGCACCTTCGAGCAGGTCTCCGGCGTCTCCCTCGTCATCGATGACACCCCTGAGACGGTGGTCCTCTCGAGCTTCGACCCCGTTCGTCGCGAGACGGCGCGCGTGGCGCTCGAGAACCTCATCGCCGACGGCCGCATCCACCCGGCTCGCATCGAGGAGCTCTACAAGAAGGCCGAGGCGCTCGTTGCCGAGCGCGTCCGCGAGGCCGGCGAGCAGGCCGCCTTCGACGCCGGCATCCACGACCTGCACCCCGAGCTCGTCAAGACGCTGGGCGCCCTGCGCTACCGCACCTCCTTCGGCCAGAACGTCCTCTCCCACTCCGTCCAGGTCTCTGCCCTCTGCGGCATCATGGCCTCCGAGCTCGGGCTTGACGAGGCTCCCGCCAAGCGCGCGGGCCTCCTCCACGACCTTGGCAAGGCCATCGACCACGAGGTCGAGGGCCCGCATGCCGTGATCGGCGCCGACCTCGCCCGCCGCTACGGCGAGCGCCCGGAGATCGTCCACGCCATCGAGGCCCACCACGCCGACGTTGACCCGGACACCGTGCTCGACGTGCTCGTCCAGGCAGCCGACGCCATCTCCGCCGCACGTCCCGGCGCCCGTCGCGAGTCCGCCGAGAACTACATCAAGCGCCTCGAGAAGCTCGAGGAGATCTCGAACGCTCACGAGGGCGTCGAGCGCACCTACGCCATGCAGGCCGGCCGCGAGCTCCACGTGATGGTCGAGCCCGAGAAGATCTCCGACGCCCAGGCCACCGTGCTCGCGCACGACATCGCCAAGCAGATCGAGGACGAGATGGAGTATCCCGGCCAGGTGCGCGTCGTGGTGATCCGCGAGTCGCGCGCCGTCGACGTGGCCAAGTAGCGGAGGGGCCATGCCCGCCGGCAACGACCTCGTCAGCTTCGTCTCCACCATGGGTGGCGAGCGCGCCCTGCGCGTCGAGGAGAACCTCGGCGAGGGCTACGTACGCCTCCGCGTCGCGGAGGCGGAGCGCCGCCAGGCCAAGCACGACATCCGCTGCGTGGAGGACGCGGTCATCGAGATGCTGCGCAACGCCCGCGACGCCGGCGCACGCCACATCTACGTGGCGACGGCCCGCGAGGGCGACCTGCGCACCACCACGATGCTCGACGACGGCTCGGGCGTCCCGGCGGACATGCAGGAGCGCATCTTCGAGGCCCGTGTGACCTCCAAGCTCGACAGCGTGCACATGGACCGCTGGGGCATCCACGGCCGTGGCATGGCGCTCTTCTCGGTGAGGGAGAACGCGGTGAGCGCCGAGGTCGTCTCCTCGGCCCCGGGCAAGGGGACCTCGATCCGCGTGGTGACCGACGCCCGCGCGCTGCCCGAGCGTGCCGACCAGTCAAGCTGGCCGACCGTGGAGGCGGGGGAGGACGGTGCGCTCGCCTGCGTGCGCGGGCCGCACAACATCGTTCGGACGTGCTGTGAGTTCGCGCTCGAGGAACGCGCGTCCTGCGAGGTCTACCTCGGCTCGCCCGCCGAGATCGCCGCCACGGCCCGGGCACGCGCCGCCCAGTCCGTGGACGGCTCCGAGCTCCTCTTCATCGACTCGCTCGAGGACCTCCCGGTCCTGGAGCGCCTACGCGCCGCGGCGGACGCCTCGGAGCTGCGCGAGCAGGCCGCGGCGCTCGGTCTGGAGATGTCCGAGCGCACCGCGCACCGCATCGTCTCCGGCCAGATCAGGCCGCTGCGCAGCGTGGTCGCCCGCCTCACGCACCGGGCCTCCCCGCACGCCGGCGCCCCTCGCGAGGTCGACCTCGCGCGCGACCGGCGCGGGCTCAGGGTCTCCTCCGAGGACCTCGACGAGTTCTCTCGCGCCATGGAGCGCGACTTCTCCCTGCTCGCCGACCGTTACTACCTCTCCCTCTCCGCAGACCCCAAGGTTCGGGTGGGGCGCGGCAAGATCACCGTCACCTTCGACCTCGAGGAGCGAGACTAGCGCCCTGACGTGGTCGCGCTTCTCAAAACCGCAGTTTGCCAGTAGAATGCATCCGGAACTCACGAACCATATTCGCAACAGCTCACGTTACGTGCAGCAGGAGACATGACATGGACTATCTGAAGGTGTCGAGCAAGTCGTCGCCGGCGTCGGTCGCTGGCGCCATAGCGGGTCTCGTCAAGGACGGGGTGCCCGTCAACATCCAGTGCGTCGGTGCGGGCGCGGTCAACCAGGCCGTCAAGGCCATCGCCATCGCCCGCGGCTTTCTGATCCCCACCGGAGTCGACATCTCCTGTGCGCCAACGTTCTCCGACATCGAGATCTCCGGCGAGAGCCGAACGGCGATCCGCATCGCCGTCTACGTCCACCGCATCCCCGCCCCGACCACCACGTCCGGCGTCGATGCCGATTCCCCGAGGCAGGCATGACGATGTCCCATCCCCCCGTCCTTGTTGGAAAGACCTACTGCGTGCGCACCTTCGGGTGCCAGATGAACCTGCACGACTCCGAGCGCGTGGCCGGCCTCCTCGACGAGTGCGGCTGCATCTGCGTGGCCGAGCCTGAGGACGCCGACATCGTCGTCTTCATGACCTGCTGCGTTCGGGAGAACGCCGACCAGCGCCTCTACGGCCAGGCCTCGGCCATGGTCTCGGCCCCGACGCCCCCCTCCGGCCGGCGCGTGGTGGCCATCGGGGGCTGCATCGCCCAGCGCGACGGCGAGAAGATCCGCGAGCACATCGCCTGCGCGGACGTGGTGTTCGGTACGAGCGCGCTCGCAAGTCTGCCCGAGCTTCTCGCCGAGGCGTACGAGGACGACGGGCACGCCGTGGAGGTCGACACCGTCGAGGAGGGGCGCCCCTTCTCCACCGACCTCCCGAGCCGCCGGGAGAGCCCCTTCCACGCCTGGGTCCCGATCATGACCGGCTGCAACAACTTCTGCACCTACTGCATCGTGCCCTACGTTCGCGGGCGCGAGAAGAGCCGCACCATGGAGAGCGTCGTCTCCGAGGTGGAGCGCCTCGTCGCCGACGGCGTGCACGAGGTCACCCTGCTCGGGCAGAACGTCAACTCCTACGGCCGTAACATCTACGGCGAGCCGCGCTTCGCCGAGCTGCTGCGCGCCGTCTCGGCCACGGGCGTGGAGCGCATCCGCTTTACCTCGTCCAACCCCAAGGACCTCTCTGACGAGACCATCGCGGCAATGGCGGAGCTGCCCAACGTGATGCCGCACCTGCACCTTGCGGTCCAGAGCGGCTCCACGCGCGTCCTGAGGGCGATGAACCGCAGCTACACGCGGGAGGAGTACCTCGACCTCGTGAGGCGCCTGCGCGCCGCCCTGCCGGACATCGCGCTCTCCACCGACATCATCGTCGGCTTTCCCGGCGAGACCGAGGAGGACTTCCAGGACACGCTCTCGCTCGTCCGCGAGGCTGCCTTCTCGTCCGCCTACACCTTCATCTACTCGCGTCGGCCGGGGACGCCCGCGGCCAAGATGCCCGACGACACCCCGCACGAGGTGATCCAGGACCGCTTCGACCGTCTCGCCGCCCTCGTGGCCGAGCAGGCCCACGACGCCAACCAGGCCGACCTCGGCAAGCTCGTGAGCGTGCTCGTCGAGGGGACGTCCAAGCGCGACGACTCCGTCATGGTGGGCCACAGCGAGAAGAACCAGACGGTGCACTTCCCCCTGCCCGAGGGGCGCACCGCCGACGAGCTCGTCGGCACGGTCTGCGACGTGCGCGTCGAGGAGGCGCGCACGTGGTACCTGCGGGGGAGCCTGGAGGGCGAGCCCCGATGAGCGCGCCGGGCCCCGTCGTCTGCGTGGTCGGGCCCACGGCCTCGGGCAAGAGCGCCCTGGCCGAGCTCGTGGCCGAGCGCCTTGGCAGCGCGGTCGTCTCGGTCGACGCCATGCAGGTCTACCGGGGCATGGACGTCGGCACGGCCAAGACGCCCGCCGCCGAGCGGCGCGTGCCGCTGCTCATGGTCGACGTGGCGGACCCCACCGAGGACTACTCGGTCCAGCGCTTTCAGGAGGCGGCGCGCTCCTGTGTGGACGCCCTGCTCGCCGAGGGCCGCACGCCGGTGCTCTGCGGCGGGACGGGGCTCTACCTCAACGCGGTCGTCGACGAGATGGCGTTTCCGGCGGGGGAGCGCGGGGGCGGAAGCCGCGCGTCCTACGAGGAGCTGGCGCACGAGCGCGGCGCCGCGGCCCTGCACGCCCTTCTCGCCGAGCGCGACCCCAGAAGCGCCGAGCTCATCCACCCCAACAACGTCCGGCGCGTGGTGCGCGCCCTCGAGATGCTCGACGAGGGGGTCTCCTACGCCACGCAGCACGAGGGCCTGCACGAGCGCGCCGCGCACTACGACGCGCGGGTCTGGGGCCTCACGATGGCACGCGAGCGGCTCTACGAGCGCATCGACGAGCGGGTGGACGCGATGGTGGCCTCCGGGCTCTTCGACGAGGTCCGCGCCCTGGCGGGGCGGGGCCTCACCGCGGACTCCACCGCCGGCCAGGCCATCGGGTACAAGGAGGTGCTCGGCGCGCTTGCCGGGGAGACCTCCGCGGAGGAGGCCGTCGAGCTCGTGAAGCGCCGGACGAGGCGCTACGCCAAGCGTCAGCTCTCGTGGTTTCGCCACGACGGCCGGGTCCGCTGGATAGACCTTGACGAGGCGAGCCTTGCGCAGGCCGCCGACCTCGTCTGCGCCGAGCTCGGGGAGGGGGCGGGCGATGGGTCGCTTTAGGCCGCAGTCCACCGCGCCGGTCCCGGAGCGGGCGATCCTCGTGGGCGTCGACCTCGGGCGCTCCGAGTGGGGCGTGGAGGAGTCTCTCGCCGAGCTCGCGCGGCTTGCCGAGACGGACGGCGCCGAGGTGGTCCTCACGATGACGCAGCGCCTTGACGCGCCCGTGCCCAAGACCTTCATCGGCAAGGGGAAGGTGGAGGAGCTCTGCTCCTACGTGCGCAACCTCGACGCCGACGTGGTGATCTTCGACGACGAGCTCACGCCCTCCCAGCAGGCGAACCTCGAGAAGATCGTCGGCGAGCCGGTCAAGATCATCGACCGCACGGCGCTCATCCTGGACATCTTCGGCGTCCACGCCAAGACGCACGAGGGCCGGCTCCAGGTGCAGCTGGCCCAGCTCCAGTACGTGCTGCCACGACTGCGCGGCATGTGGAGCCACCTCGTGGGCGAGCAGACGCGCGGCGGCATCGGAAGCCGCTTCGGCCAGGGCGAGAGCCAGCTCGAGGTTGACCGAAGGCTCGTGCGCTCGCGCATCTCGACGCTGCGACGCGAGCTCGAGCGGCTCGAGCGCAGGCGAGGCGTGCAGAGCAAGGCGCGCTGGGACTCCGGCGTCTGGCGCGTGGCGCTCGTCGGCTACACCAACGCCGGCAAGTCGACCCTCTTGAACCGCCTGACCGGGGCGGACGTCTACGTGCGCGACGAGCTCTTCGCCACACTCGACCCCACCACGCGCGCCCTCGAGCTCGAGGAGGGGCGCAAGATCACCCTCACCGACACGGTCGGCTTCATCCAGAAGCTGCCGACGATGCTCGTGGAGTCCTTCAAGTCGACGCTCGCCGAGGTGCGCGCCGCCGACCTCATCCTGCTGGTGGTGGACGCCTCCGACCCGCATCGCGAGCTGGAGATCGAGGCGGTCCGCTCGGTGCTCGCCGACATCGACGCCGCCGAGATCCGCTGCGTGACCGTGCTCAACAAGGCGGACCTGCTCGACGAGGAGGAGCTGCGCGCGGCGACGCTGGCCCACCCGGACGCGCAGGTCATCTCAGCGCGAGAGGGCACGGGCATCCGTGGCCTGCTCTATCGCGTGGCCCGCGAGGCGGCGAGCGGCAGCGTCACCGTGACGGTGCTCGTGCCCTACGAGAAGGGCCTGCTCATGAAGATGGTGCACGAACGCTGCCAGGTGATGCGGGAGCGCTACGTCCAGGAGGGTCTGCTCGCAACCGTGAAGGCCGACGAGCGCATGGCCCGCACGCTCGCCCCCTACGCGGTGGGTGGGCAGGAATCAGGCGAGGAGCATGGTGAGGGCCAGCAGGACGGGCTGGTGGACCACGTAGACCACGAGGGCGTGGCGCCCGACGAATGAGAGGGGCGCCACGTGCGCCTCACGTGCCCAGGCGGGGTAGCCCCTCTGCCCCCACCGCGCCCCGAGCGCGGCGCCGGCAAGGTACATGAAGAGGTAGGGGAGGAGCGGGTAGTAGTCCCCCGAGGAAAAGCCTCCCCCGGGAAGCCCGAGCCAGGCGAGCCACGGCGTCTCGTAGAGGGCGGGGGGCAGCTCCACGGAGAGCGGGCCGAGCCCCACGGTGCCGCGCGAGATGCCCTGAAGGGCGAGAAACGCCACAAAGAGGACGAGGGCGGCCACGCGCCCGCGCGGAAGCGCGCCGACGCGCGAGAGGGCCCAGGACACGAGCGTGCAGGCGGCCATGCAGTAGATGATGCCGAACGAGATGGGCGTGTCGACGGCGGCAACGGTCGTGACGACCCAGATGGCGAGCGCGACGGCGGCGTAGGAGAGCCCGCGCCTCAGGTTGCTGCGCGAGAGCGGGCACATGCAGCCGGCCACGAAGAGGAACGTCCACGAGATGCTCGCCCGCCAGACGTCCTGCAGGGGTGGGGCGAACCACGCCAGCGGAACGCCGGCGAGGAAGCGCAGGTCGTAGCAGAGGTGAAAGAGCACCATCGAGACGACCGAGAAGCCGCGCACGACGTCGAAGACGCCGATGCGCCCATGCGTCCGCGCCGCCTCGCCCCCAGACTTTCCCATGACGCTACGAGACGGAGCGGATGAGCGCCGTGACCCGGCCGAGGATGGTGGGGTTGTCCGCGTAGATGGGCTCCATGGTGTCGTTTTCCGGCTGCAGGCGGATGCGGCCCTGCTCGCGGTAGAAGGTCTTGACGGTGGCCGAGTCATCGATCAGCGCCACGACAATCTCCCCGTCATGGGCGTCGTGCTGCTCCTTCACGACGATGTAGTCCCCGTCGAAGATGCCGGCGTTGATCATGGACTCCCCGCGCACCCGGAGGATGAAGGAGCTCGAGTCCCCCACGATGGAGGTGGGCAGGGTGAGCGTGTCCTCGATGTTCTGCTCGGCCAGGATGGGGGTTCCGGCGGCCACGCGTCCGACGAGCGGCAGCGTGATCGAGTTGCGGTTGACGTCCTGCGAGACGCTTGCGAGCCCGGGGTCCGTGGCGGGGGCGCCCTGGCCTCCCATAACCTCGATGGTGCGGGGCTTCTTTGAGTCTCGCTTGATGAGGCCCTGCTCCTCCAGCACCTTGAGGTGCATGTGGACGGTGGAGGGGGAGGCGAGCCCGACCGCGGCGCCAATCTCGCGCACCGAGGGCGGATAGCCGTGCTCGGCGGAGTAGGCACGGATGAAGTCGTAGATTGCGAGCTGCCGCTTACCGAGCTTTCCTTTTGCCATGGTGCCTCCTTCTCTCTGTGAGCCCATGATACGACAGTTTCTGCGTTTCTGCAAACATCTGTTCGTTTTCTCTTGACACGAACAAGCGTACTATCATAATAAGGTACAGACGTTCTGTTTCGAACGAGAATTTCTGTCCGGTCGCCTCGATATAACCGTCCCAGCACAGTCAAGCGAAAGGGGACAGCGATGAACAACCTCACCACGCCAGCCGGCCTCCCGGCCTTTGACGGCACCGCCGCGCTCAGCGCCCGCTCCCGCAGGCCCCGGCTCGTCCTCATCGAGGGCGGGCGCACGGCCGAGGGCGCGTCCGACGTCGCCCGGCGGCCTCAGGAGCTCTCGCTGCGCCAGTCCGCCCTGTTCGTCGCCTGCGGCGTCGCGCTCGTCTGCGCCCTCGCCCTGGCCTCCGTCGTCTCAGACGCCCTGCGCGCGCAGGGTGGAGCCGCATCCCTGAGCGCGCTTCCCACCGAGACTGTCGTCGTTCAGGAGGGTGACTCCCTCTGGGGCATCGCCGAGGGACGCATCCCGCAGGGCGTCAGCACGGCCGAGCTCGTCTCCTGGATCCAGGAGCGCAACGGTCTCACGGGCGGTCTCGTCACGCCCGGCCAGCGCCTGCAGGTCCCCGTGGCCTCGCTCGGCTAGGCTCGCCCTCTTTTCCGCCCTGTTTCACGGTGCGCGGCCCTTTCCAGTTGGTTTCGAGTCGGCGCCGGGTGGCGAGATTTGAACGTTTTGTGATACCTTCTCTGTTGCGTTCCAACAAGGAGGTTAGATGCGCTGTCCCAAATGCGGTTGCGATGAGTCGAAGGTCGTCGACTCGAGGCCCTCGGAGAGCAACGATGCCATTCGTCGTCGTCGCGAGTGCACGAGCTGCGGCTTTCGGTTCACGACCTACGAGCGCTGCGAGGAGGTCCCCCTCGTCGTCATCAAGCGCGACGGGCACAAGGAGCCCTTCGACCGTCAGAAGCTGATGCGCGGCCTCGTCACGGCCACGGTCAAGCGTGACGTCCCCATGTCAGCCCTTTCTGGCCTCATTGACGACATCGAGTCGGCGCTGCGCGACGGCGGCCGCACGGAGGTCTCGTCGGTTGACCTGGGGAGCATGGTGCTCAAGCGGCTCGTCTCCATCGACAAGGTCGCCTACGTACGCTTTGCCTCCGTCTACCGTGACTTCAAGGACGTGGACGAGTTCAGCGAGGAGCTGAGGAGCCTGAATGACTGACGAGCGCATCGACCTTCCCATCAAGCGCCTTGACCCCTCCGTCGAGCTGCCCAGCTACGCCTATGCCGGTGATGCCGGGCTTGACCTGCGTGCCAACGAGGACGTAACCCTGGCCCCGCACGAGCGCCGCCTGGTCTCCACGGGGCTAGCCGTCGCCATTCCCGAGGGCTTTGCCGGCTTCGTGCAGCCCCGAAGCGGACTCGCCCTCAATCAGGGCCTCTCCATGGCGAACACGCCGGGCCTCGTGGACTCCCACTATCGCGGCGAGCTCAAGGTCTGTGCCGTCAACCTCGATGACGAGAAGCCCATCACCATCGAGCGCGGCGAGCGCATCGCCCAGCTCGTCATCCAGCGCGTCCCCACGGTCACGCTCGTCGAGGTTGACGAGCTCGACGAGACCGACCGCGGCGCGGGAGGATTTGGCTCAAGCGGCGTCTGATCGTTTCCCTGACGTCGTCGGAGTGCGGTCCCGGAGGGGCCGCGTATTGTTTTCGGCAATTTGAGAAGAGGTAACCAGAAGCATGGACAAGTTCTTCCATCTCACCGAGAGGGGGACGTCTGCCGGGACGGAGCTTCGCGCCGGCCTGACGACGTTCCTGGCGATGGCCTACATCATCATCGTCAACCCCTCCATCCTCAGCGCCGCGATGCCCGACGTGCCCTACGGCGCCATCGTCACGGGTACCTGCGTGGGCGCCGCCGTCATGACCGTCCTGATGGGCCTCATCGCCAACAGGCCGCTCGCCTGCGCCTCGGGCCTCGGCGTCAACTCCATGATCGCCGTCGCCGCCACCGGTGCCTGCGGCGGTGACTGGCACGCCGCCATGGGCATCATCTTCGTCGAGGGCGTCGCCATCCTCATCCTGGTGCTCTGCGGCCTGCGCGAGGCGATCATGGACGCCATCCCCGTCTCGCTGCGTCACGCCATCTCCGTCGGCCTCGGCCTCTTCATCGCGATGATCGGCCTCTCCAACGCCGGCATCATCGTCAACGACGCCGGCACCCTGCTCGCCCTCGGTGACGTGACCAACGCCGCCTTCATCGTCGGCATCATCTCCATCATCGTCACCATCGTGCTCGAGGCCTTCCACGTGAAGGGCTCCATCCTGCTCGGCATCGTGATCGCCGTCATCTGCGGCATCCCCCTCGGCGTCACCCAGGCGCCCGCCGGCATCGTCTCCACGCTCGACTTCACCACCTTCGCCGCCCCGTTCCAGTCCGACGCCAACGGCGTCATGGGCATCGCCAAGGTCGTCACCAACCCGACGCTGCTCGTGCTTGCCTTCTCGCTCATGATGTCCGACTTCTTCGACACCATGGGCACCGCGATGGCCGTGGCCAAGCAGGGCGACTTCCTGACCGAGGACGGCAACGTCGAGAACATCCGTGAGATCTTGATCGTCGACTCCGCCGCGGCCGCGGTCGGCGGCCTCTTCGGCGCCTCCTCGATCACCACCTTCGTCGAGTCCACCTCCGGCGCCGCCGACGGCGGCCGCTCGGGCCTGACCTCCATCACCACCGGCGTGCTCTTCCTGCTCGCCGCGTTCTTCTCGCCGCTCATCGCGTGCGTGAGCTCTGCCGCCACCTGCGGCGCGCTCGTGTACGTCGGCTACCTCATGATGGGCGACGTCAAGGGCATCGACTGGTCCGACCTGCTCGAGGGCTTCCCGGCGTTCATGATCGTCGCGAGCATCTGCATGACCTACTCGATCTCCTCCGGCATCGGCCTGGGCTTCATCGCCTACGTGATCACCGCCGTCGTGACCGGCCAAGTCAAGAAGGTCCGCCCGCTCATGTGGGTTGCGGCTATCGCCTTCCTGATCTACTTCCTGGTGGCGTAGCGCACGCCGCCTGCCGGGCCCGGGCGCAGCGTGCGCCCGGGCCCTTTTTTCTACCCCAGCCCTGGCCCCAGGAGAAGGGAGCTCCCATGAGCGCACGCGAGCGCGAGCTCATCGGCGTCGACGACCGGGTCTCGGTCGGGCGCGCCATCCCGCTCGGCATCCAGCACATGATGTCGATGTTCGGCTCCACGGTGCTTGTCCCCGTCCTCACGGGGCTCGACCCCAACGTCGCCATCATGTGCTCGGGCATCGGCACGATCTGCTACCTGCTCGTCACCGGCAACAAGATCCCGAGCTACCTGGGTAGCTCCTTCGCCTTCATCAGCCCCATCCTCGCGGTGGGCGCCACGCGCGGGCTCGCGGCAGCAATGTCGGGCGTCATCGTCGCCGGCCTGGTGTTTCTCGCCGTGGCGGGCATCATCAAGCTCGTCGGCACCGGCTGGCTCGACCGGCTGCTCCCCCCGGTGCTCGTCGCCTCTGTCATGGTCGTGATCGGCGTCGGCCTCTCCGCCACGGCGGCCGAGATGGCCTTCACCACCACGGCCGCGGACGGCACTGTCGCCTTCTCCGGCGTCGGCGCCGTCGTGGCCGCCGTCACGCTCCTTGCGGCGGTGGTCTTCTCGAGCATGGGCGGCATCATCGGGACGGTGCCGGTGCTCCTGGCGATCATCGTGGGCTACGTCATCTCGCTCGCGCTCGGCCTCGTTGACTTTGCGCCCGTGGCCGAGGCCGCCTGGGTCGGCCTCCCGCACGTCTCCATGCCTGTCTTCGACCCCGGCGCGATCGCGCTCGTGGCGCCCGTCGCCGTGGTCGTGGTCATCGAGCACATCGGCCACCTGCTCGCCGTCGGTGAGATCGTGGGCAAGGACTACCGCCCCATGCTGCCGCGCTCCCTTGCCGGCGACGGCATCTCCACCTGCATCTCCGGCTTCCTCGGCGGCCCTCCCACGACCACCTACGCCGAGAACATCGGCGTCATGAGCGTCACGCGCGTCTACTCCACGCAGATCTTCTGGTACGCGGCCGCATTCGCCCTTGTGGTGGGTGGGTTCTGCCCCAAGCTCGCCGCGCTCATCCAGTCCATCCCGAGTCCGGTCATGGGCGGCGTGAGCCTGCTGCTCTTCGGCCTCATCGCCTCCAACGGTCTGCGCATGCTTGTCTCGAACCGCGTCGACTTCGACGTCAACCGCAACCTGATGATTGCCTCCGTCGTCATCATCCTCGGCGTCGGCATGGAGACCTCGGGAATCTCCATCCCCATAGGTGACTATACGCTGCCCGGCATGGCCACCTCCACGCTCGTCGGCATACTGCTGAACCTCATCCTCCCGCAGGCGCCTGCCGACGCCTCGGCCGAGAACTCGGCTACCGGGGAGGGCAAAGACTAGGTCTTCCCCAGCAGCAGACACGGGCATGGCATCCCGGCGTACCGCAAGGCGACACGCCGGGTTTGCCGTCAAAATGTTGGTGACGTACTTTCATTTTGGCGTTAGGGAAGGGGAGAGCGGGGTATCTCTCAACAAAGGAAACTCTGAAAGGGGACTGACATGGCTCAGAGCACGGTCAAGGACCTCGTCATCGTCGGCGGCGGCCCAGCGGGACTCACAGCGGCCCTCTACGCGCAGCGCTCGCTGCTCGACGCGGTGACGCTCGAGCGCGAGGCGTTCGGCGGCCAGGTGATCCTCACGAGCGAGATCGACAACTATCCCGGCGTCCCGCACGCCGACGGCTTCTCGCTCGTCGACGCCATGCGGTCCCAGGCGGCCGACCTCGGCGCCGAGGTCGTCATGGACCCGGTTGAATCCCTGGAGCGCGACCCTGCAACCGGGCGCTTTACGGTGCGTGCGGCCTCGGCGAGCTATGACGCCGCCGCGGTCATCGTGGCGGCGGGAGCCCAGCCGCGCCACGCCGGGTTTATCGGCGAGGATCGCTTCGCGGGCCACGGCGTCTCGTACTGCGCCACCTGTGACGGCATGTTCTATCGTGGCAAACAGGTGTTCGTGGTCGGGGGAGGAAACTCTGCCGCCGAGGAGGCGCTGTTCCTCACGCGCTTTGCGAGCAAGGTGACGCTGCTCGTCCGCAAGGACCACCTCAGGGCCCAAGCGGCGCTCGTCGAGGAGCTCGAGAGGCACGAGAAGGTCGAGGTGCGCCTGCTCACGAGCCTCGTGGCCCTTGACGGCGGCGAGCTGCCCACGACGCTGACCCTGCGTGACAACGGGACCGGTGAGACCTACGAGGAGGCCTACGACGAGGGCTCGTTCGGCGTCTTCGTCCTTGTGGGCCGGGTCCCGGAGACCGGGCTCGTGGACGGGCTCGTGGAGCTTGACGAGGCGGGCTACGTGGTGACCGACGACCGGATGGCCACGGGCACGCCGGGGCTCTTCGTGGCCGGCGACGTCCGGGCCAAGCCGCTGCGCCAGATCGTGACCGCCGCGGCTGACGGTGCCATAGCCGCCACGAGCGCGGCGGCCTATCTCGGCCGTCCTATCGAGGGGTAGCGCTGGGGCGTCCAGACCGGCGCCACCCCGATCCTGCGCTCCCCTCTGAATCCGTGATAATATATCTTATGTAAAGTAGAGAGTTCTGCCCAATCAGGGAGGCGGGACGTCCCTCTGGACCCCAGGCGGTCGCTCCCCTCACGTCCGCGCACGCGGCGCGCCCATAACGTGGAGCTTCAGCCGAGCGTCGGCTGCCGCGCCCGCGTCGACTATGAACAGGAGCTCGTCGAGGGCCTCGAGTCGCGTGGCGCCCGTCGGCGCGATCTCGCGGCCCGCACGGTCGACCGTAAGCAGGCGCACGCCGTCCGGCCACGGGACGTCACGAACGAGCATCCCCTCGAGCCGGCTGCCGGCGCCAACCCTGACGGTCCCCAGGTCTTTCTCGCCGTGCGAGAGGCTTCCGCCGCGCGCCTCGTCCGCCCCCTCGGGGCCCACGAGAGCTGCGAGGAGGTGCTCGTAGAACGCATCGGTCCGCGTGAGGCTCGAGGTGACGTAGGCCACGATGGAGACGATGCACACGGAGAGCAGCGCGTCGAGCGAGCCAGTGAGCTCGAAGACAAGCACCACGGCGGTCACGGGGGCTCGCACCACGCCCGAGAAGAGCCCGGCCACGCCAAGCGCCACGAAGTTGGCAAAGTAGGTCGGTGCGAGACCGGCCACGCTTGCGAAGGCCCCGCCCACGAGCCCTCCCATGACGACGAGCGGAAAGAGCGTCCCCCCGGGCGCCCCGGAGCCAAAGCAGAGGGCGGTGAAGAGGTACTTGCCAGCCAGCAGCGCGAGCACGGCCCCCAGCGCGGGCGCGCCCGGCGCGAGCAGGTCCTCCAGGATGGCGTCTCCCCCGCACATGAGCTCGGGCCACACGAAGGCGGCGACGCCGGCGAGCAGGAAGGGCAGCGCGAGGCGGGCCTCGGGCAGGTGGGTGCGCACGCGTGCGAAGAGGTCCTGGGCCGCGAACATGCCGCGGTTGTGGAGGGCGCCGAGCACCCCGCAGACGAGCCCCAGGACGATGACGAACGGGTAGTCGGGGTGCGGGAGGTCGGCCGAGAAGGCAAGCGCCATCACGGGCTGGATGCCGAGCGCCTGCGACACCACGAGGTCGGAGACGACTGCCGAGCACATGACGGAGATGATGAGGGGCGCGGTGAACTCGCGGTGAATCTCCTCGAGGGCAAAGAGGACGCCGGTGAAGGGGGCGTGGAAGGCGGCCGACATGCCCGCGGCGGCTCCGCAGGTGACAAGCAGCCGCTCCTCTCCCCTCCTGCGGCCGAGCGCACGGGAGACGGCCTTGCCGGACATGCCGCCGAGCTGGACGGACGGGCCCTCGCGCCCCAGGGAGAGCCCGGCGAGCGAGCAGAGCGCACCCTCGGCGAACTTGGCCGGTAGCACGCGTGCCCACGGGGCGTCGTAGCGCCCGGCGACCTCGGCGTCGACCTGCGGGATGCCCGAGCCCGATGTGGCGGGCTCCCAGCGCACGAGCCGTCCCACCACGGCGAGAAGGACGGCGAGCACGGCAAACCAGCCCGCCATGGCGAGCGGGCTGTCCGAGGCAAGCCCCGTGACGTGCCTGAGCACGTCCTCGGCGCCGGAGAGCGCCATGCGGTAGAGGGTGACCACGGCCCCGGCGGCTAGGCCCACGAGGGCGCCCTCGCCGACGAGGGCCACTTGAAAGCGCCTTGAGAGGCGCCGAGCGACCTGGCTCCGCGCGCCTGACCCTGACTCGCCCACCGTGGCGTACGCCCCCGCTAGTAGTAGGAGCCGCCGCCGATGAAGCTGTAGACCGAGGCGAGCACGACGCCCGTGGCGGGGTTGGCGGCGTGAATCATCATGCCGTTGCCCACGTAGATGCCAACGTGACCCGTCGTGGGGAACACGAGGTCGCCGACGGCGAGCTGGCTCATGTCCGTCTTCCAGTCGCCGGAGGCCTGCAGCGAGGAGATCATGGCGGTGGTGGTGCGGCCGCGGGCGTAGCCGAAGCAGTAGCACACGAGGCCAGAGCAGTCAAAGGCGTCAGGGCCCGTGGCGCCGTAGACGTAGGGCTTGCCGATCTGGGCGTAGGCCGTGGCCACGCCCTGCCCGGCGGGTACGGAGCTGCCGCCGGTAGACCCCCCGCCACCGTTGCCGCCGTCCGAGGGGGGCTGCTCGGCCTGGCCGCCGCCGTTGCCTCCCGTGGGCTGGTCTGCCGCGGGCGGCTCCTGCTGCTCGGGCGCCGACCCCCCGCCGCCGTTGCCGCCCTGCTGCCCCTGGGCGGCCTGCTGCTCCTGGCTGGTCTCGACGGCGTTCACGACGGTCGAGATGTTGGCGTTTGACTCCTGCTCAGCGACGAGCTGCGCGCGCACCTGCTCGTCGAGGGAGTCGTAGTAGCTCGTGGCGTCGGCGACGCGCGCCTGGTACGCGTCGACCTGTGCCTGGAGGTCGCTCACCTGCTGCTGCTGGGAGCTCTGGCGCTCCTCGAGCTCGGACATCTCACGGTCGAGCTGGTCCGCGAGGCTGCGCACCTCCTGGATGTTCGCCGCCTGCTGCTCGGAGACCTTGTCGAGGTAGTAGATGCGGCTCACGAGCTCCTCGGCGCTCGTGGAGCCGAGGATGAACTCGAGAAGCCCCCCGCTGCCCGACTTGTAGGAGCTGCTCATGCTCGCCCCGAGCTCAGCGCGCTTCTGCTCGAGCTCCTGGGAGGTCTGCTCGATCTGCGTCTGCTTCTCGGCGATCTCGACGTCGGTGTCCTCCAGGCTGGTGGTGGCGGAGGCAAGCTGGTCCTGGTAGTCGGAGAGCTCGGCGCCCAGGGCGTCGAGCTCAGCCGCAGCGGCCTCGAGGTCGGACTGCGGGTCTGCCAGGGCCACGTCTGCGGGCGCAAGCGCGATGGTAGCGGGGCCGGCGACGAGAAGCGCCATGAGCCCCGCGGATACGACTCTATGTCTCAGTGTCATGCGAAAAGGTCCTTTCGAAAGCCTCTGTCCATTTTAGGCGGCGTCTGCTGGCTTCGTGGGACGTCCATAGTATGGCCATGATACCAAGGCGCCACCATGAGCGGGGTACCACGCGCCCCTCCGGTGAGGGCGGGTTGACGCCGGGCGCCGGGCCGCGCCCGTCCGTCCGTCGGGGCGGGCGCGGCCCGGGGCCTATTCAACCTTGACGAGGGTGAAGACCTCCTGTGGGCACTCCTTGGAGATGACCTCGCGTGGTTTCAGGAAGGCGAGCTCGAGGATGAAGCCGAAGCCGGCCACCTCGGCGCCGGACTGCTCGACGAGGTGGGCGGTGGCAACGGCGGTGCCTCCGGTCGCCACCAGGTCGTCGACGATGAGCACGCGGTCCTCCGGGGTCAGCGCGTCGCGATGGATCTGGAGCTCGTCGGTGCCGTACTCCAGCGAGTAGGTCTCGGAGTAGACCTCGCGCGGGAGCTTCCCGGGCTTGCGTGCGGGCACGAACCCGCAGCCCAGGGCGTACGCGACGGGCACGCCGACCATGAAGCCGCGTGCCTCGGCGCCCACGACCTTGGTGATGCCCCTGTCGCGGAAGTGGTCGGCCAGCGCGTCGATCACGGCGTGCAGCGCCTCGGCGTCGTCGAAGAGGGGCGTGATGTCCTTGAAGACCACGCCGGGCTCGGGGTAGTCGGGGATGTCGACGATGCGGCTCTCGAAGTCGAAGCTGGACATGAGCGGTCACTTCACTTTCTGTGTGCGGTGCCCTGCGGGCCCGTCTTGTCGTCGCTGCTGTTGAAGGGCTCCTTCACGCGGCGTGCGATGAGCTCGTCGCGGACGGCGTTGGTGAGGCTGAGCATGCGGGAGAATGCCTGGTCGAAGCGCTGGCGCGCGGCCTCGGTGTCCTCGATCTCCACGCCGCCGCCCTTGCGGGCGAAGACCACGAGCGCCTGCTCGAACATCGAGGACTCGCGGTTGGCGGCGATGACGTACTGGCGAAGGTTCTTTGGGCCGATGCCAAAGTGGCGCAGCTCGTCGCAGACGCGGATGAGCGGGAAGTCTCGCCCGTCCACGAGGTCGCGCCCGTGCGGGGAGCGCGTGAGCGTGATGACGCCGGCCTCGGAGAGCTGTCGGACGAAGCTCACGGAGGCGCCTACGAGCTCGGGCATCCGGTCGATGGGGTGCAGCTTGCCGGCCGTCTCCTCGTCGTCGGCGGGCAGCGTCACCGTCTCAACCCCCAGCCCGCCACGCACCGCCTCGAGCGGCGCCTGGCCGGAGTCGGCGCGCTCGAGCTCCTCCTTGATGACGGAGAGCGGCAGGAAGCGCGTCTTCTGCAGGTAGAGAATCGTCTCGAGGCGCCGCACGTCCTTCTGCGAGTAGAGGCGATAGCCGCTCGGCGTGCGGGACGGGTTGAGCAGGCCCTCGTCCTGGAGGTAGCGCACCTTGGAGATGGAGAGGTCGGGGTACTGCTGCTGCAGCTTCTTGACGACCTTGCCGATGGTCAGGTATCCGGCATCGGCCATGGCCTACGCCTCGGTGTCGATTCGACGCGGCCGCTGGTTGGTGTGGAAGACCATGCGGAAGGTGCCGATCTGGACGGTGGACCCGTCCTTGAGGCTCGCGCGCGAGGCGATGGCGCCGTCCACCCACGTGCCGTTGAGCGAGCCGAGGTCCTCGATCGTGGCCATGCCGGCGGCGATTCCGGAGAGGTCCATGCGCGCGTGATGGCGAGAGACGGTCATGTCGTTCAGGAAGACGCTGTTCCTTGGGTCGCGGCCCAGCGTGATCTCGGGCGTGTCAAGCTCGAAGGTCTCCCCTATCTGCGGGCCCTTCACGATGGTGAGCGTGGGCCGGGCCGGGCGCACGGCACCCATGAGGTCGGGGACCGTGGAGTCGGCGGCGGGCATCCGGAAGATCTCGGTGGCTCCGGAACCGGTGTTGGGATTAGGCATGTCTCTCCCCTCGTCTTCGCTTGGCACACATAAGATAATAGCGCGCCTCAGCGGCACGCGACGCAGTCCATCTCAACGAGGGCGCCGAGTGGCAGCTCGGAGACGCCCACCACCGCGCGGGCGGGCGCCGGCGTGGTGAAGCGGCGGGCGTACACCTCGTTCATGGCGTCCATGTCGTCGAGGCTCGCAAGGTAGACGGTCGTCTGGGCCACGTCGGCGAGCGTGCAGTCCACCTCGGAGAGGATCGACTCGATGATGTCGATGACCCGCTCGGTCTGCTCGGCGATCCCCCCGTCCACGAGCGCGCGGCTGTCCTCGGCGGATATGGGGAGCTGCCCCGAGGCAAAGACGAGCCGACCCGCCGTGGTTCCCTGGGAATAGGGGCCAAACGCCTCCGGAGCCCCCTTTGCGTTGATCGAGTACTTCATCGTCTCCCCTCTCTCGGGCGCGTCCAGCCAGCCGGCGAGAAGAACGCCCGTCCCTATCCGCGCCCCGCGACCCCACG
>NZ_JACSNQ010000015.1 GCF_016900315.1 Olsenella profusa
CACCCCCTTACCGCCCCCTTACACAGTCCCCACGTTCTTCTCGCTATACTCGAATCACGATATATCGAATCTCGATATATTCCTTGAGAGGGGGCGATCGCATGGACGCCCACATCCGCCGGGCCTACGTGCCCATGACCGAGACGGGCTTCTACATCCTGCTCTGCCTTCGCCACGAGGCGCACGGCTACGGCATCGTCCAGCAGGTCAGGGCGCTCACGGACGGCGAGGTCAGCATCGCGCCGGGAACGCTCTACGGCACGCTCTCCAAGATGGAGAAGGACGCCCTCATCCGCTTTGTGCGCGAGGAGGACAAGCGAAAGATCTATCTGATCACGGACCTGGGACAAGAGGTGCTGGGGCTGGAGATGCACCGCATCGAGCGGCTCTGGCGGACCATGAGGGAGGCGCAGCAGTCATGAGGAGCAGGGACAAAAAGACCACGTTCAAGTGCTTCACCATCGCCGCCTGGGACAGGGAGCAGGAGTACCTGCGCCGGGAGCACCGCGCGGGGTGGGAGCTCGAGCGCATCGACTTCGCCAACCTGTACCGGTTTCGTCGCTGCGAGCCGGCCGACGTGGTCTACCAGCTCGACTACAACCCCGAGGGCCTCGCGCACGCGGACGAGTACGTGCAGATGTTCGCCGACCTGGGCTGGGAGCACGTGCTGGACTACGCGGGCTACAGCTACTTCCGCAAGCCGGTGGCCCAGATGTGCGCGGCCGACGAGGAGATCTTCTGCGACGACGCCTCGCGCCTGGAGCTCTTGCGGCGGGTCTTCGTGGGCCGGATGGTGCCGGCGCTCGTGATCGTGGTCGCGCTGGAGGTGCCCCTCGTCGTGCAGGCGGCGGTCGAGCGCTCGACGGACCTGGTGGCCCTGGGCGTGGCGCTCGTGCTGATGCTCGTGGTCTATGCCGTGGTCTTTGTGCAGTTCGCGGTGCGCTACCTGCGGCTGCGGGGAGCGGCGTAGCGGCGCGCCCCGGCGCCCGCGTGCCGCGGTTTAGGAGGGGGCCCGTCGGGGTACGAGAAGGACAACGGGCGCGGAGGTGCCGTGCCGACGGGAGAGAGGAACGCCCATGGCCGAGGTCAAGTTCTATCGCTGCAACCACTGCGGCAACATCGTCGCCATTGTGAAGGACGGGGGCGTCACGCCGAGCTGCTGCGGGGAGCCGATGGAGCTGCTTGTGGCCGGCTCCACCGACGCCGCCACGGAGAAGCACGTGCCCGTGGTGACGCGCGACGGCAACCACCTGCGCGTCAGCGTGGGCTCGGTGGCCCACCCCATGACCGAGGAGCACTACATCGAGTGGATCGCGCTGGCCACGGACGGCAAGCTCTGCCTCAAGCACCTCAAGCCGGGTGACGAGCCGGCCACGACCTTCGGCGCGTGCTGCGCGGAGGGCGGCACCATCTACGCCTACTGCAACCTGCACGGTCTCTGGAAGGCCGACGTGTAGGGCTTGCCAGCACACGGGCGTGACGCGGGCCTCGGGCAGCCGGGGCCCGCCTTCGTTTTGCGCGTCAAAAGGGCGGCGAGAAGAACCCGGCGAGAAGGACGGGCGAGGGGCCGGCAGCAGGACGGGCGAAAGGGGCCGGCCGCGTGTCCGTCGCCGCCCCGTCCTTCTCGCCCTATGGCACAATTGAGCGAGCTGAGAGACTGTTGGGGAGGGACCCATGAGAATCGCGATCGCGCAGATGGAGACCCGTGCGGGGGACTTCGAGGAGACGGCGCGCCGGATGGTCGAGCGCTCCCGCCGCGCGGCCGAGCAGGGCGTGGATCTGCTCGTGTTCCCGGCGGCCACGCTCTGCGGCGTCACGCCGGTGTCGCGCTCTGACCGCGAGGGCTTCCTGCTTGACCTCGCGGGCTGCGTCATGGGGCTCGCCGAGGAGCTCGTGTGCCCGTGCCTGGTGCCCGTCCTCACCGAGACGGATGGCGCGGCGTTGCCGGATGCCCTGCTCGTCGACGGCGAGGACATCCGGCCCGTGGGCCTTGCCGCGCGCCTGGAGGCGCTGGCAGCCGGCGACAAGGACGACGACTCGCCCACGGGTCTGCCCGAGCTGGAGTTTGCCGGTGCGCGCCTGGGCGTGGCCTTCACCTACGAGGACCTCGACACCTATGACGAGTACGACTACGATGTCGACGTGATCGTGTTCCTCTCCGGCTACGGCTTTGCCGTGGACGACCCGTCGAGCGCCATGGGCTCCTCGCTCACCGAGGGCCGCTTTCCGGCGGACGCCGAGGCCACGGGCGCCTGGATCGTGGGCGCGGCGTCGCTCGGCTGCTACGACGGGCAGGTCTTCACGGGCTCGAGCTTCGTGCTGGCGCCGTGGGGGGAGCTCGCGGCGCAGGCGCCGGCCTTCGAGGAGGCGCTGCTTGTCTGCGACGTCGACCCGTCGGCGGAGGGCCCGCTTGCCGCGCCGCTCACCCCCGAGGTCTATGACGCCCCGCTCACGGCCTGGGGCGCGCTCACGACGGGCCTTGCCGCGGCCGTGCGCCGCGCGGGCGCCGAGGGGGCGTGCGTCGCGCTTGACGGGAGCCTGAACGCGCTGCTCGTGGCGACGCTCGCCGTGGACGCGCTCGGGCCGGCCCGGGTGCGCGCGCTCGTGCTTCTGACCGGCGACCCCACGCGTGACGCCGCCTCGGAGGTGCTCGTGCGCGCCCTGCGCCTGGCGGAGGGCAGCGTGGAGCGCCTCGACCTCTCCGGCGAGAAGGACCTCGTGCTGGCCCGCGGCCTCGCCGAGGCCCACCTCGCGGCGCTCGCCGCGCGTGAGGGCTGCCTGCCGCTCGGCTCGCTCGACAAGACCGGTCGCGCCCTCGAGCCCGCGCCTCCCGTGAGCGCCGCACGCCTGCAGCCGCTCGGCGACGTCTACCGCTCCGACGTGGCCGCCCTCGCGCGGCTGCGCAACACCATCTCCCCGGTCATGCCGACGCTGGCGTCCCTGGAGCTGCCCGTGCCGGAGGTCGTCGGGCTGGACGAGCTGTCCGGAGCGGAGGCGCGCGTGGAGTTCTGCGACCTCGTGCTCTCCGGCTACCTCGAGTGGGACCTGAGCGTCTCCGACATCGCGGCAGAGCGCGGGCACGACGGGCTCGTGGCTGCGGTCGTCTCCTCGCTGCGTGCGCACGAGCCCGCGCGCGCCGGGCAGACCGCGGGCTCGATCACGCTCTCGTCGCGCACCCTCGAGGAGGCGCGCGGGCCGCTGGGCCTGGCCTGGGACGACCGCGTGCGCCCCGCGTCCGAGCGGCTGTCCGGCCGGCTTGCGTCGCTGGCGAGCGAGGTCGCCGAGTCCTCCTCCGACGAGCCGGAGGAGGGGGCCGACCCCGCCGACTCTGGCGAGAACCGCGAGCGCGACGTACGTGACCTGCTCGGCTACCTGCGGGACTTCTCCCTGGGCGGCGGCTTTGCCCCGCTCGGCGGGACGGACCAGGGCGGCCGTGGCGGCGAGGGCCCGCTTTCGGGCGGGTCGTTCTGGGAGAGCCCGTTCTCCGAGAACTGAGAAAGGCCCGCGCCGCGGCCCTGCCTCGCCCCGTCGTCACGCGCCCTCCGCGAAACCCCCCCAACGCCACTTGCCCCCTCGTCCCCGTGTGCTATGATAGAACGAACGTTCGTATTCGCGTGGAGGGAGGCACATGGTCATCCTCGGCATAGACCCGGGGCTCGCTCATACGGGCTGGGGCGTCGTGGAGACGCGTGGGTCCGTGTGCCGCGCCCGCGCGTACGGCTGCGTGGCCACCTCCGCCCGCGAGCCCATCGACCTGCGGCTCGGCCGGATCTACCGCGAGCTGCGTGACGTCATAGAGCGCTACGGCCCCACGGAGCTCGCCATAGAGAGCATCTACTTCGGCGAGAACACCAAGTCCGCCATCGCCACCGCCCAGGCGCGCGGCGCGGCCATCGTGGCGTGCTCGACGGCGGGCCTCACGGTTGGGGAGTACACTCCCATGCAGATCAAGCAGGCGGTGGTGGGCACGGGCGCCGCGGACAAGCGCCAGGTGATCTACATGGTGCGCACCATCCTGGCGCTGGACCACGAGCCACGCCCGGACCACGCCGCGGACGCCCTGGCCGCCGCCGTCTGCCACGCCAACGTCACCAGAACCAAGAGCCTCGGGGAGGCAAGGAGGGTCCTCACGTGATAGTCCAGCTGACCGGCACGCTCGTGGAGGTGACGCCCTCCCGCGTGGTCCTTGACGTGGGGGGCGTCGGCTACGAGCTTGGCGTCTCCTCCACCACCGCGGCCTCGCTGCCGCACGCGGGGGAGGCCGGCGTCACCATCCTCACGCGCATGGTCGTGCGGGAGGACGCCATGGAGCTCTATGGCTTCTCCTCCCGCGAGGAGCGAGCCCTCTTCGACCAGCTGCGCGCCATCTCGGGCGTGGGCGCCCGCCTTGCCCTGGCCGTGCTCTCGACCTTCTCGCCGGCAGCGCTCGCCCAGGTGGTCATCGCCCAGGACGCCGCGCGCATGGCGCAGGTGCCCGGCATCGGCCGCAAGAAGGCGAGCCGCCTCATCGTGGAGCTCTCCGACGTCTTCTCCAAGAACGCGGAGCTGCGCGGGCTGGTGGGGCTCACCGAGCCGGGGGAGCCGTCGCTGCCGCTCTCCGCGCCCAGCGCGTCCGGCACCGCGGAGGCCGACGCCACCGAGGCGCTGCTCTCCATGGGCTTCACCTCGCAGGAGGCAGAGCTCGCGCTGGAGGGCCACGCGGAGGCCGGCGCCGTGAGCGTGGAGCAGGTGCTCGCCTACGCGCTGCGCCGCCTGGGGAGTGGTAGATGATGTGGGAGGCAGACGAGAAGGACCTCTTTGCGGACCGCGCGCCCGTGCGCAACGCGGGCCCGCGCAGCGTCTCCGGCGAGCTCACCGCAGACGACCTAGACCAGGACCGGACGCTGCGCCCGCGCACGCTCGACGACTACATCGGCCAGGAGCGCGTGCGCGAGAACCTGCGCGTGCTCATCCAGGCCGCGCGCGACCGCGGCGAGGCGCTCGACCACGTGATCTTCTCGGGCCCCCCGGGCCTGGGCAAGACCACGCTCGCCGGTATCGTCGCCAACGAGATGGGCGCCAAGATGCACACCACCTCCGGCCCCGCCATCGAGCGCGCCGGCGACCTCGCGGCCATCCTCACCAACCTCGAGGAGGGTGACGTCCTCTTTGTGGACGAGATTCACCGTCTCAACCACCAGATCGAGGAGATTCTCTACCCGGCGATGGAGGACTTCTTCCTGGACATCGTCATCGGCAAGGGGCCGGCGGCGCGCTCCATCCGGATCGACGTGCCGCACTTCACGCTCGTGGGCGCCACCACGCGCACGGGGCTGCTCACCGGCCCCCTGCGTGACCGCTTTGGCATCTCGTACCGCCTGGACTACTACACCACCGAGGAGCTCGCCGTCATCGTGACCCGCTCGGCGGGGATCCTGGGCGTCGACATTGACGCCCAGGGCGCCGCCGAGATCGCCTCGCGCTCGCGCGGCACGCCGCGCCTGGCCAACCGCCTGCTCAAGCGCGTGCGCGACTATGCCCAGGTCAAGCGCGAGGGCAAGATCACCTGGGAGGTGGCGGCCGAGGCGCTCGAGTTCTTCGAGATTGACGCGATGGGCCTCGACACCATGGACGTGCGCATCCTGACGGCGCTCTGCAAGACCTTCCGTGGCCGCCCGGTGGGGCTCACCACCATAGCGAGCGCGGTCTCGGAGGACCCCTCCACGCTGGAGGACGTCTACGAGCCGTACCTGCTGCAGCGCGGGCTCATCGTGCGCACGCCGCAGGGCCGCCAGGCCACGCTCGCGGCCTTCGACCACCTGGGGATCGAGCCGCCGTCGCGCTGAGGCACCCGGCGGCCGGTCCGCCCGCGCCGCCCGCGGCGCGCCGTCGTCGGCGGGGCCGCGGCCGCAAGGTTCTTCTCGCCAACGAGGGCACGGGCGGGGGCGCGATACCGCTATGATGGGGGCGTACGAGCTCGCCCAAGCAGCAAAGGAGACCCACGTGAGCGACTTCGTCAAGGTAGAGAACGTCTTCGTCAACCAGAGCATCCAGTCACGCGAGGAGGCCCTGCGCTTCATCTGCGAGAAGGGCGCCGAGCTCGGCGTCGTCACCGACGTCGAGGCCGCCTACGACGCCTTCGTCGCGCGCGAGGAGATGGGCGAGACCGGCATGACCGACGGCTTCGCCGTGCCGCACGCCAAGTCCGCCGCCATCAGCGAGGCGGCCGTCATCGTGATCAAGAACGACCATCCCCTCGAGTGGCCGAGCTTCGATGACAAGCCCGTCGACGTCATGATCGCGCTGCTCGTACCGGACAGCGAGGCGGGCACCACCCACATCCGCCTGCTCTCCAAGACCGCCGTGCTGCTTATGCGCGACGAGTTCAAAAACCTCGTGCGCGGCACGGACGACCCGCAGGCCATCGCCGACGCCGTCAACGCCGGCATCGCCGAGGAGTAGTCTCGGCACGCTGTCAGAGCGGCCCCGTCGGCCCAGGCCGGCGGGGCCTCGTCATAGGGGAGGCATCATGTTCAAGCAGACTACCGACAAGCGCGTCGCCGTCTTCGTGGCCTCCGGCCTCGAGGAGATCGAGGGGCTCACGGTGGTGGACGTGCTCTTTCGCGCGGGCGTGCCGTGTGACACCGTGGCCATCACGCCCGACCACATGGTCACCTCGTCCCATGAGGTGACCATCGTCTGCGACCGCTCGATCGCCGACGAGGACTTCTCCTTTGGGGACTACGACCTGCTCGTGCTGCCCGGCGGCATCCCCGGCACGCCGAACCTGCGCGCCTGCGAGCCGCTCTGTAACGCGCTCGTGGCGCAGGCCGAGAAGGGCGGCGCGCTTGCGGCCATCTGCGCGGCGCCGTCGATCCTGGCCGAGCTCGGGCTGCTCAAGGGGCGTCGCGCGACGTCCAACCCCGGCTTCCAGCACGTCCTTGCCGAGCACGGCGCCGAGCTTTTGCCCGACGAGCCGGTCGTGGTGGACGGCAACGTCATCACGAGCCAGGGCGCGGGCACGGCGATGCTCTTCGGCCTGGAGATCGTCCGCCTCATCCTGGGCGACGAGGCCGTCGAGCGCGTCCGCGAGGGCGTCGTCCTGCGCTAGCCTTTCTGTGGCAGGTCCTTCTCGACCTTTCGCTGCGCGGATGTGCGTAGTCGGGCGTGCGGGCGTGCGTGGTCTGGCCTGCGAACGTGCGCGGCCCGGGGCTGCCCGGCTCCGGGCCGCAGCCCCCATCTGGGCCGCTCCGGCGCGGGCAAGAAGTGTGTCCAGCGCGTGACCGAACGCGCCGCCTGGTTGACTTGCCGTACCCGGATGCTTATCTTCTCCGTATCAAAACACGGTATTTTTGCATATTTTGCTGTGAATATGCAATAAAAGAAAGGATTTGTACCAATGGAGCACATACGGGCGTGCGTGGTGGGAGCCACGGGCTACGCGGGGATCGAGGCGTGCCGTCTGGTGCTTGCCCACCCCACCCTCGAGCTCACGATGGTCACGGACCGCAAACAGGCCGGGGAGCGCCTCGACGCCGTCTACCCGCAGCTTGCCGGGGCCTGCGACCTCGAGTTCTCGCTGCCCGAGCCCGACGCCATCGCCGCCGCGGCCGACGTGGCGTTTCTCGCCGTGCCGCACACCGCGAGCCTTGCGCTCACGCCCGCCCTTCTGGAGCGCGGCGTCACTGTGCTCGACCTCTCGGCTGACTACCGCCTGCACGACCCGGCGGTCTACGAGGCCTGGTACAACACCCCGCACACGAGTCCCGAGCTCCTCTCCCGCACCGTCTACGGCCTGCCGGAGCTCTTCCGGGACGGTCTGGCGGCCCTCGCCAAGCGCCGCGCCGCCGGCGAGGCCGTGCTCGTGGCCGTGCCGGGCTGCTACCCCACGGCCACGGCACTTGCCGCGGCCCCCGCGCTCAGGGCGGGGCTTGCCACCGGCGACCTCGTGATCGCCGACGCCATCTCTGGCGTCTCCGGCGCCGGCCGCTCCTGCACCGCCCGCACCCACTTCTGCCACGCCAACGAGTCCGTTGAGGCCTACGGCGTGGGTCACCACCGCCACACACCGGAGATCGAGCAGACACTGACCGAGCTCGCCGGCCATGAGATGTCGGTCGTCTTCACGCCGCACCTCGCCCCGCTCACGCGCGGGCTGCTCTCCACGGTCTACCTCGAGGCAGCCGAGGGGGTCACGGCCGAGGACGTCCAGGCCGCCTACGAGCGCGCCTATGCTAACGAGCCGCTGGTCACCACGCTCCCGGCCGGCACCATGCCCGCCACGGCGTCGGTCGCCGCCACCGCGCGCGCCCAGGTGGGCGTGGCCCTCGACGACCGACGACGACGCACGATCGTCGCCTCCTGCGCGATCGACAACCTCGGGAAGGGCGCGGCCGCCCAGGCCGTCCAGTGCGCCAACGTGGTGCTTGGCCTCCCCGAGACCGCCGGGCTTCTCGCCGCGGCGCCCCTCATCTGACCTGTCCGCGCGCCTGAGCGGCGCGCCCCGTCATCGGAGAGTCACCACATGGATACGATAGAGCCCCTCTGCGTGCCGACCACCGCCGACGCGCCCGCCGCCTTTGGCTTCGAGCCGTGCGACGGGGGCGTGTGCGCCGCCGACGGCATGCGTGCCGCCGGCGTCTCGGCCGGATTTCGCAAGAACCCCAACCGCCTCGACCTCGCGCTCGTCGTCGCCGACGAGTCGTGCGTGGTCGCGGGCACCTTCACCACCAACCGCTTCTGCGCCGCCCCGGTGACGCTGAGCCGCGAGCGCGCCGCCCGCGGCCGGGCCCGCGCCGTGGTGCTCAACTCCGGCAACGCCAACGCCGCGACCGGCGAGCCGGGCCTTGAGGTGGCCCGCCGCTCGGCCGAGATCGTGGCCGCCGAGCTGGGCTGCGCGCCCGAGGACGTGCTCGTGGCCTCCACCGGCGTGATCGGCGCCCAGCTGCCGATTGCGCCCTTCGAGACCGGCGTGCCCGCCGCCGCCCGCGCGCTCGCGCCCACCGCGGCCGCGGCCCACGACGCCGCCTGCGCCGTCATGACCACCGACACCCACCCCAAGGAGGTCGCCTTCTGCGGCGCCGTGCCGGACGGGCGCGGCGGCGAGGTCACGGTACACGTGGGTGGCTTCGTCAAGGGCTCGGGCATGATCCAGCCCAACATGGCCACGATGCTCGCCGTGCTCTCCACCGACGCGCCGCTCACGGCCGAGGCCGCCCACCAGGCCCTGCTCGACGCCGTACGCGTGAGCTTCAACAAGGTCACCGTGGACTCCGACACCTCCACCAACGACACGGCCCTGCTCTTTGCCACCGGCGCGGCCGGCGGCGAGAAGATCGGGCCCGACTCGCCGGCCTACCCGGCCGTGGCCGCGGCGGTGCGGGGCGCCTGCACCGAGCTCGCGCGGCAGATCGCGGCCGACGGCGAGGGCGCCACCAAACTGGTGACGGTCAACGTCCTGGGCGCGGCGAGCGACGCCGACGCCGACACCGTGGCGCGTGCGATCGCCAACTCGCCGCTCGTCAAGACCGCGATCTTCGGCCATGACGCCAACTGGGGACGCGTGGCGGCCGCCGCTGGCAAGTGCGGCGTGCCCTTCGACCAGCGTCTCGTTGACATCGACCTTCTGGGCGTGCCCGTCTGCCGCGCCGGCCTCACGGTGCCGATGGACGAGGACGACATGCTGCGCCGCTTCGACGCGCCCGAGGTGGAGATTACCGTGAGCCTGAACGCCGGCACCTCCTGCACGCGCATCTGGACCTGCGACCTCACGCACGACTACGTCACCATCAACGGGGACTACCGCACGTAGCCGGCCATGCACCGGGCCCTTCCGTCCCGGCCCCAGGTACTTCTCGCCAGATCATCAAGGAGGAACACATGCAGAAGCGCGACCGGCTCGAGCGTGACCGCGCGGTGTCCAAGGTCGAGGTGCTCACCGAGGCGCTGCCGTGGATCAACCGCATGCGCGGCAAGACCTTCGTCATCAAGTACGGCGGCTCGGCGATGGAGGATGCCGAGCTCTGCCGCCAGGTGGTGGCCGACATCGAGCTGCTCAAGCTCATGGGCATCCGCGTGGTGCTGGTCCACGGCGGCGGCAAGGCGATCAACGCCCAGCTCAAGGCCCTGAACATCCCCGTCAGCTTCAAGGGCGGCCTGCGCGTGACCGACGAGGCCACTATGCGCGCGGTCCAGCAGGTGCTCGTGGGCCAGGTCAACCAGGACCTGGTCTGGGCCCTGAACGAGTACGGCCACAACGCCGTGGGCATCTCCGGCGCGGACGGCAAGACCCTGAAGGCCGCGCCGATGGACCCCGAGCTCGGGCGCGTCGGCCGCATCCGCGAGGTTGACCCGAGCCTCATCGAGACGATCCTCGAGGACGGCTACATCCCCGTGATCGCAAGCGTCGGCTGCGGCCCGGACGGCTTCTACAACATCAACGCCGACGTCGCGGCCGGCAAGGTCGCCGAGGCGATGGGCGCCGACAAGCTCATCTACCTCACCGACGTCGACGGCCTCTACGGTGACATCAACGACGAGGACAGCCTCATCCAGACCCTCACCCGCACCGAGACCCACGTGCTGCTTGACTCCGGGGAGCTCGACGGGGGCATGCTGCCCAAGATCCGCTCGATCGCCGAGGCGCTCGACGCGGGCGTCTCCGAGGTCGTCATCCTCAACGGCACCTTCCCGCACTCGCTGCTCCTCGAGATCTTTACGGACGCGGGCTGCGGTACCATGTTCACGCAGGACTAGCCTGCCCGCGCCCCGTCCGGCCCGCAGGCAGGAACCAGCCATCCGAAGGGAGCACCATGTCCGCCGTCGACAAGAACCCCGCGCCCGCCACCGTCGCCGTCTCCGAGGAGGCCCTGCGCCTCGACGAGCGCTTCGTCATGCACACCTACGGCCGCCTGCCGGTGGAGTTTGTCTCCGGCCACGGCGCCACGCTCGTGGACGCCGCCGGCAAGGAGTACATCGACCTGCTCGGCGGGATCGGCTGCTCGAGTCTGGGCCACGCCAACCCCACCGTGGCCGCCGCCCTGCACGAGCAGATCGACCGCGTGTGGCAGGTGAGCAACTACTTCCATTCCACGGCTCGCGGCGAGCTTGCTGCGGCGCTCTCCGCGCTGCTCTCCACCGCCACCGACGAGGGCGGCCACGAGGTCGGCTCCACCGGCACGCACTGGAAGACCTTCTTCGCCAACTCCGGCGCCGAGGCCAACGAGGGCGCCATCAAGGTGGCCCGCCGCTGGGGCGAGAAGCACCTCGACGGCGCGAGCGTCATCGTGACCGCGCGCCAGAGCTTTCACGGTCGTACGCTGGCCACGCTGGCGGCCACCGGCCAGGACCACTTCCACGAGAGCTTCCGCCCGATGCCGGCCGGCTTCGTCTCCGTGCCGCTCAACGACATCTATGCCCTGCGTGAGGCCGTGGGCCGCACCGGCCGCGACGCCGTGTGCGCCGTCATGCTGGAGTGCGTGCAGGGCGAGGGCGGCGTCTGGAACGCCAACTACGACTACCTGCGCGACGTCCGCGAGCTCTGTACCGAGAAGAACGTCCTGCTGATCTGCGACGAGGTCCAGACCGGCTTCTTCCGCTGCGGCTCGCCGTTCTGCTACCAGCGCTCCGGGATCGAGCCGGACGTGGTCTCGATGGCCAAGGGCATCGCCGACGGCTTCCCGATGGGCGCCGTGGCGGCTCGCGCCGAGGTGGCCGACCTCATGGTCCCGGGCGACCACGGCTCGACCTTCGGCGGCAACGCGCTGGCGTGCGCGGCCGGCCTCGCCACGGTGCGGACCCTGGTCGACGAGGAGATGGGCGAGCACGTGCTCTCCGTCGGGCACCACCTGCGCCACCGCCTGGCCGCCATGGGCCACGTGAGCGAGGTCCGCGGCCACGGCCTCATGCGCGGCGCCCAGCTCGACGCTCCGGTGGCCACGCAGGCCGTGGAGGAGGGCCTGGCCGAGGGCCTCGTCCTGAACCACATCGGCGACTCGATCCTGCGCTTCCTGCCGCCGCTCGTGATCACCCGCGACGAGGTCGACGAGGCCTGCGACCGCCTCGAGGCCCTGCTCGACCGCCTGGTGTAGGCGCGGCGGCCGGTGGCTGGGCTGCCGGGCTCAGCTGTCGGGCCGAGTGTGGGGCCGGATTTACTAGCCCGGATCTGCCAGCCCAGCAGGGTTTACTAGCCCGGCAGGGTTTACTAGCCCGGCAGGGTTTACTAGCCCGGCACTGTCTGCGGACGGTTCTGACCTCCAAACCGTCCGGTGGCGGTGCGCCTGCAGAGGCGCGCACCGCTGCCGGACGGTTTTTCTCGGCAGTTCGACCGAAAACGGTGCGGCTGTGTGTGGGACTGTACGGGCTCCGCGGGCCCCGCGCCACTCCGCACCCTGCGCACCCCTTCCACAACCCCCCGCACTGCTTTCGGACGATTTCATGGGTAGAACCGTCCTCAGACAGTGCGGCCGAGAAGGACGTACCGTTTTTGGACGGTCTGACTGTCCGAACCGTCCGGAAACGGTGTCGCCAAGCGGCACGATACCGTTTTCGGACGATTTGAGCCTGCGGACCGTCCGGCAACGGTGCGCGGTTGGGTGCGCCGGAGATCCCCGCCCGGGCGCCGCCCCGGGCCACCACAAAACCGGATCTGTGGCCTCAGGTTCTTCTCGCCAGCCGTTCCCCGGCAAGAATAGACCGCTTACGAATCTGTCAGATGTCTGACGCTCATTGACAGTTAACTGCGCATGTCGTCTGCCAGCAGAAACGCTTCTCACAGGTGTAGAAATGACACCAATAACACAACTGATTAGCAATTTATCCAATCACGGTCCATGATTCTGTGGACAATCCTCCTTCACCGGGCAGGGCCGCCCGGTGGGGAAGGGGGACTGTCATGAGTCGTGTCGTTGACGTGAGAATCGCCGGGCTGCTGGAGCGCTCGGAGGAGGCAGGGACGTGCCTTGTCCTGACGGAGCCTGCGGAACCTGACGCCGAGGCGCTTCGGCGCGCGCTTTCCCGGCGCGTCGCCAACGGCGCGGTCGTCTCGCCGGCGCGCGGGCTGTTTGCCGACGCGGACACGTGGTCGGGCCTCGGGCCGTCCGAGCGCGCCCTCTGGCTTGCGCGCGGGCTGCAGGCGCGCCACCCCGGCTGGGTGTTCTGCGGCCCGACGGCCGCGCTCGCCTATGGCCTCGACGTCTCCGAGACGCTGCTCGGGAGCACGCACGTGGCGCGCACGCCCGGTCACTGCGGGACGGGGTCCGCAGGCGTGACGCGGCACCCGGTACTCGGCGCGTGCCGGGGCTCGGCGGCTGGCGGCATCGAGGAGGGCGACACCGACGTGGCTGGCGTCGAGGTCGTCGGCGGCCTGCGGGTAACCCCGCCGCTGCAGACGGTGTTCGACTGCCTGAGGTGGACGGACTTCCCGCGGGGGCTCGGCGTCGTCGACTCCGCGCTGAGGTGCGCCCTCGTGGGCCGCGACGAGCTCGCGGGGTATGCGGAGTCGGCCGGTGCGCGCCGCCCGCGCGACGCCGGGCGCGTTCTGGGGACGCTCTCCTGGGCCGACCCACGAAGCGAGAACGGCGGGGAGTCGGTCGCGCGCGGACGGATGCTGCTGCTTGGCTACGCGCGACCCGAGCTGCAGGTGGAGGTGCCGCGCGTCATCGAGGGCGGCCAGCCGTGGCGCGCCGACTTCTGCTGGGTGCGCGCGGACGGGCGCGTCGTCCTTGGGGAGCTCGACGGGCGGGGAAAGTACGTCGAGCGGGAGCTCATGGGCGGCCGGAGCATCGACGAGGTGCTGTCCGACGAGAACATCCGCGGGTCGCGCTTCAGCCTGTACGACGTCGCGCTGATGCGCTTCCGCTTTGGCGTCACGGAGCGGCCCGCGGAGTTTGCGAGGCTGCTCGACGAGTACGGCGTGCCGCTGCGGGGCTCGGAGCTGGCGCTGCCCGAGGGGGCCGCGATGGTCCCGGACTGGGAGGTGCTGCGTCGCCGTGGGAACTAGGGGCGTGGCCCGGGGTTCTTCTCGGCGGATCGTCGGTGGTCGACAAGGCGTCGGTGGGCGGACGCCGTTGCGGGCGCACCGTTTCCGGACGGTTGGGGGGGTGAGAATCGTCTGGAAACAGTGCGCCGTCGGGGGTGCGTACCGTCATCGGACGGTCTGGAACCAAAAACCGTCCGGAAACGGTGCCACGTATCGCGTTACGAGGGGGCTATCGCGTTACGAGGGGACGCACCACTACCGGACGGTTTTTCTCGGCGGTTCGACCGAAAACGGTGCGGCCAGGGGGATGCGTACCGTTTTCGGACGTTTCTGCGGACAAGAACGTCCGAAAACGGTGCGGCCAAGGTGGACGGTCGTGCCATCCGCACCGCCCGCGGCGAGAAGAACCTGCGGCCGAGAAGAGCCCGCCGCCCGTGACCCGCTACGCGCGCTCGCCGGCGGGCACGCGCAGCATCACGCAGAAGCCCACCACGAAGAGCACCGAGATCGAGAGGACGCCCACGCTGGAGTTGCCGGTGAGCGCGGTGAACGTGCCCACCAGGAACGTCCCGAGCACCGCTGCGTACTTGCCGAAGATGTCGAAGAAGCCGAAGTACTCGTTGGCGCGCTCCTTCGGGCAGAGCTTGCCGAACTCGCTGCGGCTGAGCGCCTGGATGCCTCCCTGGAACATGCCCACCAGGATTGCCAGGAACCAGAACTCGGTGGCCGAGCGCAGGAAGAACGCCGCAAAGAGCGTGATGCCGAAGTACGCCGCGATGGCGATCAGCAGCATCCGCCGCGTGCCGAAGCGGCTGGACAGCCGCCCGTAGGCGATCGCGCTCGGAAACGCCACGATCTGCGTCACCAGAAGCGCCAGCACCAGCTGCGTGGAGTCGATGCCGAGGTCGGTGCCGTAGCTCGTCGAGAGCTTGATGATCGTGTGCACGCCGTCGATGTAGAAGAAGTACGCGATCATGTAGTAGCGGATCGCCCGGTTGGCCCAGATCTCGCGCAGCGTCCCGGCAAGGCCCCGCACCGCGCGGGAGACGGCGCGCGGCTCGCGCGGCTTGAAGTGCACCTGACGCACGTTCCTGAGCAGCGGAATCGTGAAGAGCGCCCACCACGCGCCCGTGATCACAAAGGCGATCTGCATGGCCGTCTGCAGCGTGATCCCGAGCGCCTCGTAGCCGAGCACCACGCCGAGGCAGGCGATGAACGGCACGCAGCTGCCCAGGTAGCCCCAGGCGTAGCCCTGGGAGGAGATCTCGTCCATGCGCTCGTCGGTGGTGGTGTCCACCAGGAGCGCGTCGTAGAAGACCATCGACGAGTTGAGCGCCACCGACGACACCACGTAGATCACGAGGAACGCGAGCGCCGTGGTGACAAAGCCGAGCGCCACCGTGGCCACCACGCCGGTGCCCACGCACCCCACGATGAAGCGCTTCTTCATGCCCTGCATGTCCGCGATGGAGCCCAAAACCGGCATGAGCAGCGCGATGATCAGCGACGCCACGGTCTCGGCGTAGCTCCACGCCACCACGACGCCGCCCTCGGGCGCAAGCGAGGAGAAGTAGATGGGGATGACGCTCGTGGCAAGCAGCACGAGCGCGGAGTTGCCCACGTCGTAGGCGATCCAGCTCTTCTCGGCGCGGGTCATCTTCTGGTTGGCCATGTGGCTCCCCTCCGGTGAGTCTGCACAACACTCCCATGGTAGGCAAATGTCTGACCGGAAGGCGTAAGAACTGCGTAAATGTCCCCGGCCGGCGTCCGGCGAGAAGAGCGGTAGCGCCCGGCGAGAAGAGCGGCGGCGCGGCCCTGAGCGGCCGCCTCGTGCCCCGCGTCGCCCGCCCGCGGCCCGCCCGTCCTTCTCGCCGGGCGCCACCCGCACGCGGATGCGGCATAATCGAAGGCGGCGCCGCACGCCGCAGACGGCCGCTGCGCCCACACCCGTCGAAAGGCCATGCCATGCCCGCCATCATCACGCACGACTTCTTCGGCCGCGGCCTCGCCGAGGACGCCCGCGACCTGCTCGGCCTGCGCTCGACGGCCGAGCGCGACGCCTTCCTCCTGGGCAACCAGGGGCCCGACCCCCTCTTCTACCTGGTCGTGGACCCGCTGATGCACAAGTGGTCGCCGCTCGGGGACGCCATGCACGACGGCAGCCCCGCCGAGCTGCTGCTGGCCATGCGCGAGGCCGCTGCGCGTCTCGAGGGGCACGAGCGCCAGGTGGCGCGCGCCTACGTGGCCGGGTTTGCCTGCCACTGGCTGCTCGACTCGACGATGCACCCCTTCGTCTACTTCTGGCAGAGCGGCCTCACCACGGCCGGCGTCCCGGGCCTGGACGAGGAGGCCGCCTCCAAGGTCCACGCGGAGGTCGAGCGCGACCTCGACGAGATGGTGCTCTACACGTTCACCGGCAAGACCGTCCGGCAGTGGCGCCCGCACGAGCGCGTGCTGATCGCCTCGCGCGCCACGCTCGCCGCGATCGACAAGCTCTACTTCTACGTGGCGCTCTGGGTGTTCGGGCGCCCCATCGACCCGCGGACCTTCTCCACGGCGGTCCACGAGTTCCGCCTGGTCCAGCGCGTCTTCGACTCCCCGTCGGGCAGGAAGCGGGCGGCCCTGGGCACGGTGGAGCGCCTCGTGACGCGCTCGCCCTTCTCGCTGGTCAACGCGATGTCACACCGTGCGCGGGCCGAGGAGACCTCGGTCTTTGACAACCGCGACCACCGCCCGTGGGAAAACCCCTTCACCGGCGCGGTCGACACCATGGGCTTCTGGGACCTCTTCGAGGGCGCCCGCTCCCGCGCACTGCCCGCCCTGGACGAGCTGCTGCTCTCCGAGGAGTTCGACCTTGCCGCCGCGCGCGAGCTCACGCACGACCTCAACTTCGAGGGCAGGCCGACGGAGCCCGGCGAGAAGGTTGCGTGGTAGCTCCCGGCGGCGCTCCCGGCAAAGGGGACGCGACGCCCGGCGAGAAGGACGCCGAGAAGGAGGCCTCGCCCGGCGAGAAGGACGCCGGGAAGGACGCCGCACCCGGCGAGAAGGACGCGTCGCCCGAGCCCGTCTCCCGGCCGCGGGTCCGCGCTCGCCGCGTCCCGCCCGCGCCCGCGGCGAGCTCTGAGGCCACGCGCCACGTCATGCAGGCCAACCGCAGCAAGGACACCTCGCCCGAGCTCACGGTCCGCGCCGCCCTGCGCGCGGCCGGCCTCACGGGCTACCGCCTGCACTGGAAGAAGGCGCCTGGCAAACCCGACGTCTGCTTTCCCGGCAGACGGCTCGCGATCTTCGTCCACGGGTGCTTCTGGCACCGCTGCCCGCACTGCTCGCCGAGCCGCCCGAAGACCCACTCGGCGTTCTGGCAGGCCAAGTTCGCCCGCAACCGCGAGCGCGACGCGCGCGACTGCGCCGAGCTCGTGGGGATGGGCTGGACCGTCGTGGTGGTCTGGGAGTGCCAGCTGCGCCGGCAGCGCATCGAGCGGACGGTCGCGCGGCTCGTGGAGGTCGTGCGCGCGGCGGGGGAGGCCCCGCTGACCCCGCACGTGATCGAGATCGGCTCGGCGCCCGCGTGGCGGCTGCGCGCCGCCCGCGCCCGCCTGCGGGCCCGTCGCAGGTAGCAGACGGTCTGCTGCGCCCGGTGAGCGGCGCTCCGACCCCGCCTCCGACCGCTCGCCAGAGCGTGCTCGTCCCTGCTGGGGCCGGGGTGCTAGGCTGAAGGCGTCCAGATACGGCGCCGCGTCGTGAGGGAGGGTCCCGACATGTCCACCTACGTCTTCTCAGACGTGCACGGCCACCGGGCCACCCTCGAGCGCGTCCTCGACCGCCTGTCCCCCACCTCAGACGATCGCTTCTTCTGCCTGGGGGACATGATCGACCGCGGGCCCGACCCGGTGGGCGTGCTGCGCGTGGTGCGGGCGCTCCCGGGCGCCACCGTCCTGATGGGCAACCACGAGGACCTCATGGTCTCGTGCCTCTCCTCGCCCGACGACATGATCGCGGCCATGAACTGGGCCATCAACGGCGGGGCGGCGACCTCGGGCGGCCTGGCGGAGCTGGGCCCCGACGAGGCCAACGAGCTCGTGGACTGGGTGCGCGGCCTTCCGCGCTGGGCCCAGACGGTGGTGGGGGAGCGTCGCTACCTGCTCGTCCACGCCGGCGTGCGGCTCACCGCGCCCGTGCCCGCCGCCTGGGACGACGAGACCGCCGCCGCCTACCTCTCCGCCCAGGACCAGGAGGACCTCTCCTGGATCCGCGAGGACTTCTGGGGCGCCCCGGCGGGACTTTCCAGCGAGGACGGCTCCGGGCCCGTCGTGGTGGCCGGTCACACGCCGACGCCCTACCTCGAGCGCATGGCGGACAGCCTCGACCGCCCCGCCATCGGCGAGGACGGCCTCGCCCGCATGGTGCGCGTGGGGCCCGACCGCTGGGACGTGGACTGCTGCGCGGCTGGCGGCGCGGGTCTGGGGCAGGTGCTCGTGCTGCGCCTGGACGACGGCGAGGAGTTCTACGAACCGGTCCGCGAGGGGGAGTAGCCTGCCTCGCAGGTCCTTCTCGCCGCGGTGACGCCTTGGGGCCGAGGTGCCCCTGCCCTGCCGACATGCGGGCGGCACGCGGCCCCTTGTGCGACAATGGGCTCGCCAGAAACGAAGTTCAGACGCAGGCAAGGTGGCAATCCATGACCCTCTCACTCACCGTCCGCGCGGCAGACCTGCTGCACGGCGCCCTCGACAGCGTTGCCGAGAAGGACGGCTGGGTCCGTCCGGTGCGCTTCACGCCGGCGCAGCTGCGCGCCCTCGGCAGCGTGCGCGCCTGGCACCCGGGCGTGTTCAAGCAGATGGCGGCCTGCACGGCCGGCGTGACGCTGGAGTTTGACACCGACGCCACGCGCGTGGAGCTCGAGGTGCGCATGGACGAGTTCCCGCGCCCCACCCGCGGCGTCCTTGACGACGTCGCCGGCCACGACCACGCGCCCGCGGCCCCCTTCGACGGCGTCTCCGCGGACGTGGACGGCCGCCACCTCCCCCTCATGGTCCCGGGCCCGGACGGCCTCCTGGAGCTCGTCCTGGACGACCCGGCCGCTGCCCCCGAGCCCGGCCTGCAGCGCCTGCCGCTCGCGGGGATGGGCGAGCCGCACCGCGTGCGCGTGTGGCTGCCGTGCCTGACCACCTGCGCGGTGCGCGACGTGCGCGCCGACGGCACCTACCTCACGCCGGTGCCCGCGCGCGAGCGGCTCGTGGTGCTGGGCGACTCGATCGCCCAGGGCTTCGTGGCGTGCGACCCCGCGCGGACCTGGCCGGCGCTGCTTGCCGACCACCTGGGCCTCGACCTGCTCAACCAGGGCGTGGGCGCGCAGGTCTTCCAGCCCGGCTCCCTTGCGGGGCTCGCGCAGGCGGCGGGCGAGGTCGCGGCGGTGGTCGTGGAGTTCGGCGAGAACTACCGCTTCGAGCCGTGCCAGGCGTCGCGTGTGGAGCGCGAGGTCCGCACCTACCTCTACGAGGTGGCCGAGGCCTTCCCCGAGGCGCCCACCTGGGTCCTCACGAGCCCCTGCCGGCTCGAGGAGCTCTATCCCACGCACCCGAGGAGCTGCGCTGGGGACGTCGACGCGATGATCGCCTCCGCGGCCGCCGCGCACCCGCAGATGCGCGTCGTGGACGCCCGCGCGCTGCTCGACGAGGGGCGCCTGCCGGAGCTCCTTGCCGACGGCTCCGACCACCCGGACCCGGAGGGCCAGCGCATGATGGCCGAGCGGCTCGGCTTTGTGGCGGACGTCACGCGCGACGCCCCGGAGGTGCGCCGCGAGCGCGCGCTCGGGCTTGTCGAGGCGGCCGGGAAGGACGCCTTCCCGCTAGCCGAGTGCCTGCGCCGCGGCCTCGGCGAGGTGCTCCTTGCCGAGAAGAGCGCGGTGCTGGTGGCGCTCTCGGACGGCGCGCGGATGGTCTGGGGGACGAGCCGGCGCCTGGTGCGGCGCGCGCTCACCTGCTTTGGGCCGGGCGGCTCCGTGGCCCTCGTCTGCGGGGAGCGCTCTCTCGCGCGCGAGGTGGGGCGCGCCACGGGCGGCAGGCCCAAGGCCTGCCACGTGGCCGTGTGGGGAGAGGGGGCGGAGGTGAGCGCGCCGCGGGGCTCCGCGCGCGACCTGCGCACGCTCACGCCCGCCTACGAGGGGGCCATCCGCACCAACTACTCGCACGCGGAGTACCTGGCGCCCGGCCAGCTGGAGGCGGCGCTCGTCGAGGGAGCGTTTCTCGGCGGCTTTGAGCAGGGGCGGCTCGTGGGCTTTGTCGGCGAGAACCCCGAGGGCGCGCTCGGTGCGCTCGAGGTGCTCGAGGACCACCGGCGCGCGGGGTGGGGGGCCGCGCTCGTCGCGGCGCAGGTCGCCCGCGAGCTCGGGCGTGGCTGGCGGCCGTGGGCCGAGGTCTGGCCGGACAACAAGGCGTCGCTTGCGCTCCTGCGCTCGACGGGCTTCGAGGTGCGACCGGCCGAACGCTTCTGGGTCGTGGCGTAGGGGAGGCGGGTTTCCGCCGGGTGCCTCCCGCGCCCCGTCCGAGGGTACGTACACCCCTCCGCGCATCCGCCTGAGGGTACGTACACCCCTCGGCGCATCCGCCTGAGGGTACGTACACTATTGCAGCGTTGACGTTCTTCTCGCCACCTCAACTACCTGCGGAAACGTCGGGCAGCCCGGCGAGAAGAACGCTGGGGGGGTGTACGTACCCTGCCGGGGGCCGCGGCCGGGGTGTACGTACCCTGCCGGGGGCCGCGGCCGGGGTGTACGTACCCTCCGTGCGCGCCGGCCGTCCGTCGGTCCCGCCGCCCTCCACGAGCCCATGCACATCGCGCGTACTTCTCGCCGGAGAATCAGACTAACTTCATTGAAGGTTCACAATCGGGCCTCCCAAAGTGACCTCCTTTTGCGCAATCTGCTGGTAACACGTACAATTCCACCGCACAACGAACAGAAGCGGCCGCTCGCCGATGCGTAGGCGGCTTCAAGAGACTTTTGAGAACGGGAGCTAGAGCATGGGCAACCTGCGTGGGCGCGTCCTCGAGGAGGAGTTCTGCAACATCGCGGTGGAGCTGGGGGGCGACGCCGAGGGCAAGGCCCGCGGGGACGCGTACCTCTCCGCCGCGCACCCGGTGGCCAACCGCGACGGCTCGTCGACCTGGGCCCTCACGCCCAAGGTGTTCGGCACCGCCGAGGTTGAGATCTTGAAGGACGCCGCCGAGACGATGGGCCGCATCGTTGAGAAGGTGACCGAGCGCTACCTGAAGGACGCCGACCTGCGCGCCCTCTTCGGCCTCCCGGCCGACCAGGAGGAGCTCGCCCTCATGCCGACCGGCTACGAGCAGCTCATCCCGTTTGCCCGCTTCGACGTGCTCTTTGACCAGCAGACCGGCGACTTCACCTTTGCGGGCGTCGCCACCACCACGGCCGGCATGACCGCCGCCGTGGACGTGACGCGTGCCGTGCAGCTCACCGAGGCCTACCGTCGCTTCGCCGAGCGCCACCACGGCATCGAGACCTTCGACATCACCGGCGAGGTCGTCCGCGACCTGCGCGAGACCTACGCCTCCTGGGCCAACGCCGACGCCGGCACCCACCACCCCGAGCGCCCGGTCGTGGGCATCGTGGACTTCCCGGAGTCGAGCAACGCCGGCGAGTTCGCCGACCTCATCGAGCGCCTCTCCGACGAGGGCGTCTTCGCGCGCTTCGTCAACATCCGCGACCTGCGCATCGAGGAGGCCGGCGGCGTGCGTCGCCTCGTGGACGGCGTGGGCCCGATCACCTGCGTCTACCGCCGTGCCCCGCTCGCCGAGATGCTCGACAAGCGCTGCGAGGGCTCCGACGCCCTCATCGAGGCGGCCCGCCGCGGCCTGGCCTGCATCATCGGCGGCTTCCGCGCCTGGCCGGTGGCGACCAACGCCATCTTCTCTGTGCTCCACTCCGAGGCCATGGAGTCCATCCTCGACCCGCAGGAGCTCGCCTTCGTGCGTGCCCACGTCCCCGAGGCCCACGTCCTCGAGCACGGCGCGGACGTGACCCGCTACCTCGCCGAGCAGAACGACTGGCTCGTGCGCCCGGCCGGCGGCTACCGCGTCTCCGAGGCCGTGGCCGGCGTTGACCGCATGGACCGCGACGAGTGGTGGCGCGTGCTGCTGGCCTGCAGCGAGGAGCACGGCGTGGTCGAGCGCTGCCTGCCCGCCTACCGCTCCGAGGTGGTCGTGGGCGGCGCCGAGGCCAAGGGCGCCAACCCCGCCGAGCCCGTCGAGGTCAACAACCTGCTGGGCCTCTTCCTGTGCCGCGGCAAGTTCAGCGGCATCTACGCGCGCTGCGGCTACGAGAGCGTCATGGGCAGCTGGGGCCACCGTCTGGACATGGGCTGCCTCGTCGTGAGCGACTAGGCGGGCGAGGGGCGCATGGCCGAGGGCGAGAGGGTCAACGCGCTGGCGCCGGGGCTCACCGGGCGCCTCTCCGAGCGCGCGGCGGGCCTGGTGGCCGAGCGGGCGTGCTCGGGCAGGCTCGCGCCGTTTGCCTGCCACGACGCCGCGGCCATCCGTCGCGACCCGTGCGACCGCGACCGTGACACCACGCTGCGCCCGGCCTTCGTGCGCGACGCCGAGAAGATCGTCCACCTGCCGGCCTACAACCGCCTGGCGGGCAAGACGCAGGTCTTCTCCTTCCGTGCCAACGACGACCTCTCCCGGCGCGGGCTGCACGTGCAGCTCGTGGCGCGGGTGGCGCGCGACATCGGGCGCGCCCTCGGTCTCAACCTGGACCTCATCGAGGCCATAGCGCTCGGCCACGACCTCGGCCACACGCCCTTCGGCCACGCCGGCGAGCGCTTCTTAAACGACGTCTTCCACGAGCGTACGGGCCGCTGGTTCTTCCACAACGTGCAGAGCGCCCGCGTGCTCGACACGCTCTCCGGCCGCAACGTCAGCCTGCAGACCCTTGACGGCGCGCTCTGCCACAACGGCGAGTTCGAGCAGCAGGTCTTCGAGACGAGCGGCCTGGCCGAGTTCGGCACCTTCGAGCGCGTGGTCGCCTCCTGCTGGGAGCAGGGCAACGCCGCGATCTCCCACCTGCGCCCGATGACGCTCGAGGGCTGCGTGGTGCGCGTCTCCGACATCATCGCCTACGTGGGCAAGGACCGTCAGGACGCCATCTGCGCCGGGCTCTGCACCGAGGACTCCTTCGACGACGGCCTCGGCGGCGCCTACAACGCCTGGGCGCTCTCCGCCTTCACGGCCGATGTGGTGGAGGCGAGCGTGGGGCGCGACCGCATCGAGATGAGCGAGGAGGGCTTTGCCGAGCTCAGGCGCGCCAAGCGCGAGAACTACGAGAAGATCTACGGCGCCGGCGAGGTCAACGGCGACTTCTCCGCCGACGTGCGCGAGCTCTTCTCGGCGCTCTACGAGCACGAGCTGGCGGCGCTGGCCGCAGGCGACGAGTCCGCGGCGATCTTCGCCCACCACGTGCGCCCGCTGGAGCGGCGGCTCGCCTTCTATGGGCGGGGCTACGACTGGGAGAGCGACCCGGACCAGACCGTGGTGGACTTCATCTCCTCGATGACCGACGACTACTTCGTGGCCACCTGCGAGGCCGCCTTCCCGGGCGCGGCGCGGCTGTTCCCGCGGCGCGGCTACTTCCCGGAGGGCGTGCGGGCGTAAGGCTGGGATCGGCGGGAGGTTCTTCTCGCCGGGCGGTGAGCTGTGCCGGCCGGCTGGCTTGCTGGTTGGGTACCGTTTCCGGTCGGAATCCGGCGGCAGACCGTCCGATAACGGTGCGGCCCTCCGGTCGCGCACCGTCTCCGGACGAAATCGGGTCCCAGACCGTCCGAAAACAGTGCGGCCCGCCTGTGCCTGGCGAGAAGAACCCCGTGGCAGAAGCTCGACGGGTCCCGCGCCCGGCGAGAAGAACCTCCCGCCGCAGCGCACGCGCGATAGCGTACAATCGTTCCCATGGATACCTTGTTCACGCGCGTCGAGACCGCGCGCAGAAACCAGAACGCCCCGCTCGCGGTGCGCATGCGGCCCACCACGCTGGAGGGCTTCGTCGGCCAGGCCAAGGCCGTGGGCCCCGGCTCCTGGCTCAGGCGCGCGATCGAGCACGACACGCTCTCGTCGGTCATCCTCTACGGGCCGGCCGGCACCGGCAAGACCACGCTCGCGCGCATCATCGCCAACACCACGCACGCCGAGTTCGTCGAGGTCTCCGCCGTCACGGGCACCGTCAAGGACCTCCGCCGGGAGATCGACGCCGCAGAGAGCCGCCTCATCTCCTTCGGGCGTCGGACGATCCTCTTTGTGGACGAGATCCACCGATTTAACCGCAGCCAGCAGGACGCCCTGCTGCACGCGGTGGAGGACCGCACGGTGGTGCTCGTGGGCGCCACCACGGAGAACCCCTACTTCGAGGTCAATTCCGCGCTCATCTCCCGCAGCCGCGTGGTGGAGCTCCAGCCCCTGGACGACGACTCGATCCGCGAGCTCATCACGCGCGCCGTCGCCTCGCCGGAGGGGCTGGCCGGCGCCTTCGAGCTCACGCCCAAGGCGGCCGACGAGATCGTGACCCTGGCGGGCGGCGACGGTCGCGCGGCGCTCACCTCCCTTGAGCTCGCGAGCCAGATGGTCGACCCCGACCCGGACGCGCCCGAGGGCGCCCCGGCGAAGATCCTCCCGGAGCACGTCATAGAGGCCAACCCGCGTCGCGGCCTCACCTACGACAAGGCCGGGGACATGCACTACGACGTGATCTCCGCCTTCATCAAGTCCATGCGCGGCTCAGACCCCGACGCCGTGCTCTACTGGCTCGCCCGCATGCTCGACTCCGGCGAGGACCCCAAGTTCATCGCCCGCCGCATTATGATCTGCGCCTCCGAGGACGTGGGCAACGCCGACCCTCAGGCCCTGCTCGTGGCGCACGCGGCCTTCTATGCCACCGAGGTCATCGGCATGCCGGAGTGCCGCATCAACCTGGCCCAGGCCGCCACCTACGTGGCGCTGGCGCCCAAGTCGAACGCCGCCGAGGCCGGTATCGACGCGGCCCTGGAGGAGGTGCGCCGCGGCCCGCGCCGCGAGGTGCCGAGCTACCTGCGCGACCGCCACCGCCCCGGCTCGGACGAGTACGGCCCCTACCTCTACCCGCACAACTACCCGGGCGGCTGGGTAGAGCAGCGCTACCTGCCCGAGGGCCTCGAGCGCGGCTGCTTCTACCACCCGAGCCCGCGCGGCTGGGAGGCCTGGCGCCAGGAGGCCATCGGCCGCGACGTCGCCGACGCCCTCGGTGCCGCGGCGGGGCGGGGGAGCGCCGCCGGGGGAGGGCGCCCGTCAGGCGAGAAGGGCCGCGCGGTTGGCGAGAAGGGCCGCGGAACAGGCGAGAAGGACCCGGCGGCCGGAAAGACGGTCCCGGCCTCCCCGAAGGATCCGGCGTCTGCCCCGGAGAACCCCGCGGCGGCCGGGCCCACGAACGGAAACGACCCCGCCCCGGTTGGGTAGAATGGGGGTTCAGGGACAGGCGCCCGCCGCGGCGGGCCGCTCTGAGGAGGGACCATGGATTACCTGCAAATCGCTCTGATCGTGCTTGTCGTCGCGGGCGTCTGGGCCGTCGTGGAGGTCGCGCTCACCATGCGCGCCGCCCGCCGCGACGTCGAGCGCCTCACCTCCTCGGCCACCGAGGTCATCGAGCAGGCGCAGCCCGTCGTGGCCAAGCTCGACGGCATGGTCGACGAGCTCGAGCCCGCCGTCAAGCAGGTCGCGCCGCTGCTCGAGAAGACCGAGAGCGCCGTCGACGCGGCCAACGTCTCGCTCGAGCGCCTGAACGGCATCCTCGAGGACGTCTCCTCGGTCTCCGGCACCGCCTCCACGGTCACCGGCGCCGTGAATCGCGTGGCGGAGAGCGCCGCATCGGGCGTCGCGAGCGTTGTCTCACGCCTGCGCGGCCAGGCGGGCGCCGAGCACGCGGCCCGTCTCGACGCCTCGTCCGAGCGCGCCATCGAGGAGCGCGCCGCGGCCGCCGCTGCCGACGAGGCCCACGCGCCCGCGCCCGAGCGCGAGGAGCCTCAGGCGCCGACGCGCTACGTTGACTACGGGGAGGTCGCCGCCGCGGCAGCCTCCGAGGACGCCGAGTAGGAGAGACGATGGACACCAAGAACGTGCAGCTGACCACCCCCGCCGAGGCCTCCTTCGCCCGCAGCGTCCGCATGACGGCGGCCTCTCTCGCCGTCTGCTGCGACATGAGCGTCGAGGACGTCGAGGACGTGCGCATGATTGCGGAGGAGGGCTTCGTCTACACCTGCGCGACCGACCCCTCCGAGGTCAGCGTGACCTTCTCGCTCTCCGAGGGCGCCATGTCGATGGACTTTGCGCTCGGCGCCTCCGAGCCCCAGGGGGAGTCCATCGAGCTCACCCACGTTCTTCTCGCCGCGGTGTGCGACGAGTTCTCCGTCCTCGACGACGGCACCCTGCGCCTGGTCAAGCGAGCGGACGGCGCCCATGACGAGTAGGGAAGACATCGACGTCGCCGAGCGTGCCTCCGAGCGGACCGTCCGCAGGCCCCGGAGCGGCAGGGCGGCCTGGGACAAGGAGCGCACGCGCGAGCTCTTCCGCCTCTACAAGGAGAAGGGCGACGCCCAGGCGCGCGAGCAGCTCATCGTGAGCCACCTCAACCTCGTGCGCTTCCTTGCCTCCAAGTTCAAGAACCGCGGCGAGTCGCTCGACGACCTCGTCCAGGTGGGCACGATCGGCCTCATCAAGGCCATCGACCGCTTCGACCCGGACCGCGGGCTGGAGTTCACCACCTACGCCACGCCCACCATCATGGGCGAGATCAAGCGCCACTTCCGCGACAAGGGCTGGTCGGTGCGCGTGCCGCGCCGCCTCCAGGAGCTCTCCTCCAAGGTCACGCAGGCCGCCGACGATCTCACCACGCAGCTCCAGCGCAGCCCCTCCGTCGAGGAGATCGCCGAGCGCCTGGGCGTCTCGGTCGACGAGGTTCTCGAGGCCATGGAGTCCTCGAGCGCCTACAGCTCGGTGCCGCTCGAGGGCGGCGGCTCGGGGGACGACGAGGAGGCCCCCTCGGTGATCGACCATTACGCCACCGAGGACGCCGACCTCGCCGCCTCTGACGACCGCATGATCTTGGAGGACGCCATCGAGGACTTCTCCCCGCGCGAGCAGGACGTGATCCGCATGCGCTTCGTCGACGGCCTCACGCAGGTGGAGATCGCCGAGCGCCTCGGCGTCTCGCAGGTGCAGGTGTCCCGCCTGCTCCGCCGCACCCTGCGCCGCATCCAGGACAAGATCGACCCCGAGGGGCTCATGCACTCGTGACGGGAGGCCCCGGGGGCCGGGCGCGCTGCCTGAGCTGAGCCTGAGCGCCCGCGCCCGGGGCTGCGCCTGGGAGCCCGCACCCGAAGCCAAACCTGGGCGCTCGCACCCGAGCCCCGTTCCAGGACAAGGACCTGGCGGCAGGCCCGCCCCCGCACCGCCCCCGCACCCGAACCGCCCGCGCACCGTTAAAGGAGAGGCACATGGCGGACAGGCAGAGACAGCACGCTTTTGAGAAGTGGCGCCTGCGCGCGACGGTCGCGTGGGCCCTCGTGGGCGCCATCGTGCTCTTCGTGCTGGCCGTGCGCGGCCTGGGCATCGTGGGGCAGGCCGTGGAGCTGCTGCTCGTGGGCGTGATCGTGGGGTTCGTCTGCAGCCCCGTCACCAACTGGCTTGAGGACCGGCACGTGCCCCGCAGCCTGGCGGCGCTTCTCGCCCTCCTCCTGGTGGTGGCCGCCATCGTGGTGGTTCTCGCGCTCTTCGTGGGGCCGTTCCTGCGCGAGCTCACGGTGCTCCTGCGCAACGTCCCCGGCTACGTGACGCAGCTGCAGGACGCCCTCGCCACCTTCTGGGACACCTTCGGCTCCTCGGGCAGCTCGAACGTGCAGAACACCGTCAACGCGCTGGTGGGCGTGCTCACCGACGCGGGCACCTCGATCGCCTCCGACCTCGCGCGCCAGCTCTCCACCGGGCTCGTGGCCAACATCGCCGGGCTGGCGGGTCACCTCGTGACCTTCTTCCTCGGCCTCATCCTGGCCTACTGGTTCGCGCTCGACTACCCCAAGATCATGCGCGAGCTTGCCGTCATCGCCGGCCCCGACCACGACGAGGACATGGTCCTCACCTTCGCGGTGCTCTCGCGCTCGATGGGCGGCTACATGCGCGGCACGCTCATCACCTCGCTCGCCAACGGCGTCATGGTGGCGGCGGGGCTGGCCCTGCTCGGCCACCCCTACGCGGGCCTGCTCGGCATCTTCACGTTCGTGATGCACTTCATCCCGGTGGTCGGCCCCTTCCTCTCGTCGGTCTCCTCGGTCCTTCTCGGCCTCTTCACGAGCCTGCCCGTGGCGTTCTGGACGCTCGTGATCACCGTGGTGGCCCAAAACGTCACCGACAACGTCCTCTCGCCGATCGTCATGCGCTCGGCGGTGAAGATCCACCCGGCACTCTCGCTTCTGGGCATCATCATCGGCGGCTGCCTCGGCGGGGCCGTGGGGATGCTCTTTGCCGTGCCGCTCACGGCCGCCATCAAGGGCTTCTTCGTCTACTACTTCGAGACGCACACGGGCCGCCAGCTCGTCTCCCGCGAGGGCGCCTTCTTCGGCTCCACCCCGTTCGCGGACCCCGACGGCCGTCCGCAACCCACCTTCGACGCCCTCGACGACGACGCCTTCATCGAGCGCTCCCGGCTCCTCGCCGGCCTCGCCCGCCTCCACGGCGAGAAGGACCCTGGTGCTGGCGGCCCCGGTACCGGCTCAGGCGAGAAGGACCGTGGCGCGTGCGGCCCCGACGCCGGCTCAGGCGAGAAGGACCCGCGGCCCGACGCCCCTGCCGCCGAAGGGTCCGATGACCGCACTGCAGGTTCTTCTCGCCCCGCAGACTCCTCTAGCCCGGAGGTGTAGCGTAGGGGCCAGACGACGCCCTTCTCGCCGAACGCGTCGCTGGGCTGCCACGGCCTTGGGATGCGGGAGCCAGGCGACGTTTCTAGGGCTGAGGCTGTCGCGTGGCTCCTACGAAGCCGTGGCGCGCGTTGCCGGGCGTATCGTGTCGCGTTAGAAATCCTGGCATGTTAGTACGATTCCCACCGTTTTGGTTAGGAATCCCAGCATGTTATGCCCTCCGGACGCTAAGATGTCGGGATTTCTAACGTGCGCGGCGAGAAGGACACTAAGGTGCCGGGATTTCTAACATGCGCCGCCGACGGGGGCGCTAAGGTGCCGGGGTTTCTAACGTGCACCGGCGAGAAGGACACGCGCACACCGAGAAGGACGCTAAGGTGCCGGGATTCCTAACGCGCACTGCCGCCCGCGTGCCGCCGACCGTGCGCCGTCGGCCGCGCCCCCGCCCCTCCACGCGACGTGCATCAACCGCGGCTACGCTGCAGCTCAGCCCGCGGCGCGCTATACTGCAAAGGTTGCAACCGCAGAGAACCCGACCGCAGGGAGCGATATGAGCACCGCCGACTACAAGACCATGACCACCGCCGAGATTCGCGAGGACTTCCTCCGGTTCTTCGAGGAGAAGGGCTGCAAGCTCTGCCCGTCCTCCTCGCTTGTCCCGGACGACCCGTCGCTGCTGCTCACCAACGCGGGCATGAACCAGTTCAAGGAGTACTACCAAGGCAAGAAGACCATGGCGGAGATCGGCGCCACGTCCTGCCAGAAGTGCCTGCGCACCAACGACATCGACAACATCGGCGACGCCACGCACCTCTCCTTCTTCGAGATGCTCGGCAACTTCTCCTTCGGCGGCTACACCAAGGCCGACGCCATCGCCTGGGCCTACGACTTCATCACCAGCCCGGAGCACCTGGGGCTGCCCAAGGAGCGCCTCTACATGACCGTCTTCGAGGACGACGACGAGGCCATCGAGCTCTGGCACGCCCAGGGCGTCCCGTACGACCACATCTCCCGCCTCGGCGCCGACGACAACTTCTGGGCGGCTGGCCCCACCGGCCCCTGCGGCCCGTGCTCCGAGATCTACTTCGACCAGGGCGAGGAGTTCGGCTGCGGCAAGCCCACCTGCGGCCCCGGCTGCGACGACTGCAACCGCTTCCTCGAGTTCTGGAACCTCGTCTTCACGCAGTACGACCGCCAGGAGGACGGCTCCATGCCGGACCTCCCGCACAAGAACATCGACACCGGCATGGGCCTCGAGCGCATCGCGGCCATCATGCAGCACAAGTCCACCAACTACGACGGCGACCTGCTCCAGAGCCTCATCGCCGTCGGCGCGCGCCTCTCGGGCCGCTCCTACGGCGAGGACGAGTCCGCCGACCGCAGCCTGCGCATCGTGGCCGACCACTCCCGCGCCGTCACCTTCATGATCGGCGACGGCATCCTGCCGGGCAACGAGGGCCGCGGCTACGTGCTGCGCCGCCTGCTGCGCCGCGCGGTCTACCACGGCCGCCTGCTCGGCATCGAGGGGCCGTTCCTCTCCGCCTACGTGGACGAGGTCTGCCGCCTCATGGGTGACGTCTACCCGGCCATCGTCGAGAACCGCGCGCTCATCGAGGGCATCGTCGCCGCCGAAGAGGAGCGCTTCGGCGCCACGCTCGCGGCCGGCGAGGAGAGCCTGAACTCCGAGCTCGAGAGCCTGGCCGAGGGCGCCGTGCTGCCCGGCGAGGTGGCCTTCAAGCTGCACGACACCTACGGCTTCCCCATTGACCTCACGCGCGAGATCTGCGCCGCCGCCGGCTACGAGGTCGACATGGACGCCTTCGACGCCTGCATGACCGAGCAGCGCGAGCGCGCCCGCGCCTCGGCCAACCGCGACGCCTGGGGCACCTTCAACGACGTCTGGACCGAGCTCTCCGACACGCTCGCAGCCACCGAGTTCTGCGGCTACGACGCCAACGAGGCCACGGCCCGCGTCCTCGCGATTGTCGCGGGCGGCGCCTCCGTCGAGCGCGCCGCGGCAGGCGACGAGGTCGAGGTGGTCCTCGACCGCACGCCGTTCTACGCCGAGATGGGCGGCCAGGTGGGCGACACCGGCACGCTGGCCACGGCGGCTGGCGCGCGCCTGCGCGTGAGCGACACGACGTCCCGCGGCAGCCTCTACGCGCACGTGGCGCAGGTGGAGGAGGGCACGCTCGCCGTGGGCGACGAGGTCACGGCCGCGATTGACGCTGGCCGCCGCGAGCTCATCCGCCGCAACCACACGGCCACCCACCTGCTGGACGCCGCACTCAAGAAGGTTCTCGGCGAGCACGTGAGCCAGGCAGGCTCCCTCGTGGCCCCCGACCGCCTGCGCTTCGACTTCACCCACTTCGAGGCCGTCACCGCCGACGAGCTCGCCCGGATCGAGGGCATGGTCAACGCGGAGATCTTCGCCGCCGAGCCCATCGTGACCCGCGTCATGGGCCTCGAGGAGGCCAAGGCCTCCGGCGCTGTCGCCCTCTTTGGCGAGAAGTACGGCGACGTCGTCCGCGTGGTCTCCACCGGCGAGTCCGACGAGCCGTTCAGCCGCGAGCTCTGCGGCGGCACCCACGCCCGCAACACCGCCGACCTCGGCCTCTTCAAGATCGTCTCCGAGAGCTCGGTGGGCTCCAACGCCCGCCGCATCGAGGCCGTGACCTCGATGGGCGCGATCGAGTACCTCGACGAGCGCCTGCTCGTGCTCGACGAGGCGGCCCACGAGCTCAAGTGCCGCCCGACTGAGGTGGCCGAGCGCATCGGCGACCTGCGCGCGCAGGTCAAGGAGCTCGACCACAAGCTCAAGGACGCGCTGCTCGGCGCCTCCTCGGACAAGATCGGCCAGGCCATGGACGCCGCGGTGGACGCGGGCGCCTACAAGGCCGTGATCGCGCGCGTCGACGGCCTGGAGGCCAAGGAGCTGCGCGGCGCCTGGGACACCATCCGCGAGAAGTCCGACGGCCCGGTGGCGTGCCTGCTGGTAACCGTCACCCCCGAGGGCAAGGTCGCCCTGCTCGCCGGCGCCACCGACGCCGCCGTGGCGGCCGGCTTCTCCTCCGGTGACCTCATCCGCAAGGTGGCCGGCTGCGTGGGCGGCCGCGGCGGCGGGCGCCCCAATATGGCGCAGGCCGGCGGCACCGACCCCTCCGGCATCGAGGCTGCGCTCGACGCGGCCCGCGAGGCGCTCGGGCTCGCGTAGCGTGAGGGTCCTCGCGCTTGACATAGGCGAGAAGCGTACGGGCGTGGCCGTGAGCGACCCGACGGGCCGCGTGGCCTCGCCCGTGTGCGTGCTGCCCTCCGCCGAGGTGCTCGCTCACGCCGCAAGCTTCCGCCGCGTGCTGGAGGACTGGGAGCCCGAGGTTCTTCTCGCCGGGCGACCCATGACGCTGGCGGGGGAGGACGGCCCCCAGGCCGAGCGTATCAAGTCCCAGGCCGAATCGATAGCCGCACGCTGCGGACTTCCTCTGGAGTTTGCCGACGAGCGGCTGTCCTCGGCCGAGGCGAAGCGTATCCTGAGGGAGCAGGGCCTCTCTGAGCGAGCCATGCGCGGCAAGGTCGACATGGTCGCGGCCTCCCTGTTCCTGCAGTCCTGGCTCGACGCCAGGCAGATCTGAAAGAGCACGATGGCTACATCTGACGGCAACGCCCCCAAGCACGGTGCCTCCCACTTCGGCGGCGGCGCCCCTCGCGCAAACTCGTCGGCCCGCGCGCCGCGCCCCGTGGTGGGCGCGCCCTCCGCGCAGCGGCCCGGCTCCGTCACGTCCCACTCCGCCCTCACCACCGGCCGGGTCTCCAGCCGCACCGCGGCGGCCACCCGTCGCGCGGGCAGCCACAACGTCCGGCGCGCCCCGCGTCGCCCCGGTGGCGGGCGGACGGTTGGGATCGTCGCGGGCGTAGTGGCGGCCGTTGCCGTGGTGGCCCTTCTGGCGTTTGTGGTGGTGCCCTCCTTTCTCGCGCCGTCCGATGACTCCGCGCAGGCCCCGCAGGTCGCGGCCGGCACGCAGGTGACCGTCACCATCCCGGACGGCTCCGGCGCCACCCAGGTGGCCCAGATCCTCTACGACAACGGCGTCATCTCCGACCAGGGCGAGTTCCTCGGCCAGGCCCGCCGCACCGAGGCGGAGTCCCAGATGAAGAGCGGCACCTACCTCTTCACCGCCGGCGCTGATCTCGGCTCGGTGATCGACCTTCTGGTTGCGGGCCCCAACGCCGGTACCACGCTCACGATCCCCGAGGGCTACACCCTCGCGCAGATCGCGCAGGCCGTGGAGCAGGCCTGCGGCATCCCCGCCGCCGACTTCACCGCCCAGGCAACGGTCGCCAACTACGCGGCCGACTACGACTTCCTCTCCGGCGTGAGCCAGGAGTCGCTCGAGGGTTTCCTTTTCCCGATGACCTACACCTTCAACGAGGACGCCGTGAGCGCCGACCAGGTCATCCGCGCCATGCTCGACCAGATGGGCACCGAGCTCTCCGCCCTTGACATGAGCTTCCCCCAGAGCCGCGGCCTCAGCGTGGCCGAGGTGGTCAACCTCGCCTCCATCGTGGAGAAGGAGGCCACGCCCGACACGCGCGCCCAGGTCGCCGGCGTCATGTACAACCGCCTCGACACGCCGGGCGCCCCCACCTACGGGCTGCTCCAGTCCGACGCCACCACGGCCTACTCCGTGGGGCACGAGCCCTCGCCCGAGGAGCTCAACAACGCGTCGGACCCCTACAGCACTTACGTCAACCAGGGGCTCCCGCCCACGCCGATCTGCAGCCCGAGCCGCGACTCGCTCCAGGCGGTCTGCTCCCCGGACCAGACGATGATCTCCGACGGGTACTTCTACTTCTACTACTGGACCAACGACGCCGGCGAGACCGAGTGCGCCTTCTCGCGTACGCTCGACGAGCACAACGCCGCGATCAGCAACTCCTAGGGGGACTATGGCGCTCCTGCGCGCCACGCGCTACGTGGCCTCCCTGCCGCAGGTCGACATCGGCTGGCTCCTGTCCGAGGGCGTGGAGCTGGTGCTTCTGGACCGCGACAACACCTGCGTCCCGCGCGACGCCCGCACGGCCCCGGCCGCGGTGGCGGCCTGGCTCGACGCGGCGCGCGCGGCGGGGCTCGAGCTCTGCCTGGTATCCAACAACTTCCACACCTCCCAGGTGAGCCGCTCGGCGCGGGAGCTGGGGGTGGACTTCGTGGACCACGCGATGAAGCCGCTGCCGCTGGCGCTGCGCCGCGCGATGCGCCTCCATGGCGCAACTGCCGAGAAGACCGTGATGATCGGCGACCAGGTCTTCACCGACGTGGCGGCCGGCAACCTCGCCGGCGTGCGCACGGTGCTGGTGCGCCCGCAGTCCCGAAGCGACCTCTGGTACACGCACGTCTTCCGCGTCTTCGAGCGCCTCGCGCTCGCCGGCGTCACCTTCGACGGCGAGTAGCGCGCGGCTGCGGCTGCCCGGGTGCCAGGGTGCGCTGTCCCGGTGCCGTTGCCGCTGCGCCGTTGCCCCCCCTGTGCCGTTGCCGCTGCGCCGTGCGTTAGGAATCGCGGCATCTTTGGTTCTCCGGGGCGGTTTGGTTAGGAATTGCTGCATCTCTGGTTCCTGGCGGGCGATTTGGTTAGAAACCGCCGCGCTTTCTGCCCGTCGGAGCAAAAGATGCGTTGATTCCTAACGGCCCGGAGGCGCACGGGCAAAAGGTGCGCCGGTTCCTAACACCCGGCGCATGGGGCGAGAAGAACCGCGAGAAGGAACGGCGAGAAGAACCGCGAGAAGAGCCCTCGGCCCGGGAGCGCCTAGCGGCGCGGCCGATATCACCAGAATTTGTGATTTGCCCCGCATGAAGACCGTACCGAGAGGCCCTGGTTTTCCACCCGTCGCGGGCACTGGTAGAATCGTGCCCGGATTATTGGTTTGTCGAAGGAAGAGGGGCGCGGTGCCGCAGGGTTCGGGATACGTCGTCCACGAGGGGTGCGACCACATCTTCTTCGTGGGGTTTCTCGGCGCGGGGAAGTCGACTCTCGCCCGCAACCTCGGTGCGCTCTTCCACCGCCCGCACGTGGACACCGACCGCCTTGTGGAGCGCCGCCTTGGCAAGAGCGTGGCGGAGATCTTCGCCGACGAGGGCGAGGACGCCTTCCGCGATGCCGAGACGCGCGAGCTCTCCCGGCTCTCGGGCCGCAAGTCGCTGCTCGTGAGCTGCGGCGGGGGCATCGTGGAGCGCCCGGAGAACTGCGAGCTCATGCACGAGATGGGCGTGGTGGTCTACCTGGACGGGGACCTCGAGGACTCCCTGCGGCAGATTCGCCGCCCGGAGCGCCGGCCCGACCTCGGCTCGGCCGAGCACGCGCGTGAGGTCTACCGTCACCGTCGGCCGCTCTACCAGGGCGCGGCGGACCTCACCATCGACATCCGCGACAAGACGTTCGAGCAGGTGGCCCTTGAGTCGGGCCAGCTGCTCTGGGAGAGGGGCCTGCTATGAGCGAGAACACGCCCGAGGAGAGGGAGCCGCAGGAGGACGCGCCGGCGGCGGCCGCACCTGAGCCGGAGGCCGCGTCGGCGTCCGAGTCGGCGGCGGCCGCACCTGAGTCCACGGCGGCCGAGCCGGGGACGGAGTCCGCGTCAGCCGCACCGGAGCCGGCCCCCGCACCCGCACCGACCCCCGAGCCCGCCAAGCCCGCGCCGGCGAGAAGGGCCACGCGCCAGTGGGTCACCCTGCGCAACGGCTCGATGGACCTGCGCGTGGGCACCGGCACCCTGTCGGATCTGCCCCACGCGCTGCGCTCGGCGGTGGGCCGCCCGCACGGCTGCCTGCTCGTCCACGAGCCGGAGGCGCCCGAGAGCGCCGTCGACGCCCTGCGACGCAACCTCTCCGACCAGGGCTTCGAGCTCTCGGTAGCGCAGACGCCCTTCGCCGGGTGCGACCTCGCGGCGGTCGGCTCCCTAGGCGAGCTCCTCGCCGAGCGGGGCGTGACCGCTGACGACCTCGTCGTGGCCGTCGGCGGCTACCGGACGCTCTCCGTGGCGTCGTTTGCCTGCGCGTCGTGGTGCGGCGGAGTGTCGCTCGCCGAGGTGCCGCTCGACCCGTCCGCCGCCCTGCTCGCCGGCCCCACGCCGCGCGCCCTCGACCTGCCGGGCCTGCCGCGGATGGTCGCGCAGAACGGCTCGGCGCGCTTCTACGCCATCGACACCGAGGTTGCGTGCTGCCCGGTGGGCACCGAGGAGATGGCCTGCGCCTTCGCGCTCATGGTGCAGACCGCCATGTGCGACTCTGACCGCGCCTTCGGCCGGCTCTGGGACGCGGCCGATGACCTCGTGGCCGGAGACGTCGACGCCCTCCAGACGCAGCTGCAGGACAGCGTCAAGACCCGCGGCAAGGTGGTCGCGTCCACCTCGGCGGCAGTGCGCCAGTCCATCGAGTACGGCACGACCTTCGCCCGCGCGCTCGGCTCGCTGGTGGGGGAGCGCGTCGGCGCCTCGGTCCTTCTCGCCGACGGCCTGCGCTTCGCGGCGCGTCTGGGCGTGGCCACCGAGTCGCTCTCCATCGACGACATGCTCGCCCAGGACGAGCTGCTCGAGCGCCTCGGTGTGGGCACCACGCCCGCGCCCGTGGACGCCGACGCCCTCGTGGACGCCCTGCACGCCGAGCGCTACCGCCGCTCGCGCCGCTTCATGCTGGCGGTCCCGCGTGCGCTCGGCCGCGTGCGGCTCTCCGCCGTCGCCGACGAGACGCTCGCCGAGCACGTGGGCGCCTGGTGCGCTACCCGCCCCGCCTAGCGACCAACCCCGGCGCGTCCGCGCCGGGCCACCCATTTTTCTGTTGAGACCGTCACGAGAGAACCAAGGAGAATCGAGAAGAACATGGCTGACCAGAAGACCATCGACGGACGCGTCGCGCGCCTGCGCACGCTCATGGCGGAGCGCGGCTACGACGCCGTCATCCTGCGCAACAACCCCGACCTGCGCTGGCTCACCGGCGCCGAGCGCACCTTCGACCTCGAGGTCGCGCACACCGCGGTGGTGAGCGCCGAGCGCCTGTGGCTCCACACCGACTCGCGCTACTACAACACCTTCGTCGAGCGCATCGGCACGGACGGCCCCTGGGAGCTCGACATGGAGGTCACCTCGCCGGCCGAGTGGGCCGCACGGCGCGTGGCCGAGGCCCGCGCCCGCGTGGTGGCCGTGGAGGACACCTGCGACCTCGCCTTCTTCGACGCCTTCGGTACCGCCTGCGCGGCGGCCAGCATCGCCTGCCTCACCCCGCGCCTGCACGGCGACATCTGCGACCTGCGCATGGTCAAGGACGCCGAGGAGATCGAGCTCATGGGCCGCGCCCAGCAGGTGACCGACGCCGCCTTCGACCACATCTGCGGCTTCATCCACGCCGGCCAGACCGAGCAGGAGATCCGCGTGGAGCTCGAGAACTACATGCTCTCCCACGGCGCCGACTCCCTCTCCTTCGGCACGATCATCGCCGCCGGCCCCAACGGCGCCAACCCGCACGCCCAGCCGGGCCCCTACGTGGTCCAGGAGGGCGACCTCATCGTCATGGACTACGGCGCCGGCTACCACGACTACCACTCCGACATGACCCGCACCGTCTGCGTGGGCGAGCCGAGCGACGAGCAGCGCGCCGTCTACGACGTGGTGCGCCGCGCCCACGAGGCCTGCGCCGCCGCCATCCACGCCGGCGTCATCGGGCGTGACATCCACAACACCGCGGTGAGGGTCATCTCCGAGGCCGGCTACGGCGACTACTTCGGCCACGGCCTCGGCCACGGCGTCGGCCTCGAGATCCACGAGCGCCCCAACTTCAACCGCAGCTGGGACCGTCCCGTGCCCGCCGGCTCGGTGGTCACCGTGGAGCCCGGCATCTACCTGCCCGGCCGCTTCGGCATCCGCCTTGAGGACTTCGGCGTGGTCACCGAGGACGGCTATAAGCCCTTCACCCGCTCTACCCACGACCTCGTGGTGGTCGGTCGCTAGGCGAGAAGGACCCGCGGGTCCGCTGCGGGCCTCCCCAGCCTTCGCTTCGTGCCCCGTGCGCAGATACCCTCTGCGCACGGGGCACGTTCTTTCTGCCGTGCGTTCTTCTCGCCGAGCGGGGTTCGCGGCTTGGCGAGCGGTACCTCTTTTGCGGGTGAGCGGCAGCAAAAGTCGGATCTGTTTGCTTCACGGGGTGTACACAAGTTGCTAGAATATGGACGGCACGTGGAGCAACGGGGGAGAAGTTGTGCAGGGGGAACCTGTTTCTGCGCGTGCATGTAGGTAGGTAAGAGTCCGCGTTTTGTAGAAGGAGGTAAGCGGTGGTTAGCATTGTTCTAGCCAGTCACGGCACGTTCGCCGAGGGCATCAAGATGTCCGGCCAGATGATCTTTGGCCCGCAGGAGAACGTCGCTGCCGTGACGCTCATGCCCGAGATGGGGCCTGACGACCTCAGGGCAAAGCTGCTCGAGGCCGTCTCAGGCTTCGAGGACCAGGACCAGGTCCTGTTCCTGGTTGACCTCCAGGGCGGCACGCCCTGGAACCAGGTCTCGCTGCTGCTCAGTGAGGAGGGGCACGAGAACTGGGTGGCCGTCGGCGGCATGAACCTGCCGATGCTCATCTCGGCCTACGGCGCCCGCATGGGTGCCGAGACTGCCGCTGACGTGGCCAAGGAGATTTATCCCGAGGCCAAGGCCGGCGTCTGCATCAAGCCCGAGGAGCTCGCTCCCGCGGAGGCAGCCCCTGCCGCTCCCGCGCCTGCGGCTGCCCCGGTCGGCGCCATCCCACCGGGCACGGTCCTCGGTGACGGTCACATCAAGATCGCCCACTGCCGCGTTGACACCCGTCTGCTCCACGGCCAGGTGGCGACCACCTGGACCAAGCAGGTCAACCCCGACCGCATCATCGTGGTCTCCGACGGCGTCTCGCACGACGAGCTCCGCAAGACCATGATCGTCCAGGCGGCGCCTCCGGGAGTCAAGGTCCACGTCGTCCCGATCTCCAAGATGATCGAGGTCTCCAAGGACCCGCGCTTCGGCGCCACCAAGGTCATGCTGCTCTTCGAGACGCCGCAGGACGTGCTCAAGTGCGTCGAGGCGGGCGTGGACATCAAGAACGTCAACCTCGGCTCCATGGCCCACTCGGTGGGCAAGGTCGTCGCCACCAACGCGATCGCGCTTGACCAGGCGGACATCGACTGCCTCGAGAAGCTCCGTTCCGAGGGCGTCGAGTTCGACATCCGCAAGGTCCCGGCCGACTCGCCGGAGAACTACGACGCGATGATCAAGAAGGCCGAGTCCGAGCTGGCGGCCCAGGCCCAGGCATAAGAAGGAGGGAAACATGTCGGTACTTACAATCATCCTGATTGTCCTCGTTGCCTTCCTCGCCGGCATGGAGGGCATCCTCGACGAGTTCGAGTTCCACCAGCCGCTGGTGGCCTGCACGCTCATCGGTCTGGTGAGCGGCCACCTCGAGGCCGGCATCATTCTCGGCGGCACCCTGCAGATGATGGCCCTCGGCTGGGCCAACATCGGCGCCGCCGTCGCCCCTGACGCGGCCCTGGCCTCCACGGCTTCGGCCATCCTCATGGTCATTGCCCTCAACGGTGGCACCGAGCAGTCCGAGGCCATCTCCACGGCCATCGCCGTGGCCGTGCCGCTGTCCGTGGCAGGCCTGTTCCTGACCATGATCGTCCGTACGCTGGCCATCCCCATCGTCCACGGCATGGACGCCGCCGCTGCCAAGGGTAACTTCGGCACCATCGACGCGCTCCAGATCGTGGCCATCTGCATGCAGGGCGTCCGCATTGCCATCCCGGCCGCCGCGCTTTGCTTCATCCCGCAGGAGGCCGTCACGGCCGCCCTCAACGCCATGCCCGCCTGGCTCACCGACGGCATGAGCATCGGTGGCGGCATGGTCGCCGCCGTCGGCTACGCGATGGTCATCAACATGATGGCGACTCGCGAGGTCTGGCCGTTCTTCGTGCTCGGCTTCGTGCTCGCCGCCATCTCCGAGCTCACCCTGATCGCCCTGGGTGCCATCGGCATCTGCCTGGCCCTCATCTACCTGGGCCTCAAGGAGCTTGCTAAGTCCGGTGCCGGCGCCGCCGGCTCGGGCGACCCGCTCGGCGACATCCTGGACGACTACGAGTAGGAAGGGAGGTAGAGACACATGGCAGACAAGATCACCCTTACCAAGCAGGACCGAATCAAGGTCTGGTGGCGCCACCAGTTCCTGCAGGGCTCCTGGAACTACGAGCGTATGCAGAACGGCGGCTGGTGCTACTCCATCATCCCGGCCATCAAGAAGCTCTACACGAACAGGGATGACCAGATTGCGGCGCTCAAGCGTCACATGGAGTTCTACAACACGCACCCCTACGTCTCCTCGCCGGTCATGGGCGTCACGCTCGCCCTCGAGGAGGACCGCGCCAACGGCGCCCCGATCGACGACGCCGCCATCCAGGGCGTCAAGGTCGGCATGATGGGCCCGCTCGCCGGCGTCGGCGACCCGGTGTTCTGGTACACCGTCCGCCCGCTGCTCGGCGCGCTCGGCGCCTCCCTCGCCATGGGTGGCTCCATCGCCGGCCCGATCATCTTCTTCGTGGCCTGGAACGTCATCCGCATGGTCTTCGAGTGGTACACGCAGGAGTTCGGCTACAAGCTGGGCACCTCCATCACCAACGACCTCTCCGGCGGCCTGCTCGGCAAGATCACCGAGGGCGCCTCGATCCTCGGCATGTTCGTCATCGGCTCGCTGGTCGAGCGCTGGGTGTCCATCACCTTCGCGCCCGTGGTCTCCTCGGTGCCGCTTGACACCGGCGCCTACATCGACCCGGCCGCCCTTGACGCGGTGGCCCAGGAGAGCGGCGTGGGCTCCGCGATTCTGCAGGCCCTCTCCGACCAGGCGTCCGGCCTCGCCCTCTCGGCGACCAAAGTCACCACGCTCCAGCAGAACCTCGACAGCCTGATCCCGGGCCTCGCGGCCGTGGGCGTCACGCTGCTGTGCTGCTGGCTGCTCAAGAAGAAGGTCTCGCCGATCGTCATCATCATCGGCATGTTCGTCGTGGGCATCGTCGGCCACCTCATCGGCCTGCTCTAGTCCCGCAGCGCACGACCTCTCGGGGCCGCGTCGCCGCCTGAAGTGTCACAATGACCTTCGGCGGGGCGCGGCCCCGCACTTTGTGCGCCCGTTCTTCGCACCCGTCACGAGAGGAGGGGGCAGGGCATGGCCCAGTCCCAGAACACCCAGGTCGACCTCACCGTGCGAGCCACCTCGTTCATGGGGCTCGCCGAGTACGGCAACATGATGATCGGCGACCGCGCGCTCGAGTTCTACAACGAGCGCAACGTCGAGGACTATATCCAGATCCCCTGGGACCAGATCGACCACGTCTCGGCAAGCGTCATGTTCGGCGGGAGGGTCATCGCGCGCTGGGCCGTCTTCACCGTGGGCGGCGCCAGCTACTCGTTCTCCACGCGCGACAACCGCGCCGCGCTCAGGGCCATCCGCGCGCACATCGGCGGCGAGAAGCTCCTGCGCTCGGCTACCTTCTTCGGGGTGATCCGCGCCGGCCTCGTTGGCATCTGGCACCGCATCACGCGCCGGGGGTAGCACGCGCGGCCCTGACACATGCCTCCGCCCCTCGCTCACGTGCTAAACTAGGTGGCTGTACGTATGCACGCAAGGGGTAGAAAGGCGTTTCATGGCAACCATCAGCACCGCAGACTTCAAGAACGGCATGGGCCTCAGGATTAACGGCAAGTACTACACGATCGTCGAGTTCCAGCACGTCAAGCCCGGCAAGGGCGGCGCCTTCGTGCGCTACAAGATCCGTGACCTCAAGAGCGGCCGCGTGATCGACCAGACCTGCAATGCCGGTACCAAGTTCGAGAACGTGCAGCTCATCACCAAGGAGATGCAGTACCTCTACAACGACGGCGACTCCTACTACTTCATGGACAACGAGACCTACGAGCAGATCGCCGTTCCCGCCGACTTCATCGGCGACAACGCCAAGTGGTTCAAGGAGAACGACAACGCCAGCCTCCTCTACGCCGACACCGAGCTCCTGGGCGTCGAGCCGCCGATGTTCATCGAGGTCGAGATTACCCAGACCGACCCGGGCTTCAAGGGCGACACCGTCCAGGGCGGCACCAAGCCGGCCACCATCGAGACCGGCGCCGTGCTCCAGGTCCCGATGTACCTCAACCAGGGCGAGGTCATCAAGGTCGACACCCGCGACGGCGGCAAGTTCGTCAGCCGCGTCTAGGAGCCGGGCCACAGCGACTCAGAGATCGCATCCCCCGGGGCGTCCGGGGTCCTGCCCGCGGCCGCGTGCGGCCGCGGGCGTTTTGTCGACGGCGCACGCCGCCTGCCCGCAGCGGGGCTGGCTGTCGTGTCCGGCTGACTCGTCCGTCCGCCTGTCCGTCCGCAGCCGGCCCGCCCGCCAACGGGTATACTGTCTAGGATACGGGTGCATCAACCAAGGGAGGTCCTCCATGGCCGAAAGCGAGCTTCACGTCTCCGGCATCGGCATCTCCAGGGATGTCGTCTCCACGATCGTCTCCATCGCCGCGCGCCGCGTCGAGGGCGTGGCCTCGGTCGGCGGCAACGACATCGCCTCGAGCCTCATCTCGGTCTTCACGAGCAGGAGCCTCTCCCCGGAGAAGGCCGTCGAGTCCTTCGTCGAGAACGACGAGCTCCACCTCACGGTGCACCTCGCCGTGTTCTACGGCTACCCCTTCACCAAGCTCGCGGCCGACGTCCGCGAGGAGGTCGCCCGCGCGGTGGCCGAGCAGATCGGCGTGGGGGTCTCCGCCGTCGACGTGTGCATTGACAGTCTCGTCTTCCCCAAGGAGTAAGCGTACGTGAGCACTCACTTCGGCGGGCGCACCCTCGCCCGCAGCCAGGCCCTGCAGCTGCTGTTCCAGTCCGAGGCCAACGGCCGCTCGGTCATCGAGACCCTTGACGGGGACTACGCCCTCTCGCAGGGCCCGCTCGACGACTACGCGCGCCAGCTCGCCCTTGGCTGCGACGAGACGCGTCCGGACCTCGACGCCGTCATCTCCATGCGCTCGGCCACGTGGTCGCTCTCGCGCATGAACGCCGTGGACCGCAACCTCCTGCGGCTCGCGCTCTACGAGATGCTCCACGTTCCCGAGGTCGACGTTGCCGTCACCATCGACGAGTGCGTGGAGCTCGCCAAGGCCTACGGCACCGACGAGTCCTCGCGCTTCGTGAACGGCGTGCTCGGCCGCGTGGCCGACGACCTGGAGGCCGGCGTGGACGTGGTGGCCGTGGCCCGCGAGGACGCCCGCCGCAGGGCAGAGGAGAGGCGCGCTGCCGAGGAGAGGGCGGCCGCTGAGGCCGCGGCGGCCGAGGAGGACGTTGCGACCGAGTCCGCCGACTCCGCCGACTCCGACGGCCCCTCCGAGCCCACGGACAGCCCGGAAGGGAACGACTAGCCGTGGCCCGCGTCGACGTCTCGCGCTACCAGACCTTCGGCGAGATCACCGAGCGCCTGGACGACATCGTGGCCCAGGTGCGCGACAAGGGCGTCTCGCTGGAGCGCTCGCTCGACCTCTTCGACGAGGCCATTGCGCTCGGCTCCAAGGCCGTGAGCCTCGTCGACGCCACGGACTTCTCGCCCGAGGAGGAGGCCCGCCTGGCCGAGGCCCCCTCGGAGCCTGCCGGGCAGGCCGCGGTCCCGGACCAATCCGGCGAGAAGGACGGTGACGCCGCGGGTGCGGCCGACGAGCCTGCCGACGAGCGCACCGACGCCGAGCCGGCCGCCGACGCGCCCGCCCCGGCAGACGGGCGCTAGGGTGCCCCGCCGCCGACGGCTCGACGCCGAGCTCGTCGAGCAGGGGTTCTTCTCGACAAGGGACGAGGCGCTGCGCGCCGTGATGGCCGGTGAGGTCTCCACCACCGACCGTCGCCTCACCTCGCCCGGGGAGCAGGTCCTCCCCGGCATCCCCCTGCACGTGAGGGGCCGCTCGCGCTACGTGAGCCGCGGCGGCCTCAAGCTGGAGCGCGGGCTCGACGCCTTTGGCGTGGACCCCTCCGGGCTCGACTGCCTCGACGTGGGCTGCTCCACCGGCGGCTTCACCGACTGCCTGCTCAAGCGCGGCGCCGCCTCGGTCACCGCCGTCGACGTGGGCTACGCGCAGTTCTCCTGGGAGCTGCGCGGCGACGCGCGCGTGCGCCTGCTCGAGCGCACCAACGCGGTCGACCTGCCGGCGCTTGTCGGCACCGACGTCGTCGACCTGGCTGTCTGCGACGTCTCCTTCACCTCCGTCCTCACCGTGCTGCCCGCGGTGCTGGCGCTACTGCGCCCGGGCGGGACCTTCCTCACGCTCGTGAAGCCGCAGTTCGAGGCCGCGCGCGACGAGGTGGGGGAGGGCGGCGTGGTGCGCGACCCCGCGGTGCGCGCCTCCGTGCTCGACCGGGTGCGCGCCGCCTTTGAGGAGGCGGGCCTCTCCGTGCGCGGGACCTGCGAGAGCCCGATCACCGGCCACAAGGGCAACGTCGAGTATCTGCTCTGCGCGGACGCGCCGGGGTATACTGGGCAGGACGAACCCCGCTGACCAAGACCAAGAGAAAGGCCGCCAACCGTGAAGGTCCTCATCGTCCCCAACTACGCGCGCGAGGACGCCATGGAGAGCGCCCGCCGGCTCGAGTCGTGGCTTGACGACGAGGGCATCGACGTCGCGTGGGCGCACGACAAGAAGCGCTTCCCCGACGCGGAGGACTCCGCCGACGACTGCGCGCTCGTGGTCTCGCTCGGCGGCGACGGGACGCTGCTGCGCGCGGCGCGGATCGTGGGCTACGCGGGCGTGCCCATCGTGGGCATCTCCTACGGCCACCTGGGCTTTCTCACCGCGGCCGGCCCGGAGGACCTGCTCGCCACCGTGCGCGACGCCCTCGCCGGCGAGCTTCACGTCTCCCGGCGCGCCACCCTGGACATCGAGTGCGAGTTCGAGCGCGAGGACGGCGGCTCCTACACGCGCCACAGCTTCGCCCTGAACGACTTCGCGCTCTCGCGCGGCGGCGCGGGCGACATGGTGGAGTTCGACGTCTCCGTCTCCGGCAAGCACATCGACCGCCTGCGCGGGGACGGCTTCGTGGTCTCCACGGCCACCGGCTCCACCGGATACGCGCTCGCGGCCGGCGGCCCCATCGTGACGCCGGAGTTCACCGGCATGGTCTGCGTGCCCATCGCGCCGCACACCATCATGGCCCGCGCGTTTCTGACCTCGCCGTCTGATGTGGTGGAAATCGAGATGAGCCCCGAGCGCCCGGCCATGCGCCACTTCTTCGCGGACGGCCAGCCCGTGCACCGCGAGAAGGGCAGCGTGGGCGTGCGCGCCTGCGTGCGCCGCGGCCCCGGTGACGTGATCTTGCTGGACCGCAGCAGCCAGAGCTTCTACGACTCGGTCTCCCGCGTGTTCTACGGCCAGGTGGGCAAGTAGTGGCGGCGGGCGAGAAGGACGGCGTGACCGTGGCACACTGCGGCCGGGCGCTCCCGCGTCCCGCCACCCCTGACGGCGAGAAGGACGGTGCGGTCGCATGATCGACGAGCTGCACGCGCGCGACGTCGCGCTCATCCATGATGCAACCATCGAGCCGGCCGCGGGCCTTACGGTGCTCACGGGCGAGACGGGCGCCGGCAAGTCCGCGCTGCTCTCCTCCGTGAAGCTTCTGGTGGGGGAGCGTGCCGACGCGGGCATGGTCCGCGAGGGCGCCTCCTCGCTCGAGGTGGAGGGTCGGCTCTTCCTGCGCGGGGACGACGAGGACGGCACCGTGGTGCGCCGCCGCGTCTCCGCCGACGGCCGCGGCCGCGTTGAGCTCGACGGCCACATGGCGAGCGTCCGCGAGCTCGCGGCGCGCGTGGGGGCCTCGGTCGACCTCTGCGGCCAGCACGAGCACCAGCGGCTCCTCTCCCAGCAGACGCACGTGGAGCTGCTCGACGCGTGGGTCGGCGTCCCCGCGGCCGACGCCCTGGCCACCTACCGCGATGCCCTGGCGGCCGCCTGCGACGCCGCCGCTGAGCTGGAGCGCGTCCGCGAGCTGGGGCGCTCCACCGGCGAGAAGCTCGACGAGGCCGCCTTCGTCCTGCGGCGCATCGACGAGGTGGACCCGCGCGAGGGCGAGCTCGAGGAGATCGAGGCGCAGCTGCCGCGCGTGGAGCACGGCGAGGCGCTCATGGCCGCGGCCGCCGGCGCGCGCGAGGCGCTCTCCGGCGACGGCGGGGCCTGCGACGCGCTCTCCGATGCGGTCCGCGCGCTCGAGGAGGCCGCGGGCTACGACGCTGCGCTCGGCAGGTGGGCCTCCGCGCTGAGAAGCGCGCTCATCGACGTGGAGGACGTGTCCTCCGAGCTGCGCGACTACGCCGACGAGGTGGACTTTGACCCGGAGGAGCTCGAGCGGCTTCAGACGCGCCTCGCGAGCCTCGAGGGCCTCAGGCGTGCCTACGGGCCGACGATGGCCGACGTGCTCGCCCGGCGCGAGGAGGCCCGGCAGGTCGTGGCGGCCGCGAGCGACGGCGGCGAGCTCGAGCGGCAGGCGGCCGCGGAAGTGGCGCGCCGCGAGGACGCGCTCGCAAGGGCGGCCGACGCGCTCGACGCGGTGCGCGCGGAGGCGGCCCCGCGCCTGGCGGCGGCGGTCACCGAGCAGATGGCCTCGCTGGAGATGGGGTCGGCCTCGCTCGAGGTGGCGCAGGAGCGCCTGTCCCGCGCGGAGTGGGGGAGCCACGGTCCTTCTCGCGTGGAGTTCCTCTACCGCCCGGGCGCCGGCCTCACGGCACGGCCGCTGCGCAAGATCGCCTCGGGCGGCGAGGTCAGCCGCGTGATGCTGGCGGTGAAGGTGGTGCTCGGCGAGGCGGACGACTGCGAGACGCTCGTCTTTGACGAGGTCGACGCCGGCGTGGGCGGCGCCACGGCGGTGGCGCTCGCGGGCGTGCTCGCGCGGCTGGCAAGGACCCACCAGGTGATCGTGGTCACGCACCTCGCGCAGGTGGCCGTGGTGGCCGAGAAGCACTACCTGGTGCGCAAGTCCGAGGGCGCCTCCGGCGTGCCCGAGACCACGCTCACGGAGATCTCCGGCGAGGAGCGCGTGGCCGAGGTGGCCCGCATGCTCTCCGGCGACACCGGCGAGACGAGCCGCGAGCTCGCGCGCGAGATGCTGGCCGCCCGCGGGAGGGCGTAGGCGCGTGGCGCCTTTTGGCGGGCTGACGGTTTGCGTGTTCGTGTTGCCATCACCGCCCTTGGCCCGCCGCCGCAGGAGGCCGCCTCGCCGTCGCCTCAGCTCGCCGATCTGCAAAAGATTTATCATCCCCGTCTCAGGTCTATGAAGGCGGTCCAAGAACCAAGGTTCTTCTCGCCACCTGCGGATCCGTAGAAAATTTAGTAATTTACTATCCTGAGATGAGGGTGACAACGCCAGCGGGCGGGGGCTTTGAGCCCGGCGCGCCTGCGGGCTTGCGGTGCGGCGCGGTTGTGCGAGAATGACGGCAGACGTCGAGAGGAGCGCACATGGCTGAGAGAGACGCACGTCGCAGGACCAACGGCGGCCGCACGGGTCGGGAGGGGCGCGGGCCGAGCCGCGCGGCGCAGGCAAGGCGCCACGTCGAGGAGATGGCGCGCTCGCTTCCGGAGGAGATCTCCCGCGCCGTGGCCGGGACGCGCTCCTTTGACGGCGCGCCGGCCCCGCAGGTCGCCGAGCCGTGCATGCCCTCGGTTTCCGTGACCGACGAGGACAGCGTCGCGGCCGTGCTGCGCCTGGGCCGCGGCATCGCCTCGGCGTGCGACCTGGCGGTCCTTGACTTCGCCTCGTTCACGCAGCCGGGCGGCGGCTACGAGCGCGGCGCCTGGGGCCAGGAGCAGGCGCTCTGCGCGGACAGCTTCCTCTACAACGTGCTCGCCGAGAAGGCGAGCTGGTATGCCGAGAACCGTCGGCGCAACATCAACTGCCAGCTCTTCCGCAACCGCGCGCTCGTGGTGCCGCGCGTCCGCTTTGAGCGCGACGGCTACCACTCCTACGCCGACGTCATCGTGGCTGCGGCCCCGGACGCGCGGCGCGCCCGCGAGGAGTACCGCGTGGGGGAGGACGCCCTCGCGGCGGCGCTTGCGGACCGCGTGCGGATGGTGATGGCGATCGCCGACGAGCTCGGGCACAAGAAGCTCGTGCTCGGGGCCTTTGGGTGCGGCGTCTTCGGCTGGGACGCGGCGCAGGTGGCCGAGGCCTTCCGCGTCGAGCTCGCGAGCGGGACGCACGCGGCGTCCGAGGTGACCTTTGCCGTGCCGCGCGGGCGCGCAGACGAGCACCTCGAGGTCTTTGAGCACGCGTTTGTGACGTTTCCCGAGGTCAACGCCGCGCCGTACGTGAGCCGTGCCGCGCGGGCCGCCGCGGAGGCCGCGCGTGCCGACGAGGCCGCGGCCGAGGAGGAGGACGACTGGCGCCAGTACCTGTAGGGTGGCGCCGGGGGCGCACTGTCTCCGGACGTTCTGCAGCCCAGAACCGTCCAGAAACGGTGCGCGCCATTGAGGAGGCACTGTTTCCGGACGAAATGGAACGTCAGACCGTCCGAAAACGGTGCGCGCACCGTCGCCGCGTGCAGCCGTCCCGCCCCGCTGCGGCCCCACCGCCCCCGCTACCCGCGCCGCCGCGCGCGGCCGAGTGCCATCCCTGCGGCGGCGAGCGCCACGGCGAAGAGCGCCGTGAGCCCCGTCTGCGCCGCCACCGACGCCACGAGCCCGCCCGTCGTCCCCGTGGCGGCGTACACCTCGCCGAGCGCGTGGACGACCCACCAGACGGGTGTGAGGCGCGCCACGGCCGTGACCGCCGCGCCCATGCTGGCCTGCTGAACCCACGTCCCGCCGAGGAAGGTCAGCACCATCGAGCCGATGTTGCCGGCCGCGTGCGCCAGGTCCCCGGTGGCCCCGAGGCTCCAGAGCAGGTACCCGAAGGCGGCCCCCACGCAGGCCAGCGCGAGCAGCGGGGCCTGCGCCAGCAGCACCAGCCGCGCGTCGGCCGCGGCAAGCGAGCCCGCGCACCACAGCGCCCCGAGCGCCTCGACCGCCGCCCAGACCGCAAGTCCCACGCCCAGGCACGCAAGCGCGAGCTGCGCCCCGCGCGCCGTCTCGGTGAGCGGGGCGGCCAGGAGCCGCTGCGTGACCGGCTGGTCGCGCCCGAGCGAGCGCAGCCCGCAGGCAACCAGTATCGCCGTCCCGCCAAAGAGCGCGTAGGTCGAGAACTGCATGTAGACGAGGTAGTCGCTCGGCAGTCCGGCCTCCTCGGCCTCGATGACGCCCACCTCGAGCCGCGTCTCGGCCTCCCCGCGCGCCTGCCGCGCCACGCCCACGGCCTCCTCCGCGGTAAGGTCCGTCTCGGCGAGCAGTGCGTAGAGCTGCTGCGCCCCGGCGCGCACCCGCTCGTCGGCAAGGGACCCGCGCGCGTCGCTGTAGCTCACCACGCACTCCAACGCGGGCGGCTCGGCGCCGGCGCGCGCGGCGGCCTCGAGGCCCTCCCCGTAGCCCTCCGGGATCACGAGCACGTAGTTGGCGAGGTCCTTGGCCGCGGCGTCCTGCAGCGCGTAGGTGGTGTCGGGCAGCTCCACGAGCTCGCCTTCCTCGGCCGCCCACGCGGCGAGCGCCCCCGACACCGCCGAGCCGTCCCGGTCGATCACGGCCACGGTGGGCCGGACGGCCTCGTAGGGGCCGGACCCCGTGCCCACGTAGGAGGCCATGAGCCACCCGAACGCCGCGAGCGCGACCACGTAGATGGCCAGAAGCCCGCGATGCCGCAGGACCACCCGTCCGGCGAGCCTAAAGAGCTGCATAGCGCTGCCTCCTCATGAAGAGTGCCGACACGGCGAGAAGAACGGCGGAGATGGCCAGGAGCGCGCCCACCGACTGGGCGAAGGGCGCGAGCGAGTCGTAGTACGCGAGGCGATAGAATGTCTCGCCGACCTGCACCGCGGGGTTTGCCGCCTGGACGAGCGGCGCGTTCGCGGAGAGCCAGTCGGCCAGGCGCTGCGACGGCTCTCCGAAGAGCCCGGCCGGCAGCGACAGGCCCATCGTGGCGACGGTGCAGACGACGTCCTTGGCGCTCGTGGAGACGCGCGGCAGCGAGCCGATGAGGGCGCCCACGGCGCAGCTCACGAGCGCGCACGCCGCGCAGGCCGCCACGGCGAGCCCCTCCCGCCCGCCGAAGGAGACCCCCACGACGAGGCGCATGTAGAGCAGCGCCACCACCAGGCACGCAAAGACCACGACCCACGCGGCGAGCAGGGAGCTGGCGAGCTGAGCCACCGGGCCCACCGCGCCGAGCTGGCGCCTGGCGCCCGCGGGCGTGCCGTCCGCGCGCTTGGAGACCACGAGCAAAAGCGCCACCTGCGCGCCCATGAGGCTCGAGAAGCCGAGCATTGCGTAGTAGTAGCGCGCGAACTCGCTCGACTCGGTGCGCAGGACGGAGAGGCGCTCGGTGGTCGCGTCGTCGCCGGCGAGCGCCGAAGCCAGCCGCACGGCCGCACCGGGGGAGGAGAGCGCCTCGGGCGCGACCTCGGCCACGGTCGCAAGCGTCGCCGAGACCTGCAGGGAGCGCTCCAGCACGAGCTGCACCACCGCCTGGTCCACGGTGCCGGACTCGCGCGCGGGGACCTCCATGCGCGGCGCGGCCCCCGCCGCGGCCACGACGTAGGCGCAGACCTCCCCGGACCGTGCGGCCTCGGCGGCCGCCGCCTCGTCGGGGTAGCGCACGGCGTTGATTGGCGCGTCGTCGCCGGAGGAGAGTTCCTCGAGCGCGCCCGCGAGCGCCTCGGTGCCCTCGGACCCGTCGGAGACCACGCCCACCGCCGCGGCCTGCGTGCCGCCAGCCGGCACGCCGTCGAACATGAACATGAAGACCGTGGCCAGAAGCAGCGGGAACAGGAGCACCCAGATGACCACGCCACGGTTGCGCAGCGCCTGCAGGAGGTCGAAGCGCATGAGCGAGAAGACCGAGCGCACGGCATCCACCCCCTAGTCCCTGAGCTCGCGGCCGCAGAGCTCGAGGAAGACGTCGTTCAGGGTGGGCGGCTCGCTCCAGACGCGCCCCACCTCGACGCCCGCGGCCGCGAGCGCCTCGAGGACGTCCACGAGGCCGTGGGCCGAGGGCGCGCAGTCCACCTTGAGCTCGCCCGCGTCGTAGGCGGCGCGCGCCACGCACGGCAGCCCCTCGAGCCCCACCATCACCTCCGGCGCCGGCGGCGCGCACTCCACCACGATCTTCTCGCCCACGTCCACGAGGCGCTTGAGCTCGTCGCAGGTGCCCTCGGCGATGGCGCGCCCGGCGTCCATGATCATGACGCGCCCGCAGATCTGCTCGACCTCCTCCATGTAGTGGCTCGTGTAGACCACGGTGGCGCCCGCGTCGCGCAGGTGGCAGATCCCGTCCAGGATGGCCCCGCGGCTCTGCGGGTCGACCGCCACGGTGGGCTCGTCGAGGAAGAGCAGCTCGGGGCCGTGCGCGATGCCGCAGGCTATGTTGAGGCGCCGCGCCAGGCCGCCTGAGAGCTGGCGCGGCCGCTGCCGGGCGTGGCCGGAGAGCCCCACGAAGTCCAGCGCCTCGTCCACGAGGCGGGCGCGCTCGCGGCGGTCGCGCACGTAGAGGGCGCAGAAGGCGTCCACGTTCTCCCGCACGGTGAGCTCGTCGAGCACCGCCACCTGCTGCGGCACCACGCCCACGCGTCGCTTGAGGTCGCGGCGGTCGGGCGCCATCTCCTCGCCGAAGAGGCGGATGGTCCCGCGGTCGTAGGAGAGCAGCTGCAGGACGCAGTTGATGGCCGTGGTCTTGCCGCAGCCGTTTGGCCCCAGAAGGCCGAAGATCTCCCCCCGGCCGATGTGCAGGTCAAAGTGGTCGAGCGCGACCCGCGACCCGTAGCGCTTCACGAGCCCCTCCACGCTGACGATCTCCTCCATGGCGCCTCCTTCGCGCGTCCGACGCGAGCTTCCGTGCCGGCGTACCCTCTGGCCCCGCGTTGGCGTACCTCGCCGACCCAGCGTCGCCGTACCCCACCGTGCCCAGTGTCGGCGCACCCCGCCCCGCGCGGAAGTGACTTCTGTCACGAGTCGGCGGGAGGGCGGCCGCTCGGCCGTGACATTTGTCACGACGTGCTCCCCATCACCCCAGCCACGGCGAGAAGAACCTCGCGGCTGCTAGAATCGGCCCATGGAGAGGATCGCAGACAAGCTCGTGGTGCTTGCGTGCTGCGCGGGGACGCTCGCGCTCACGGGGACGGGGCCGGCCGTGGCGGCGTCGCTGCTCGTGGCGGTGACGTGCGCGTTTCTTGCCGAGGCCGTGCCCGGGCGCGCGGGGCTCGTGCTGACGGTCGCGCCCTGCGCGCTTGCACTGGCGGTCCCGGCCGCCGCGGCCTTCGTGGCGCCCGCTGCCTACGACCTCGCGCGCCGCCGGCCCTGGCTCGCCGCCGTGGCCGCGGCGGCGCCGCTCGCGGTCGCCTGGTCGGGGGCACTGCCCGCGCCGGCCGCCGCCACGGCGCTTCTGGCCTGCGGGTGCGCCGTCCTTCTCGCCCGCCGGACCGACCGTGCGCTCGCGCAACGCGCCGAGAACCTGCGCGTGGCCGACGACCTGCGGGAGCGCTCGCTGGTCCTGGAGGGCAAGGTGCGCGAGACGCTCGACGCGCAGGACTACGAGGTGCGCCTGGCCACGCTCTCCGAGCGCTCCCGCATTGCCCGGGAGATTCACGACAGCGTGGGGCACCTGCTCACGCGTGCCGTCGTGCAGGTGGAGGCGCAGCGGGTGGTCCATGCGGGCGAGCCCTGCGAGCAGGATTTCGCCGCCGTGGCGGGGACGCTGCGCGAGGCGCTCGACGAGGTACGCGCGAGCGTGCACGACCTGCGCGACGACGCCTGCGACCTCTCTGTGCAGGTGCGCGCGGCCGTCGAGGCGGCCTGCGCGGGGACGCGGGTGGCGCCGACCTGCCGAGTGGAGGCCGGCGAGGCCCCGCCGACGGTCGCGAGCTGCCTGCTGGCGGTGGTGCGCGAGGCGCTCTCCAACGTGCTGCGCCACTCGGACGCGCGGCACGTGAGCGTGGAGCTCGCCGAGCACCCGGGGCTCTGGCGGCTGCGGGTGGCGGATGACGGGTCGGCCCCGGCGGTCCCGGCTGTCTCGGTGACCCCGACAGCTCCGGCCATCCCGTCCGTCCCGGCGGCCCCCTCCGCCCC
>NZ_JACSNQ010000016.1 GCF_016900315.1 Olsenella profusa
GCCCGGGGCGGGTCAAGGGGTGCCCGAGGGACGAGCCCCTGGCCTTGACTCACAATGCCTCGGTGCGCAGGGCCTCCACAAGGTTGAGCGCATGCGTCTTGTGGAGCGCGTATCCGGCGCTCGCGGCGAGCACGGCAACCACCACGGCAAACGCGAGCGCCACGTGCCCCCACGGCATGTCGAGGACGAGCGTCGAGAAGGACGAGCTCAGCGCCCAGAAGAGCCCAACGTTCACCACGGCAGCCAGCGCCACGCCGCCCAAAAGGCCCTTCACCGCGAAGTCTGCGCACTCGAGGAAGATCATGCGGCGAAACGCCCGCCGCCCCATGCCGGCCGACTGCAGCGCCGCGAACTCGCGCGTGCGCAGCATGAGGCCGGACGCGATGGTGTTGAAGACGTTGGCCACCGCGATCGCCATCGTGATCGCGACGAAGCAGTAGAGGAAGACGCGCACGGTGAAGTCCATCGCGCGTGCCTGGCGCGTGCTCTCGGCGATGTTGTTGCTGCCACCGAGCTCGAGGTCGTCCCGCGCGTCGATGATGGCCTCGGCCGCCTCGACCGTCGCCTCCTCGTCGGCATCCGCCGCGAAGCTCGCGAGGTAGCGCGTGTAGCCGTTTGCGGTGAGGGCGGCGCAGGCGTCGTCTGAGGCCAGCACCGCGGCGAGCGGCATCACGAGCACGAGGCGGTTGGTGTCGCCCATCTCGCGCGTACCGAGGGGGAAGTCGTCGCCGAGCTCGTCGGTCGCGGCTGCCACCGGCACCTCCAGGCTGGCGAGCCCCGCCTCCTCCGCCGGCTTGAAGCCCTCATCGCCGGTCTCGGGGTCGAGCGTGATGATGCCGAGGCCTCGCTCGGCGTCCCAGTCGAGCCACTGGTCGTCGGTGAGGTCCGCAGGTGGGGCGAGTAGCTCGAGCGAACCCGGCGCACCCGTGAGGGGCGCCACGCTGCCGTAGCTTCCCGACGTGGTGACGCTCGCCCGGTTGAGGACCACGCAGGCGAGGCTTGCGGGGTCGGCCTCCGCGCCGGTGAACCCCAGCCGCCCGGCGAGCGCGGCCCAGGTCCCGTCATCTACGAGGCAGACGAGCGCGGAGCCCCAGCCGTCCCGCCCGAGCGCGAAGCCGCCCATCGAGCCGCGCATCGACTCGTCGAAGGCGTCGATGCCGTCCCAGTTGACGCATGCCGGGTCAAGACGGACGCTTGCGCCCACCTGAGACGTGCCGTAGGCCCGCGCAACGCCGCTCACGCCCGAGAGCTCGTCGACCACGTCCTGCAGCTCGTCGGTGAGGGGGTTCTCGCGCAGGTCGGCGAGGTCGCGCCCGGCACTCGTACCGGAGGCGAGGCTCGCGTAGAGCTCGAGGTCCGCCGCGCCGCCGGTGTTGAGGTAGCTCGTGGCGCCGGTGAGGTAGTCGGAGACGAGCCCGGCGGTCACGAGCAGCGCGATCGATACCGCGAGCGATACCACGGCCACGCGGCTCTTGCTCGCCGAGACGGCGAGCGTGCGGCGGGCGAGAAACGCGGGCATGCCGCCGAGCCGTGCCGCCAGGCCGCGCGGGCGGCGCCCGTCGGCGGAGAGATCGTCCATCGCGTCGCGGCGGTGCCGGAACACGCGGCGAAGCCGTCTGCTTGGGCGTACGTCGCGCGCGCCGCGGATGGCGTCTACGGCAGAGACGCGCCCCGCGCGCACCGCGGGCACGAAGGCGCTGAGCAGGAGCGTGAGCGCCGTGAGGACGACGGCGAGCACGAGGTCGCTCGCGCGCAGCGCGAGCCCCACGCTGACGCCCGCGCCCACGATGGCGCTCCAGCCGTCGGCCGTGAGCGCAAAGACCGCGGCGGCCCCGCCCACGCCGAGCACGAGCCCCAGGGGTATGCCGAGCGCGCCGAGCACGGCGGCCTCGGTGTAGACGGTGCGCCTGAGCTGGCGGCGACTCGCGCCGAGCGAGGACAGCAGGCCGAACTGCCGCGTGCGCTCCGAGATGGAGATCGTGAACGCGTTGGAGATGAGCGAGACGGCCGCCACGACGATCACGGCGGCGAGCACGGCCGCGAACTGCCCGAGGCTGTCGAAGATTGCGCGGCTGTTGTCGAGGCCCTGGTACATGAGCAGGCTGTCGTTGGTGCGGTAGCCGTCCACGCCGATGCCCGCGAGCATGTCGGCGATCTCGGAGGTGCTCGCGAAGCCGGTGGTCGAGAAGAACGCGGTGCTGATCTCGTCGCCGGAGGCGGTGGCCGCCGGCTCGTCCGGGCAGACCAGGGCGGCGTCTCCCAGGTTGTAGGTGATCTCGACGAAGCCGACCACGGTGTGGGTGCGCGGGGCGCCCACGTCGGCAAGGGACTCCGAGGCGTTGCTCACGGTCGCCCGGAAGACGCCGTCCTCGCCCTGCTCGTACTCGAGGTCGCCGGAGACGTAGGATCCCGAGGGGAGGGCGACTCCGCCCGTCGCGAGCGTCCGACGCCCGAGTGCGAGTGTGACGGTGCTCCCAAGCTCGAGATCGCCGTCCGAGCTCGCGCCGGCCGCCACGCCCGGCAGCGCCGAGTCCGCGTCCTGACCGAGCGTCCGCCCGCGCAGGTAGTCCGGCAGCGCGATCTCGCCGGGAGACTCCGGCAGGCGGCCCTCGGTCACCTCGGGCGTGCGCACGACATCGTAGGCGTCGTCGCCCGCCGCGTGCGCGGTACCGTCCTGCTCTTGGGGCAGCGTGAGCACGCCGAGAAAGACGCCGCTGTCCGCTGCGCTGTCGGCGGGGAGTGCCGCGGCGCCGAGGTCGCGCCACGTGGCCAGCCGGTCGAGCTTCTCGCCGGCTGCCGTGCGTAGCTCGTCGAGCTTCTTGGGGTCTGTGTAGTCAAAGCTCACCTGCCAGACGCCGTCCTGCGCCTGCCTCTGAGTGACGAGCGCGGAGCGCAGGCTCGTGACGCTGGCGAGCACGGCCGTGAGCAGCCCGCACGCGAGCGCCACGCCCACCACCGTGACCGTGGTGCGCACGCGGTTGGCCGCGAGCGAGCGCAGCGTGAAGCGGGTGAACACGTTGCCGCGGGGCACGGCGGCTGCGGGGGCGCCGGCCGTGCCGGCACGCGGGTCCTTCTCGCCGCGCGCGTGGCGCCCGCGGCCCTCGCGCCGGACCCCGTGGTCCTTCTCGCCGCGCGGGTTCTTCTCGTCGTGGAAGTGCCTGGCCATGCCGCTCACCTCGCCCTCGTGTCGGACGCCACGTGGCCGTCCTCGAGCGCGATCACGCGGTCGGCCGTGAGCGCGATCTCCTCGTCGTGCGTGATTACGACGAGCGTCTGACCGAGCTCCTTGTTGGAGCGGCGCAGGAGGGCCATGATGTCGGCGGAGTTTTTGGAGTCGAGGTTGCCGGTGGGCTCGTCGGCGAGCACCACGGCCGGCGCGTTCATGAGGGCGCGCCCGATGGCCACGCGCTGCTGCTGGCCGCCGGAGAGCTGGTTGGGCAGGTGGTGCTCGCGACCGGTGAGGCCGAGCGTGCGGATGAGGCCCGTGAGCCGGCGTTCGTTGACGGCGCGGCCGTCCATGAGCACGGGCAGGCACATGTTCTCCACCACGTCGAGCACCGGTACGAGGTTGTAGAACTGATACACGAGGCCGACCTCGCGGCGGCGGAAGACCGCAAGCTGCTCGTCGGTGCGCTGGAAGACGTCCTCCCCGTTGAGGTACACGGTGCCGGAGGTCGGCCGGTCCACGCCGCCAATCAGGTGCAAAAGTGTCGACTTGCCGGAGCCGGAGCTGCCGATGATGGCCAGGAACTCGCCGGCCGCCACGGTGAAGCTCACGTCGTCGAGCGCGCGGACGGCGGTGTCGCCCGCGCCGTAGGTCTTGGTCAGGTGCTCGATTCTCAGGATGTCCATGGTGCCTCCCTGAACGGGGCCTTCTCTCGATTCTATGGTGGGGGAGCGCCCCTGCGCGGACGTGACACGCGAGTGACGAATCTGTCAGGCGGGCGGGGCGGCGGCTGGGCGGCAACTCGCGCGAAGTTACGTTCTTCTCGCCGTTCTTGCTTTTCTCGCTTTTCGCGCCTGAAGCGTGATTTCCAGCGAGCCGCCAGCTGGCACCTCGCTCGAAGTCACGTTTTCCGTGCCAAAAGTGTGACTTCCAGCAAGCTCGCGAATGACGACTCGTCCGTTGTCACGCTTTCTGTGCCGAAATCGTGACAACCAGCGAGGCGATACGTGGCAGCTCGCTCAAAGTAACGCTCTTCTTGCCGGAAGCGTGACAACCAGCGAGCTGGCGAATGACGACTCGTCCGTTGTCACGCTTCCGCACCAAAAGCGTGACAATCAGCGAGGCGATACGTGGCAACTCTCTCGAAGTCACGTTTTTCTCGCCGGAAGCGTGATTTTCAGCGAGCCGACAGCTGGCAACTCGCGCAAAGTCACGTTTGGGAGGCGGAAAGCGTGACTTTGCGCGAGCCGGCGAGAAGAACCACACGGCGAGAAGCACCGTACGCCGAGAAGAACCACGCGCCAAGCCGAGCTCTCAGCCGCCGCTAGACCACCGCGCTGAAGAACGCGATGTCGAACCGCGCGCCGCCGTCGGGGGCGTTGCCCGCCCGGATCTGGCCGCCCTGCGCGGTGACGAGGCTCTGCGCGAGCGCCAGGCCGATTCCCACGCCGCCCGGGTCGACCTCGGACGCCGCCGTACCCGCCCCCGTCGCTCCGGCCGCCCCGCCGCGGTAGAACCGCTCGAAGACGTGCGGCAGGTCCTCGGGCGCGATGCCGCCGCCCGTGTCCTCCACGCGCACGCGGAAGGCGAGCGCGTCCTGCCACGCCCGCACGCGCACGCACCCGCCGGCCGGGGTGTGCTCCAGGCAGTTCTTGAGTACGTTCTCCAGCGCCTCGGCCGTCCAGGAGAGGTCCCCCTCGAAGCCGGCGCCCGCCTCCACGTCCCGCTTGAGCGTCACGTCCGCGAGGTCGAAGGCCACCGCCAGCGGCTCGGCGGCCCGCTCCACGAGCTCGCCGGCGTCCACGCGGGCGCGCGCGAAGCTCACCACGCCCGCGTCGATGCGCGCGAGCTTGAGCAGCGAGGCCACGAGCCACTCCACGCGTCCCTCGAGGCGCTCCATCGTGCGCAGCCGCGCAAGCTGGCCGTCGCGCCCTCCCTCGGCGGCAAGCTCGCGCCTCACGAGCGCCGTCATGAGCGCCAGGGAGGTGAGCGGGGTCTTGAGCTGGTGCGAGATGTCCGCCAGCGCGTCCGCCAGCGCGTTCTTCTCGCGCTCGAGGTCCTCGTTGGCAAGCGTCAGGCGGCTGCGCATCTTGTCGAGCTCGGAGGCCAGGATCGCGAGCTCGCCCTCGCGCATGCGCTCGAAGCTCACGTCGCGCGCCCCGTGCAGGACGTCGTCGATCTGCGCCGCGAGCCGCGCGAGCGCCCGGTAGCGCGCCCGGGTGAAGGCCAGCGCCACGAGCGCGCACGCCGCCGCCGTCAGCGCCACGGCCGCCGCCGCGGCGGGCCCCAGTGCAAGGCCGGACGCCAGCGCCCCGGCGGCCCCCACGGCGAGAAGCGCCAAGAGCTGCAGCCTGACCTCGCGGTTTCGCGTGAGCACGCCTCGCCTCGCCCCCTAGCCCTGCGCCCGGTAGCCCAGGCCCCGCACGGTCACGATGAGCGCGGGCGAGGCCGGGTCGTCCTCCAGCTTGTCGCGGAGGCGCTTGATGTAGACGGAGAGCGTGTTCTCCTCCACGTAGGCGCCGGCGTCGTCCCAGAGGGCCTCGCGCATCATGTCGCGCGTGACCAGACGGCCGCGGTTCTTGGCAAAGAGGAGGAGCAGCCGGTACTCGAGCGCGGAGAGCGCCACCTCGCGGCCGTCCTTCTCCACGTGGGCGCGGTCCGGGTCTATCTGCACGCTCCCTAGGCGCAGCACCGCGCGCTCCGGCCGGGCGCGGCGGATGGCGGCCCGCACGCGCGCCACGAGCTCGCGCGGGCGGAAGGGCTTGGCCACGTAGTCGTCCGCGCCCATGGCGAGCCCGGTCACGGTGTTGAGCTCGTCGTCGGCGGCAGTGAGGAAGATCACCGGGACCTCGGGCGTGGCGTGCTTGATGGCGTTGCAGACGGCAAAGCCGTTGCCCTCGGCCAGCGTAAGGTCCACGAGGGCGAGCGCGTAGTCGGCGTGCGGGGCGCAGGCCAGCTCGACGGCGCCGGCCTGGGTGGGGGAGGCGTCCACGACGAAGCCCTCGTTGGCCAGGAGCTCGGAGAGCCCCTCCACGATGAGCGGGTCGTCCTCCGCGAGTAGGATCCGCAGCATGGTCGGCATGGTCGCTCCTTTCCTTGTCCACGAGTATACGGGGCGCCGCCCGAGCCCGCCGTGACGCTTTCGTCACGCGGCGGCGCGCAGGCCGGACCGGCCGGCTGTCCCGTCCAGCCCCGCATATCCGTTGAACTCGGCGAGCGGACGGTTCTTCTCGGCAAAGGGGTAAACGGCGTGTTTCCACGCGGTTATCGGATGGCAACTGTGGCGATGCCGTGGAGCCAGGAGGCGCATTATGTCACCGTGTCAACATCTGACTGCAAGAAAGGATCGACATGAACGGAATCGTCATCGTGCTCTTCGCGGCCGTGGTGCTCGTGGCCGGGTACGCGCTCTACGGCCGCTGGCTGGCCAAGAGCTGGGGCGTGGACGCCGACGCCATCACCCCGGCGCGGCGCATGGAGGACGGCAAGAACTTCTCGCCGGCCTCGTGCTTCACCGCGTTCTCCCACCAGTTCAGCTCCATCTGCGGCGCGGGCCCCGTCACGGGCACCATCGCCGCAATGATGTTCGGCTGGCTGCCGGTGCTGCTGTGGGTGCTCGTGGGCGGCATCTTCTTCGGCGCCGTGCATGACTTCGGCGCGCTCTACGCCTCCGTCAAGAACAACGGCAAGTCGCTCGCCCAGCTCATCGAGAAGTACATCGGCCACACCGGCCGCAAGCTCTTCCTGATCTTCAGCTGGCTCTTCACGATCATCGTGATCGCTGCCTTCGTGGACATGGTCGCCGGCACCTTCCAGGCCACCTTCGGCGCCGACGGTGCCGTTGACGTGGCGAAGTCCTACGCCGGCGGCGCGGCGGGCACGATCTCGATCCTGTTCACCTTCGTGGCTATCGCCTTCGGCTGGGCGAGCCGCCGCTTCGGCCTCTCCGGCCTGCCGCAGCTGGTCCTGGCCGTGGTGCTCTTCGTGCTCATGTTTGCCGTGGGCATGCAGCTTCCGCTCTACCTGAGCAAGTACGGCTGGTTCGCCGTCATCGCCATCTACCTGCTCTTTGCCGCGGCCATGCCCATCCAGACCCTCAAGCAGCCGCGCGACTACCTCACCTCGATCATGATGATCGTGATGATCGTGTGCGCCGTGGTGGGCGTCTTCGTGCTCGGCGCCAACGGCCAGGCCCAGATGACCGCCCCGATGGTCGCCGACATCGGCGCGCTGGCCGACAAGGGCAGCTACATCTTCCCGCTGCTGTTCGTCTCCGTGGCGTGCGGCGCGCTCTCCGGCTTCCACAGCCTCGTCTCCACCAACACCTCCTCCAAGCAGGTGTCCAACGAGAAGGACATGCTGCCGGTGGGCTACGGCGCGATGGTCGCCGAGTCGTTCGTGGGCGTGCTGGCCATCGTCTTTGCCGCCATCATGTTCTCCGACCTCAACACCGCCGGCACCGGCGCGCTCAACAACGGCGTCGCCGCGACCCCGTTCCAGATCTTCTCGCAGGGCGTCGCCCGCGGCATGACCGCCTTTGGCGTCGACTCCACGCTGGCCACCGTGTTCATGACCATGTGCGTCTCCGCGCTGGCGCTCACCTCCGTGGACGCCGTGGCGCGCATCGGCCGCCTCTCCTTCCAGGAGTTCTTCGCCAAGGGTGACGACGCCGCCGAGGACGTCGAGTCCGAGAGCACCGGCGCCGCCAAGTTCTTCTCCAACACCTGGGTCGCCACCGTGGTGACGCTGCTTCTGGGCTTCGCGCTCGCCTTTGGCGGCTACAACAACATCTGGCCGCTCTTCGGCGCCTCCAACCAGCTGCTCGGCGGCATGACCATGATCGCGCTGGCCGTGTTCTGCAAGTGCACCGGCCGCAAGGGCTGGATGCTCTACGTGCCCGTGGCGTTCCTGCTGGTGTGCACCTTCACGTCCCTGGTGCAGAGCATCATCGGCTGCGTGAACGCGCTCGCGACGGGCGGCGCGGCGGTCATCGCCACCTCCGGCCTGCAGCTCGTCTTTGCGATTCTCATCGTGATCCTGGGCATCTTCGTGGCCTACCACTGCCTGCGCGAGCTCTTCACCAAGCAGTCCGGCTCCATCCCCGATGAGGAGCCCGAGTGGTCCGAGCTCGGCCGCGAGCACTGCGGCACCGAGGCCAAGTAGCTTCGCGGTCTCGTTCGTCTGATCGGCTTGGAAGGGCCGCCGCATCCCGAGGTGGGGTGCGGCGGCCCTTTGGTTTTCGAGGTTCTTCTCGCCGGCTTTGACGGGTCAGGCCCGGAGGTCGCGCACCGCTTCCGGACGGTTCATCAGCGGGAAGTGTCCAGAAACGGTGCGTGGGCAGACGGGCGCACCGTTTCCGGACGAACCTGGCGAGAAGAACGTCCGAAAACGGTGCGGCCCAACCCGAGTCGCGCCGCCCGCGCGCTACGCCAGCCCGCCGGCCTCCTGGATCCCCGGCACGGCGGGAATTGTGGCAAAGCCGCGCTCGAGCTCCTCGTCGGAGGGCACGTGGTCCTCCATCTCGCCGCGGTTGAACTTGTCGTAGGCCACCATGTCGAAGTAGCCGGTGCCCGTGAGGCCAAAGAGGATCGTCTTGGCCTCGCCGGTCTCGCGGCACTTCTCGGCCTCGCGCATGGCCACGAGGATCGCGTGTGCGCTCTCGGGCGCCGGCAGGATGGTCTCGAGCTTGGCGAAGCGCTCTGCCGCCGCAAAGACGTCGGTCTGCAGCACGGCCTCGGCGTCGAGGTAGCCGTCGTGGTGCAGCTTGGAGACGATCGGGCTCATGCCGTGGTAGCGGAGGCCGCCCGCGTGGTCGGGGCTCGGGATGAAGCCGTTGCCGAGGGTGTACATCTTGCAGAGCGGGCAGGTCTGGCCCGTGTCGGCGAAGTCGTAGGCGTAGCGCCCGCGCGTGAGCGAGGGGCAGCTCGCGGGCTCCACGGCGATGAAGCGCGTGTCGGGGTGCACCCCGGTAAGCTTGTCGCGCATGAAAGGCGCGATGAGGCCGCCGAGGTTGGAGCCGCCGCCCGCGCAGCCAATCACGATGTCCGGGTACTCGCCGAGCTCGCGCAGGGCCTCGTAGCTCTCAAGCCCGATGATCGACTGGTGCAGGACCACCTGGTTGAGGACGCTGCCCAGCTGGTAGCGGCCGCGGTTCTCCGGCACGTGCAGCGCGCGCTCCACGGCCTCCGAGATCGCGGTGCCGAGGGACCCGGACGCGTCCTCGGGGTGCTCGGCGAGCATGCGCCGGCCGACCTCGGTGGAGTCGCTCGGCGAGGGCGTCACGTTGGCGCCGAAGGTCTCCATGATGTTGCGGCGGAACGGCTTCTGCTCGTAGGAGCAGCGGACCATGAAGACGTCGAGGTCGAGGTGGTAGTGGGCGGCCGCCTCGGCGAGCGCGGTGCCCCACTGGCCCGCGCCCGTCTCGGTGGTGATCGTGGAGAGCCCCTGCTCGTGGGCGTAGTAGGCCTGCGCGAGCGCCGAGTTCAGCTTGTGTGAGCCGCTCGTGTTGTTGCCCTCGAACTTGTAGAAGATCTTGGCGGGCGTGCCCAGCGCGCGCTCGAGGTTGTACGCGCGGCAGAGCGGGCTCGGCCGGTAGACCTTGTACATCTCGAGCACCCCCGCCGGGATGTCGAAGTACGGCGTCTCGTCGTCGAGCTCCTGGTCGACAAGCTTGTCGGCAAAGACCGGCGCGAGGTCCGCATGCGTGGCCACGGCCCCGTTGGGCAGGCGGATGGGGTCGGGCTTCTCGGGCATGTCGGCGCGCAGGTTGTACCAACGCTTGGGGATCTGGTCCTCGTTGAGGTAGAGGCGGTAGGGCTCGGTGGCGTGCGTGGTGGTCTGAACGTCGCTCATGGCTTTTCCTTTCGTGGGCGGAGAGCGGACGGTCCGTGTCTGGGCGGGGGAGTGGCCGGGTCCCGCGCCCGCCGCCTGCGCGGCACAAGAAAAGGGCCCCCGGAACTGAGTCCGAGGGCCCGATGTGTGCACGTAGGTGGCCTGGTCAGTCCGGGATGAGGGTCGTCCTTGTCCACCACCACGCGCGAGCGCCGGCAAGCGCCGAGGCGCTGAGGGCTGCGATGCGCGGGCTGTAGGTCATGGGACAACTGCCTCCTTCTGGACTGGTTGCGCTGCACTCTACCGGGGAAACGTTTCCGGCATGTTACGAATCTGCTAAAGAACCGCTTGCCAGCGATTTGGGGTCCGCTCGCAGGAGGGCGCGCGCCCCGCGCTCGTCAGGGTAGGCGCCGGCGAGAAGAACGTGGAAGCGCGCGTTGTGGCTCGGCTCCCGGAGGTGCGTGAGCTCGTGGGCGACCACGTAGTCGAGACAGGTGGGCGGGTAGGCGGCCAGGCGCACGTTCACGCGGATGTGCCCGGTGGCCGGGGTGCACGACCCCCAGCGGGAGGACATGGCCCGCAGCTGCCAGGCACTCGCGTGCACGCCGAGCGCGGCCTCCATGCGGGCCGCGACCTCGGGGAGGCGGGCGGCGAGCTCGCGGCGGTAGAGCTCGTCGGGGGCGGCGCCGGCGGGGAGCTCCACGAGGCTGCCCCAGAGCGGCACGCGGCCGTCCGGCGCCGGGTCCGTTGCCGCCGCCCGCCGGCCTACGCGCTCGCGCAGCCAGGCCTCGTGCGCGTCCAGGAAGCGCTGCGCCTCGTCGAGCGGACAGCGAAGCGGCACGGAGAGGTGTGCCGAGCCGTCCGCGCGCACGCGCAGGTTGAGGCGGCGCACGTGCTTGCGCTCCGCCTCGACGGGCACGCCGTCGGGCCCGCCGGCAAGGAGGGTCCCGAGCGGCCGGCCGCCGCGCGCCGCACGTTCTTCTCGCCCCATCGACCGCACGTCTCGGGGGAGCCTACGCCTCGGCCACGCGCACGCCGTCGATGAACACGGCGCGCACCTCGGTCATGACCTCGAAGGGGCTTCCGTCGCAGATCACGAGGTCGGCGTCCTTGCCCACTTCGAGCGAGCCCACGCGCTCGGCCACGCCGATGTGCTCGGCCGGGTTGATCGTGATCGCGCGCAGCGCGGAGAACGGGTCCATGCCGGCCTTCACGGCCATGCCCGCGCACAGGGGCAGGTACTGCTGGGGGATGACGGAGTTGTCGGTGATGATGGAGACGTGGCAGCCCGCGCGGTCGAGCACGCCGGGGGTGGACCAGCTCTTGTTCTGCAGCTCGAACTTGCTCGCGTGGGTGAGCGTGGGACCCACGGCCATGGGGACGCCCTCCTCGGCGGCGAGCTCGTCGGCGATCAGGTGTCCTTCGGTGACGTGCTCGAGCGTGATGCGCACGCCGAACTCGTGGGCGATGCGCAGCGCGGTGAAGATGTCGTTGGCCTGGTGGGCGTGGGCCTTGAGCGGGATGGTCCCGTCGAGCACCGGCAGCAGGGCCTCCCACTTCTGGTTGTAGGCCGGCAGCTTGGAGGCGTCGCCCGCGGCGGCGCGCTTGCGCTCACCGTAGTCGCGGGCCGCGGCGAGCGCGCCGCGCAGGATGGCCGCGGTGGACATGCGCGTTGAGTCGCACTTCTCGCGGTAGACGCGCTTGGGGTTCTCGCCGAAGGCGCACTTCATGGCCACGGGGTCCCTGACCACCATGTCGTCCACGCGCTCGCCGACGGTCTTGAGCGCCACGAAGGTGCCGCCGAGCACGTTGGCGCTGCCCGGTCCGGTGCACACGCAGGTCACGCCCGCCGTGCGCGCCGCCGCAAAGCTCGGGTCGCGGGGGTTCACGCCGTCGATGCCGCGCAGCTGGGGGCTGCAGATGTCGTTCATCTCGTTGTAGTCGCGCCCCTCGTAGCCGATGCCGGAGCCGTCCAGGCCGATGTGGGTGTGGGCGTCCACGAAGCCAGGGTAGACCTCCAGGCCGGCCGCGTCGACGACCTCGCCGCCCTCGGGGGCGTCGAGGCCCTCCCCGATGGCGGCGATCTTGCCGTCGGCAAGCAGGACGTCGGCGACGTAGGGCTTGCGGTGGACGGCGTCGTGGACGAGACCGCCGCGGACGAGGACGGGTGCGGACTGGGTGCGCTTCATGGGCTCCTCCCTGGCTTGGCATGTGCGAACCGGCACCAGTGTAGCCCGATGATACGAAGGGGCAGTCCCTTTGTCTCACTTGCGAAATCCTTAGCTGGCGATAAGGACCTCCGATGGCACCGCGCCCGGCGACGCGCGACGATTTCTGTGTTCTTCTTGGCGCCCCGGGCGTCCGGGGCCTTACGGAAGGGGGCCTTACATGCACGTGCCGCTTGTCTTTCGCCTTGCGCTCGGCAACGTGAGCCGCTGCGCGCGCGACTATGCGGTCTACCTGGTCACGCTGGCGTTCTCCACCTGCCTGCTCTACGCGTTCAACGCCTCGGGCGACTACCTGACGGCACTGCCGCTCACCGCCGACCAGCTTGCCGTGCTCGCCAAGGCGCGCGACGTCGCCGGGGCGTTCTCGGTCTTCGTGGTGCTGGTCTTTGCCGTGCTCGTGGCGTACGCGAGCCGCTTCATCGTGCGGCGGCGGTCGCGGGAGTTCGGCCTCTACGCGCTGCTCGGCATGCGCACGCCCGTGCTGACCGTCGTGCTTGCCACGGAGGGGCTGCTCGCGGGCGTGGGCGGGCTCGCGGCGGGCCTTGCGCTCGGCGTGGCGGCGAGCCCTGCCTTCGGGGCGGTGGCGGCCTTCGTCTTTGGGGTGCCGTGGCGGCTCGCGTGGTCCTTCTCGCCGGGGGCGGCCCTTGCCACCTGCGGCTGGTTTGCCGTCATCGTGGGCGTGGCCGTCGTCTTGTCCATCGTGGACGTATGTCGCCGGCCGCTCGTGGAGCTCATGGGGCGCGACCGCGCGCCGGAGCGGCTGCTCCTTGTGGGCCGCGGCGCCACGCGTGCGCAGGCGGCGCTTGCCGTGGCGCTCCTGGCTGTGGTGTGGGGCTCGTGCGTGGTGCAGCCGGGGCTCTTCGTGCTGGCGATTCTGCCGATGGGGTGGGCCGCCTACGTGGCTACCTCGCTCGTGTTCCGTGTTGTGGCGGCGCGCGTCCCGGCGCTCGCGCGGCGCCGGGCAAGCTACTGGGAGGGGCTGCGCGCCTTCACACTGCGGCAGCTCGAGGGGCGCGTTTCGTCGAGCTGCCAGGTGCTGTCGTGCGCGTGCGTGCTCATGACGTGCGCGGTGTGCATGATCTGCGCGGGGCTCGCCTTCTCCGTGGGCCAGCGCGTGGCGGGCGGTGCCGCGTCGGAGGCGCTTGCGGAGGCGAGCCTCGCGCCGATCGGCTACGTGGGCATCTTCTACGGGGAGGCGTTTCTCGTGGCGGCCGCGGCGGTGCTCGCGCTGCGGCAGCTGAGCCAGGAGGCGGACGCCCGGCGCGCCTACGAGACCCTCCTCGAGCTGGGCGCGGACCCGCGCGAGGTGCGCAGGTCGGTCCGGGTGCAGGTGGGGGCGGCCTTTGCGCTGCCGGCCCTGCTGGCGGCGGCGCACGACCTCGCGGGGCTCACGCTGGTGCGCCAGCTCGCGCGCGGCGTGCCCGACGAGGTGTTCTGCGCGCTTGCGGTGGCCTCGCTTGCGGCCACGCTCGCGCTGCTGGGCGTCTGCTACCTGCTGGTGGTGAGGGGAAGCGGCCTGCGTGCGGAGGGCTCTCTCGCGGGCGGGCGGGCCACGCCGCCCGGCGCGCCTACGCCCGGCGCGCCAGCCTAACTGCCGTGCCCGAGCAGCAGGTCATGATCATTCCCTCAAAGGTCTCGTAGCCAAGGGAGGCGCCCACCACGGCGTCGGCGCCAAGGGCCGCGGCGCGCTGGGCCATCTCCGCGAGCACCTCCTCGCGGGCGCGCTGGAGCTCCTCCTCGTAGCCGGCGGAGCGGCCGCCGAAGACGTTGCGCAGCCCGGCGCCGATGTCCTTGAACATGTTGATGCCGCTCACGGCCTCCCCGGTGACGATGCCGAGGTACTCGCTAATCTGGTGGCCCTCGACGGAGTTGGTGGTGGTGACGATCATCGGTGCTCCTTCCTTACGTTGGGCTTGTGTCAGAGGGACCGTTCCCCTGAGCCGGCGGGGCCCTCTGGCAAAACGGATGATGCGAAGGGACTGTCCCCTCGTATCATTTCCAGGGTGACGACGAGGGTGGGGCCGTCGAGGCGCACGGAGAGCCCCATCCCCTGGGCGGCGGCAAGCTGGGCCGCCACCGCGAGCCCGAGGCCCGAGCCCTCCGTGGCGCGCGAGGCGTCCGCCTGGTAGAAGCGCTCGAACATACGGTCCACGTCAAGCGCGCCCGCGTCGGCGACGGGGTTCGCAAAGTCCACGGACACGCTCCCGGCGCCGTCCGCGCGCGCCGTCACCGCAAGGGCCCCCGAGCCGTGGCGCAGCGCGTTGACCACGAGGTTCTCCGTGATGCGCCCGAGTGCCTCCGCGTCGGCAAGGACGGTCTCGGCGTCCGCCCCCACGCTGAGCGCGGGCTCCCAGCCCCGCGCCTCGAACTCGGGGAAGTGGCCGAGAAGAACCTGCTCCAGAAGCGGCCTCAGCGCCACGTCGGCAAGCTCGAGCGGGGTGTCCGGGTCTGCCGCGCGGGCGTAGGAGAAGAGCTCGTCGAGGAGCCCCGACATCGCGGCGAGCCGTGCGTCGGCGGCCGCGAGCTGGGCGTCCTTGCGCGCCGGGTCCGTCTCCTCCCGAGCGAGCTGGAGGTAGCCGCGGGCGCCGGTGAGCGGGGTGCGCACGTCGTGGCTGAGCGCGGAGAGCCCGCGGGCGAACTCGTCTGAGGCGCGCAGGGCGCGTACGCGCTCGGCGTCGGCCGCGTCGAGCTCGGCGTTCACGGCGTCCACGAGCGCGACCATGCCCGGGAGGCGGCTCGCGCAGGTGAGCCGCGCGTTGCTCGCACGCTCACGGCGCGCGAGGAAGCGCGCCTGCCTCCCGAGCTCGCTCGAGTAGCACGCAACAACAGCGAGCGCCCCGAGCCCCAGTCCCACGACGAGCAGTGCCGCAAGCACGATTCCCTCGGCCATGCAATACCCTTCCAAGAGGTCGACCCACGTCTCCATGGTAGGGCTTGCGATCAGCCACTGGGCCACGGACCGCAGCCAGCGGTAAAGCGGCTCGAGGAGCGCGTCGACGCTCATGCGACGTCACGCCTTGCTCCGACGAGGGTGCCGAGTGCGGCGCACGCAAGGCAGAGCGGCACGCAGACGGCGAGCGTGTGCACGGCCGGGGACAGGCCGGCTGCGTCAACGGCGAGAAGAGCCTCGGCGCCCTGTATGATCACGCTGAGCGAGGAGACGGGCGCCCAGGCGAGCGCCGCCTCGATCGCGCCCTCCCAGCCCAGGCCGAGCGCGTCGCTCACGAGCAGCAGCCCCGAGAAGAGCGCCTGCTCCGCCAGGGCGCTCCCGAGGCCGAGGGCGGCGACGAACGCGAGTGCGCGGCTGCGGAAGAGCTGTCCCACGAGTAGCGTGACGAGCGCGTACGCGCAGCCGACGAGCCATGCCGCCCCCGCCCAGGCCGCGACCTGCCAGAGAGGCTCCACATTTGCCACAGGCCGCGCGGTCACGAGGACGCCGACGCCGCTGAACAGGAGGTAGGCGAGAAGGACCGCGAAGGAGAAGACTGCCACGAGGACGTACTTCTCGACGAGGTAGGGGACGCGCCCGCACAGCGAGGCGAGCAGTGTGCGGTCGTAGCCGCAGTCGGAGTCGGCGGTCGAGAGGTAGGCGGCCAGAAACGGCGCGACCATGGTGGCAAGCTGGATCGAGCAGCCGCGCCCGTCGAGGCGCAGCGCCCCCGCGCGTCCGGTGATCCCGTCGTAGACGAGGCCCGGCTCGAGCGGCAGCCAGATCGTGAGGACGGCGGTTCCGAGGGTGGCAAGCGCCACCAGCGCGAGCACGACCCACGGCCAGCGCGAGCGCGCGCAGCGCCAGAGGTCGGCGCGCAGGAGGTTGACGAAGGTGCTCATGCGACGTCCCTTCTCGAGGCGATGAGCGCGTCGGCGGCGCCGGCGGCCACGGTGAGCGGCAGACAGACAACGAGTGCGCGGACGGCCGGCGCCACGCCGACGGCGTTGTCCGCCGAGAGCAACGTGGCGGCGCCCTCGGCTATGGCGCCCACGACCTGCGACGGCAGCCACGGGGCGACGACCGCGGCAACCTCGAGGAAGCTCCCGCCGGCAAGCGCCCAGAGCGCGTCTATCCCCACGAGCAGGCCACCCTCGATGATGCCCGTGGGCGCGAGGACCGCAAAGCCCACGGTCACGACCTCGCTGCGGGTGAGGTGCCCCACGAGCACGGTGAGCACGGCGTAGACGCAGCAGACGAGCCACTCGCAGCCGAGCCAGGCCGCCACCTGCCAGGCGGGCTCGGGGTTGAGGACGGGCACGCCGGAGAGCGGCAGGGCAACGAGGCCGAACACAAGGGCCAGAAGCAGCGTCGCGCCGGCGAGAAGAACCGCGAACACGCACTTCTCGACGTGCCACGTGATGCGGGCGCGGTGGCTCAGGGACGAGAGGAGCGTGCGGCCAAAGCCGAGGTCGGCGCGGTCGCAGACCACGAGGGCCATCATGATGGAGACGAGGCTCTCCACCCCGCCGAGGCTGAGCGCCGACCCCGTGAGGCGATCGAAGGCGACGGGCCCCAGGTGGGTCCAGCGCATGAGCAGCACCGGCGCGAACGTCAGGAACGCCACGAGAGCGACGACGAACCAGGCCCAGTGCGACCGTGCGACGCGGTAGGCGTCCGAGCGCAGCAGGGCCATCATCGCTCGTCACCATCCCTCGGGCCACGCGGGGCGCCTGCGCGCGCGTCCTTCTCGACGTCCTTCTTGCCAGTGCCCATGAGCTCGACGAAGTACTCCTCGATGTCGCGTTCCTGCTGGGAGAGCTCGCGGACCTCGACGCCAGCCGAGAAGCACGCCGAGCTGACCTCGTCGAGCGAGGCGCCCGTCACCACGAGTGCCCCGTCCGGCTCGGCGCGGAAGGTCGCTGCCGGCAGCGCCTGTTCGAGCAGGGCGAGCGCGCGCTCGGGGGAGGCGGTGCGCAGGCGCACGGAGCTGCCGCAGCGCTCGTGGAGCTCCTCGTCGGTGAACTCGGTGACGAGCCGCCCCGCGGAGATGACGCCAAAGCGGGTGGCCACGCGGTCGAGCTGGTCGAGCACGTGGGAGGAGATCATGATCGTGACGCCGTGCTCGTGGTTGAGGCGCGTGAGCGCGAGGCGCATGGCGCGGGTGGCCTCGGGGTCCAGGCCGTTGAACGGCTCGTCAAGGAGCAGCAGGTCGGGGCTGCCCACGAGCGCGAGGGCAAGGCCGAGGCGCTGGCGCATGCCGAGCGAGTAGGCCTTCACGCGGCGGCGGTCGAGCGGGTCGAGGCCCACGAGGGCGAGCAGGTCGTCGGCGACCGCGCCGGCGTGCGTCATGCCAAGGGCGAGCGCCTTGGTCACGAGGTTGTCGCGCGCGGAGAGGCTCGCGAGCAGCCCCGGGCTCTCGATGAGGGCACCGATGCGCGAGAAGCCCTGCGGGGTGGCCCCGCCGCCCGTCGGGTCGCCGAAGAGGGTGACCTCGCCGGCGGTGGGCCGTGCGAGCCCGGCGACCATCTTCATCGTTGTCGACTTGCCCGAGCCGTTCTTGCCGACGAAGCCGTAGATCTCGCCGGCGGCCACGGTCATGTTAAGGTTGTCCACGGCCAGCTTGCGCCGGTAGCGCTTGGTGAGGCCGTGCGTCTCTATGACGTTCACGATCGCTCCTTTCCTGGGGGTGACTCCATCGTGGCGCGTCACCCTTCAGAAACCGTGAGCCAAGTCTTAAGAAAGTTTGAGGTTGAGACATTGGGGACAGGTTCGTTTGTCTCATTCGATGTGCCCGCAGTGCTGGCTTATGGGCAATGAGACAAACGAACCTGTCCCCCAGTGTCTCATCTGGGCAATGAGACAAACGAACCTGTCCCCAATGTCTCACGCGAGCTTGAAGCCCATGCCCCAGACGGTTCTGACGTAGTCGTCGGTGCCGGAGGCGCGCAGCTTGGCGCGGATGTTGGAGACGTGGACGGCGACGGTGGAGTCGTCACCGGCAAAGGGCTCGCCCCAGGCGAGCTCGAAGAGCTCCGCCTTGCTGAAGACCTTGTTGGGGCGGCGCACGAGGAGCTCGAGGATGTTGAACTCTATGCGCGTGAGCGCCACGGTGCCGCCCGGCTCCCCGTTCTCGCCGGGGGAGACCTCGAGCGTGCGGGCCTCGGGGTCGAGCGCCCAGCGCCGCCAACGCAGGGTGTCGTGCCTGCCAGCCGTCGGCGAGACGCCGCGGTGACGAAGCTGGACCTCCACGCGGACGACGAGCTCGTCGAGGTCGAAGGGCTTGGTGAGGTAGTCGTCGGCGCCGAGGCGCAGCAGCTCCACGCGGTCGGCGGGCGTCGTGCGCGCCGAGATGACCACGACGGGCGTCGTCGCGTCGCGCGAGCGGATGAGGCCGACGAGCTCCTCGCCGGTGACGCCGGGCAGCATGAGGTCGCAGACGACCACGTCGAACGCGGCCCGCCCGCCCGCGCCCTCCAGGAGCAGGCGGGCCTCCGAGCCGGAGAACGCCTGCGTGACGCGGTGCCCTGCGCGGCCGAGCGCCGTTGCGACCACGTCGTTGATCGCGGCGTCGTCCTCGATGACGAGTATGTCTGCCACCCTGCCCCCTCTGCTGTCCTCATGTGGCTCAGTGCTGCCGGCTCCGTGCTGCGGGCCATGCGTCGCCGCCGGCACGTCGCGGCCGTCTGCCGCGCCGCCCGCCGCAGGCGCGGCAAGCTGGCTTCATGGCCGGCACCTGCGCAGCGCCGCCTAGCGCCGCCCGCCGCAGGCGCGGCAAGCTGATTTGCAATTATGCGGTAAGTGTGACGCATTTTTTGGCTCTCACGAGTAGCGGCATCGCAAAGTCCCAGTTGAGACAATAAACTCTGGAATCAAAACGGGCCCTTGTCCCGAAAAGGCGTCACACTTATGAGCAAATTGCAAATTGAGAGGCCCCGATCTCACACTTATGGCACTTTTGCAAGAGACAAGGCTGGGCGTCCACATCAAGTGATACGAAGGGTGATACGAAGGGACTGCCCCTTCGTATCATCACGCAGTTTTGAACCGATTTCGAGAATCGGGACTTTCCACGGCGCCCTTTGGGTACGCTATCCAAGTTAGACATATCGCCACACGTTGATAGAACCTGCACCCGGAGGACCCATGCTCGAGCTCAACGGCATCTGCAAGCGCTACACCACCGCCTCCTTCACGCAGGTCGCGCTCGACCACGTCTCCGTGGCCTTCCGCGACAGCGAGTTCGTTGCGGTGCTGGGCCCGTCCGGCTCCGGCAAGACCACCATGCTCAACATCGTGGGCGGCCTCGACCACTTTGACGAGGGCGACCTCGTGATTGACGGCATCTCCACCCGCGAGTACCGCGACCGGGACTGGGACGCCTACCGCAACAACCGCATCGGCTTCGTCTTCCAGAGCTACAACCTCATCCCGCACCAGACGATCCTCGCCAACGTGGAGCTCGCCCTCACGCTCTCGGGCGTGGGTCGCGCCGAGCGCCGCCGCCGCGCGCTGGAGGCCCTGGCGCGCGTGGGTCTTGCCGACCACGTGAACAAGAAGCCGAGCCAGCTCTCCGGCGGCCAGATGCAGCGCGTGGCCATCGCCCGTGCCCTCATCAACGACCCCGAGATCCTCCTGGCCGACGAGCCCACCGGCGCCCTCGACTCGGAGACCTCCGTCCAGGTGATGGACCTACTCAAGGAGGTTGCGCAGGACCGCCTGGTGGTGATGGTCACCCACAACCCCGAGCTTGCGCGCCAGTACGCCACGCGCATCGTTGAGCTCCACGACGGCCACATCACCGCCGACTCCGACCCCTTCGACCCGGCGAGCGCCCCGCGCCGCGAGGCCAAGCCCGCCCGCCGCACGTCGATGAGCTTCCTCACCGCGCTCGGCCTCTCGTTCAACAACCTCATGACCAAGAAGGGCCGCACGATCATGACGGCCTTCGCCGGCTCGATCGGCATCATCGGCATCGCGGCCATCCTTGCTCTGGCCAACGGCGTCAACGGCTACATCGCGCGCGTGGAGGAGGACACGCTCTCCAGCTACCCGCTCTCCATCAGCAAGCAGAGCTACGACCTCTCCTCGATGCTCTCCGAGACCGGCGGCTCCTCTGACTCCGCCGACGCCTCGTCTGGCGAGAAGGACGGTGCCGCCTCCGACGTCGCCGCCTCCGACCCTGGCGCCACCACGATCCCCGAGTACACGATGCTCCAGGACATGTTCGCCTCGGTGGGCTCCAACGACCTCTCCGGCCTCAAGAGCTACCTCGACTCCGGTGAGGCCGGCATCGAGGACGACGTCAATGCCATCAAGTACGACTACGGCCTCACCCCGCTCGTCTTCTCCGCGGACACCTCCAACGGCGCGGTCCGGCTGAGCCCCAACGCGCTCGCCACCACCATGACCGGCGGCGCCTCCGGCACCGTGACGGCCGGTATGAGCGGCGGCGGGATGTCCGTCTACAACGAGATGATCGACGACCAGGAGCTCCTCGACTCGCAGTACGACGTCGTGGCCGGCCGCTGGGCGAGCGCGCCGGACGAGTGCGTGCTCGTGCTCACCCAGAGCGGCGGCATCAGCGACTACACCCTCTACGGCATCGGCGTGCTCGACCCCAGTGAGCTCGCGGAGATGGTCTCCTCCACGATGGGCGGCACCGCCGCCGAGACCGACATCTCTGACGCCGACGTCGACTTCACCTACGACGACGCCCTCTCCCTCTCCTTCAAGGTCGTGAGCCCCGCCGACACCTACCGCAGAAACGCCGAGACGGGCGGCTGGACCAGCATGGCCGACGACCCCGACTTCATGGCGCAGGCCGTCGAGAACGGCCTCGACCTGCACGTCGTGGGCGTGGTGCGCCCCAACGAGAGCACCGACGCCAAGGCGCTCTCGGCCGGCATTGCCTATACCCACGGCCTCACCGAGGAGCTCATGGAGCGCTCCACGAGCTCCGAGATCGTCCGGCAGCAGCTCGCCGACCCCGAGACCGACGTCTTCACTGGCGAGACCTTCGCCGACCTCCAGGAGCAGGCGCGCCAGGGCGTGAACCTCGAGGACCTCTTCACGGTCGACGAGGGAGCCCTGCGCTCCGCCTTCTCCTTCGACACGAGCGCGCTCGCCGCCGGGTTTGACCCGTCGGGCCTCGACCTCTCCGGCATCTCCGTGGACCTCTCGGGCGTGGCGAGCCAGGTCGACATCGACGCGCTCGTGGCCGGCGTGCCCGCGCCCGACTTCTCCGCCATCCTCGACGAGCAGCTTGCCGACCCGCCGCTCACCACCGACCAGCTCCAGCAGGTCGCGAACCTCGGCGGCCAGCTCACGCAGGACTTCGTGGTCTGGTGGGGCCAGAACGGCGGCGCGCTCGACCCCAACGACCCCGCCTTCGTCCAGAAGCTCGTGGACAACCTGGAGACCTACCTCGCCACCGACGACGCACAGGCCCTGCTCGCCCAGATCGATGCCGTAGCGGGCCAGCCCGTGCGCGACCGCGTGGAGGCCATCGTGCGCGACTACGTCTCGGGCAGCCTCGCCCCCTACCTGCAGAGCTTCCTGCAGTCCATGTCCTCCCAGATCGGCAGCGCCATCTCCGCGCAGCTCCAGTCCGCGATATCCTCGGTCCTCTCGCAGTACGCCGGCCAGGTGGCCGCGAGCCTCCAGAACCTGCAGACCGCCTTCCACGTGGACGCAGACGCCCTCGCCTCGGCCGTGCACTTCAACATGGACGCCGAGGACCTCGCCTCCCTCATGGAGAGCTACGCCAACGCAAGCCAGCTCACCTACGAGAACAACCTCACCACGCTCGGCTACGCCACCGAGGACGACCCGGCCGCCGTCCAGATCTACCCGCGCGACTTCGAGGCCAAGGAGCGCGTGCTCGACGCCATCGACCGCTACAACGACGAGCAGCGCGCCGCCGGCAACGACGAGGGCGTCATCACCTACACCGACTACATGGGCGTCATCATGGGCAGCGTGACCGACATCGTGAACATGATCTCGCTCGTGCTGGTGGCCTTCGTGAGCATCTCGCTCGTGGTGAGCTCCATCATGATCGGCATCATCACCTACATCAGCGTGCTCGAGCGCAAGAAGGAGATCGGCATCCTGCGCGCCATCGGCGCCTCCAAGAGAAACGTCGCCAATGTCTTCAACGCCGAGACCTTCATCGAGGGCCTCATCTCCGGCCTCTTCGCCATCGCCGTGGTGCTGGCGGTCTCGGTCCCCGTGAACTCCTGGGTCCTGCGCGAGTTCGCCGTCGAGAACATCATGAGCCTGCCGTGGGACTCCGCGGCCGTCCTCGTGGTCATCTCCGTGGCGCTCACCGTGATCGCGGGCCTGCTGCCCGCGCGCAAGGCCTCGCACGAGGACCCGGTCGAGGCCCTGAGAAGCGAATGACGTGAGGGCCTTCTCCCGGGGCATAGTCCGCGACGTCACCGGCTCGCTCGGACGCTTCCTCGCGATCCTCGGGATCTGCGCCCTCGGCTGCGGCTTCTTCGCCGGCCTGCGCATGGCCGGTCCCGACATGCGCGCCGCGGCCGACGCCTACTACGACCAGACCCGCCTCTGGGACCTGCGCGTGCTCTCGACGCAGGGCCTGGCAGACGCCGACCTCGACCGGCTCTCCCAGGTGGAGGGCGTCTCGGCCGTGGCCGGCTCGACCTTGGTCGACGTGATGGCCCGCTTTGGCTCGGAGCAAGTGGCGACCCGCGTGGCCACCCTGCCACCCGAGTACCTGCTCCCCGGCGACAAGAACGGCGAGAACGATGGCGAGAAGAACCCGGCCACCGACGCGTCCGCCCCCACCGACGAGCCCTCCCTCAACCGGTTGATCCTGCGTTCCGGCACCTGGCCCTCCGCGGCGGGGGAGTGCGTGGCCTCCGCCGACAACCCGGCCCTGCCCGTGGAGCCCGGCGACGTCATCGAGGTCCTCTACGAGGCCGGTGGCGGCGACGTGCTCGCCGCCACCGAGCTCACCGTCACGGGGACCGTGAGCTCGTCTGCCTACCCCTACACGGTGAGCTTCGGCTCCACTACGCTCGGCTCCGGCATGATCGACCAGTACCTCTTCGTCCCGGCGGACACCTTTGCGCAGGGCACCCCTTACACCGAGGCCTACCTGCGCGTGGACGGCGCGGACGCCTACCGGAGCGGCGGGGAGCAGTACCAGCAGGCCGTCGGCACGGTCGACTCCGCCCTCGAGTCCGCGTCCGGCGCGCTCGCCGGGGCGCGCACGGAGGACCTGCGCGCCGACGCCCAGGCCCAGGTGGACGAGTCCGCCGCCGAGCTCGCAGACCAGCGCGCCTCCGCGGCCTCCGAGCTCTCCGCCTCCCGCACCGAGCTTGACGCCGCCGCGGACCAGATCGCGGACGGCACCTCCCAGCTCCAGTCTGGCGAGAAGGACCTCGAGGCCGCCCGCGCCGAGCTCGCCGCCCGCCGTGAGGAGGCCGCCTCTGGGCTCGCCTCCGCCCAGGCAGGGCTCGACGACGCCCAGGCCCAGATAGACTCCCAGTCCGCCGCGCTCGACGCCCAGGCCGAGCAGGTCGAGTCAGCGCGCGCCTCCCTCGAGTCCGGCCTCCCGGCCCTTCTCGCCACGCTCGCCGACCAGGGCGTGACGGCCACCAACCTCCCCTCGGCGCGCACCGGTGTGGAGGAGGCCTCAGCACAGGTCGCCGACGCTCGCGCCGCCCTCGCGCCGGTGCTGGAGCAGCTCGGCGCGCTCGAGGCCGCGGGCGCCCTCACGCCCGAGCAGCAGACCCAGCTCGAGCAGGCCCGCGCCCAGGACGCCCAGCTCGCCGCACAGGCCGAGGCCCTGGGCGCGGCGCTCGCGCAGGTCTCCCGGCTCGAGCAGGCGCAGGCCGCCGTGGCCGCCTACGACGACGGGCGCGCCCAGCTCGCCTCCGCGCAGGCGGAGGTGGACTCCGGGCGGCAGGGGCTTCTCGCCAGCCAGCAGGAGGCGGACGCTCAGCTCGCCGACGCCCAGGCCCAGATAGACGCCTCGGCTGCCCAGCTCGAGCAGGCCCGCGCCGAGCTCGCCTCCGCGCAGGACGCCTACGACGAGGGAGAGGCCGCCTGGGAGGCCTCGCGCGCCGAGGCGGACGCCCAGCTCGCCGAGGCCCAGGCGGCGCTCGACGACGCCCAGGCCCAGGTCGACGCCATCGAGCCCGGCCAGCTCTACGTCCTCGACCGAACGCAGAGCGAGGGCATCGCCACCTACCAGGCCGACTCCGAGCGCATGGACACCATCGCGACGGTCTTCCCGTTCATGTTCTTCCTCGTGGCCGCGCTCGTCTCGCTCACCACGATGACGCGCATGGTGGAGGACGAGCGCGTGCAGATCGGCACGTACAAGGCGCTCGGCTACAGCACCGCGCGCATCGCCGGCAAGTACCTCGCCTACGCCGGTGCCGCCGCGCTCACGGGGGCCGTGCTCGGCGTGGCCGTGCTCACGCAGGTGCTGCCGTTCATTGTGTCCTCGGCCTACGGCATCATCTACGCGGTTCCGCAGCAGGGCTTCCCGCTGCCCATCGACCCGATGGTGGCGCTCACCTCCGGCGGCCTGGGCGTGGCCGTGACGCTGCTCGCCACCTGGGCCGCCGTGGTCTCCTCCCTGCGCGAGACCCCGGCCGCCCTCATGCAGCCCCGCGCCCCGCGTGCCGGTCGTCGCATCCTGCTGGAGCGCGTCCGCCCGCTCTGGCGCCGCCTCTCCTTCTCCTGGAAGGTCACCTGCCGAAACCTCTTCCGCTACAAGAAGCGCCTGCTCATGACCGTGGTGGGCATCTCGGGCTGCACCGCGCTGCTGCTGGTGGGCCTGGGCCTGCACGACGCCATCTGGGATATCATCGACAACCAGTTCGGGCCCATCGCCCACTACGACACCACGGTGAGCCTGGATGAGACGGCCACCGCCGCGGATGCCGACGCGGTGGACGCCCTGATCGGGTCGACGGACGGCTCCCGCGTGCTTGCGCGCGCCCAGCTCGTGAACGTGCAGGCGGGCTCCAACGCTGCGGACGGGACGATCTCGGTGCAGGTGGTGGTGCCTGAGGACCCGGGCAGCTTCGACGACGCGGTGAGCCTGCGCGAGCGCGTGTCCCAGAGGCCGCTCTCCCTCGTTGCCGACGGCAGCGGCATCATCCTGGGCGAGAAGACCGCCACCAAGCTCGGCGTTGCCGCGGGCGACACCGTGACCGTCTTTGGCCAGGACGCCGTGGGTACCGCGACGGGCACCGGGTGCACGCTCACCGTCTCTGGAATCGCCGAGAACTACGTGGGCTCGGTGGCCTACCTCGCGCCTGCGGCGTGGGAGACGCTCCGCGCCGGGGGCGTGGTGGACGCAGAGGAGCCGTCCTTCTCGACCATCTACGCCACCACGAGCCCGGACGCCGCCACGCGTAACGCGCTGACCGACGAGCTACAGGGCACCGGGCACGTCTCGACCGTCGCCTTCACCGACGAGACGGTGGCCATGTACCGGGAGATGCTCTCCGCGGTTGACCTCATCGTGGTGGTGCTCATCGTGTCCGCGGCGGCGCTTGCGTTCATCGTGCTCTACAACCTCACCAACATCAACATCGGCGAGCGCGTGCGCGAGATCGCCACGCTCAAGGTGCTTGGCTTCAAGCGCGGCGAGGTGGGCGCCTACATCTTCCGGGAGATCGCGCTGCTGGCGCTTCTGGGGGACGCGCTCGGCATGGTGCTCGGCACCTGGCTCGAGGGCTTCGTCATCGTGACGGCGGAGGTTGACGTGGTGATGTTCGGCCGCGTCATCCACCCGCTGAGCTATCTTGGCGCCTTTGCGCTCACGCTGGTCTTCTCGGCGCTCGTGATGCTGGCCATGCGCCGCCGGCTCGACGCCATCGACATGGTAGAGAGCCTGAAGTCGGTGGACTAGCCGTTGCGTGGGGAACGCCCTCGCCGGCCTAGCTCGAGAAGGAGCTGAGCCATATATATACCCCTCTCTAATTCTCTGATGATTGCTCCAAATGTTGAGCCATCGGAGAAGGGGGCAACATGACCAACTACGGCTATGCACGAGTCTCGACGCGCGATCAGAACGTCAACCGCCAGTTAGACGCCCTGCTGCTGTTTCCCATCCAGCGAAAGCACATCTATGTTGACCACTTCACCGGCGCGAGCTTCGAGAGGCCGACCTGGTGCTGCAGGTGCTTTCGTATGTCGCCCAGATCGAGCGCGAGAACATCCATCGCAGGCAGGCGGAGGGAATCGCGGCGGCCAAGGCGCGTGGAAAGCGCTTCGGGAGGCCAAAGAAGGAGCGTCCCCATCACTATAGGGAGGTCGTGCAGAGGTACGTGAGCGGGGAGCTCTCCAAGAACAAGCCGGCGACATGCCTGGGAGTTGCGCGGGGGACATTTGACCGCTGGATGCAAGAGGACGGTCTGGGGAAACCATGACGTATCAGTTGTGACGCTGATGTGCAAAATGGTTGGTTAACAAAAGATAACTTGTATTCACCAACGGCCGAAATGTGAAGCAAAGCGTAAGAAAGCTGTCAAAAAAGTAGACATTTCAGGAAGGGAGTGATAGGGTCAGAATACGTCATGGAACGTCTTCTTACGTGTGGTTCTGAACAGGAGCTCCTCGTCAGAAGGCAAAGTGGCGGCCTCCGGGAACCTCCCCGAAAGCCACCATGCGCAGCCAGGCAAAAGGGTCTGCTTTTTTGGCAGCCGGGAAGGAGAGGTGACGTAGAAGGGGACGGCTCGACGTGTGGATTGCCTCACGGCAGGGCACACGTCGGGCCGTCGGTCGTATCGAACGACGGCCCGAGTTGGCTGCGCAGTCAAAGAGAAAGGAAAGTTGGGAATGGATCTGAAGAAGAAAAGGAACGTGGCGATAACAGCCGGCTTGACAGCCGTGCTGGCGCTGAGCCCGGTCGTCGTGCCGGCCGCTACGGCGTTCGCCAACGAGGGCGCGCCGGAGACTACCAGCGCTCAAAGTGGCCAGATTGACGTGACGTTTGTCGCCGATGGCAAGGGAACCACAATTGCTATGGTTGCTGACGCTGATGGTCACGTTGATGCTGAGCACCTCAGGGCCGAACTCCCTGATTTCGACCAGATTGAGAGCTTCAGCTGGACTGACGCAAACGGCAGTGGTCACGAGTTTGGCACGGACCTGCTCGCGAACTACACCTTCACCGAGTCCTGCACGGTTACGGTGAACTACAAGGCCGCTAACTGGGTCACCATCCCGGTGAAGGACGAGCAGGGCACCCCCGTCGGCGAGCTCCAGGTCGTTGAGGGCAGCAAGTTCACCGACGGCTGGGCCGGTAACGTCGCCGTCCCCGAGGGCTGCGAGATCGACTACTTCGACGTCCAGGGCCAGCCCATCCGCGAGGGCGCCATCGTCCAGGACTGGTGGGGCGACGCGGGCCTGACCGTCCACTTCAAGCAGGTCGCGCAGGAGCCCGAGGTCAACTGGGTCACCATCCCGGTGAAGGACGAGCAGGGCACCCCCGTCGGCGAGCTCCAGGTCGTTGAGGGCAGCAAGTTCACCGACGGCTGGGCCGGTAACGTCGCCGTCCCCGAGGGCTGCGAGATCGACTACTTCGACGTCCAGGGCCAGCCCATCCGCGAGGGCGCCATCGTCCAGGACTGGTGGGGCGACACGGGCCTGACCGTCCACTTCAAGCAGGTCGCTCCGGTGGCCAAGTCCACCACCGTCTACTTCCAGGTTGGTGACGACACCTACACCATCACGCTGACCGGCACGGTGCCGTTCTGCTTCGATGATTTCGTCGACACCTTCCTCAAGACCTACGCCAGCAAGCTCGACGTCGAGGGCTATGAGTTCAAGGGCTGGATGGACGAGAACGGCAACAAGGTCGACCAGTGGCTCGTCCTTCCCGCCGGCTCCTCGATGACCATCAAGGCTGATTTCGAGAAGGCCCCCGAGCCCGTCGCGACCCACACCGTCACCTTCTACGACGGCGATGAGCGCATGGGCGCCGTGACGCGTGGCGGCGATCAGCTCCTCTCCACCTACCTCAACGACCTCTCCAACTTCAACGACCTCTCTCGTGAGGGCTATGCCCTGACGTGGGTCACCAAGAGCGGCGACGAGGTCAAGCCGAGCGACACCATCTCCGGCGACCTGACCCTCTATGCTCGCTGGGATGCCATCCACACCGTCAACTTCTTCGACAAGGACGGCAAGGGCCTCGGCACCATCGCCCTCGCCGGCGACCAGGAGCTCTCTGCCTACGTTGAGCGTCTTGAGCAGGGTGTCGACATCCCCTTCGTCGACGGCTACACCTTCGTCGGTTGGGCCACCAAGTCCGGTGACGCGGTTCTGTCCAACGACACCATCTCCGGTGACCTCAACCTCTACGCCCAGTACACCAAGAACCCGGCCACCTACACCGTCAACTTCTTCGACGAGAACGGCAGGGGCCTCTGCACGGTGGCGCTCTCTGGCAACCACACGCTGCAGGAGTACATCGACAGGCTCTACGAGAGCGTCGACGTGCCCTTCAAGGACGGCTGCTACATTGAGTGGACCACCAAGTCCGGCGACGTCGTGCTGTCCACCGACACCATCCAGGGCACGCTGAACCTCTACCTGAACTTCAGGCAGTCCCCGGCCACCCACACCGTCAACTTCTTTGACGCTGACGGAAACGGCCTCGCGACCATCGCCAAGTCGGGCGACCTGGCGTTCAGCGCCTACACCGACACGCTTGCCGAGAGCGGCATCGAGGCCCCGTACAAGGAGGGCTACACCTTCACCGGCTGGACCACCAAGTCCGGTGACGCCATCCTCTCCAGCGACGTCATCTCGGGCGACATCAACGTCTACGCCACCTATCAGAAGAACGCCGCCATCCACACGGTGAACTTCTTCGACGAGGACGGCAACGGTCTCTGCACCACCACCAACGCCGGTGACGTGGCCTTCTCCGAGTACGTTGCCAAGCTGCTCGAGGTCACCGAGATTCCGACCAAGGACGGCTACGTCTTCGCCGGCTGGGTGACCAAGTCTGGCGACAAGATCCTCAACACGGACGTCATCTCCGGCGACATCAACGTCTACGCCTCCTACGAGAAGGTCGTCGACCCCGTCGCCGAGACCCACAAGGTCACCTTCGACGACTGCCTCGAGAGCACCGAGAACACGGTTGCCGTCGTTGAGGACGGCCAGACCGTGGCCAAGCCGGCTGACCCGACCTGCGAGGGCTACACCTTCCTTGGTTGGTACACCGACACCGCCCTTACCCAGGAGTATGACTTCACCGCTCCCGTGACCTCCGACATGACCCTCTGGGCCAAGTGGGAGAAGAACGCCGACGCCACGGTGACCCCGGGCGAGAACGCGGAGACCCCGACCGATCCTGCCACCGAGCAGGCCGCCGAGGACGCCGTGCCCAACACCGGTGACGCCACCGTCGCCGTCTCCGGCATCGCCGGCCTCGGCGCCGCCCTCGCCGGCCTCGGCGCCTTCCTGAAGCGTCGTCGCTCCTAGTCTGAGGGTCTGGCTCTCAGGTCGAGGAGAGCGCTCAGTCCCGGCGCCCGTAAGGGCGCCGGGGTGCTCCAGGGAGCAACTGCCTCGCATGGCAGGAGATTCTCGACACAGAAGCGCCTAGCGAAGGGCGCGACCTCCCTGTGAGGTCGCGCCCTTTTTCTGCATCGGGGTTCTTCTCGCCGCTTCCGCTGTCTTGGGCGCAGGAGGGGAGCTATCCTAGGTAAGGCGTCGAGAGGAGCGCGTATGCTGCAGAGGGACTACGTCCTTGAGATTATCGGGCAGTTTGTGGAGGGCGTCAGAAGGTCGCTCCTGAGGGCCTTGGGCGGGGACCGGGAAGGCTTTGTCCAGACGGAGCAGCAGATAGGCGAGCTCCTCGACCTTGACTACCGTACGGCGCTCTCGCTGGCGCCCGATTCCCTTGTGACGATGATGGTGCTCTCCGGCATCGGCGATTCCGTGGCGGAGTACGTGTGCTATGCGCTGGAGCGGCTTGCCCGTCTCTATGAGCGCGCGGGCAACGAGGATGCCGCCGGCCTACGCCGTCTTCAGGCCAAGGCGGTGGGGGAGTCCTTTGGGTGCGACCCCGCCGCGGTGCCCGACGACTTTGCCGAGCTTGATTCAGAGGTCTTCTCGGACGGCTCGGGACGCACGGGAACCCCTGAAGGTGGAGGGCAGTCCGTTCAATAGATGCGTCAGGGTCTGTGCGGCCTGGGCCCTAGCCCCGTGAGGGGAGGATGCCCTCCCAGTCCTCGATCCAGAGGTTCGCGGCATGGCGCAGCTCGCTGACCGGCTGCCTTGGGTCCTCGCAGCGGACCGCGACCGTGGCCATGCCCGCTTGGGCGGCCGAGAGCGTCCCGGGCAGGATGTCCTCGAAGACCACGCTGTCCTGGGGAGGGACTCCCAGGCGTCGCGCGGCCTCCAGGTAGATGTCCGGGTGGTCCTTGCCATGCGCCACCTCACGTCCACACACCACCTCGTCAAAGAGACCGTAGACGTCCACGTTGCGCATCGCCCCGAGCACATGAGGGTCGTTGGTCGTCGCAAGCGCCAGGCAGACGCCCGCGCCTCGCAGCGCGCGGAGGTAGCGCTCGGCGCCCGGTCGCAGCTCGACCTCGTTCTCGTAGAGGGCCGCGCCTAGGCGGTTCCACTCGTCCACGATGTCTGACACCTCCTCGCGTAGGCGGTAGCGCTCCACGCACCACTGCGCCCCAGCGGCAAAGCCGAGCGTGGCAAGCGTGGAGGAGGCGCTTTCGTCAAACTCCAGCCCGCGCGACGAGAAGAAGATCTCGTCGACGTGCCGCCAGATGCGCCACGTCTCCGCAAGCGTCCCGTCAAAGTCGAATATCGCAGCCTGAAAGGTCGGCGGCCAGAGGCACAGCCCGTGCGACCCGGACGCCGTCACGTCCCTCATCGGTCCGGCTCGCCCTCGATGGAGTGCAGCACCCCGAGGCTCACGTCGTCCCGGAAGAGCGAGCAGAGCGATCTCATGAGGTCGCGCGCCACTGGGAAGACCTCTGCGTCCATGGCGGCCCGCGTTGCCTCGAGCAGCACCTCGCCCACCTCGCGCGTCGGGGCAAGCGGGATGCCGGCCCCTGCGAGCGTGCGCTCCACCTGCTCGTCGGTGAGGCTGCCGTCCGTGGCGTCGCCCACGTGGGCTATGAGCGCGACCACGGCGAGCCCCGCCACAAGAGCGGGCGTGGGGAGGTAGCGGCAGGCGCGCTGATAGCAGGCCTGCGCGGCAATCACGTGCCCGTCTCGCCACTGGAACTGGGACATGCGCAGGTAGCCAAGGCCGATGGACTCGGGGTCGTGCGCTAGGGAGAGCATGCGACAAAGCTCGTCGAACGCAGCGTCCGGGCTGCCGGCCGCCTCGAGGCACTGTGCGAGGTGCAGGCTCGTCTGGGAGGACATCGGTGCCAGCTCCACGGCGCTGCGGGCATGGGTCACGGCGTCGTCCATGCGCTCCGCGGCAAGGGCGGCCGCGGACGCGATGAGGTGCGCCTCCAGGTAGGCGGGCCTTACGAGCCTGCAGCGCTCCCCGGGTCGGGCGAGCAGGCGGTTGTAGAGCGCGCGCTCGCCATAGGAGCCAAAGCACCGGCGGACCTCGGCTGTCTTGGGCGCGTCGTCCCCGCCCGCGGCGGGCGCCAGCGTCGGTGCTTCCTCGGGGACGGCCGCATCGGCCGCCTCTCCTTGCGCCGCCTGCTCGAGCGCCCCCTCTGCCATTCGCCTCGCGTCCTCAAGGCTTCCGTGAGCGAGGAGCTCACGCGCCTGGGCGGCGGCGCGGCTCAGGGCGTCGCCCTCCACGAGCGACTCCTCCAGCGCCAGAGGGTCGTCCTCGAGCGTCCCGTCAATGAGCTCCTGCACGCAGCGCAGCGCCGCGGCGCGCACGTCTGGGGCGTCGTACTCGTCCAGGGCGGAGAGAATCTCACGGACGTTCTTCTCGGTTGACGACGTGAGGCGTCGGCTCAGGCTCGTGGCCAGGTGCTTGCGAGCTGCCGCCTCGTCTATCCCAAGGTCGCGCACGAGCTTACAGCCGAGGGCGCGGGCCTCGGAGGGCAGCAGCCGCCGCTCGGAGAGCTCCGGCGGGTCGTAGCGCCGAGCGGGGCAGAAGAGCTCGTCCTCGAGCGAGAAGCCCTGGCGGATTGGGGCGAGCTCGCGGTTGCCTGCGTCCATCGTGGCCCCTGCGGCACGCATGACCACGAACGGGTCGAGCGCGCCGTCCGCGTCGAGCTCCTCCACCAGGCCGCGCGTGAGGCGCGCGGAGTAGTAGCAGGTGTGGTCGTGCGCCGTGTCGAGCACGCCGGCAACCCACACCTCGGAGAGCTGAGGCGCCGCCCGGAACGCATAGGAGGCCAGGAGGATCCCGAGCCGCAGGTTGTAGTCTGACGCCGCCCGCCGGCGCATCTCCGTGGTGGCGCTCACCACGCCAAGGCCGTCCACGTAGACGCTTGCCGGCCATGCCGAAGGCGGCACGAGGTCAATCTCCATCGCGGCCGCCCCCGCCGCAACGTTCACACGGAACCGTGCCGTGAGCCTGAAGGGGAGCCGCAGGCGCTCGATCCCGGCGGAGAGGGCGTTGCGGACCGCCCACTCTCCGTATGCCGGCGCCTCCAGGCGGGCGGCGGCACGGCTGGCCTGGGAGACGATGGAGCGACAGACCCGCTGCTCGCAGCGCACGATCTCATCGAGTGAGGCGGCGTTTGCGTCCGGCAGCGCGTGCTCGGCGAGAAGCGCGCAGTTGAGCGCCGCCTCCACGCGCAGCAGGGCGACCTTCCGGCCCCAGGGCATCGAGTCGTCGAGGACGCGCAGGTAGAAGAGCCCGGAGGTGTGCGGTCGCACCACGGATACAGATGGCAGCGCGCACCCCCCGCCCCGTCCGGGCCTGATGCCCGCCTCCGTGAGGCGCGTGGCGAGGTAGAGCTCGAAGTCGCTCGGGGCGGGCCTGTCCGTGGCCGTGTCGGAGTCGGAGCGCTGGCGCACGTCGGCGACGAAGCTCCGAAGCTCGTCCTCCGGGTTGGCGGACCCCATGAGCCGGCGGGAGAGCGCCTCGATGTCAAGACGGGAGGTGGCGCGATCGTGCGCGGCGGCCGCCTCGGCGCTGCCGGAGTCCTCGGGGACGCTTCCCTGGGAGGCCGAGCCCGTGCCCTCGGGGAGTGCCGCAGCACGGCCTGCGGCCTCCGCCTCGTTGCTCACGAGTGCCGCGAAGAGCCTACCGAGGCGCCCCCGCGCCCCCGCGTCCGCGTCAGGGGCCTCGGGCGCTCCGGCGTCGTCTCGCGGGGCGGCGTCGGCCCCGCGTGCGTCGTCAACGTCTGCCATGGCACCTCCCTCGTTCTTCTCGCCTGCCTGTATTTGTACCCCGGCTTAGCACGCGCAAGACGCCCGGGCGCTACTCGGCCTCCTTCGCGTGGCGGCGCGCGCCGTCGATCAGGGACTCGCGGTGGTTGATACGCCGGATGAAGAGGCCGCTGCTGAGCTTGGGCTCGAACCACGTGGACTTGGGCGGCATCACCAGCCCGGCGTCGGCCACAGCCATGAGCTCGTCGACCGAGGTGGGGTAGAGCGTGAAGGCCACGCCCCTCTCGCCGGCCGCGCGCTCCAGCTCGTCCGTGGACGCGCTGCCGCCGACGAAGCTCATGCGCGGGTCCGTGCGCGGGTCGTCGATGCCGAGCACGCCGGAGAGGGCGCGCTCCTGCAGCACGGAGACATCGAGGCGGCCCACCGGGTCGTCCGGGGCGGGCGCGTCCGCGGGGGCGTGCAGCTCGCGCCAGGCGCCGAAGGCGTACATGCCGAAGGTGCCGCGCTCGGCGGGCATGACGGGCCCCTCCCGGCGCGCGCCCACGGCAAGGCCTGCCGCCTCGAGCGCGGCCACCAGGGCGTCCTCGTCAAGCCCCGCGGTGTCCGCCACCACGCGGTGGTAGGGCAGCACGGTGAGCTGGCTTGCCGGGAAGAGCACGCACAGCAGGTAGTTGTAGGCCTCGATGCCGGTGCAGCGGTTCTTCTCATCGGTGCGCATGTGCTGGCAGACGCGGGCCGCCGCTGCGGCGCGGTGGTGACCGTCGGCTATGTAGGCGCGCCCCACGTGCTCGAGCATCAGGCGCAGCGACTCTACGGCGGCCGGGCGGGCGATGCGCCACACGCTCTGGCGGACGCCCTGCTCGTCGCGGAAGTCGTAGAGAGGCTCGGCGGTCCGCGCGGCCTGCACGAGCGCCTCGAGCACCGGGTTGTCGCGGTAGGCCAGGAGCACCGGGCCGGTCTGGCAGCCCGTCGCCTCGATGTGGCGGACGCGGTCGGTCTCCTTGTCCTTGCGCGTGTGCTCGTGGCGGGCGATCACGCCGTTGTTGTAGTCGTCCACGGAGCACGCGGCCACGATGCCGGTCTGCTCGTGGTCACCCTGGCGCAGGCGGTAGAGGTAGTAGCAGGGCGTGCCGTCGCGCAGAAGCGTGCCGTCGGCCACGCGGGCGGCGAGGAGCTCGTGCGCCTTGGCGTAGACGTCGTCCGCGTAGGGGTCGTGACCGGGCTCGAAGGCGGTCTCCGGCCGGTCGATGGCCAGGAAGGAGCGCGGGTGCGCGGCCACGTAGGCAGCGGCCCCCGCGTCATCGAAGACGTCGTAGGGCGGCGCGGCGAACTCGCGGGCGCGGTCCGGGCGCGGGCGGTAGCAGGTGATGGGCTCGGCGTGCATGGGGCCTCCTTGGTCGCCTCGGCCGCCGGGGGCGGCCAGTTGCGGCAATCATAGCGCGTACGCGTTTCCGGGGCGTGTCAGGCTTCCAGGAGGCAGCTGCGTGACGCGACGTGTGGTGCGACGTGTGGTGCGACGTGCCAGGCCAACTCGCTCAAACTCACGCTTTCAGCGAGAAGAACGTGACTTCGAGCGAGCTGACGCTGACCGACTCGCTCAAACTCACGGTTTCGGCGAGAAGAACGTGACTTCGGACGAGCCGCAATTGCTGTCTCGCTCAGACTCACGGTTTGAGAGCTGGAAGCGTGACATAAAGCGAGTTGACGCCAACTGTCTCGCTCAAAGTCACGGTTTGAGAGCTAGAAACGTGACTTAGCGCGAGTTGACACCGGCTATCTCGCGCAAACTCACACTTCTGGCGAGAAGAACGTGACTTCGAGCGAGCCGCGCCAACCCACCGCGCCCGACCCACCGCGCCCGACCCGTGCCGCCCGACCCGCCGCGCGAGGTTCTTCTCGCCGCTTCGGGCGTGCTACGCTGTGGGGGCACCTTTACGGAAGGAGATGCGCAATGGCGCTGACGGGCGAGGACGTTACGGGCCGCGAGCTCGTGATCTTTGACTTTGACGGGACACTGGCCAACACCGTGCCGGGCATCGTGTCCACGGCTCGCACGGTGCTGCTGCGCCATGGCCTCACGGACGCCGACCTCGGCGACGTGCGGCGCCTGGTGGGCCCGCCGTTCCCGCAGGCTTACTCGCTCGTCTACGGGTTCTCTGAGGAGGAGGCCGCCCAGATCACGCGGGAGTACCGGGAGATTTACCACGGCCTGGGGCCCGCGGGCTGGCCGCTCTTCGACGGCGTGCGCGAGCTGCTGCAGGACCTGCGCGCGGCCGGCCGACGCCTCGCGGTGGCAAGCTCCAAGCGCTCCCAGATGGTGACTGACGCGCTCGCGGACAACGGGGTTGCGGACCTCTTTGACGTGGCGCTCGGTAAGCCCTCGGACGGCGTCGTCCGGAAGGCCGACACCATCCGTCGCGTGCTCGACGAGCTCGGCGAGACGCCCGGGCGTGCCGTCATGGTGGGGGACCGCTACCACGACGTGGAGGCCGCGACCGCCTGCGGGGTGCCGTGCGTGGGCGTGAGCTACGGCGGCACCGGGGACCTCGCGGAGTTCACGGAGGCCGGGGCGTGTGCCGTGGCCGCGAGCGTGGACGAGCTGCGCCACATCCTGCTGGGATGATACAAAGGGACTGTCCCTTCGTATCATTTCTTCGTGTCATTTGGCCGACCGCCTGCCCCTCCTGCCGAGAAAGACGTGCGCCGATGTGGGTAGAAGGGGGAGCATGAGAGGGGGGCGCGCGGTGCGTCCCGCGTAAAAGATGGGAGCAGACATGGCAGAGTTTGACCTGACCGAGGGCCTTCGCAAGCTCTTCCTCGCAAGCGTGGGAGCGGTGGCCATGGGTGCCGAGAAGTCCCAGGAGGTCGTCGAGGACCTCGTCAAGAAGGGCGAGCTGACGGTCGAGCAGGGCAAGACGCTCAACAAGGAGCTCACCCGCAAGGCAAAGGAGGTCCTTGACAACACCTCCGACAGCGCGCTGCGCGCCCACCTCGCGTCGATGACGCCGGAGGAGCGCGCCGCCTACGCGGCCAAGGTCGCCGAGATGTCCGCGGACCTCGACGCGGCCACGGTCAAGGTGGACGTCGAGGAGGGCTCCGAGGACAGCGCCCCGGCAGAGGACAGCGCCGAGTAGGGGAGCCGCGTGACCGAGGACCACAGCAAGAAGGGGCGCCCGGGCGCGGACGTCGCGGCCGACGTTGACGCCGCGGCGCCCGCCGACCCCGATGCGCCCGCGTCGCCCGTCGACCACGCCGGCCCCGCAGCGCCCGCCGAGCCCGCTCCCGCCCCCGAGGAGAGCAGCTTCGCCGCGGCGAGCCGCAGCGCCCAGGAGCTTCTCGACGCCTGGTACGAGAGCGTGCGGGACGGCTCCGTCGACGACCGCCAGACCATCGGGCTCTTCGGCGGGCGCGGCTCCGAGGACTACGTGCTCAGCCGCGGCTCCCGCCTGGCGCGCATCGGCGAGATGGTCGCCATCGTGCGGCGCTACGACATCTTTCACGGCCTCACCCCGCAGGGCCTGCGCCAGATGCTCGAGGAGCTGGGCCCCACCTTCGTCAAGGCCGGCCAGATCCTCTCCATGCGCTCGGAGATTTTGCCTCAGAGCTTCACACGCGAGCTCGGCAAGCTCCGCACGAACGTGGAGCCGATGGACCGCGACACCGTCCTCTCGGCCCTGCGTGCCGAGTACGACCGTCCCATCGAGGACATCTTCGACGCCATCGACGACTGCCCGCTCGGTTCCGCCTCGGTGGCCCAGGTCCACAAGGCGCGCCTGGTCACAGGCGAGCTCGTGGCCGTGAAGATCCAGCGCCCGCACGTGCAGGAGATCATGGCGCAGGACATCTCCATCATGCGGAGCCTCGCCCGCTACGCGAGCCGCTTCATGGGCGGCGAGCAGTTCCTCGACCTGCAGTCGGTGGTGGACGAGCTCTGGCAGTCCTTCCGCGAGGAGACGGACTTCCTCGTGGAGGCCCGAAGCCTCGAGGAGTTCCGCCGCAACAACGCCGACTGCGCCTTCGTGGACTGCCCCAAGCCCTACCCGGCGCTCTGCACGCGCCACGTGGTGGTCATGGACTACGTGGAGGGCATCCCCATAGACGACAAGCGCCGCCTCGTGCGGGAGGGCTACGACCTCTCTGAGATCGGCATCAAGCTCGTGGACAACTACACGAGCCAGATGCTCGACGATGGCTTCTTCCACGCCGACCCGCATCCCGGGAACCTCGTCATCCACGAGGGCAAGATTGTCTACCTCGACCTCGGCATCATGGGCCGGCTCTCCAGCCACGACCGCCGTGCGGTGCGCGACATGGTGTTCTCCGTGGCGCGCTGCGACTCGGCGGGCCTGGCCGACGGCCTCATGCGCTTCTCGGTCTCCGACACCGCGGGCGTCGACCAGGCGCACCTGCTCGCCGACCTCGACGCCATCGTGGCCGACTTCGGGCTCTCCGACCTCTCCGACCTGGACATCGGCTCGTTCCTGAACGCGCTCATCTCGATGGCGCAGAAGGACGGCATCGAGCTGCCCGGCACCGTGACCATGCTCGCCCGCTCGCTCGTGACGCTCGAGGGCGTGGCGCACGACCTGCTGCCGGAGACCTCCATCGTCGAGATCATCCAGAGCCACATCAAGGCCCACGTCAGCAGTGAGGAGCTCGCCCGGCGAGAAGTACGTCGGCTTGCGGACGAGACGATTGCTGCCACCCACAGCCTGCTCGGCGCGGCGGGGGAGGCCAAGCTCGCGATGCGCATGCTCACCCGCGGGCAGCTCCGTGTGAACCTCGACATGCCCGGTACGATGGACCCGCTTGAGGACCTCGCGCGCATCGCCAACCGCCTCACGATGAGCGTCATCGTGGCGGGCCTGTTCATCGGCTCGTCGGTGGTCTACTACGCCCGCATCCAGCCGGTCATCTTTGGCATCCCGATCATCGGGTTTCTCGGCTACCTCGCCGCCTTTGTGCTCGGCGTGTGGGTGGCGCTCGACATCATCCGCGAGAACCACCGGCGCCGCCGCCGCTAGTCGCCGGGCGAGAAGAACGACACGCGCCGCCCTCTGGCGTCGTGTGCCCCGACACCCTCGACGTCCTTCTCGCCGTCTTGGGGGCACGGGCATGGTGTGGCAGCTCTTGGCTGAATGTGCCCGTTTGGTGTGGGGGCTTCCCCGGGTTTGTTCCCGCGTTGGGTCGCTTCGTTTTGGGAAGGAATAAGGTATCCAACGGCCCCGGGACCGCTGAAGGTCTCGGGGCCACGTCATATGAGGTGATCTCATGCTCAACAGATACGACTTCGACTTTGACTACGCGGACGACTTCGCCCATCGCTGGAACGACGGCTACCGGCGCGTCCGCACCTGGCTGATCGTGGCGGGCGTGCTCTTGGTGCTCGTGGGCATCGCGAGCGCGTTCGACCCGTTCAGCATCTACGCGCTCGTGCAGGGCGTGGTCTCGGCGGTGCTCATCGTGGCCGGCGTCGGCGCGCTCGTCTCCTACGCGCGCACGCCCGAGCTGCTCCGCAGCCCCGGCATGCTCGTGATGGGCGTGCTGAACGCGCTGCTCGGCGTCATGCTGCTGGCGCTGCCGGCCTACCTCACAGCGGGGACCGTCACCTTCCTGCTGGCGTTTCTGTTCATCATTGCCGGTGCCGAGCGGATCACGTCTGCCCGCAGGATGCGCTACTTCGGCCTGCCGAGCTCCGGGCTCAACACGGCAGCCGGCGTCCTCAACATCGTCGCCGGCGTGGCGTTCCTGCTGCTGCCGGTGGCCTCGAGCGTGGTGCTCGGCTACGTCATGTCTGCCTACCTGGTGGTGGGCGGTGTGACCCTGCTGGCCCAGGCCGCCTCGATGCGGCCGATCGACCGCTAGACTGCGGCGACACCGCTGCCGACGATTTCCCGCCGGCGAGAAGTACCTTGAGGGCCCCGTGCCGTCTGGCGCGGGGCCCGTCTATGGGCGTCGGGGGAGTGCGGGCTTGCGGCCGCTGCTCTGCGTGCTCCGCGGATGCCGTCCCGCGGGCACGCGCGGCTGCCGCAAGCGCGCCGACCCAGCGGTCAGCCCCAACAACAAGGGCCCGCACGCTGGCTGCGTGCGGGCCCCTTTGGACGGTTCTTCTCGCCGGCTACTCGAGCTCGAAGGCGCCCGTGTAGAGCTGGTAGTAGGTGCCGCGCGCGGCGATGAGCTCCTCGTGCGTGCCACGCTCGATGATGCGGCCGTGGTCGAGCACGATGATGACGTCGGAGTTGCGCACGGTGCTCAGACGGTGGGCGATCACGAACGTGGTGCGCCCGGTCATGAGCGCGTCCATGCCGCGCTGGACGATGGCCTCGGTGCGCGTGTCAATCGAGCTCGTGGCCTCGTCGAGCACCATGACCGGCGGGTCGGCCACCGCGGCGCGCGCGATGGAGAGGAGCTGGCGCTGGCCCTGCGAGAGCGCGGCTCCGTTGTCCGTGAGCCAGGTGTCGTAGCCGTCCGGCAGGCGACGCACGAAGTCATCCGCGCCCGCCAGGCGCGCCGCGGCGATGCACTCCTCGTCGGTGGCGTCGAGCCGGCCGTAGCGGATGTTGTCCATGACGGTGCCGGTGAACAGGTTAACGTCCTGCAGCACCATGCCGAGCGAGCGCCGCAGGGCCGGCTTCTTGATCTTGTTGATGTTGATGCCGTCGTAGCGGATTTTGCCGTCTTCGATGTCGTAGAAGCGGTTCAGCAGGTTGGTGATCGTGGTCTTGCCCGCGCCCGTGGCGCCGACGAAGGCCACCTTCTGGCCCGGCTTGGCGTAGAGCGAGACGTCGTGCAGCACGGTGTGGCCGGGCACGTAGCCAAAGTCCACGTTGAAGAGGCGCACGTCGCCGGCAAGCGGGGTGTAGGTCACCGAGCCGTCGGCCTGGTGCGGGTGCTTCCAGGCCCACTGGCCCGCCCAGGAGCCGTCGCGGCGGTCGCACTCGACCACGGTGCCGTCCGGGGCGGTGCGGCACGCCACGAGCTCCACGTAGCCCTCGTCCTGCTCGATCTCCTCGTCCAGCAGCTCGAAGATGCGCTCGGCGCCGGCAAGGCCCATGACCACGGAGTTCACCTGGTTGGAGATCTGGCCGATCTGGTTGGCGAACTGCTTGGTCATGTTGAGGAACGGCACCGCCACGGCGATGGAGAGCGGCAGCCCGGAGATCGAGGGGTTGGGCGTGCCCAGCACCAGGAAGGCGCCGCTCGCCACTGCCACGATCACGTAGAGCAGGTTGCCCATGTTCATGAGGATCGGCATGAGCGTGTTGGCGTAGGAGTTCGCGGAGCGCGCCGCGGCCTCGAGCTCGTCGTTGAGCTCGTCGAAGGCGGCCTCGGTCTGGCGCTCGTGGCAGAACACCTTGACGACCTTCTCGCCGTTCATGACCTCCTCGACGTGGCCCTCCACGGTTGCCACCGCACGCTGGGTGCGCAGGAAGTTCCTGGCGGAGCGCGTGCCGAGCGCCTTGGCGAGAAGGGCCATGATCGCGGTGCCGGCCACCACCACGCAGGTGAGCGGCAGGCTGTAGAACACCATGATGCAGCCCACCGAGATGAGCATGAGGCACGTGAGGAACAGCTGCGGCAGCGACTGGGCGATCATCTGGCGCAGGGCGTCGACGTCGTTGGTGTAGTAGCTCATGATGTCGCCGTGCGGGTGCGTGTCGAAGTAGCGGATCGGCAGGTCCTGCATGTGGTCGAACATGAGGCAGCGGAACTTCTTGAGGGAGCCCTGCGTGAGGATGGCCATGCACTGCTGCCAGACGGCGTTGCAGATCAGGCTCGCCAGGTACAGGACGGCGAGAATGGCCGCGTTGGTGAAGATCTGCGGCTGGGCCGTCTCCCAGTCCCCGCTCTCCCAGAACTGGCCCACCACCGTGAGCGCGCGCTCCATGAAGACGTTGGGCATGGCCTGGACGATGCACTGAACAAGGATGCAGGCGGCCACGGCCGGCAGCATCACCGGGTAGAACTGGCGCAGCATCTTGAGGACGCGCAGCGCCGTCGTGCCCATGGAGCGCGGGGCCCGCCCGCGCGCGCCGGTTGCCTTAGCGCTCATCGGCGCTCACCTCCAGTTCGTCGAGGTTCTTCTCGTCGTGGCTCTGCTTGTTCTGCGAGAGGTAGACCTCGCGGTAGATCGCGTTGCGGCGCAGGAGCTCCTCGTGGGTGCCCACGTCGTTGATGCGGCCGGACTCCATGACCACGATGCGGTCGGCGTCCTCCACCGAGGAGGTGCGCTGCGCGATGATGATCTTGGTGGTCTCGGGCAGGTAGGTCTTGAGGCCCTCGCGAATCAGGCGGTCCGTCTTGGTGTCCACCGCGGAGGTGGAGTCATCAAGGATCAAGATCTTGGGCTTCTTGAGCAGGGCGCGGGCGATGCAGAGGCGCTGCTTCTGGCCGCCGGAGACGTTGGTGCCGCCCTGCTCGATGTAGGTGTCGTACTTGTCCGGGAAGCCCTGGACGAACTCGTCGGCCTGGGCGAGGCGCGCGGCCTCGAGGATCTCCTCGTCGGTGGCGTGCTCGTTGCCCCAGCGCAGGTTCTCGGCGATGGTGCCGCTGAACAGCACGTTCTTCTGAAGCACCATGGCCACGGAGTTGCGCAGGGAGTCGAGGTCGTACTCGCGCACGTCGCGGCCTCCCACCTTGACCGAGCCCTCCGTGACGTCATAGAGGCGCGGGATGAGCTGCACGAGGCTGGACTTCGAGGAGCCCGTCGAGCCGATCACGCCGATGACCTCGCCGTTCTTGATGTGCAGGTCGATGTCGCGCAGGGCCTCGTGGTTCTTATCGCCCTTGTAGGAGAAGCCAACGTGGTCGAAGTCGATCGAGCCGTCCGCGATGTCGTAGACGGGCTCGGCGGGCTGCTCGATCGTGGTGGTGGCCTCGAGGACCTCGTAGATGCGGCGCGCGTTCTCCTCGGACATGACCACCATCGCGAAGATCATCGAGAGCATCATGAGGCTCATGAGCATCATGAAGCCGTAGGTGATGAGCGACGAGAACTGGCCCACGTCCAGCAGGCCGCCGCGCGTGGAGATGATGGCGTAGGAGCCCGCGTAGATCACGAAGACGATGACGGTGTAGATGCAGAAGTTCATGATCGGCGCGTTCAGGGCCAGGATGCGCTCGGCGTAGGTGAAGTCGGCGCGGACCTCCTCGGAGGCGCGCTCGTACTTCTGCTTCTCGTAGTCCTCGCGCACGTAGCTCTTGACCACGCGAATACCGGAGAGGTTCTCCTCGGCGCGCTCGTTCAGGGCGTCGTACTTGCGGAAGATGCGCCGGAAGATCGGCGTGACCTTGCGCACCACGGCAAACAGCGCCAGCGCCAGTACCGGGATGATGATCACGAACACGAGCGCCAGCCAGCCCGCCATCAGGTAGGCCGCCCCGAAGGCGAGCACCAGCATGAAGGGGGAGCGGATGGCCGTGCGGATGAGCATCATGTAGGCCATCTGGACGTTGGTGACGTCGGTGGTGAGGCGCGTGACCAGAGACGAGCTGGAGAAGCGGTCGATCACGGCAAACGAGAAGGTCTGGATGTTGTAGAACATGTCCTTGCGCAGGTTCTTGGCAAAGCCGACCGACGCCTTGGCGCAGGTGAGGCCCGCCGCCGCGCCAAAGGCGAGCGAGATCACGGCCATGAGCGCCAGCACGGCGCCCGTCGAGGTGATCTGGCCGAGGTCGGCGCCCGCGCGGATGGCGTCGATGAGCTCGGCGGTGCGCAGCGGGATCATGACCTCAAAGACCACCTCGCCCAGCACGAGCAGCGGGGTGGCGATGGTGGCGCCCTTGTACTGCCGGATGCTCCTGGTGAGCCGGCGCATGACGCTCAGGTAGCCGATGTCAGGTGCGGTCTTCTCAAAGGCCTGGTCGGCGCCTAGTTCTTGCCGCATGCGGCCTCTCCCTTCTTTTTCGGGGCCTTCTCCTTCTCAAGCGCACGCCAGTGGTCGGCGAGCCGGTCGAGCTTGTCCGCGAGGTCGTCGACCTCCTCGGGCGTGAGGCACGAGACCGCGCACTGCTCGAACGCGCGCCGCGCCTCGACGACCTCGCGCGCCTTGGCCCTGCCGGGCTCCGTGAGCGCGATGGTCAGCTGCCGGCGGTCGGTCTGGGAGCGCAGGCGCGTGACGAGCCCCTCTCCCTCGAGCTTTGCCAGCAGCTCCGAGAGCGAGGCCGACGTGATGGGCGAGGACTCCTGGAGCTCGCGCTGCGCCATCGTGCCGCCGGCCGCGAGCAGCCGCACGAGGATGTGCTGCTTGCCGCTGCGCCCGCCGTGGTGCAGGTGCAGGAAGAACCCGAAGTACCCGAGGTCACGTAGGATTCGCTGCTCAGGGCTCCTTGCCTCGCAGCAGGGCTTTTGGGGATCGTTGCGTTCCATGTCTCCTCCGACTCTAGCGTGCCGCGCACCACTCTGAGCCGGAGGGGAGGAGATGTCAAGGTACCATGAGGTTTTTCAGGAGCCCTTCAAACAGCGGCGTCCCCGGCGAGAAGAACTTTGGCGAGAAGGACCTTCGGGCTGCGGGTTCTTCTCGCCGGGTACTGTTTCCGGACGTTTCGGACGGAGGAATCGTCCGAAAACGGTGCGTGCCCGGTGCACCTTCCAGCGGCGTACTGTTTCTGGACGTTCTGCCCGGGCAAACCGTCCAGAAACGGTGCGTGACCGGTACACCTCCCTGCGAAGTACCGTTTCCGGACGTTCTGGACGGGAAAACCGTCCGAAGCCGGTGCGTACCCGGTGCACCTCCCGCGACGCACCGTTCCCGGACGTTCTGGGTGGGGGAACCGTCCGAAAACGGTGCGTCGCGGGAGGTGCACCGGGTACGCAC
>NZ_JACSNQ010000017.1 GCF_016900315.1 Olsenella profusa
CGCCCGCCCCGGCGCCGACCCCGGCCCCGCAGCCCGCGCCTGCTTCCGGCGGCGCGGACCCCGCCCTGAGCCCCGAGTTCGCGAGCATCGTCTCCGAACTGACGGCTGCCTTCGGCCAGCCCCTCTCGGTGAGCGTGGAGAGCGCGCCCAGCACCTCGGACGAGGACGCCGCGGCTGAGCTCGAGGGCGCGGGCGCCTCGTTCGACGACTCGGGCTTCACCGAGGAGCCCGTCGAGGACGGGGACGACGACTAGTCACCCCGCCGGGTGCGCCCGGCAGCCCCACGTACGTATCGCCAACAAGACGACGAAAGGAAACGCACGATGTCCAAGGGATTCAACATGGGCGGCATGAACCGCAACCAGATGATGGCCCAGGCCCGCAAGATGCAGGAGCAGCTCCTCGCCGCGCAACAGAAGGCCGCGGCCACCGAGGTCTCCGCGTCCGCGGGCGGCGGCGCCGTCAAGGTCACCGCCACCGGCGACCTGCGCCTGACCTCGCTCACCATCGACCCGGCCGCCCTCGACCCCGAGGACGTGGAGATGCTCCAGGACATGATCCTCGCCGCGGTCAACGACGTGCTCGAGTCCGCGGAGCAGGCCGCCAGCCAGCAGATCAGCTCCGTCACCGGCGGGCTCAACATCCCGGGCCTCTTCTAGGCGGGCGCGCCTTGACGGACACCACCATCAACGACGGCCGCGCGCTCCAGCGCCTGCTCGACGAGCTGGGCCGGCTGCCCGGCATCGGGCCCAAGTCGGCCCAGAGGATCGCCTACCACCTGCTCGAGGCCGACGCCGAGGAGGCCCGCCGCCTGGCCCAGGCCATCCTCGAGGTCAAGCAGCAGGTCCACTTCTGCCCCGTGTGCTTCTCCTACGCCACGCGGGACACCTGCGACGTCTGCGCAGACGCCAGCCGCGACCGCTCGTCGATCTGCGTGGTCTCCGAGCCCCGCGACGTCAGCGCCATAGAGCGCACAGGCAGCTACCATGGGCTCTATCACGTCCTCGGCGGCGTGATCAGCCCGATGGACAAGGTCGGCCCCGACCAGCTCCACGTCCGCGAGCTGTTCGCGCGGCTGGCGGACGGCGAGGTCACCGAGGTCATCCTGGCCACCAACCCGGACGTGGAGGGGGAGACCACGGCCACCTACCTCGCGCGCGTGATCAGGCCGCTGGGCGTGCGCGTCTCGCGCCTGGCGAGCGGCCTGCCCGTGGGCGGGGACCTGGAGTATGCCGACGAGGTCACGCTCGGCCGAGCCATCGAGGAGCGCCGAGAGGTCTAGGCGCAGGCGAGAAGGAGCATCGAGGATGAGAGACGTCCGAGACAGCCAGGGAAAGCGCTTCACCCACGCGGCGGGCCATGCGGCCCACGGCACGCCGCGCCCCAGGTCGCACGCCCCCGGGGCCACCCACGCGTCCCCGAGCCCCCGACGTGCCGTGACGGCCGGCGCCCGCCGCGCCCACGCGACGGTCGAGGTGAGCGACGAGGAGGGCATCTCGACCATCCGCGCCGGCCAGGGCGCCCGCGTGACCACGCGCCACAACGCCGACCAGGCGGCCCGCCGCGCCCGCAGGAACGCCGAGGAGCGCTACTTCGAGCGCCACCCCGAGGCGCGCGGGACCGCCGTGGGACCCGAGCGCAGCCGCAAGAACGTGGTCCTTCTCGTCGTCCTGGCCGTGCTCGCGCTTGTCATCGTGTTCCTGGTGGGCCGCTGCGTGACCGTTGCGCTTGCACCGGCGCCCGACGAGGGGGCCTCCGAGCAGACCTTTGGCGACCAGGGCCTCACCTCGGAGGGGCCCCAGGAGGTCGAGCGGGATCCCGAGTCCGAGGTGGCCTTCGCCGACGGCAGCGTCTCGTACCAGGGGAGCACGTACTTCCTGGCCACGCAGGAGGACGGCTCCTGGGGCGTGTCCGAGACGGACCCCTACGGGGCGTCCGAGACGCTCTTCCTGCTGGAGGGCACGCCCGCGGCGCTTGCGCGCTGGACCAACACGATTCTCGTGCCCGAGAACCGCGACGGCACCTGGGACGTGGTCTGCTACGTGATTGCCGGGCACACCGGCGGCGCGAGCTATTTGGTGGGCGAGGACGGCAGCCCCGTCCAGGGCAACGGGGAGGTCTCGTCCGTCTCCATCGAAGGCTCCGTGATGCACGTGACCACCACGGACGGCGCCGTGAGCGACGTTCAGCTGTCATAGCGGCCACGAGGCGTTCGCGGCGGGTCCCGAGCCTGCGTCCCGCCGGCTCGGCGGCGTCTGTTTTTGCCGGTCACGGCACTTCTCGCCGTGCCCGTGCGGACGTGATGGGAGCGGGCGGAAACTTTTTTGAAATTGGGGGTTGCCAAGAGCCGGGCGGCATGAGAGAATAGCTCCCGCGCAAGGCGAACGGGGTGTTAGCTCAGCTGGTTAGAGCGCCGGCCTGTCACGTCGGAGGTCGAGGGTTCGAGTCCCTTACATCCCGCCATTGCACTGATCAGGGCTCCTTCGGGAGCCCTTTTTCATAGCGATACTCATGGCGATACGAAGGGTCAGTCGCTTCCCGTCGCTCCCGTTGGCCCCCGTGCCCGCCCCTATTGCGTGGTCCGCGGTATCATATGGTCTCACGGTCGGCGCGACGACGGGACGCCTCATGCAACCAACCCCAGAGCGGGACATACGGCCGGTTGCGGTCTTTGACTTTGACGGCACCTCCATAAGGGGGCAGTCGGGCGCGCTGGTGACGCGCTACCTCTTCATGCACGGCTACATGTCGCTTGCGCGGCTCGGCCGGCTCACGTGGTGGGGCATCCGCTACAAGCTGCACCTGCCGTACCGGCAGAGCGAGGCCCGCGAGCTCGTGTTCGGCGCGCTCGCCGGGCGCAGCGCGGCGGAGGTCGACGCAATCCTCACGAGGTTCCATAACGAGGTGCTGCTCCCGCGCTATCGCCCGCAGGCCCTCGAGGAGGTCAGGCGCTGCCATGACCAGGGCCTCACGGTGATCATCGTCTCGGCGACCTTCGAGCCTATCGCGGCCATCGCGGCCGAGCGCATGGGCGCGGACGGCTACGCGGCCACCCGCATGGCGCGCGACCCCCAGGGACGCTACACCGGCAAGGTGGAGGGGCCCGTGGTGGCGGGGGAGGAGAAGTACCACGCCGCCGAGCGCTGGTGCAACGGGCATCTCGGAACCGGGCGCTGGCGCCTCGAGCGCGCGTACGGGGACCATCACACCGATGCCTACCTGCTCTCCCGCGCCAAGCACGCCTGCGCCGTGTGCCCGGGCACCACGCTCGAGGTGAGCGCGCGGCGCCACGGGTGGGAGATTCTTGACTGGGACAAGTGAGGTTGCGGCGGCAGGCCGCGGCCGGCGCCCGGACCGCCACCGAGGAGGGGCATGGACGTATCAAAGAAGACCGACTACGCTCTGAGGATGCTCGCCGCGCTGGTGAGGGACCCTTCGGGCGTGGTGTCCGTGCGCACCGCCGCGCGCGAGAACGGCGTGCCCTACTCCTTTGCGCGCTCGATCCAGCACGACCTGGCCGTGGCCGGGATCGTGGAGAACGCGCGCGGGGCCACGGGCGGCATGCGACTTGCTGTGGACCCGCGTGAGACCACGCTGCTGCAGCTCGTGGAGGCGGTGCAGGGCCCCGTGATCATTGCGGGCTGCCACGGGTCCGCCGGCTCGGGCGAGCCCTGCCCGAACCTTGCCACCTGCCACTTCAGCCCCGTCTGGTGCAACGCCGAGCGGCTCCTGCGCTCGTTCTTCTCCGCGGTGACGCTCTACCAGGCCGTGGTCGAGGGGCGCTCACCGCTCTTTGACGGCGGCTTCAGGCTGGTCGGCCTTGACGAGGCTCGTGCCGCGGCCCACGGCGACGTCCCGCCCGTCCCGTCCGACGCCGGCGAGAAGGACGTCCTCGCCGAGGCCCCGCGCCGCTCCGGCATGCTCGACGGCGGTGACGTCGTATGAGCAAGCCCGCAGGCAGGGGAGGCGTGTCCGGGGACGGCCCCGGTGCGCCTACCGACGACCTCGGCGTGCCCGACGCTGCCGCCGGCCCGCGCCCGGAGGACCTCGCGCCCTTCCGCGCCCTCGTGCTCGAGCGCGGTCGCGAGCTCTACCGCGACCTCCCCTGGCGCCGCACGCGCGACCCCTACGCCATCTGGATCAGCGAGGTCATGCTCCAGCAGACGCAGACCACGCGCGTGGACGGCCGCTGGCAGCGCTGGCTCGAGCGCTTCCCCACGGCAGACGCCCTCGCCGCCGCCTCCCCGGCCGACGTGCTGGACGAGTGGCAGGGCCTCGGCTACAACCGCCGCGCGCTCGCTCTGCACCGCGCCGCGCAGGCCGTCTCGGTGGCCGGCGGGCAGCTGCCCTCGGACGCCCGCGCGCTCCAGGCGCTGCCCAGCGTCGGCCCGGCGACGGCGGCCGGCATCCGCGCCTTCGCCTTTGACCTGCACGCGGTTTACCTGGAGACCAACGTGCGCTCCGTCCTGCTCCACGAGCTCTACCCCGGCGCCGAGGGCGTCCCGGACAGGGAGCTCGTGCCGATTGTGGACGCCACCTGCCCGGCGGACGCCTCCGACCCCGCCGATGACCCGCGCACCTGGTACTACGCGCTTCTCGACTACGGCGCCTACCTCAAGCGGACCGTGCCCAACCCGTCGCGGCGCTCGAGGGGGCACGCGCGCCAGTCGCGCTTCGAGGGCTCGCACCGCCAGAAGCGCGCCGAGCTCGTCCGCGTCCTTCTCGCCCATCGCGCGGGTGTGGACGTTTCGTCGGCCTGCGCCGAGCTCTCCGCAGAGGAGCGGAAGGCGGGTAGAAGTCCACTAGCTCACGCCGACGTGCAGGCCCTTCTCGACGAGCTCGCCGCTGAGGGGTTCTGCCGGCAGGTGAGCGGCAGGTGGGTCGTCTAGGCGTCCTGCCAGCTGATATAGTGTTCCGTAAGCCGGGCGGAGGGCCCGGTCGCAAAGTCCCCGCGGGGACAGGAGAGGAGCAGCCATGGCTGTCGACTTCGAGAACTCCCAGACCAAGAAGAACCTTGAGGCCGCGTTTGCCGGCGAGTCCCAGGCAACCAACAAGTACGCCTACTACGCCAGCAAGGCCAAGAAGGAGGGCTACGAGCAGATCGCCGCGATCTTCACCGAGACCTCCGGCAACGAGAAGGAGCACGCCAAGCTCTGGTTCAAGTACCTCCACGGCGGCGAGGTGCCCGACACCCTGACCAACATCAAGGACGCGGCCGCCGGCGAGAACTACGAGTGGACCGACATGTACAAGGGCTTCGCGGAGACCGCCGAGGCCGAGGGCTTCACCGAGATCGCGGCCAAGTTCAAGATGGTCGGCGAGGTCGAGAAGCACCACGAGGAGCGCTACAACAAGCTGGCCGAGCGCGTCGAGAAGGGCGAGGTCTTCGCGCGTCCGGGCGTGAAGGTCTGGAAGTGCCGCAACTGCGGCCACCTGCACGTGGGTGCCGAGGCGCCGAAGGTCTGCCCGGTCTGCAACCACCCGCAGTCCTACTTCGAGGAGCAGGCGATCAACTACTAGGCGCCGGCGCCGTCTGAGCGCTGCGTCACGTCGGGGCCCCGGATTACGTCCGGGGCCCTTTTCGTGTGCGGGCGGCCTGCCTGCGAGCTGGGACCGTCGGGTCCCGTGGGCGTTACAAAGTCGCGGTCGTTGTATCACCAACAGCCGGAGCGCTTTCAAAACCGCGCCTGCTGCATCCTAAACTGCCGAGGCGCTTACGAAACCACGCTTGTCACACCCCCGGCGACCGGTGTGCTTACAAAACAGCGCCCGTCGCAGGCGAGAAGGACCTCGGCGCTTACGATTTGCGGACCGTTGCGGCCCCAGCGTCCTTCTCGCTTGCAACAGGCGGCGATCCGTAAGCGCGTCCGGGGCGGCTGGCCACAACAGCCGGGATTTTGGAAGCACTCGCGTCACCTAGCGGCGTAACAGCTGCGATTTTATAAGCACGGGCGAGCCGGGAGGCGCAACGGTCGCAAGTTTGAAAACGCTTCTGCTGACCGGTGGCGCAACGGTCGCGGTTTTAAAAGCGTAGCCGGGCTGGTGGTGCAACGGCCCCGTTTTCGTAGGCGCCTGGCGGGCTGACAGCGCAACACATCCGTTTTAGTAAGCGCGCCCGCCCGCGCCTACGCGCCCGCTCCTCGACCCGCCCCGCGCACACAGCTCGCCGAGCGCTTCTACCTGCTCGCGGTTTTCTTGTGGACATTATGTTGACGGCGGGAGCACAATAAGTGTTGTTCTGCGCGCGGGCCGTCCGCGCCGGGCGCCGCGTCTCCGCGCGACGCACCTGACCAGCGAGGAGTGAGACATGGATTCTCTTGATAGCACCCTCTATCTGAGCAACGACGACCTCTTCCTGTTTGCCCGCGGCGAGTGGTATCGAAGCTACGAGAAGATGGGCGCGCACCCCGCCGTCACCGACGACGGAACGCACGGCTTCCACTTTGCCGTCTGGGCGCCCCGCGTCCAGAGCGTGCACCTGATCGGCGACTTCAACGGCTGGGACGAGACGGCCACTCCGCTCACGGAGACCGAGACCGGCGGCATCTGGGAGGGCTTCGTCCCGGGCATCCAGGAAGGCGAGCTCTACAAGTACCTCATCACCACCACCAAGGGCGAGAAGCTCTACAAGGCGGACCCCTACGGCTACTACGCCGAGGTCGCGCCCGGCACCGCCTCGCGCACCTTTGACATCGAGGGCTACGCGTGGGGGGACGGCGCCTACATGAAGCAGCGCGCCAAGGCCAACGTGTTCAAGGAGCGCCTTAACATCTTCGAGGTGCACCTGGGCAGCTGGCGCCGCCACGGAGACGAGCCCCAGGGTGAGCCGCGCCCGGACGGCACCTACCCCGGCCCTGGCGACCCGTTCCCCGCGCAGCGCGGCACCTTCTACACCTACGACGACCTGGCCGACGAGCTCGTGGCCTACGTCAAGGACATGGGCTACTCCCACGTGGAGATCATGCCCGTCAACGAGCACCCCTTTGACGGCTCCTGGGGCTACCAGCCCACCGGCTACTACGCCGCCACGGCCCGCTACGGCAACCCCAAGCAGTTCATGCACTTCGTTGACGCCTGCCACGAGGCCGGCATCGGCGTGATTCTGGACTGGGTGCCCGGCGGCTTCTGCGCCAACGCCGAGGGCCTCGCCACCTTCAACGGCGAGATGCTCTACGAGCACAAGATCCATCCCAACTGGAACACCCACCAGTTCGACTACTCCCGCGGCGAGGTCCGCAGCTTCCTAGTGTCCAACGCCTTGTTCTGGGCCGAGCTCTTCCACGCAGACGGCCTGCGCATGGACGGCGTCTCCAGCATGCTCTACATGAACTTCGGCATCGACGACCCGGGCCAGAAGCGCTTCAACGAGAAGGGCACCGAGGAGGACCTCGACGCCTCGGCGTTCATCCGCCAGACCAACACCGCGATGGGCAAGTTCTACCCCGACGTCATGATGATCGCCGAGGAGTCCACCGCCTGGCCGCTCGTGACCTACCCGCCCGAGGACGGCGGCCTCGGCTTCCACTTCAAGTGGGACATGGGCTGGATGAACGACACCCTGCACTACATGCAGACGGACTTCCCGTGGCGCCCGGGCAACCACCGCATGCTCACGTTCTCCACGATGTACCAGTTCAACGAGAACTTCATCCTGCCGCTCTCGCACGACGAGGTGGTCAACGGCAAGTGCTCGCTCATCACGCGCATGCCCGGTGACTACTGGAGGCAGTTCGCCGGCATGAGGGCGCTCGCCTTCTACCAGATGACGCACTCCGGCGGCAAGCTCAACTTCATGGGCAACGAGATTGCGCAGTTCATCGAGTGGCGCTACTACGAGGGAATCCAGTACTTCCTCGCGGAGCAGTACGAGACCCACCGCCACCAGCAGCAGTTCGTCCGCGCGCTCAACCGCTTCTACAACGAGCACCCCGCGCTCTGGCAGCGCGCCTTCGAGTCCGACGGCTTCGAGTGGATCGACGCGGACAACGCCGAGCAGTCCATCATCACGTTCATCCGCAGGGGAGACAAGCCCGGCGACGAGCTCGTCATCCTCATCAACTTCGACGTCAACGCCCGCGAGGACTTCCGCATGGGCGTGCCGGAGTGGGGCGTCTACGAGGAGCTCTTCAACTCCGACGACGAGTCCTTCGGCGGCTCCGGCGTCATCAACGCCGGCAAGCTCAAGTGCCAGGACGAGCCCTGGAACGGCCGCGAGCAGTCCATCGTGGTGCGCGTGCCCCCGCTGGGCGGCATGATCCTCAAGAAGACCGGCACCCTGCGCCGCCCGGCCAAGAAGACCGCCGCCGCCAAGAAGCCGGCTGCCAAGAAGGCCTCCGGCGAGAAGGGCGCCGCCAAGCCGGCCGCCAAAAGGACGGCGGCCAAGAAGGGCGGCGCAAAGGGAGCGTCAGCCAAGAAGTCCACCACAAAGAAGCCCTCCCCCGAGGAGTAAGCTAGAGCGGGGCCGTCTCCGGGCGGCCCCGACACGGGTCCGGGAACAACGCGACAGCCGGGCCCCGCGCGGCGAGCCGCGTGCCCCCGAGTTCTTGTCGCCCGAGCTGAGGAGCAGTTTTGACGTACAACAAGATCTTTGAGAACAAGCAGGACTTCGTCGAGCAGTACCGTGAGGCCTGCCTCGCCCGCTACGGCACCCCCTTCGAGGAGCTGCCCGCACAGGAGCGTTACTATGCGCTCGCCGAGCTCATCGCCACCAAGGGCCGTGCGATCTTCCCCGAGTCCCACCCCAAGGACGCCAAGAAGGTCTACTACTTCTCGCTCGAGTTCCTGATCGGCCCGCTGCTTGACAACTACCTCATCAACTTCGGCATCCGCGACATGGTGGCCGACGGCATCAAGTCCATGGGCTCCAGCCTCGAGGAGATCTGCCGCCAGGAGGTCGACCCGGGTCTCGGCAACGGTGGCCTCGGCCGTCTTGCCGCGTGCTTCCTCGACTCCATGGCCCACGAGGGCATCGCCGGCTACGGCAACGGCATGCGCTACCGCTACGGCCTCTTCCGTCAGTACATCGAGGGCGGCCGTCAGGTCGAGCGCACCGACAACTGGCTCGCCAACGGCTTCCCCTGGGAGACCCGCAAGGACGGCAGCTCCGTGCTCGTGCGCTTTGGTGGCCAGGTCGTCCGCCACGAGGAGGACGGCAGGTTCTGGTTCACCCAGGAGGGCGGCGACATCGTCCGCGCCGTGCCGTATGACGTGCCCATCGTCGGCTTTGGCGGCAACGTCGTGAACAAGCTGCGCCTGTGGTCGGCCGAGCCCTACACCGAGGACTTCGACCTCGACGCCTTCAACGCGGGCGACTACGCGCGCGCCAACAAGTTCCGCTCCGACGTCGAGGCCATCTCCACGATCCTCTACCCCAACGACGCCGGCGAGCACGGCCGCATGCTCCGTCTGAAGCAGGAGTACCTCTTCGTCTCGGCGGGCCTGCAGACCATCCTGCGCACCTACGAGCGCGACTTCGGCCCGGACTGGGAGCACCTCGGCGACCACGTGTGCGTCCACACCAACGACACGCACCCCGCCATGTGCGGCCCGGAGCTCATGCGCCTGCTCGTTGACGAGAAGGGCGTGGACTTCGACCTCGCCTACAAGGTGGCCAAGGAGACCATCTCCTTCACCAACCACACCGTCATGCCCGAGGCGCTCGAGAAGTGGCCGATCAACACCTTCCGCGCCCTGCTGCCGCGCCTCTACATGATCGTCGAGGAGGTCGACCGCCGCTACCGTGACAGCCTGGCCAACCACCTCTCGCCCAACGACGGCAACTGGACCGACGTCCTGTCCAAGACGGCAATCCTCTGGGACGGCCAGGTCCGCATGGCCAACCTCTCGATCATCTTCTCCCACTCGGTCAACGGCGTCTCCGCGCTGCACACCCAGATCCTCAAGGACTCCGTGTTCCACGAGTTCTACGAGCTTGTTCCGCAGCGCTTCAACAACAAGACCAACGGCGTCTCCCACCGTCGCTTCCTCTGCGAGGCCAACCCGCCCTACGCCAAGCTCATCACCAACGCCATCGGCGACGGCTGGCTCAACGACGCCATGGAGCTCGAGAAGCTCGTCCCCTTTGAGCAGGACGCCAGCTTCCTGGAGGGCATGGAGGCCGCCAAGCGCGCCGACAAGGAGCGCCTTGCCGCCTACGTCAAGGAGACCTCCGGCGTCGACCTTGACTGCAACATGGTCTTTGACGTGCAGGTCAAGCGCTTCCACGCCTACAAGCGCCAGCTGCTCAACGTCTTCAAGGTGCTCGACGTCTACAACCGCATCCTTGCTGACCCGAACTACAGCCCGCGTCCCACGGCCTTCATCTTCTCCGGCAAGGCGGCGCAGAGCTACACCTTCGCCAAGGAGGTCATCCGTCTCATCAACTCGGTGGCCGACGTCATCAACAACGACGAGCGCGTGAACGACAAGATTCGCGTGGCCTTCGTGCCCAACTTCGCCGTCTCCAACGCGCAGCTCATCTACTCCGCCGCCGAGATCTCCGAGCAGATCAGCGTGGCCGGCGCCGAGGCCTCCGGCACCTCCAACATGAAGCTCATGATGAACGCGGCCATCACCCTGGGCACGCTCGACGGTTCCAACGTGGAGATCTCCGAGCTCGTCGGCCCCGAGAACATCAAGATCTTCGGCCTGCACGCCGACGAGGTCGAGGCCCTGCGCGCCAGCGGCCGCTACTACGCCTGGGACCAGTACAACGCCGACCGCGACCGCCTCGGCCGCATCGTGGACATGCTCACCGACGGCGCCCTCGCGCGCCTCTCGGGCAACTTCGACAGCATCCACGACTACCTCATGGTCGACAACGATCCGGACCTCGTGCTGCGCGACTTCCACGCCTACGTCCAGGCCTGGGACGAGCTCACCGGCGCCTACGCGGACCGCGCCGCGTGGAACAAGGCGGCGCTCCACAATACCGCCAAGGCCGGATATTTCTCTTCTGACCGAACGATTCGTGAGTACATGGCCGATATCTGGCACATTTAAGGATATGTGTTGGGGGCTTTCGCTCCCGCGTGATGGGTTGTCGAAAGGAGTGGGGGTATGAGCAAGAAAGAGTGCATCGCAATGCTCCTGGCAGGAGGACAGGGCAGCAGGCTCGGCGCGCTGACGAGCAACGTCGCAAAGCCGGCCGTGTCGTTTGGCGGCAAGTTCCGCATCATCGACTTCGCGCTGTCCAACTGCGCTAACTCGGGCATCACGACGGTCGGCGTGCTGACGCAGTATCGTCCGTACCTGCTGCACAGCTACATCGGGACCGGTGAGGCCTGGAACCTCGACGAGCGCGGGGGCGGCGTCTCCATCCTGCCGCCGTTTGCCACGCAGACGGGCGGCGCCTGGTACGAGGGCACGGCCGACGCCGTGACCCAGAACATCGGCTACATCGAGCAGAACGACCCCGAGTACGTCCTCATCCTCTCCGGCGACCAGCTCTACCGCATGGACTATGACGACATGCTCGAGAGCCACAAGAAGAACAACGCCGACCTCACGATCGCCGTCATGCCGGTGGCGTGGGAGGAGGCCTCCCGCTTCGGCATCCTGACCGCCGACCCCGACGGCCGCATCACCAAGTTCACCGAGAAGCCCAAGAAGCCCGATTCAAACCTCGCCTCCATGGGCATCTACATCTTCAACGCCGACCTTCTCGTCGAGACCCTCAAGGAGGACGCGCTCGACCAGACCTCCGAGCACGACTTCGGCGGCAACATCATCCCGAAGCTTCTCGAGGACGGCAAGCGCCTCTACACCTACGAGTTCAGGGGCTTCTGGCGCGACGTCGGCACCATCTCCAGCTACCACGAGACGAGCATGGACCTGCTCGGGCCCAACCCGGCGTTCGACATCTTCAGCACCGAGTTCCCGATCATGTCCAACGCCTCCACGCGCCCGCCCGCGTTCGTGGGCAAGGACGGCAACATTGACGACTGCCTCGTCGCCAACGGCTGCCAGGTCTACGGCACGGCAAAGCACTCGATCCTCTCGACGGACGCCTACGTCGGCGAGCGTGCCACGGTCATCGACTCCGTGCTGCTGCCCGGCTCGGTGGTCAAGGACGGCGCCCAGGTCGTCCGTGCCATCCTCGGCGAGAACTCCGTGGTCGAGGAGAACGTCAGCGTCGGCAGCGTCGACACCACCAAGGACACCGCCGTCATCGGCAACGACGTTGTCGTCGGGAAGGGGGAGAACTAGTCATGGAGAAGGTCATTGGCCTGATTACCTGCAACTACTCCGCCAAGGAGTCCAGTGCACTCACCGAGAACCGCCCGGTGGCCTCGCTGCCGTACTTCGGGCGCTACCGTCTCGTTGACTTTGCCCTGTCCAATCTCGTCAACTGCGGCATCCGCACTGTGGGCATGGTCATGCCGTACAACTACCGCTCGATCATCGACCACGTGGGCTCCGGCAAGGACTGGGACCTCGACCGTAAGAACGGCGGCCTGTTCATCCTGCCCGGCTCCGCCTTTGGCACCTCCCGCACCGGCGCGCGCTTCCTGCTGCGCGACCTCGTGCACAACAAGGCCTACTTCACGCGCTCCACGGCCGACGCCGTGATCTGCTCCACGGCCAACTTCGTCTACAACGTCGACCTCAACCAGGTCTACGACGCCCACAAGGCCTCCGGCGCCGACATCACCGTCCTCACCAAGACGGCCGCCGAGAAGGATCCGGACGTCACGGCGTTCGACGTGGTCGATGGCCGCGTCCAGGGCGTCCACCACGGCACCGCCTTCGGCGACACGATGTTCCTGGACTGCTTCGTCATCAACCGCCAGCTGCTGCTGGACATGTTCGACTGGTACGCCCCGACCGACTACCTCGACCTCTTCGAGGCCATGGCCGGTGACTTCGGCCGCGTCAACGTGCAGGCCTACAACTTCGACGGCTACGTGGCGCCGATCTTCAACAAGCGCGCCTACTACCGCGCCAACATGGACCTGCTCGACCCGCACATCACCGCCGAGCTCTTCACGGCCGACCGCTCCATCAAGACCAAGACGCACGACACGCCGCCCGCCAAGTTCGAGGTCGGCAGCCACGTCTGCAACTCCGCCGTCGCCTCCGGCGACCGCATCTACGGCAGCGTGAACGACTCCATCCTCGGCCGCAACGTCATCGTCGAGGCCGGCGCCACCGTGCGCAACTCCATCGTGATGCAGGGCTGCGTCGTCAAGAGCGGCGCCCGCGTTGAGAACGCCATCGTCGACCGCGGCAACGTGGTGCCCGCCGGCACCGAGCTGCGCGGCACGCCCGAGGACGTCCTCATCAAGGAAAAGGCCCACGAGTAAGCAAAGAGGGAGAGTCACCGTGCCAACGAACGCCAAGCGCAGGAAGTTGAGGGTGCTCTTCGCGTCCTCCGAGGCCGTCCCGTTTGCCAAGACGGGCGGCCTGGGGGACGTCGCCGGCTCGCTCCCCCGCGCGCTCAAGCACGCCGGCGCACGCGCCGCCGTGATCATGCCGAAGTACGCAACCATCCCGCAGGAGTACCGTGACCAGATGAAGCACGTCGCGGACTTCTACGTGCCGCTTGCCTGGCGCAACGAGTACTGCGGCATCGAGAAGCTCACCCTGCAGGACCTGGACTTCTACTTCATCGACAACGAGGCCTACTTCAAGCGTGACGGCCTCTACGGCTACTTTGACGACGGCGAGCGCTTCGCCTTCTTCTCCAAGGCCATCTGCGAGGCCATCGCCAGGGTGCCGGAGCTCGAGTGCGACGTGCTCCACTGCAACGACTGGCAGACGGCGCTCTGCTGCGTGTTCCTGCGCGAGTTCTACCGCGAGGTCCCGCAGTGCAACAACGTCAAGACCGTCTTCACCGTGCACAACGTGAAGTTCCAGGGCCAGTACAGCGACCGCATGCTCGAGGAGGTGCTGGGCCTGGCCAACGTCCCCGCGGCGCGCGACCAGCTCTACTGTGACGCCAACTCGATCAACTTCATGAAGGGCGCGCTCTGCTACGCGGACTACCTCACCACGGTGAGCCCGAGCTACGCCTACGAGCTGCAGATGCCCTTCTACGGCGAGGGCCTCGACGACATCTTCCGCCGTCGCTGCGACAGCCTGAGCGGCATCCTGAACGGCATCGACCAGACCATCTGGAACCCTGCCACCGACCCGATGATCGCGGCCAACTACTCGCCGACCGACCTTGCCAACAAGGCCGAGTGCAAGCGCGCCCTCCAGGCCGAGCTCGGCCTGCGCCAGGACCCCACGCGCCCGCTCGTGGTCTCCATCGGCCGCCTGACGGACCAGAAGGGCCTCGGCCTGGTGCGCTACTCGATGGACCGCCTCATGCAGCGCGGCGTCCAGGTTGCCATCCTCGGCACCGGCGACAAGGACCACGAGGACGCCTTCCGCTACTTCGACGCCAAGTACGGCGACATGATGTGCGCGCGCATCGCGTTTGACAACGCGCTCTCGCACCGCATGTACGCCGGCGGCGACCTCCTCCTCATGCCGTCCGAGTTCGAGCCCTGCGGCCTCTCCCAGATGATCGCCATGCGCTACGGCACCCTGCCCGTGGTGCGCGAGACGGGCGGCCTGCGCGACTCCGTCGTCCCGTACAACAAGTACACCGACGAGGGCACGGGCTTCTCGTTTGCCAACATGAACGCCGACGAGATGGCCGACGCCCTCCTCGGCGCGTGCGAGGTCTTCTGGACGGACGCCGACGCCTGGCTCCAGCTCCAGCTCCAGGCCATGGAGACGGATTTCAGCTGGCGTCGCGCCGCAAACGACTACATGGACATCTATCATGGTCTTCACCCGGAGATCATTCGGTACAACAAGCGGAGAGACAGGTAGCATTTGAGGGCACGACACGTCACTTCAGAGTCCGAGTACAGAACCCCCTTCGGTGCCGTCCAGCTGGGCGGCACCGTTTCGCTGAGCATCGACGTGTGGGGAGATGACGTCGTCTTCTGCACGCTGCGCGTCTGGACCGACGCCCACGGCGAGGAACTCATCGAGATGCGCGGCAGCCGCAACGGCGACTGCCTGCGCTTCTCGGCGAACTACAAGCCGGCCGAGACGGGCGTGGTCTGGTACAGCTTCGACATCGAGGCGCGCGACGGCTCGGTGTGGCGCTACGGCGCCAAGGAGGGGTGGACCACCGGCGAGGGCACCTTTGCCTACGGCGACCCGCCGTCGTTCCAGATCACGGTCTTCTCGCCACGGGCAAACCAGCCGCGGTGGTACCGCGAGGGCATCGTCTACCAGATCTTCCCCGACCGCTTTGCGCGCGGGGAGGACTGGGAGCGCCGCGCCGCCGACTCGATGGCGATCAAGCGCAAGGGCGGCCCCGGCCGCGAGGTGCTCCAGGACTGGGACACCCCGCCCACCTACGCGCGCACGCCGGAGGGCGGCATCGACCACTGGGACTTCTACGGCGGCACGCTCGAGGGCATCCGCGAGAAGCTCGGCTACCTCGAGGACCTTGGCGTGACGGTGCTCTACCTGAACCCCGTCTTCGAGGCGGCGAGCAACCACCGCTACGACACGGCCGACTACCTGCGCATCGACCCGATGCTCGGCGACGAGCGGAGCTTCCGCGAGCTCTGCGTGGACGCGGCCGAGCACGGCATCTCGGTGATCCTTGACGGCGTCTTCAACCACGTGGGCGCCGACTCGCGCTACTTCAACCGCTTCGGTACCTACGCGGAGCCGGGGGCCTACCAGGGCGAGAAGTCCCCGTACTTCAATTGGTTCACCTTCAACGACGACGGCACCTACGCCGGCTGGTGGGGGGACCAGAACCTCCCCAGTGTGCGCTCCGACTGCGACGAGTTCCACGAGCTCATCTGCGGGCGCGCAGGCGTGATCCGCCACTGGCTGCGCTCCGGCGCCCGGGGCTGGCGCCTCGACGTGGCCGACGAGCTGACCGACGACTTCATTGTCCAGATCAAGCAGGCTCTCGTCACCGAGAAGCCCGACGGCGTGCTCATCGGCGAGGTCTGGGAGGACGCCTCCAACAAGCTCGCCTACGGCAAGCTGCGCCAGTACTTCGAGGGCAAGGAGCTCGACGGCACGATGAACTACCCGCTGCGCACCGGGCTTCTCGCCTTCATACGCGGCGACATCGGAGCCTCCGAGCTCGCGGCGCGCCTTGAGCAGCTGCGCGAGAACTACCCGCGCGACAACTTCTACTCGGCGCTCAACCTGCTGGGCAGCCACGACCGCGAGCGCCTCTTCACGGTGCTCGGCGGCGCTCCGGACCCGGACTCGCTGCCCGAGGAGGAGCGCGCGAGCTTCCGGCTTGACGACAACCACGTGGGCCTTGCCAAGGCACGCCTGTGGGTGATGGCGCTGCTGCAGATGACGCTGCCCGGCGTGCCGTGCGTCTACTACGGCGACGAGCGCGGCGTCGAGGGCTTCCGTGACCCGTACAACCGTGCGAGCTTCCCGTGGGACGGGGGGCTGCAGGACTGCACGTCCATCTACCGCAACGCGATCGCCCTGCGCAAGACGCTGCCGGTGCTGGTGGACGGCGAGTTCGAGCCCTTCTCGTCCGGCGAGGACGTCTTCGGCTTCTGGCGCCGCGGCGACGGCGAGAGCGTGTGCGTGCTCGCCAACGGCAGCCTGGAGAACGCCCACGACGTCAAGGTGCCCGTGGGCGCAAGCCAGGTCACCGACGTCATCTCGGGCAAGGTCCCGCGCATAAGCCACGGCCAGGCCGAGGTCTTCCTCTGGCCACTCGGCACGGCGGTGCTGCACTTCCACGACGAACAGCGCCTCCAGATGGCCCCCGAGCGCGGCATGGGCGTGCTCTGCCACGTCACCTCCGTGCCCAACGGCGGGAAGGCCGGCACGCTCGGCGCCCCGGCGCGCCGCTTCGTGGACTGGCTCGCCGCCGCGGGGCAGAAGTACTGGCAGGTGCTCCCGGTGAACCCGCCGGACCGCTACGGCTCCCCCTACGCGGGGCTCTCCGCCTTCGCGGGCAACGTCGGCCTCCTGGAGCTGCCGGCGCCGGCCGCGCTGGCCTCCCTGGAGAAGATCGGCAACGACGAGGACTACCTCGAGTTCTGTCGGGAGAACGACTACTGGCTGACGCCCTACGCCACCTTCCGCGCCTGCAAGGAGCTCCTGGGCGACGACGAGCCCTGGCAGGAGTGGCCGGAGCCCTACCGCACCTACTCGCCGCGCCTGGCCAAGGACCCGAAGCTGCGCAAGTCCGTCGAGGCGCACCGCCGCATGCAGTACAAGTTCCAGCTTGAGTGGGAGGACCTGCTCAGGTACGCCCACGCGCACGGCGTGCGGATCATCGGCGACATGCCGATGTACGTCTCGGCGGACTCGGCCGACGTCTGGAGCGAGCCGGACATCTTCGACCTCGACGAGGACGGCTACCCGCGCCGTCAGGCCGGCGCGCCCGCGGACGCCTTTGCGCCGGAGGGCCAGCTCTGGGGCAACCCTACCTATCGCTGGGACATCCTGCGCGAGCAGGGCTACGGCTGGTGGATGCGCCGGTTCAGCCGCGCGCTCGCGCTCTACGACTACGTGCGCCTGGACCACTTTATCGGGTTCTCGTCCTACTATGCCATCCCGGCGGGCAAGCCGGCCACGGAGGGCACCTACGCCTTCGGACCGGGGATCGACCTCTTCAGGACGGCCCAGCGCCAGTTTGGCGAGCTGCCGTTCATCGCCGAGGACCTGGGCGCCGTCACGCCGGCCGTCCGTGCGCTGGTCACGGCGACGGGATTTCCCGGCATGGACGTGGCGCAGTTCGCGGAGACGGACGTGCGGGAGACCTACGTGCCGCATCCGGGGACCGTGGCCTACACCGGCACGCACGACAACCAGACGCTGGTGGGCTTCTGCGAGAGCCGCTACTGCCTCGAGGAGGACGACGCGCGCGAGATGGCCGACGGCATCTGCCGGCGCGTGCTCGCCTCCGACGCCGACGTGGCGATCCTGCCGCTGCAGGACGTGCTGCTGCTGGACGACGAGGCGCGCATGAACGTGCCCGGCGTGGCCGAGGGCAACTGGTCCTGGCGCGCCGACGACGAGGCCGTCGCGGCGGCCAGCGCCCGTCTCGCCGACCTCGCCGAGGCCAGCGGGAGGATTTTGGGGTAGCAGTTCTGGTTCCGTACCGTTCTGCGCCGCGCGCCGGGTCGAGGCTCTTCTCGCCCGGCGCGCGGTGCTGTGTTGGGTTGGCGTTTGCTGCCTCGTTGCCGCCCTGACGCTGCTGCCGTCTCGCCCGTTGCCGCCACCCCCTTCCGCCGCCTCGCCGTCACCACCTTCCCGTCGCCTCGCCGCCACCCCCTTCCGCCGCCTCACCGTCACCACCTTCCCGTCGCCCCGTTAGGAATCCGCGCATCTTAGCGCGGGCGCGTCCCGTTGCGTTAGGTTCCGCCGCACATTTTGCCCTCCCGGCCCAAATACGCCCCGGTTCCTAACGGGCCCGCAGGCGGCTGCACTAACATGCAGCGGTTCCTAACGGACTCAGGGGGCGGCCGCACTAACATGTCCCGGTTCCTAACGGGTTCGCGGCCGGCCGCGCTAACGTGCCCCGGCTTCTAACCCGCCCCGACACCACCCAGTTCTCCCGGCGAGGAGAACGGCGAGAAGAACCTGCGAACAGCCGGGTCGCGACGCCGTGCGATCCTCGTCGCAGGCCGTCCGGAAGCTTGGCGTAAGAAAGCCGCTTGTTTCCTGACTAACTATTTTAATTTCTCACACCATCATACGTGGGAAAAGCGTACCCTCATTGCATGGTTATGCTGCTGTCACACCTCAGCGCGCTCGAGGCGCTGCGTCGACAAGGGACCTCCGCTCTGCTCGACGCTTCGGAGTCGGATGCCCCGCCGGTGCCCGACGTCGCACCAACGCATGCCGAGCTCACGGAACGCCTTGGGAGTGACCCGGCCCTTCGCGGCCTTGAGGGGCCGGTCGACCTGCTTACAACAGGTGCGCGGGGCCACGCTCGGACCTCGACGGTCACCACTCACCAGCAGACGACGTCGCTGCCGCCCGGGGCGCTGCTGCGACTCTCCGACGACGTTTGGTGCACCTCGCCCGAGCAGCTTGCGGTGCAGATGGCACCGCGCCTCACCAAGCTCGAGCTCGTGGCTCTGCTTGCGGAGCTGATGGGGCTCTACGCCATCGAACCAACCACCGAGGACGGCATGGTGCAGCGCGACGTCCCGCTCGCAACGCCGGAGAACGTGGGCGCGCACCTTGACGCCCTGGGCCCCGTCCGCGGCACGGCCCAGGTGAGGCGCGCGCTGGCCCTGACGCCCGTGCGCTCCGGCTCTCCGCGCGAGACAAAGCTCACGCTGCGCCTCTCGCTCAAGCCGGCCCTCGGCGGCTGGCACCTCAACGTGCTGTCCCTCAACTCCTCGGTTGAGGTGCAACGGATTGACCGCGCCATGACCTGCGGCGTGCGCCGTCCCGACATCGTGATCGGGGGCCGGGACGGCCAGGTGGTGGCCCTCGAGTATCACGGGCGTCGGCATGACGCGCCTGAGCGGCTGGCGCAAGACGCCGCGCGCACCAACGAGCTCAGGGCCATCGGGGTTGGGGAATACGTGGTTCGCCGCGAGCAGTACCGCGACCTCGCCTACATGGACGGGCTCGTTGAGCGCATCCGCGCCGACCTCCACCTCCCGCGCGTGGGGTTGGCGCCCGAGGAGCGGAAGCGTCGCAGGCAGCTGCGTCAGGAGCTCTACCATGAGCTCGAGTGCATCGACGGTACCCACTGGGACGGTCGCGAGCGGGCGAGAAGGGCTGCGGAGCAGGAGGTCGCTGCGGAGGGTGGCTGGGACGTCGTGCCGGTGGAGGCGTACGGGCTGGGCTGAGGTCTTTCTTGCCGTTTTTCTCGCCGGTATGCCGGGGCGGGTTAGGGATTGGGGCATGCCAGTGCCGCCGGCCGCGAACCCGTTGGGAACCGGGGCATGTTAGTGCGGCCGCCCCTGAACCCGTTAGGAACCGCTGCGTGTTAGTGCAGCCGCATGCGGGCCCGTTAGGAACCGGGGCGTATTTGGGCCGGGAGGGCAAAAGGTGCGGCGAAACCTAACGAGACGGGCCCCGGGCGCGCTAAGATGCGCGGATTCCTAACGGGGCGGGGCGGCGACGGCTCGGTGGCGGCGGGGCGACAGCGGCAGAGCGACAGCAGCGGTGGGGCCGCAGCTCGGTGGCGGCAGCGGCGGGACGGCGACGCCGCGCCGACAACAGAACAGCAACGTGAAACGCCCCTGCCCCGCACCGGGCGAGAAGAACCTGTGGCCGCACCCCGTGGCGGGTACAATGGGGCAGAAGAACCGTCCGCAGCGCACCGACCCCGCCCGCCGGGGCCGGCGCCCGTCTGTGCAGAGGACCCCTATGCTCATCGACCGCGTTTCTCGCCAGCTGCTCGCCGACCCGGAGCTTGCGCCGCTCGTGCGCGAGCTCGAGGCCGGTCACGACGCAAGCCTCGCCGTGGCCCAGTCCGCCCGTCCGCTCGTGCTCGCGGCGCTGTGGGCGGCCAACCCGCGACCCTGCCTGCTCGTGGTCTCCGGCGAGGAGGCGGCCGACCGCACCGCCCGCGCCATCGGGGCCTGGCTCGGCCAGGACGTGGTGGGGCGCTACCCGGAGCGGCGGGACCGACCCTGGGCCGACACCGCCCCGGACGACGCCGTCATCGGCACGCGCTGCCGCTCGGTGACGCGCCTTGCCGCGGGGGAGCGCTGCGTGATCGTGGCCTCTGCCCACGCGCTGCTGCGTCGCGTGCCACCCAAGGGCAGCGGCTACTTTGCCTCGAGCACCTTCGCCGTGGGCGAGGAGGTCCCGTTTGAGGACGTGCCGGCGCTGCTCGTGGGCATGGGCTACAACGACGCCGGCGAGGTGGACGCCCCCGGCGCCTTCCACGTGCACGGCGACACGGTGGACGTGTGGCCCGCGCAGGCCACGAGCCCCGTGCGCATGGAGTTCTTCGGGGACGAGATCGACCGCGTGCGCCGCATGGTCCCCTCGACGGGCCAGACGATCGGCGAGCTCACCGAGGTCACCGTCTCCCCGTGCCGCGAGCTCGCCCTCACCGACGAGACCGTGGCCCGTGCCGAGCGCGCGCTCTACCACGCGGCCGAGGACAGCTCCAAGGTGGCCGCCGACCTCGAGCTCATTCGTCAGCGCGCGGCCGCGCCCTCGCTGGAACGCTACCTCCCGCAGCTCTACGGGAGCACCGCCTCGCCGCTCGAGCACCTGAGCGCCCAGACGCTCGTGGTGCTGGCCGAGCCGCGCGCCCTCTTCGACGACTGCATGCGTGCCGCCGACGACGTGCTCGCCGCGGCCAACGCCGCCCGCGTGCCGCTGGAGGGCCTCTACACCTCGCCGCGCGAGCTGGACTTTGGCACGCAGCAGCGCCTGAGCTTCTCGTCCATGCTGCGCGCGGGCTCCGGCTCCGCCACGGCCGAGCTCGCCGTGCGCCAGCCGGGGATCGCGGGCTCCGACTCCAAGCTGCTCGGGCGCCTGCGCCAGCTCGTGAAGGACCGCGCGTCGGTGATCTTCGCCGTGCCGGACCGTGGCGCGCGCGAGTCGCTGGAGCTGCGCCTTACGGACGAGGCCGTGCCCTTCCTTGAGTCCCTGGGCACGGCTGCCGAGAACAACGACCCGCAGGTACCGCCCCTTGAGCGCGGGCGTGTGACCTTCACCGACGCGCCAGTGCCGGCCGGCATCGTGATTCCGGGTGCGAGCCTGGCCGTCCTCTCCGTCTCGGACCTCTCCGCCCGCACGGCCAAGGCGCGCCGCCGAGCCCGCCGCGTGGACCCCACGAGCGTCACCTTCCCGTTCAAGCCCGGCGACTACGTGGTCCACGCCACGCACGGCATCGCGCTCTTCTCGCAGATCGTCCGCCAGGAGGTGGCCGGGCGCGAGCGCGACTACTTCCTGCTGGAGTACGCCGGCGGCGACAAACTCTTCGTGCCGTTGGAGCAGGTGGACCGCATCACCCGCTACGTGGGGCCCGACGGCGCGAGCCCGCGCCTCACGCGCCTCAACACCGCCGACTGGAGCCGCGCCACCAACAAGGCGCGCAAGTCCGCCAAGAAGCTCGCGTTCGACCTCGTGGACCTCTACACGCGCCGCAGCTCGGTGCCGGGCTACGCGTTCTCCCCGGACACGCCCGTCCAGCAGGAGATGGAGGCGAGCTTCCCCTACGAGCTCACGCCGGACCAGCGCAGCGCCATCGCCGACATCAAGGCCGACATGGAGGCCCGCCGGCCGATGGACCGCCTGCTCTGCGGCGACGTGGGCTTCGGCAAGACGGAGGTGGCCCTGCGCGCGGCGTTCAAGTGCTGTCAGGACGCCAAGCAGGTCATGGTGCTCTGCCCCACGACCATCCTGGCGCAGCAGCACTTCGAGACGTTCTTCTCGCGGTTTGCGCCCTTTGACCTCAAGGTGTCGGTGCTGTCCCGCTTTGTGACGCCGGCCCAGCAGCGCCGCGCGCTCGAGGGCTTCGCGGACGGCTCGGTGGACGTGCTCATCGGCACGCACCGCCTGCTCTCCGCCGACGTCAACCCCTATGACCTGGGGCTCGTTGTGATCGACGAGGAGCAGCGCTTTGGCGTGCAGCACAAGGAGCAGCTCAAGAACATGCGCGAGCAGGTCGACGTGCTGACCCTCTCGGCCACGCCCATCCCGCGCACCATGCAGATGGCCATGAGCGGCGTGCGCGACATGAGCCTCATCATGACGCCGCCGCCCGGCCGCCTACCCGTCAAGGTGACGGTGGGGGAGTGGGACCCCGACCTCGTCTCCGCGGCCATCCGCGACGAGCTGGCGCGCAAGGGGCAGGTCTACTACGTGTCCAACCGCGTCCACACCATCGATGACGCGGTGGCGCGCGTGATGGAGGCCGCCCCGGAGGCGCGCGTGGGCGTTGCTCACGGCAAGATGAGCGCGCGCGAGGTCGAGGACGTGATGCTGCGCTTCCAGGAGCACGAGATCGACGTCCTGGTGGCCACGACGATCATCGAGAGCGGCATCGATAACCCGCGCACCAACACGCTCATCATCGAGGACTCGCAGCGCCTGGGCCTGGCGCAGCTCTACCAGCTCAAGGGCCGCGTGGGCCGCGGCCGCACGCAGGCCTACGCCTACTTCATGTTCCCGGCCGAGCAGCCCCTCACGCCCGAGGCCACCGACCGCCTCACGGCCATCAACGAGTACCAGGACCTGGGCAGCGGCATGAAGATCGCGATGCGCGACCTGGAGATTCGCGGCGCGGGCTCGCTCATGGGCGCCGAGCAGCACGGCAACCTCTCCAGCGTGGGCTTTGACCTCTTCACGCAGATGCTCGGCGAGGCCGTGTCCGAGGCGCGCGGCGAGACGCGCGACGTGGAGCTGGCCGAGGTCACGATCAACCTGCCGGCCGACTTCTTCCTGGCCGAGGAGTACCTCCCGGACGTGGACAAGCGCGTGCTGGTGTACCGCCAGCTTGCCGCGGCAGTGGACCTGGCCGAGGTGGACGCCGTCCAGCGCGACTGCGAGGAGCGCTACGGCGCGCTGCCACTGGCCGGGCGCAACCTCTTCGACCGCGCCCGCCTGCGCATCCGCGCGCAGCGCCTGGGCTGCACGACGGTCTCCCTCGCCGCCGGGCGCCTCACCTACCAGGGGCTGGAGGTCCCGCGGCAGACGGCGCTCAAGCTGCGCGAGCGCGGCGGCATCTACTACGCCAAGACGCACAAGCTGGCCTACCCGTTCCATCGCTCCGAGGAGGAGGTCATGCCGGCCGCCCTCGGCGTGCTGGAGGAGATCGGCGGCGACGACGAGGCGGAGGAGTAGGGGGCGGAGGTTCTTCTCGCCGCGTTGCGCGTGCTGCGCCTGATTTGCCGCGTATGTGCGCTGCGCCTGAATTCCCGGGGTTGTGCGTGTGCTGCGCCTGATTTGCCGCACCTGTGTGCGTTGCCGCACGCACTCCCCGTGGTTTAGGCGCACAAAACGCACAACCCCGCCGAAACGCGCGCAGGGTGCCCCGGCCTCGTCTGCCGCGTTCTTCTCGCCATGTGCCGCGTTAAGAACCGAGGCGTGTTGTTGCATGCCAGGCTCGCGCGGTTAGGAATTCGCACACGTTAAGCCCGCGGCAACGTAAGGAGCCCGGATTTCTAACCAAACAAGCCGCCCTCGCCGCTATCTGCTCGGATTCCTAACAGACGGACCAGCAAGGCACCACGGCGCCCGCCGCGCTAGAATCTGGCGAGAAGAACCTGAGAGGAGCAGCCATGTCCGAAGCCGCAGACCGCGTCGACGCCGAGACCAGCCAGCGTCCCGGTGCACCGACCACCCACCCGGAGTTCGACCGTCTGGTTCGCACGATGTGGCGCCTGCGCCAGCCGGATGGCTGCCCGTGGGACCGCGAGCAGACGCATCGCTCCATCACGCGCAACATGATCGAGGAGGCCTACGAGGCCGTCGACGCCATCGAGGCGGACGACCAGGCGCACCTCCTGGAGGAGCTCGGCGACGTGCTCGAGCAGGTGGTCCTGCACGCGCAGATCGCCGCCGACGAGGGCGCCTTCACCATCGACGACGTGGTGGCGGGCCTCAACGAGAAGCTTGTCCGGCGCCACCCCCACGTCTTTGGCGAGCACGTGGCCGCCGCCGACGGCGCCGAGGTCACCGACATCTGGGACGAGGTCAAGGCGGCCGAGCGCGCCGCGTCCGGACAGGGCGACGCGGAGCCGGGCCTGCTCGACTCCGTGCCGCGTGGCCTCCCCGCGCTCATGCAGTGCCAGAAGATCTCCAAGCGCGCGGCCAAGGCCGGCTTCGAGTGGGCCGACGAGGCGGGCGTCTGGGACAAGGTGGCCGAGGAGCGCGCGGAGTTCGAGCGGGAGGCGCCGGGCTCGCCGGAGCGCACCGAGGAGTTCGGCGACCTGCTGTTCTCGCTGGTCCAGGTGGCACGCTGGGAGGGCATCGACGCCGAGGAAGCACTTGCCTCCGCCAACCGCAAGTTCAGGAGCCGCTGGGGGCTCATGGAGAAGGCCGCCCGCGAGCAGGGCGTCAGGCTGGAGGGCCTCTCCGACGAGGCCTGGGATGCGCTCTGGAGACGTGCGAAGGCGGAGGAGAAGGCCGCGCGCACGGCCTGAGCGAGCACCCGTCTGCTATAAATGAGGCAACGCGTCGCGAGGGTTCATCACCCCGTCGCGCGTCCGCCCAGCCATAAACGGACCAGAATCGAAGCCGGCATGAGCACAAGCACCCTCATACATCCCGTCCCCGCTCGGGGGCGCAGCACATCCCTCCCACGGCGAGAAGGACTTTGGGCTGTGGACGTATCGCGTTCTGCAGCGGCTGCACCGCGCGCCGCGGCTGCGCCTCGTGTCACGACCGCGTCGCGCGCTGCGACGTCCCGTCGGCAGGGGCGCTCCGAGGCGCGCGGCGGCGCGCACCGCCCTGCCTCTCGCAGGACCCCGTCTGGCCGCGCGGCGCGCACGGGTGGCGCCGGTCGTGGCTCGGGGGCACCCCGCAAGTCGACGTCCGGGAGTCTGCTGTCCAAGCTGCCCGTAGACCCACGAGGACTTCTCACCCGGTTTCGCGTCCCGCTCATTGCGGCGGTCGTCCTGCTGGTGGTGGTCGCGGCGCTCTACGGCCCTGCAAAGGACTGCTACGGCGCCTGGCGCCGCAACGCCTCCCTGCAGGAGACGCAGAGCCAGCAGAGCAGCGAGCAGGCTGAGCTCCAGGGAGACGTCAGCGCCCTCATGACCGAGGAGGGCATCAAGGACGAGGCCCGTCGCCGGGGCTACGTGGACGAGGGCGAGACGGGCGTGGTTGTCAAGGGGCTGAGCGACGACTCCGATGCCGCAGACGACGCGGGCCCCTCCGAAGAGACCCCTTGGTACCTTGCCGTTGGCGACTTCATCTTCCAGTACCACGGAGAGTAGGCGGGGCAGGGACGGGAGGGGCGAAGGCCGGAAGCGACAGGGGGCAGAGATGACTCGTCTTGCGTGCATTGACATCGGAACGGTGACCGCGCGTCTGGCCGTGGCGGACGTGGAGGCCGGCCAGGTGCTGCGCCTGGCCAAGCACTCCGAGATCTGCAACCTCGGCGAGGGGGTGGACTCCACCGGCCTCCTCAGGCAGGAGGCGATGGAGCGCGTCTTTGCCTGCGTGCGCGGCTACATGCAGTCCGCGCGCGAGGCCGGGGCGCAGGCCGTGTGCTGCACGCTCACGAGCGCGGCGCGCGACGCGAGGAACTCGCGCGAGCTGGGCGCGGCGCTCGACTCCCTGGGGCTTGACCCGCTCATCATCCCCGGGACCGTGGAGGGTGCGCTCACCTTCCTCGGCGTGGCGCGCGACTTCCGTGGCCGCCGCATCCTCGTGGCGGACAACGGGGGCGGCTCAACCGAGCTCGCCTGCGGCACGCTGGGCACGGACGGATCCTTTGACCTCGGCTTTGTTCGCTCTGTCGACGTGGGGTGCCGTCGCGTGACCGAGAAGTTCCTCCCGGCCGCGCCGCTGCCCACGGCGGACGACCTCGCGGCCGCGCATGTCTTTGCTGCAGAGATGTTCGCGCCCGTGGTGGAGGAGGGCGGCCTCTGGGCCGCCGGGTCGGAGCGCGCCGGCGAGGCCGCGCCGGAGGCACTCGTTGTCTGTGGCGGCACGGTTACGAGCCTTGTTGCCATCGACAAGCGGCTGGAGCCCTACGATTCCTCGCAGGTCCACCTGGCCGCGCTCTCGCGCGAGCGCGTCGGCGAGCTCGAGGCGCTTCTCGCCGGGATGACCGTGGACGAACGCGCCAAGCTGCCGGGCCTCCAGGCCAAACGGGCGCCCGTCATGCTGGGCGGGGCCGTGGCGGTCTCCGAGCTCATGGCGCAGACGGGCTTCGAGCGGCTCCAGGCGAGCGAGTCCGACCTGCTCTTCGGTCTGGCCATCGCCGCGGAGGCGACGCTTGCCGGCAGGGAGTCCCCGGTGGGCTGGCGCCCGTCGATGCGCCCGTTGCGCTAGGATGTTCTCGTTGTCGGGCACGGGGGCGTGGCGGAATTGGCATACGCAGGAGACTTAAAATCTTCGGCCGCAAGGATTGTGGGTTCGAGTCCCACCGCCCCTACCATCGACGCCCCTGGCGCTGGCGCGACGTCGCAGCGCCTCTGGTATACTCGTTCCCTACGTCCCCATCGTCTAGTGGCCTAGGACACGGCCCTTTCAAGGCTGTAACACGGGTTCGACTCCCGTTGGGGGCACCACGATGGCTTGGCCCGGACCGCGGCTGCGGTCCGGGCCTTTTTCATGTGCAGCGGCCTTGGCGGGGCGTGGCCTTGCGGCGGAGCGAAACGGCGGCCTCGACGACGCGCGGCCCGGGCACGCGGCGCAACGGTGGCCCTTCCCTCGGGGAACGCCCCTTGCGCCCGGCGTCCGGGTGCCTACCAGTCCAGGCCGTTCTTCTCGGCAAAGGACCGGGCGCCCTCGGTGAGCCAGTCAAAGCCCTGGCACCAGCCGATGAAGTCGGGCACGTCGGCGATGATCGGCTCGGCCTCGCGTACGGCGAGCAGGCACTCCTCGAAGCTGCAGGGCGTGGCCTCCGGGCGGTCGGGCAGGTAGACCTCCACGTAGGTGGGACGCAGCAGGGCATAGGCGCCGCCCTCGCAGAGCTGGCAGTAGCCGCGCAGGGCGCGCCGGGCGGCGGGCAGGCGGTCCAGCTTGTAGAGCAGCAGCGTTCGCGCCAGGTGGGACCACGAGCTCTCGCGGCGGCCCAGGCGTGCGTCGATGGCGTCGAGCCCGGCCTCGTCCTCCAGTCGGGCGTAGGCGAGCATGCAGGTGTGCCGCGCGCCGAGGGGGTCCGACGGGGTGGCGTCTATCACGGAGGTCGCCACCTTGGCGGCCATCTTGAAGCGTGCCCCGTCCAGGCAGGTGCGCGCCACGGCGGCGCGCAGGCGTAGGTGCGGCCGTTGGAAGACGTCGTTCCAGGCGTCGCCGCCCGGGGTGTCCGCGCTGGCGGCCGATGCGTCCCCATCGTCGAGCCCGAAGCCGCGCTGGGTCTCGAGAAGGGCCGCGAGCAACGGGTCCGGGTCAAGGTCGGTGGCGAGCAGCTCGAGCAGGTGCGCGTCGAGACAGCCCTCGTCGATGGCGCGGGCGCGGACGCACTCGTCCCGCAGGGCGGTGAGGCGTCGGACGCGCGCGGCCTGGTATGCGTCGTCGTCCAGCAGGTCGTCGTCTCGAAGGCTCGCACGGTAGGCGTCGAGTGCCTGGGCCAGCACGAGCAGGGCCTGCTCCGGCGCGGCGTCCACAAACGACGCGGGGTTTTCGCGAACGGCGAGCACCAGCTCCGCGTAGGCCTGCTCGGAGAGTGGCCCTATCTTCCGGAGCCGCCGTCGGGCGCAGCGCTCCACGAGCTCGTCCCAAGCGTTCACGGGCGTGCCCCCTCCCCGCGCGCGGCGGCGCGAACCGCCTCGGCGGCAGCCGCCGGGTCGAGCCGCGCGGCCTCGCGCATGACCCACATGCCAAAGACGCCGCGTCCGGACCGGTCGTTACCCTCCTGGAGGAGGACCATGCCCTCGCTCACCGCCAGGATGAGCTCGTCCTCGCCGTAGGGCTGTACCCGTAGGCGGGCAAACTCGCCGTCAGGCAGCTCAATCTGACGGATGAGGATGCCGGCGCAGCCGGGATAGACGTCGAGCAGGTGACGCAGCTGGTTTCGGGCGCCGGCAAAGTCACAGCGCTTGTGGGCGAGGGCGCAGCGAGAGAGGATGAGCCAGGCGTCGTCGGCGGAGCGCATGGGCGAGATGGTCTCGTAGCGTCGGGCGAGCTCCTCCAGGCCCCTCTCGTCCTCGAGCTTGGCGAGCGCATAGGCCAAGGTGAAGCGCACGTCGGAGAGATCGCGCGAATCAGATTCCAGCAGCCGTTCGGCGGCGGCTATGGCGTCGTGGTTGCGGCCGCAGATGAGGGCGTCCTCGGCCATCGAGGCGAGCCAGCGCCAGTAGGGCCGCAGGGACAGCAGGGCGCCCAGGGCCGCCCGCTCGCCACCGAGGGCCTCGCTCGCGCGCTCGCGCTCCTCCTCGCAGACGTCGCGCACCTCGTCGACGCGCGAGGCGAGGAACTGGTAGCGCTCGTCCACGGAGGCCAGACGAGATGCCGAGAGCATGCGTACGGCGTCGAAGCAGTGCTCGTCGAGCGAGAGCGCCTCCTCAAGCAGGTCGCGCCCGCGGCGGACGAGGGCCTCGGCCTGCTCCTCGGAGGCGAGGGGGAGGCGGTAGTCGATGGTCTCGGTGGCAAGAGCCACCAGGTGGAAGGCGCGGTCGGCGTCCGACTGTGGCAGGGAGTCGCGGTCCTGCGCAAAGCGTCGCCCAAAGGTGGCGAACGCGTGCGTGGCCGCCGAGGGGTCGCTGGTGTCAAGCGCGAGCGCGTAGCGCAGGCTCAGACGCTCGTAGTCCTCTCGCTTTGGATCGTGTGCCATCTTCCCTCCTCTCGTCCCTCTATGGTAGCCGAGTGGGGGACCGCCGGCCCAGAGGGGCGGCGCACCGGCGCGGGGGCGCGTTTTGGAGTGCGTTGCGCGAGGACGATCCGCGAGGGGCACGTCCGGCGGCGAGGGGCGCGCCGTTCTTCTCGCCGCCTGGGCGTGCCCTGTGGCGATGCCTCTCACCTGCGCTTCTTTCCGTCCGCCGCGCCGCTTGCGCCGTCTGCCGACGCCTTGGAAAGGCACAGTGTTGCCAACTGGTTTCGCTATACTTGAGACGTCTGAGCCGGCGGCGGGAACGAGGCCGCCAGCGGCCCGGAGCGGTACTTCTCACATGGCGAAAACGGGGAGTCTCCCCGTTTGGACTTCCGTCGCGGGGGCGACGGCAAAGGAATTGGAGGAGTGTTATGGGACGTTTCACCAACCCGCGTGACCTGTACTTCGGCGAGGGCGCCCGCCACGAGGTCAAGAACCTCAAGGGCTCTCGCGCCATCATCGTCACCGGCGGCGGCTCAATGCGCCGCGGCGGCTTCCTGCAGGACATCGAGGCCGACCTCAAGGAGGCTGGCTTCGAGGTCTCCATCTACGAGGGCGTCGAGTCCGACCCGTCGGTCGACACCGTCATGAAGGGCGCCAAGGCCATGCAGGAGTTCCAGCCTGACTGGATCATCGGCCTGGGCGGTGGCTCGCCGATCGACGCGGCCAAGGCCATGTGGCTCTTCTACGAGTACCCTGACTTCACCTTCGAGCAGGCCGTGGTGCCGTTTGGCTTCCCGGAGCTGCGCCAGAAGGCCCACTTCTGCGCCATCGCCTCCACGTCCGGCACAGCCACCGAGGTCACGGCCTTCTCCGTCATCACGGACTACGAGAAGGGCATCAAGTACCCGCTGGCCGACTTCAACATCACGCCTGACGTGGCCATCGTCGACCCCGAGCTCACCTACACCATGCCGCAGAAGCTCTGTGCGCACACCGGCATGGACGCGCTGACCCACGCCATCGAGGCCTACGTCTCCACCGCCGGCTCCATGTTCACCGACGGCAACGCCCTCCACGCCATCCGCGAGATCGTCGAGTGGCTGCCCAAGTCCTACACCGGTGACCACGAGGCCCGTCAGCACATGCACGAGGCCCAGTGCATCGCCGGCATCGCCTTCTCCTCCGGCCTGCTCGGCATCGTGCACTCCATGGCCCACAAGACCGGCGCCGCCTTCTCCGGCGACCACATCATCCACGGCTGTGCCAACGCCATGTACCTCGGCAAGGTCATCCAGTTCAACGCCAAGGACGCCCGCGCCAAGAGCCGCTACGCCTACATCGCCAAGGAGATCCTGCACCTCGCCGGCGAGACCGAGGACGAGCTCGTTGCCTCGCTGGTCCAGGAGATTCGCGACCTCAACGACAAGCTGGACATCCCGCAGGGCATCAAGAACTACGGCAAGGGCGGCGTGAAGTCCGAGACCTCGATCATCGACTACGACGAGTTCGAGGCCAAGAAGTCCGAGGTTGCCGCCAACGCGCTGCTCGACGCCTGCACTGGCTCCAACCCGCGCCAGCCCACGCAGGAGGAGATGGAGAAGCTCCTCGAGTGCGTCTACAACGACGTGGACGTGGACTTCTAGTCCGGCATCCGGGTTGCGCTCGGCCGAGCGCACATCTCGCACCGCTGGGGTCGGGCCTTCGGGCCCGGCCCCTCTTTCGTGCGGCGGGTGGGGGCGCGCGGGCCGGGCCGCGCGGCGCCGCTCCGTGCTGTGACGTGCGGCGCCGTGCCGTGCCGCTTAGAGAACGGCGGCCGTTGCGCGATTGTCGGACGCGGCTGCTTACGAAACGGGGACTGTTGCAGCCCGGCGCCCATACCTTGCTTAGAGAACGGCGACCGTTTCCGTGCGGCCAGCCAACCCGCTTAGAGAATCGGGCGCGTTGCGGCTTCGGGGGCGAAAAACGTGCCGTTGAGCGAGGTTCTTCTCGCCGGGCGGACGGTGCGGGGCGTAATACCCTGCAATTTCAAAGCGCCCGGAAGCCTCGGAGCTGCAACGGCTGCCAATCCCTAAGCGATGTCCCCGCACGGCTGCGCAACGACCACCGTTCTCTAAGCACAGCAGCACAAGCGCGAGGCCGCAACGCGCGGTGGGCCGTCGCCGGGTGCACCCCTCAAGCCACAGCTGCGGTCCCCACCAAGCCGCAACGCCTTTCACGGCGCTTACCCGGGTTGGCTACAATGGCGCAACGGAAACGCTGCACAGGGAGGGCGAATGGGCGAGAAGAACGGTGCGGTTGCCTTTTTTGACGTCGACGGCACGCTGGTCTGGCACGACATGGACAAGGCGCGCACGGAGGGAGCGGACGCCGTCTTTGCCGAGCCGCACCCGACCGAGGCCGTCTACGAGGCGTTTCGCCGCATGCGCGCCGCCGGGCACCGCACGCTCATCTGCACGGGCCGCCACCTGCCCTTCATCTCGGACACCCTGCTGGCGCTGGAGCCCGACGGCCTCATTGCGGGCGCCGGCGCCTACGTGCGCGTGGGGGACGAGGTGGTGCGCAACGCCACGATCGAGGACGACCTGCTGCTTGAGACCGCGCGCCGCTTCATCGACGCGGGGGTCGACATCGCCTTCGAGGGCGGGGACTGCAACCTCGAGGTGCACCCGAGCGGCGCCCCGGCGGCCTTTGCCGGCTCCGAGCTCGCGCACGACCTCGCGGGCGTCGAGCGCTCGGTCGCGCGGCACCACTACTGCAAGTTCTGCGTGAGCGGGGTCACGCTGGAGCAGCTCGCGGGTCTCCGCTCGTTCTACGAGCCCCACTTCACGGTCTGTGACCTGCAGTACGACACCTACGAGTTCTCGCTCAGGGGCGTTGACAAGGGGAGCGCCATCGACGTGGCCCTTGCGCGGCTGGGCCACGGTCGCGCGGATACCATCGCCTTCGGCGACTCCGAGAACGACCTCTCGATGGCGGGCCACGTGGAGACGTTCGTGGCCATGGGCAACGCGCTGCCCAACGTCAAGGCGCGCGCCGACTACGTGACCGACTCGGCCGCCGACGACGGTGTGGTCACCGGGCTGGAGCACTTCGGGCTGATCTAGCCGCGACGGCAGGGCACGGTGCCGGGACGCGGGCGCCCAGGCACCGCCCGGGCCACCGCCCGCCGCTGCCTAGCGGTACTTCTCGACGGCCTCGCGGAGCACCTCGCCGTCGGTGCGGCACGGAACGAAATCGTCGCCCACGTGCTGGCGGGTCTCGTCGCCCTTGGCAAGCAGGCAGACCACGGCCGGCCCCTCACCCTCAAAGGCGAGCTGCGCGGCACGGTGGATGGCCTCCTCGCGGTCGCAGATGACCTCGTAGGACGTGCCCTCGGGCGTCGCTGCCGCCATCTGCGCGCAGATCTCCGCCACGGGCTCGTGCGCGGGGTCCTCCTCGGTGTAGATGAGGTGGTCCGCCCACTTGGCGGCCTCCTGCGGCAGCTCGGTGCGCCGCTCGTAGGCCTTGCCGCCTGGCGCGCCCATCACCACGATGAGGCGCGCCCCCGGGAACTCCTTGCTCACGGACGAGAAGAACCTCTGGTAGGAGAGCTTGTTGTGCGCGTAGTCGACGAGCGCCACGACACGGTCGCCCGGCTTGCCGATGAGCTCCATGCGTCCCGGCGCCGTCGCCCGCGCAAGTCCCGCGCGCACCTGCGCCGCGTCCACGCCGAGCACCTCGCAGATGGCAATCGTAGCCAGGGCGTTGTCGACGTTGAAGAGGCCCGGCATCGCGAGCGTGACCTCGCCCTCCCAGCTCGGCGTGTGCGCGGTGAAGCTCACGTGGCCAAAGTCGGAGCGGACGTCGGAGGCCCACACGTCGGCGCCCTCGGCCCCGGAGGCGGAGAAGCGCAGCACCCGCTCGCAGCGGGCGGCGCGCGCGAGGATCTCGTCGAGGTGGTCGGAGTCGAGGTTCACCACGGCCACGCGCGCCTGGTCGAAGATGCGCAGCTTGCTCTCGAAGTAGTCCTCGAAGCTGGGGTGCTCGACGGGAGAGATGTGGTCGCGCCCGATGTTCAGGAAGCACGCCACCTCCAGGGAGAGGCCCATCACGCGGTCGTACTTAAGCGCCTGGCTGGAGACCTCCATGTCCAGGAAGGGGAGGCCGGCTTCGCGCACGTGGGCGATGTGGCGCCAGAGGTCCGGGGACTCCGGCGTGGTGTTGTGGCTCTCGAAGCGCTCCATGCCGTCATAGGTCTCGATGGAGCCGATGACGCCCGTGGCCGAGCCCGGCTCGTCGCCGTCGAGCGCGGCGCACAGCATGTAGGAGACCGTGGACTTGCCCTTGGTGCCCGTGATGCCGGCCACGCGGACGTCGTGGTCCGGGTGGCCCCAGGCCTCGGCGGAGACGAGCGCCATCGCCCGGCGCAGGTCGGTGGCCACGAGCGCGGGCACGCCCGGGGCGGTCTCGGCGAGCTCGGCGGCCCGCCCCTCGTCGCAGAGGTAGGCCACGGCGCCCGCCGCGAGCGCGCTCGTGAGGTAGGCGGGCCTGAACGCCGCCCCCTTGCACACGAAGACGTGCCCCGCGCAGGCAACGCGGGAGTCGCAGTCGGCGCCGGTCACGGGCGTGGCGCCCGTCTCGGCCGTGAGGTTTGAGGTGCCTGCAAGCAGGCCCTGAGCGCGGAGCAGCTCGGCCAGCGAGGCAAGAGTCGTCGTATCCATGGGGCCTAGTATACGTCCTGCGACCGGGCGTGTCTGCGGACGTGGTAGACTCGTGCCACTCGGGCGATTGGCGCAGCGGCTAGCGCAGGTGCCTTACACGCACAAGGTCGGCGGTTCGAACCCGTCATCGCCCACCACAAACGCCGCGGCGCCGCTCCAGGCAGGGGCGGCGCCGCTCTCTTTGGGCGTCCGGGGCGCTCGTCTCGAGGCCATGGGGAAATAATCCACATTTGGCTTTGTGATGGCGACAAAACCCCAGTTGGGCTTTGGGAGCGGCTGCCCAAATGTGGATTAATTTCCCGAGGTCACCGGTCACGGGCCTTGGAGAGGGGAGTGGACGTGGACATCATGGCAGGTGGTGCGAGGCCGTCGGGCCGCGCGGCGGACGAGATGCGGCGGGTCACGCTCACCCCGGGCGTGCTGAAGAACGCCGCCGGGTCGTGCCTCGCCGAGTTCGGCGACACGCGCGTGCTCTGCGCGGCGAGCGTGGAGGAGGGCGTGCCCGCCTGGCGCAAGGGCGCGCACGCCGGCTGGGTCACGGCCGAGTACGCGATGCTGCCGGCCTCCGGCAGTCGCCGTACCCCGCGCGAGTACCGCGGGCGCAAGGGCCGCTCCATGGAGATCGAGCGCCTCATCGGGCGAAGCCTGCGCTCCGTCGTGCGGCTCGACCGCCTCGGCGAGGTGACGATCACGCTCGACTGCGACGTCATCCAGGCCGACGGCGGCACGCGCACGGCCTCGGTCACGGGCGCGTGGGTGGCGCTGCACGGCGCGCTCTCGAGCCTCGTCGAGCGGGGTCGCCTGCCGCGGCTCCCGCTCACCGGCCAGGTGGCGGCCGTCTCCGCGGGCATCGTGGGCGGCATCGCCCTGCTCGACCTGGACTATCCCGAGGACAGCCACGCCGAGGTCGACCTCAACCTCGTGGGCACCGGCGACGGCCGGATCGTGGAGGTGCAGGGCACCGGCGAGCGCTCCACGCTCGACCGCGCCCAGCTCGACGCCCTGCTCGACCTGGGACAGGCGGGCGTGGCGCGCCTGTGCGAGCTGCAGCGCGAGGCGACGGGCTACCGGCTGTAGAAACCGAATCGAGGGGAGAAGGACATGGCACACCTCAGCATCAGCGAGCTCGACCCCGCGCGCACCGTGGTCGTCGCGACGGGCAACGCGCACAAGGTCGTGGAGATCGAGGCGATCCTCGCGCCGGCGATGCCCGGCGTGCGCTTCGTGGCCCTCGGCGAGCTCGGGGACTTCCCCGACCCGGTCGAGGACGGGAAGACCTTCTTTGACAACGCCCTCATCAAGGCGCGCGCGGCCCAGGCGCAGACCGGCCTTGCCATGGCCGTGGCGGACGACTCGGGCCTGTGCGTCGACGCCCTCGACGGCGCGCCGGGCATCTACTCCGCGCGCTGGGCGGGCGAGCACGGCAACGACGCCGCCAACAACGAGAGGCTCATGCGGGAGATGGAGGGCGTCGCCGACGAGGCCCGCACCGCCCGCTTCCACTCGAGCGTGGTGCTCGTGCGCGGCGACGAGGTCCTGCGCGGCGACGGCGACTGCGAGGGCGTGGTCGGGCATGTCCCGCGCGGCAGCCACGGCTTTGGCTACGACCCGCTGTTCCTTCCCGCCGAGACCCCCGGCAAGACCATGGCCGAGCTCACGCTGGACGAGAAGAACCAGATCTCGCACCGCTTCCACGCGCTGGAGGACCTGGCGTCCAAGCTGTAGCCGCCGGGAGCCGCCTGCCCCAAAAGCCGTCACGCCGCGGGGCGCTTCTCGCCGTTCGCGGAATGCGTCTGGCCGGAGGCACCCCGCGGTGGCATCATCAAAGCGTCTGGGGCGCGCGTCCCAGATCGCCATGGACGGGCAGGGGCCTCGACGCGGCGATTCCTTCACAGAGCTCGTTGGCGACCTCGCCCTGGTGGTCGCAGTCACATTGGCCGCGGCCGATGGGGCCGCACGGTGGGCGGGAGGCCCGCCGAGACAGAAGGGACGCACGATGAAGATTCTCCGCGCCAAGGACTACGCCGACATGAGCCGCAAGGCGGCAAACATCATCTCCGCCCAGGTCATCCTCAAGCCCGACTGCGTGCTGGGCCTGGCCACCGGCACCACGCCCATCGGCACCTACAAGCAGCTCATCGAGTGGAACCACAAGGGCGACTGCGACTTCTCGCAGGTCCGCACCTACAACCTCGACGAGTACCGCGGCCTCAGCCACGAGGACCCGCAGAGCTACCACTACTTCATGCGCGAGAACCTCTTTGACCACGTGAACATCGACCTGGCCAACACGCACGTGCCCGACGGCGCCAACCCCGACGCCGACGCCGCCTGCGCCGAGTACGACCGCATGGTCGCCGAGGCCGGCTACCCCGACCTGCAGCTGCTGGGCATCGGCAACAACGGCCACATCGGCTTCAACGAGCCGGACGACCACTTCTCCAAGGGCACCCACTGCGTGGACCTCACCGAGTCCACGATCAAGGCCAACAGCCGCCTGTTCGAGCACGAGGAGGACGTGCCGCGCCAGGCCTACACCATGGGTACGCAGACCATCATGTACGCGCGCATGATTCTCGTGGTGGCCAACGGCGAGGCCAAGGCCCAGGCCGTCCGCGACATGTGCTACGGCCCGGTCACGCCGAGCTGCCCCGCCTCCATCCTGCAGCTCCACACCAACTGCGTCGTGGTCGCGGACGAGGCCGCGCTCTCGCTCTGCCCGGCCGAGTAACGTCTCAGAGGGGCGGGGTGCTGACCTTCGTCCTCAAACAGCTTCGCCGCGGCGAGAAGGACGCTCGCCCCGGCTGCAGAACTGCGGGCGGAGGTCAGCACCCCCGCCCGCAGTCGTGTCTCAGGTTTGGGCGGAGGGACGTGTCCCCGCCCGCAGATCGCGCAGCGCTGTCTGAGGACGGGGACACGTCCCTCCGCCACCCCCGCCGATATCGCGCTACAGCACGGTCAGCGCCTTGGGGTAGGAGTTCAGGACCTCGCAGCCGTCCTCGGTGACGATGACGAGGTCCTCGATGCGCACGCCCATGTCGCCGGGCAGGTAGATGCCGGGCTCGATGGAGAAGCACTGGCCGGGGCGGACGGGCTCGTCGTGGGTGGCCGAGACGTCGCCGGGCTCGTGGTCCACGAGGCCGATCTGGTGGCCCAGGCGGTGCGTGAAGGCCTCGCCCCAGCCGGCGTCCTCGATGACCTGGCGCGCGGCGCGGTCGATCTGGGCAAAGGTGACGCCCGGGCGCACGATCTTCTCGGCGGCCTCGTTGGCGCGCAGCACCGTGTCGTAGACCTTGCGCTGGTGGGCGGTCGGCTCGGCGGTGAAGAAGGTGCGGGTCATGTCGGAGCAGTACCAGTCCTGCTTGCAGCCCACGTCAAAGAGGACCATGTCGCCGGGGGCAAGCGCGGTGTCGTCGGGCTCGTGGTGCGGGTCGGCCGCGTGGTCTCCGAAGCTTACGATGGGGGAGAACGAGTGGCCCTGCGCGCCGAGGCGCCGGTACTCGCCCAGGAGCCCGTCGGCGATCTGGCGCTCCGTCACGCCCGGGCGGAGCTGGCTTGCCAGCCAGCCCATCGCGGCGTCGTTGGTGGCGGACGCCGCGCGCATGAGGTCCTGCTCGCGTGCGTCCTTGACCGAGCGGGCGTCGTCCACCACGTCGGAGGCCAGCACGTAGCCGGAGGCCGCGTCGGACTCCATGAGCGGCACGAGCCAGCGGGCCGCGAGGTCCTTGTCCACGCCGAGCGGCTGGTCTGCCGCGCACGCGGCGGCCACCAGCGGTACGGGGTCGTCGGTGTCGGAGAAGCTCACCACGCGGGCGCCGCAGCCGGAGGCGTCCGGGAAGAGGCGGTTCGCAAAGAGCGTGGGCTCGCCCGTCGCGGGCACGAGCAGCGCGAGGAAGCGCTCGTAGGGCTCGGTGTAGTAGCCACAGAGCCACCAGATGGAGAGCGGGTCCACCACCAGCGCCTGCTCGAGGTTCCTTCTCGCCATGTTCTGCCGGACGCGTGCCAGACGGCTGGTGTCCATGAGGCTCCCTTCGTCGTGCCTGCTGCTGTGCTGCGGGCAGTGTAGCACGTGGCCCAAGAGGCCGGCTCCCCGTTGCCCATGGCGTGTCGCGTGGTCATCTCATGGCAAGAGGTTGAACCAGATTGCACCCCGGTCCCCTTGCGTAATATGATGGAATGCCCCTGATTTTGGATATTTCCGCCCGGCCGGGCGCGTGGAGGTTCGCAACATGGAGAACGAGATTCCGTCCGTCAACCGCATCGACGAGATCCGCGAGGCGCTGAGCTCGCTGGAGGGCAAGCGCCTCAAGGTCAAGGCCAACATGGGCCGCTCTCGCATCGTCGAGCGCACCGGCACCCTCATGCACGCGCACCCGTCGCTGTTCATCGTCGAGGTCGAGGAGCGCCGCGGCCGCACCGCGCGCCAGTCCTACCAGTACGTGGACGTGCTCACCGGCACCGTCGAGCTCTTTGACGCAGAGACGGGCGAGCGCCTCTTCGACTTTGTCGAGAGCTCCGGCGAGTAGGAGCCCCCTCGCATGGCCAGCCCCGTGGTCGTCGAGACCCCCTGCAAGGTCAACCTGCATCTTGGCGTCCATCACCAGAAGGACGCCCGCGGCTACCATCGCGTGGACTCCGTCATGGTGCCCGTGGCGCTGACGGACACCGTGGAGGCACGCCCCGCCCGCGGCCTCTCCGTGCGCTTTGAGCCCGCCCTTGAGGTCCCCGTCGAGAAGACCGGCGTCTGGCGTGCGGCGACGCTGCTCGCCGAGGCGCTCGGCGTGGCGCCCGACGTGGAGCTGCGGGTTCGCGCGCGGATTCCGGTGCGCGCGGGCCTTGGTGGGTCCTCGGCAGACGCGGGCGCGGCGCTGCGGGCGCTCTGCGAGCTCTGGGGCGTCGACGCGCTCGACGAGCGCGTGGTGGGCGTCGCGCGGCGCGTGGGCGCTGACGTTGCCTTCTTCCTGCGGCCCGAGCCGGCGCTCTTCCTGGGGGCGGGCGACGTGTTCGAGCGCGCGTTCCCGGCGCTTGACGCGTACCTGGCGCTGGTGATGCCGAGCTCAGGCGGCGGCTCCACCCCGCAGGCCTATGCGGAGTTCGACCGCTCCGGCATCGATCCCGCCCCCTACGGCGGCATGTGCGCGGCGCTTGAGGGGGGAGACGTCGCCGTCGTGGCCGCGCGTCTCCACAATAATCTCGCTGACGCGGCGCGGGCCCTCTGCCCGGAGGTCGCGGTGGTGGAGGGGTGGCTGCGTGCGCAGCCCGGCGTGCTTGCCGCCCAGGTCACAGGCTCGGGAAGCTGCTCGTTCGCGCTGTGCGAGGGAGAGCGCGCCGCCTGCGAGGTGGCCGAGCGGGCCGCTTCGGAGCGCGGATGGCGCTCTTGGGCAACAAAGACTTGGACATACTGAGAAAGTCTGCTATACTCTTCTGCCGCTTCGGGTTGTGGCTCAGCTTGGTAGAGCGCTCGGTTCGGGACCGAGAGGTCGCTGGTTCGAATCCAGTCAACCCGACCATGCACGTTCAGGGGTCGTCGGCTTGCCGGCGGCCCCTTTTCTTGTCGTGGGCTTGTCGTGGTGCGCGGGCGGGTTGACCCGGGCGCGCGGGCGCGACCGCAGGGCCGCGTGGGCGCGCGGCGCGTGGTCAGCCTCGAGGTTCTTCTCGCCAGGGACCCTCCCGCCGGACGGTGGCGAGCATGTGCCGCGGCACGGCGTGGAGGGCGCAGCTGCCGATGACGTGGCCCGCGGCCCGCTTGGCCGCGTCGCTTGCGTTGCTCGTGGCGTAGGCGTGGTCGAAGCGCACGAGCATGGCCAGGTCGTTGCCGCCGTCGCCGTAGACCGCCACCTCGTCCTCCCCAAAGCCGAGGCGCGCGGCAAGCCAGGACAGCGCCTCGCCCTTGTTCACACGCGCGTCCGTGAGCTCGAAGAGGTCCCCGTCAAACGAGGCGTTCACGATCGTGTCCGCGTGCTCGGCCACGAAGGCCGCAAGCTCGCGCTTCTCGTCGGGGTCGGCGGTGCGGCAGTTGACCTTGCAGATGGGGCGGGCCAGCACGGCCGCGTCGGTCTGGTCGAAGAGCTGGTCGGGAGGGGTGGGACGACGCCGCTGGCGCCACGCAGCGAGTCGTCCCGCCAGCCCGCGCGAGGGCCGGAAGCTTGCCACAAACTGCTCGTGCGATCCGCGCACCAGCGTGAGCTCGGGGTCGATGCAGCTGAGGCAGCACCGCGGAAAGCCGGCGAGGAGCTCCTCGAGCGTGGCGGGGGCGATGGGCACGTGGCGAAGCAGCTCGCCGCGCGTATCCCGGATAAAGGCCCCGTTGCCGCTCACCGTCTCAAGCGGCAGATTCCCGAAGCCGAGCTCGCGTGCGTGATGGACGGCCCGACCGGTGGCCAACGCCACGTGGCGCCCGGCGCGCAGTACCGCCTCGAGCCGCGTGAGGATGGCGCGGTCCGTCTCGTGGAGCGCGTTGAAGAGCGTGCCGTCGAGGTCGCTGGCAAAGAGCTTGATCAGAGGTATCACCTGCCGTCGTGTTCTGGTGTCGCGGCAAGTATAGCCCGCGGGCCCCCGCGTTGTCTGGGGCTCTGCCCGCCGCGCCTCCCGCGACGCCCCGCTGCCC
>NZ_JACSNQ010000018.1 GCF_016900315.1 Olsenella profusa
GGGCGGGTAGGGGCCTGTCGACGGTCTTCTCGCCCAAGGCGTCGCCCGGCTCCCGCCGTCCGCCCGCCCGGCGAGAAGGGCTTGCCGCAGGGCGCGACACCCGTCCGCCCGGCGAGAAGGACCTGCGATTGGGTATCCTCCGAAGAAAGACGGGAGGTCCTCATGGGGTTCGTCGCACGGCACAGGCTCGGCTGCTCGCTCGCGCTCTTCGTGGCGGGGCTCGTGGCGCTCGGCGTGGTGCCGAGCTTTCCCGCCCTGCCGTTCTACCTTGACCAGGCGCTCCAGCGCGTGCTGCTCTCGGCGCTCGTCTGCGCCTTCATGGCGCTCCTTGGCGGGGGACGCACTCTTGCGCCCACCTCGGCCGGCCTGCGCTCGTCCCTGCGGCTGGGCGCCTACCCGGTCGCCGTGGCGGCGTCGCTGCTCGCCTTGGAGCTGACGGGGGTCCTGCAGCTGCTCGCCGGGCCGGCGTCCGCGTCCGCGGCCGCGGGGCTTGAGATTCAGCCCGCCTGGCTTGCCGACCTGCTCGGCGTGGCCGCCCTCTGCGCCTTCGTGGGCGTCTTCGAGGAGGTGCTCTTCCGTGGCGTCCTTCTTGGCGGCCTGCTCTCCCGGTTCGGGGGTACCAGAAACGGGCTGCTCGTCTCGGCACTGGTCTCGTCGGTCGTCTTTGGGATGGCGCACGTGGGGTCGGCAGCAGGTGCCACCGACCCGCTGACCCTTGCGCAGATGCTGCTCAAGACCGTCCAGGCCGGCAGCATCGGCCTCGTCTTCGCGGCGGTCTACGTGCGCACGCGCAGCATCTGGGGCGTGGCGGCCCTCCACGCCCTGACGGACTTCATGCTCATGGCGCCGCTCGCGGTCCTGGGCGGCGGCGAGGAGGCGCTGGGCAGCTACGTCGTGTCGGGCGGCGACGCGCTCTCCGTGGCCCTGGGCCTGGCGCTCGTGGTGGCCTACCTCCTTGCGGTGGCGCTCTACGCGCCCTGCGCCGTCCGGGGCTGGCGTCTGCTCGAGGGCGCGGCGCTTCCCGCGCGCGGGCCCCTCGAGCCCGGCTGGGACGCGTGCGAGGACGACGGGTCAGACTCGTGCGCGCCCGACGACTCCCGGCCCGTGCCGCCGGCGGGCCTCTAGGGCGGCCCGGCGGAGACGAGAGGTTCTTCTCGCCGTGGTTGGTGTGAACATTTCGACGTCATTTCAGGTGCGCGTCACGTTCATGAACGACCGGAAACGTTCACGTAGCGAACGCGTAGCAACTTCGTCTCGCTTTGGGAGTCCGCCCCCGGCGCGCCCTAGACTCGCCTTGAGGACAAAAGAGGGGAGACCCATGCAAACAACCGACACCCAGGCCACCGCGGCCACCCAGGCCGCCGGCACCGCCGCCCACCGCGCGCCCGGCCTCTACCGGAGCTCCTACGAGCACGACGCCTGCGGCATCGGCGCCATCGCGCACCTCAAGGGCCAGCGCAGCCACCAGACGCTCGACGACGCGCTGTCGGTCCTCGTGAACCTCGAGCACCGCGGCGGCAAGGGCCTCGAGCGCAACACCGGCGACGGCGCAGGCGTGCTCTTCCAGGTGCCGCACCGCTTCTTCCGCAAGGAGGCGCAGAAGGAGGGCCACCTGCTGCCCGACGAGGGCGACTACGGCGTGGCCATGCTCTTCTTCCCGCACGATGACCCGGCGGGCGTGGCCGCGGCCAAGCGCGTCTTCGAGGAGGGCTGCGCGCAGACCGGCGTGCCGCTGATGTTCTGGCGCGAGGTGCCCGTTGACCCGCACGACCTCGGCTCTACGGCGCAGGCCTGCATGCCGACCATCTACCAGGCGTTCCTCCGTCGCCCGGAGGACGTGGCGGCCGGCATGGACTTCGAGCGCCGCCTCTACGTCTGCCGCCGCACCATCGAGCGCGCCGCGGACAAAAACCCAGCGCTCGCGGGCAAGATCTTCTACGTGTGCTCCATGTCTAGCCGCACGATCGTCTACAAGGGCATGCTCGTGGCCACGCAGATGCGCCGCTTCTACCTGGACCTCAACGACGCGGCCGTGGAGACCGCGCTCGCCCTGGTGCACTCGCGCTACTCCACCAACACCACCCCCAGCTGGGAGCGCGCGCACCCCAACCGCTACATCATCCACAACGGCGAGATCAACACGCTGCGCGGCAACGTCTCCTGGATCCGCGCGCGCGAGCCCCGGCTCTACTCGCCGGTCCTTGGCAAACAGCTCGAGCAGGTCATGCCGATCATCAACCGCGAGGGCTCGGACTCCGCGATCCTGGACAACGTGCTCGAGTTCCTCTACATGAACGGCCGCCCCATCGACCGCGCCGTCACCCTGATGATGCCGGAGCCCTGGGACCACAACCCCGCACTCAGCGAGAAGCGCCGCGCCTACGACGCCTACCAGTCCATGCTCATGGAGCCCTGGGACGGCCCGGCCGCCATCGTCTTCACCGACGGCCGCCGCGTGGGCGCCGCGCTGGACCGCAACGGCCTGCGCCCCGCCCGCTACTACGTCACGCGCGACGACCGCATCATCCTCTCCTCCGAGGTGGGCACCATCGACGTGGACCCCGCCAACATCCTGCGCACGGGCTGCCTCGGCCCCGGCGAGATGCTCGAGGTCGACCCCGACCAAGGGCGCGTCCTGTGGAACGACGAGATCCGCGACCGCTTCGCCGGCGAGAAGCCCTACCGGGACTGGCTCGGCGAGGAGACCATCGACCTGGCCGACCTCGCGGACCCCGCCGCCACCGACGCCGAGCCCGAGCCCGACGCCGACCTGCCGCTCGTGACCCGCATGGCCAAGCTCGGCTACCATTACGACGACGTCGACGAGGTCGTGCGCCCGATGGCCGAGAAGGGCGGCGTGCCCCTGGCCTCGATGGGCGTCGACGCGCCGCTGGCGTGCCTGTCCACCAAGACCCGCTCGTTCTTCGACTACTTCAACCAGCTCTTCGCCCAGGTGACCAACCCGCCGATCGACGCGCTGCGCGAGAGCATCGTCACGAGCTCGGTGCTCTACCTCGGCAACCACGGCAACCTCCTGGAGGACTGCCGCGACTCCTGCCGCCTGGTGCGCCTCCAGGGGCCGATGCTCTCCGAGGCCGACTTCCGGCGCATCTGCGCGATCGACCGCGTGGGCTTCAAGGCGGCGCGGGTGCGCGCGGCCTACCCGGCGGGCGGCGAGCACGCGCTCGAGCACGCCCTCGACGAGCTGGCCGCGGCGGCCGAGCGCGCGGTGGCCGGCGGCGCCAACATCGTGGTGATCTCCGACCGCGCCGGCGCCGGCGAGGAGTCCGTCCCGTCGCTTCTGGCCCTCGGCTGCGTCCACAACCACCTCATCCGCTGCGGCCTGCGCACGAGTGCCGACCTGGTGGTGGAGACCGGCGACGCCTTCTCCGCGCACGACTTCGCGTGCCTGGTGGGCTACTCGGCGAGCGGCATCTACCCCTACATGGCCCACGAGTGCATCGCGGACCTCTGCGCGCGCGGCGAGCTCGACCTCACGCCCGAGCAGGCCATCGCCAACTACGACCGCGCGGTCACGAACGGCATCGTTTCCATCATGTCCAAGATGGGCATCTCCACGATGCAGGGCTACCACTCCGCGCAGATCTTCGAGATCCTCGGCCTCTCCGAGGAGCTCGTCGACAAGTACTTCACGTTCACGGCCACGCGCGTGGGCGGCCTCACGATCGACGACGTCCAGCGCGAGCTCGACGCCCGCTTTGACGAGGCGCGCGCCCTGGCCAAGAGCCCCTCGCCCACGCAGCTGCCCACGCTCGGCCTCACCAAGTGGCGCCCGCAGGGCGGCGAGGAGCACCTCATCGACCCCAAGACCATCTACCTGCTGCAGCGCGCCTGCCGTGAGGGCGACTACGAGCTCTTCAAGGAGTACAGCGCCTGGGTCCACCGGCCCGGCCGCGCCGTCACCCTGCGCGACCTTATGGACTTCTCGCCGGCCGGGCCGGCCGTGCCGCTCGATGAGGTGGAGCCCGCCTCCGAGATCGTGCGCCGCTTCAACACTGGCGCCATGAGCTACGGCTCCATCAGCCGCGAGCAGCACGAGTGCCTCGCCATCGCGATGAACCGCCTGCACGGCCGCTCCAACACCGGCGAGGGCGGCGAGGACCCCGCCCGCGAGGTGACGCTTCCCAACGGCGACTCCAAGTGCTCGGCCATCAAGCAGGTGGCCTCCGGCCGCTTCGGCGTGACGAGCCGCTACCTGTGCTCGGCCATCGAGATCCAGATCAAGATGGCCCAGGGCGCCAAGCCCGGCGAGGGCGGGCACCTGCCCGGCAAGAAGGTCTACCCGTGGATCGCGGAGGTGCGCCAGTCCACGCCCGGCGTCGGGCTCATCTCGCCGCCGCCCCACCACGACATCTACTCGATCGAGGACCTCGCCGAGCTCATCTTCGACCTCAAGAACGCCAACCCCGGCGCCCGCATCTCCGTGAAGCTCTGTGCGCTCGCGGGCGTGGGCACCATCGCCACGGGCGTGGCCAAGGGCGGGGCCGACAAGATCCTCATCTCCGGCCATAACGGCGGCACCGGCGCCGCCCCGCGCGACTCCATCTACCACGCCGGCATCCCGTTCGAGATCGGCCTGGCCGAGACGCAGCAGACGCTGCTGAGAAACGGCCTGCGCTCCCGCGTGGTCGTGGAGACCGACGGCAAGCTCATGAGCGGGCGCGACGTGGCCATCGCGGCGCTGCTCGGCGCCGAGGAGTTCGGCTTCGCTACGATGCCGCTCATCGCCTGCGGCTGCCTCATGCAGCGCGACTGCCAGCGCGACACCTGCCCGGCCGGCATTGCCACGCAGAACTGCACGCTGCGCGGGCGCTTCTCCGGCAAGCCCGAGCACGTGGTCAACTACATGACCTTCGTGGCCGAGGAGCTACGCGAGATCATGGCCTCCCTCGGCTTCCGCACCGTCGACGAGATGGTCGGCCGTGCCGACTGCCTGCGCCAGGTGCCGGTGGCCGGCGAGAAGAACTGGAAGGCCAACCGCATGGACCTCTCCGACCTTCTCGCCCCCGCGACGTGCGAGTACGGCCGCGCCATCCCCGGGGCCGATGGGCGCCACTTCCTGCCCGAGATGGGCCCCGACCTGGAGCTGGGCAAGACGCTCGACGCCACGCTCTTCGTGCCCTACACCGAGCAGGCCCGCGCGCACCTCGAGCCGATCCGCTTCCACGCCGACATCGACAACGTCAACCGCTGCGTGGGCACGCTGCTGGGCAGCTGCGTGACCAAGGCACACCCCGCGGGCCTGCCCGAGGGCTCGATTACCGTCGACTGCGACGGCTCCGGCGGCCAGAGCTTCGGCGCGTTCCTGCCGGCCGGCATCACGCTCAACATCGCCGGCGACGCCAACGACTACTTCGGCAAGGGGCTCTCCGGCGGCGTGCTCTCCGTGCGCCCGCCCGAGGGGGCGACCTACAAGTTCGACGAGAACGTGATTGTGGGCAACGTCGCCTTCTACGGCGCCACGAGCGGTCGCGGCTTTGTGAACGGCCTCGCGGGCCAGCGCTTCTGCGTGCGCAACTCCGGCGCCACCGTGGTCGTCGAGGGCGTGGGCAACCACGGCTGCGAGTACATGACCGGCGGACGCGTGCTCGTGCTCGGCGAGGTCGGGCCGAACTTCGCGGCCGGCATGTCCGGCGGCGTGGCCTTCGTCTACGACGCCTTCGGCACGCTCGCGAGCCGCTGCAACACCGAGCTCGTCGACCTGACGAAGCCGAGCGAGGCGGAGCTTGCCGAGATCCACGACCTCATCGAGGAGCACGTGCGGCGCACCCAGAGCCCGCGCGGCATCAAGATGCTCTACCAGTTCAAGACCATCCGGAGGCACTTCGTGAAGGTGGTGCCGCGCGACTACGAGCGCGTGCTCGAGCACGTCGCGCGCGCCGAGGCGGAAGGCCGCAGCCACGCCGAGGCCCTTCAGTCCGCCTTCGACGCCATGAGGGAGGCATAACCATGGGCAAGCCCGGAGCGTTTCTCACGGTGGGCCGCCACGCCCACGAGCTGCGTGCGGTGGGGGAGCGCACGCGCGACTACGCCGAGCTCTACGAGCAGCTCACGCCGGAGCTCCAGCGCGAGCAGGCGAGCCGCTGCATGATGTGCGGCGTGGCCTTCTGCCAGGCGGGCTTCGGCTTCGGCAAGGCCCGCCCGAGCGGCTGCCCGCTGCACAACCTCATCCCCGAGTGGAATGACCTCGTCTACCGCGGCCTCTGGCGCGAGGCGGCCGACCGCCTGGCGCTGACCTCGCCGCTGCCGGAGTTCACGAGCCGCGTGTGCCCGGCGCTGTGCGAGGCAGCCTGCAACCTCGGGCGCGACGACGAGCCCGAGACCATCCACGACAACGAGCGCGCGATCTCCGACTGGGAGTGGGCCCACGGCGGGCCGCGCCGCTTCGAGCCTGCCGCCGAGGGCGCCCCGCGCGTGGCCGTGGTGGGCTCCGGCCCGGCCGGGCTCGCCTGCGCCTGGGAGCTCGCACGCCGCGGCGCCCGCGTGAGCGTGGTGGAGCGCGCCGACCGCGCGGGCGGCCTGCTCATGTACGGCATCCCCAACATGAAGCTCGAGAAGGACGTGGTCACGCGCCGCGTGGCGCTCATGGAGGAGCTCGGGATCGAGTTCCGCCTGGGCACGAACGCCGCCGACGCCGCGGTCGCGGCGGGGCTGCGTGCGGACTTCGACGCCGTGGTGGTCGCCGCGGGCGCCCGCTCGCCGCGCGGCCTTGCCGCCGAGGGCTTCGGCGAGGGAATCGCGGCCGGCGGCGTGGTCTACGCGGTCGACTACCTCACGGCGTCCACGCGCGCGCTGCTCGACGGCGGCGAGCCGTCCGTGAGCGCGGCCGGGCGCGACGTGGTGGTCATCGGCGGCGGCGACACCGGCAACGACTGCATGGGCACCGCGGTGCGCCAGGGCGCCCTCTCGGTGCGCCAGATCGAGTTCATGCCGCGCCCGGCCGACCCAGACGCCCCCGGCGCGGTGCGCTGGCCGGAGTGGCCGAGCGTCTGCAAGACCGACTACGGCCAGGCCGAGGCCATCGACCTCATGGGCGGCGAGTGCCGCGAGTGGGGCGTGGACACCCGCGAGGTCCTCTTTGACGAGGCGGGCGCCGTGCGCGGCATCCGCGTGGTGGACCTCGACTGGGCCTCGGGCCGTCCCGAGGCCGTGGAGGGCTCGGACCGCGAGATGGCCGCGCAGCTGGTGCTCATCGCCTGCGGGTTCACGGGCCCGGAGCGCGGGGTGCTCGACGCGCTCGGCGTGGCCGTGGGCGAGCGCGGGCTGCCGCAGGCGGCGGCGCCGGGCTCGCACCGCGTGTCCGCCGAGGGGCGCGTCTTTGCCGCCGGGGACGCGCGCAACGGCTCGTCCCTCGTGGTCAACGCCATCGCGGACGCCCTGTCCTGCGCGTCCGAGGTGGCTGACGAGCTGGGGCTCTAGCCATGGACGGCGACGAGAGTGGCATCGTCTGGATGGTCGACGGCCGTGAGGTCCCCTTCGAGCCGGCCGGGGAGTCCCGCCGCCCCTGGCTCGAGGAGTCCTCGGCCTGGGGAGACCCCGACGACCCCTCTGAGCGTCCCGACGATGGCGAGAAGGACGACGGCTCCGAGTCGCCCCAGCTGCTCTGGGTCTAGGCGGACGTCGCCCTAGTCGTCGGTGCCCGGGCGGCCCTCGTAGCTGAGGCCGGCGACGAGCTCGCTCAGCTCGTCGCGCCGCCCGCGCACAAAGGCCTCGGCAATCCTCGGGTAGGCGAGTCGCGCCTCGTCAAAGAGGTCTGCGAAACTGTCGTGGCGCACCTCGCCGGTGAAGGGGTGCGTCCACGCGCGGCGCTCCAGGTTGGCCGCCGCGCACTCCTCCGTACGACGTACGTAGTGGTTTGCCGCCTCGGCGAGCGAGCGCCCGCGCGCGAGCCGCTCGGCGGTTCCCACCACCCGCGCACGCCGGCACCCCGCCGGCTCGATCAGCTTGCAGAGGCGCTCGTAGTCGCGCACGGCGGCGCCGTACTCGCCTGCGCCCAGGGCGGTCCCGTAGACCGAGAGGCCCACCTGCGAGAAGAGCGCCCCGCCCACCCGCTCTATGCGTGCGGTGCGCATGAGGTTGGTTGCGGCGGGCCTCTCCAGCACGGTGGCGTGCCGCTTCTCCCACAAGATCCACGTGTCAACGTCTGACTCGATGAGCGCGTGCACCTCCCGCTCGGCCGGTGCCAGGCTCGGGTCGGCGCCCGCGAGGGCGCGCTGCTGCGCTATCACAAAGGGGTGCGTCGCGCGGTCGAGCACGTAGTGGCCGAGCAGGCCCAGGGCAAACGCGCGGCCCACGCGCTCGTCGGTGACGGGCAGGTGGCTCACTCCATCGCGAAGGGCCAGGAAGGCGCGCGTGGCGCGGGAGGCCTGCATCTGCTCGGCGAACCGGTGGCAGGTCCGGGCGCGGGAGGGCAGCGTCGAGAAGCGCGCGAAGAACGGGTCGGGCCCCTGGTTGGCCAGGAGGAAGGCGAGAAGCTCCTCCTCGCCCCCGAGCAGGCCCGCGGGGAGGTCCTGGGCGAGGTCCTCACCGAAGATGTGGTGGGTAATGAGCGCCGGCATGGCTCTCCTCTCTCGACGACCCCTCTAGGGTAGCGCAACGCCTGCTACGAGGCGGTCGGCGGCCCGGGACGAGGAGCTTGGCGCCGTACCCCGGCGCCGTGTCCCGGCGCGTCGTCCTTCTCGCCCTTCCCGTGGCGGCACTCGCCCCCGAACGGCCGTCCTCGCGTCCCCGGCGCCGGTCCCCGCACGTTGAGCTGTAACCCCCACACCCCTGAACGGCAAATCTCACACCCCTCCTTACCACGCGTTTCCGACGCCCCTCGACCACTCGGCGAAACGCTCTGTAAAACCTTCGTAAGAAACGTTAAAAGGATGTAAAGGAGCTCCCCTGCGCCTTGGGGGAGAGGAGAAAAGGGAAGGGGACACCTATGTCGAGCATCTCTCGCAGGAACTTCATCGCCGCCTCTGCGGCCGCCGTGGCTGGCCTCGGGCTCGTCGCGTGCAGCGGTGACACGGACTCCAACGGCGACAGCTCCGCCGCCACCGCCACCGACAACCGCGTCGGCGCGTCCGAGGACCTCGTCAAGGCCGCGCAGGAGGAGGGCACGCTCGTCGTCTACGGCTCCTGCGAGGAGGACTACCTCGCCGCCGCCTGCAAGCACTTCGAGGAGCTCTACGGCATCAAGGTCGAGCAGCAGCGCCTGTCCACCGGCGAGGTCCAGGCCAAGATCGAGGAGGAGAACGGCAACCCCTCCGGCGACGTCTGGTTCGGCGGGACGACCGACCCCTACAACGTCGTCACCAGGGAGGGCCTGCTCGAGCCCTACGCCGCCGCGAACGCCTCTCACATTACCGACCCCAAGTACCAGGACGCCGACGGCAACTGGTACGGCATCTACACCGGACTGCTCGGCATCATGTACAACAAGGACGAGGTCGAGCGCCTGGGCGTGAAGCCCCCCGAGGACTTCGCCGACCTCACCGACCCGCAGTACGAGGGCCTCATCTGGTCGTCCAACTACAACACCGCCGGCACCGCCAAGCTCATCATCAACACGATGATCCAGAAGTACGGCCATGACGAGGGCATCCAGTACCTCGTGGACCTCGACAAGAACGTCGAGGTATACACCAAGTCCGGCTCCGGCCCGTCCAAGAACATCGGAACCGGCGAGTGCACGATCGGCCTGGGCTTCCTTCACGACGGCATCTTCCAGATAGTTGACCAGGGCTACGGCAACATCGAGCTCGTCGTGCCGTCCTCCGGCACCTCCTGCGAGGTCGGCGCCACGGCCATCTTCAAGGGCGCCAAGCACCCCAACGCCGCCAAGCTCTGGATCGAGTACGCCCTCTCTCCCGAGTGCGTCGAGCTCGCCGCGCAGAACGGCTCCTACCAGTTCCTCGTGATCGACAACGCCCAGCAGCCCGAGATCGCCACGGAGTTCGGCCTGGACCCGAACAACGTCATGGACTATGACTTCGAGGACGCCAAGAACAACACCGACACCTACGTCGCCGAGGTCATGGAGGCCCTGGGCGGCGGGGACGACCGCTTCGAGACCGAGGACGCATAGCCTGACGTCCCCGTGCCCGCATCGCGTTTCTCGCCAAGGCACGACTGCGCCGGGCGGATGCATTCCCACATCCGCCCGGCGCTCGCACGTCCCAGAGCCAGTGAGGGAGAGTGACAATGGCCCGATCACAGAGCGCGGAGCTCGATCGTAAGAAGCTCCTTGCCGACCCCATCATGATGACCACGATCGTGGTGCTCATCGCGTTTCTCACGCTGTTCATCCTGTACCCGCTCGCGATACTGCTCGTCGACAGCTTCATCACGGAGCGCGGCCCGAGCCTTGAGGTCTTCGAGCGCATCTTTCAGATGCAGACCTTCACCACGGCGATCACCAACACGCTCGCGGTCGGCCTGCTGGTGAGCGTGGCCTCGGCGCTCGTGGGGCTGCTGTTCGCCTACGTCGAGGTGTACGTGAAGCTGCGCACGAGGTTCCTCTCGGGCCTCTTCAAGGTCGTCTCGATGCTGCCCGTGGTCTCCCCACCGTTCGTGCTGTCCCTGTCCGTGATCATGCTCTTCGGAAAGTCCGGCATCATCACGCGCTACCTGCTCGGCATCTACGATAACTCGGTCTACGGCTTCTGGGGCATCTTCGTCGTCCAGACGCTGACGTTCTTCCCCGTGTGCTACATGATGCTGCGCGGCCTGCTCAAGAACATCGACCCCTCCCTCGAGGAGGCGGCGCGCGACATGGGCGCCGGCCGCTGGAAGGTCTTCACGAGCGTCACGCTCCCCCTCATCCTTCCCGGCCTGGGCAATGCGTTTCTCGTCACCTTCATCGAGTCGATCGCCGACTTTGCTAACCCCATGATCATCGGCGGTTCGTACGACACGCTTGCCACTACTATCTACCTGCAGATAACCGGGGCCTATGACAAGGAGGGCGCCGCTGCGATGGCGGTGGTGCTGCTGTGCATCACGCTGCTCATGTTTATCGTGCAGAAGTACGTCCTCGAGGCGAAGAGCACGGCCACGCTCACCGGCAAGGCCTCGCGGGCGCGCATGCTCATCACGGACCGCTCCGTGACGCTGCCGCTCACCATCCTGTGCGCCATCATCGCCGTCTTCGTGGTCGTCATGTACGCGTGCGTGCCCTTCGGCGCCCTCTTCAAGACCTGGGGCTACGACTTCACGCTCACGCCCAAGTGGTTCATCCAGGTCTTCGAGCGCTACCACGGCCTTGAGGCGTTCCGCGACTCCTTCGTGCTCTCGCTCATAGCCGCGCCACTCACGGCCCTGCTCTCGATGATCATCTCCTACCTCGTGGTCAAGCGAAACTTCCGCACCAAGGGCTTCATCGAGTTCGTCTCGATGCTCGCCATGGCGGTCCCTGGCACGGTGCTCGGCGTCGGCTTCATCCGCGGCTTCTCCGCGGGCGTCTTCCGCACCGGGTTCCTCCAGGGGCTCTACGGCTCGGCTGCCATCCTGGTCATCGTCTTCATCGTGCGCTCCCTGCCCACGGGCACGCGCTCGGGCATCTCGGCCCTGCGTCAGATCGACAAGTCCATCGAGGAGAGCGCCTACGACATGGGCGCGGACAGCTTCACGGTCTTCCGCACGGTGACGCTGCCGCTCATCAAGGACTCGTTCCTCTCCGGCCTCGTGACCGCGTTCGTGCGCTCCATCACGGCCATCTCGGCAATCATCCTGCTCGTGACGCCTCAGTTCTTCCTCATCACCGTTCAGATCAACGAGTTCGCCGAGAAGGGCTCCTACGGCATCGCGTGCGCGTTCGCCACGATCTTGATCGCGATCACCTACGGCTCGGTTCTGCTCATGAACCTTGTCATCAAGCACTTTGGGACCAGCAAGTACACCGAGGAGGCCTAGAGCATGGCTAAGGAGAAGAAGGGCGTGCGCCTCGAGCACGTCTCCAAGATCTACCAGGACCCCAAGACCAAGAAGGACTTCTACGCGGTTCATGACGCTAACATTGACATCGCCCCGGGCGAGTTCGTCACGCTGCTCGGCCCCTCCGGCTGCGGGAAGACCACGATCCTGCGCATGATCGCCGGATTCGAGAGCCCCGACGAGGGCGAGATCTACCTCGGCGGCGAGCCCATCAACGCCCTCACGCCCAACAAGCGCGACACGGCGATGGTCTTCCAGAGCTACGCGCTGCTGCCCCACTACAACATCTTCGACAATGTGGCCTACGGCCTCAAGCTGCGCAAGATGCCCAAGGAGCAGATCGCCGAGAAGGTCCACGCCATCCTCGCCCTGGTGGGGCTGGAGGGCATGGAAGACCGCATGACCAACCAGCTCTCTGGAGGCCAGCAGCAGCGCGTCGCGCTCGCGCGCGCCCTGGTGATCGAGCCGGGCGTGCTGCTCTTCGACGAGCCGCTCTCCAACCTTGACGCGAAGCTGCGCGTGGACATGAGAAACGAGATCAGGCGCATCCAGCAGGCGGCCGGCATCACGGCCATCTACGTCACGCACGACCAGTCCGAGGCCATGGCGCTCTCGGACAACATCATCGTCATGAAGAAGGGTGTGGTGGACCAGATCGGCGACCCGCACACGGTCTACTACCACCCCGTGGACGAGTTTGTTGCCGACTTCATCGGCGAGTCCAACTTCCTGCGCGGCAAGCTGACCGAGAAGGAGAGCGGCCACTCCGGCGTGGCGACGATCGAGGGGTGCCCCGTCGAGGTGGCCGACATCGAGCACCTCTCGGTGGGCGACGACTGCGTGCTCGTGCTGCGCCCCGAGGCCGCCAAGCTTGCCGACGAGGGCGTGCTGCCGTGCAAGGTGACGCTCTCGCGCTTCATGGGCAACTACCAGAACTACCAGGTGATGGTCGGGGACACGCTCGTCAAGATCACCGACTTCAACCCCAAGAACCACAAGGTCTACGAGGTGGGTGACGAGGCGTTCGTCAACTTCACCGCAAGTGACGTGCACGTGCTGTAGCGCGTGCCCTCTTCTCGAGCGACCCCCTTTGCTTGGGCGGGCCGGCCTGCATGTCGCGGGTCGGCCCGCCTCCGCGTTCTTCTCGCCGTGGTGGCTCGCTGATCGTCACGTTCCGAGCTCTGGAGCGTGACTTTACGCGAGTTTTCGTGCTGCGGCTCGCTGGTTGTCACGTTTTCGGGTCCAAAAGCGTGACTTTGCGCGAGTCGTAGGGCCGCAACTTGCTAGTTGTCACGTTTTCGGATGCCAGAACGTGACTTTGCGCGAGCTGGCGCTCAACAACTCGCTAATTGTCACGCTTCCGAGAAAAAAGCGTGACTTTGGACGAGTTTTCGCGCCCCGACTCGCTGATTGTCACGTTTCCAAGCTCAAAAGCGTGACTTTGGACGAGTCGGCGCACCACGGCTCGCTGATTGTCACGTTTCCAAGCCCAAAAACGTGACTTTGCGCGAGCCAAGCAGCTCAAGCTCGCTCAAAGTCACGCTTTGCTAGAGGAGCCGGCGAGAAGTACGTCCAGACTGCAGCCTCGTGCCGGCTCACGTTGTCCCGCAGCGCCGTGCCGGCCCGCATCGCCTGCCGTCCGCTACCCCTCGAAGCCTGCGTCCTCCATGAGCCCGCTTCCGTCGGCGGCTGCCGTGGCCAGCTCGTCGCAGCGCTCGTTCTCGGGGTGGCCGGCGTGGCCCTTGACCCACCTCCAGCTGACCTCGTGGCCGTCCATCGCGGTCAGCAGGCGCTTCCAGAGGTCGACGTTCTTCACGGGCTGCTTGCTCGCCGTCTTCCAGCCGCGCCGCAGCCACCCGCCGATCCAGTTCTTCTCGAAGGCGTTGACCACGTACTGGGAGTCCGTCGTCATCTCCACCACGCAGGGGCGGCGCAGCGCCTCGAGCGCGGCGATTGCGCCCATGAGCTCCATGCGGTTGTTGGTGGTGCGGCGGTAGCCCGCGGAGAGCTCGCGCTCGTATGTGGCGCCGTCGGGGCCCGTGTAGCGCAGCAGCGTCCCGTAGCCTCCCGGGCCGGGGTTGCCACGCGAGGAGCCGTCCGACCACGCCTGCACGCGCATGCGCCCGCCCGCGCCGACGCCGCCTGCGGCCCCAGCGTTCTTCTCGCCGTCAAGGCCGGCGCCTGCGGCAAACTCTGCCCAGCTCGCCACTACTTGGCCTCCGCCCAGTTGGAGCCGTAGGAGACCTCGGCCACAAGCGGCACGCGGAGCTCGGCCACGCCCTCCATCGTCTCTTTCACGAGCGCGCTCACGGTCTCGATCTCCCCCTCGGGCACCTCGAAGTCCAGCTCGTCGTGGATCTGCAGCACCAGCTTCGTCGCCAGGCCCTCCTCGGCCAGCCGCGCCGCCACGTGCACCATCGCGATCTTGATGATGTCGGCCGCGGTGCCCTGCATCGGGTGGTTCATCGCCGTGCGCTCGCCAAAGGCCACGAGCTGGCGGTTCTTCTGCTTGAACTCCTTGATGTGGCGCTTGCGCCCGTACATGGTCTCGGCGTAGCCGCGCTCGTGGGCGAGGCGCACCGACTCGTCGAGGAACGCGCGCACGCCGGGGTAGGCCTCGAAGTAGCGGTCGATCATCTCCTGCGCCTCGGCGCGGGGGATCTTGAGCGAGCTCGCCAGGCCAAAGGCCTGCTGCCCGTAGACGATGCCGAAGTTCACCGCCTTGGCGCGGCTGCGCAGCTGCGGCGTGACCTCGTCCACCGGCACGCCGAAGACGCGCGCCGCCGTGGCGCGGTGGAAGTCCGCGCCCTCGCAGAAGGCCGCGATGAGGTGCTCATCGCCGGAGAGGTGGGCCAGCAGGCGCAGCTCGATCTGCGAGTAGTCGCAGGCCAGGAAGACCGAGCCCTCGGGCACGGTGAACGCCTGGCGCACGCGGTGGCCGAGCTCGGAGCGCGTGGGGATGTTCTGCAGGTTGGGGTCCGAGCTCGAGAGGCGCCCGGTGGCCGTGACCGTCTGGTTGAGCGTGGTGTGGATGCGCCCGTCGCCGGCCACGAGCGCCGGCAGTGCGTCGAGGTAGGTGCTCTTGATCTTGGAGCGCTCGCGGTACTCCAGCACCTCGGCCACGATCTCGTGCTCGCCCGCCAGGTCGGCGAGGACCTTGGCGTTGGTGGAGTAGAAGCCGCGCTTGGTGCGCTTGAGCCCGTAGGTGGGAAGGCCCAGCACGTCAAAGAGCACGTGGGAGAGCTGCTGGGGGGAGTCGATGTTGAAGTCCTCCCCGGCTGCGGCGTGGATCTTCTCGACCATCCCGGCGATCTCCGCGCCGAGCTCGGCCGACTGCGCCGCCAGGACCGAGGTGTCCACCGAGAGCCCCTCGCGCTCCATCTGCGCGAGCACCGGCACCAGCGGCATCTCCATCTCCTCGAACAGGCGAGAAGAACCGTCGGCCTGGAGCCGCTCGCGGAGCACGTCCACGAGCCGGTGCGCGCACCAGGCCTCGAGGGCCGCGGCGGGCAGCACGTCGGTGGGGGCGGGCAGCGCGTCCGGGAGGAAGGCCTCCGCGAGCTCGGCCACGCCGAAGGAGCCGCGCTCGGAGTCGAGCAGGTAGGCGGCCACGGCCACGTCAAAGATGCGGGACGGGTCCACCTCGCGCGCGGAGAGCGCCTCGGGGCGCGAGGAGTCGGCGGGGGAGAGCACGTGGACGAGCGCCTTGACGTCGCCGGCGGCCAGGCGCCCCTCGCGGAAGAGGCGCGCGAGCGCCGCGTCGGCGGCCGCGCCCTCAAGCCGACAGATCTTCTCGCCGTCCGAGGCCCAGAGCACGTGGGAGAGGCCGAAGAGCGCGCCGTCGGCACGGTCGTCGTCGACGGAGCAGCCGACCCAGGCCCCGTCCGCGACCATCGCGTCAAACGCCGCGCCCGCGTCGTCGCCGGCAAGCGGCTCGGGCAGCTCGACGGCCGCCGGCGCCTCCGCCGCGCCCGTCTCGCCGAGCGCCGCGCGGGCTGCCGCCACCGCGTCGTCGCCGGCCAGGCGCACCAGGCGGCTCGTCATGCCGGTGAAGCCGAGCGCGGAGAAGGCGCGCGCCACCTCGGCGGGGTCGAAGGTGGGGAAGCGCGCGTCGGCGAGGTCGAGCTCTATCGGGGCGTCCGTGCGGATCGTGGCCACCTTGCGGCTGACCAGCGCGTCCTCCACGTGCGCGCGCAGGTTCTCGCCCATCTTGCCCTTGACCTCGTCGGCGTGGGCGATGACCTCGTCGAGGCTGCCGTACTGCACGATGAGCGCGGCCGCCTTCTTGGGGCCGATGCCCGGCACGCCCGGGATGTTGTCCGAGGAGTCGCCCTTGAGGCCGTAGAAGTCCGGCACGAGCTCGGGCGTGATGCCGTGGTAGAGGTCCTTCACGCTCGCGGGGTCCATGACCTGGACCTCGCTCACGCCCTTCTTGGTGGAGACCACCTTCACGTGGTCGGTGGTGAGCTGGTACATGTCACGGTCGCCGGTGAAGAGATACATGTCGTACCCGGCCGCCTCGCCGCGGCGGGCCAGGGTGCCCAGGATGTCGTCGCCCTCCCAGCCCTCGAGCTCGGCCACCGGCACGTCCAGGGTGCGCAGCAGGTCCTTGACCATCGGGAACTGCTCGTGCAGGGCCGGGTCCATCGGCGGGCGCTGGGCCTTGTAAGAGGGGAGCATCTCCATGCGCACGCGGGGCTTGCCCTTGTCGAAGGCGCAGATCACGCCGTCGGGGCGGAAGGTCTCCACGAGCTTGATGAACATGTTGAAGAAGCCGAAGAGGGCGTTGGTGGAGCGCCCGTCCGGCGCGTTCATCGGCTGGCGGATCGCGTGGAAGGCGCGGTGCATGAGGGAGTTTCCGTCGATGACGGCGATGGTGCGGGCGGCGGTGTCGGCCATGGGGTTCCTCTCGTCTTGCGTGTCGTCCCATTGTAGGCGAGAAGGACGACAAGAACCCCGGGGGCTCCCCGCCTATGATGGGGCCGGCGCCGTCGCGGCGGACGCGGCGGGGCCGCGCGCCGGCGTGGCGGGCTCAGCAGGGTCGTGCGTCGGCTTGGCGGGTTCAGCGGGGCCGCGCGCCCTTCTGCCCCCCGCGCCCTTCTGCCCTTGCGCCTGAATCGCCGGGTGTGTGCGTTTTCGGTGCCAAAATGGGGCCCTCTGTGCGCACCGTCGCGCACACACCCGGCGATTCAGGCGCTCAAACGCGCAAACCCCCGGATTCTTGCGCGGCGGAGATGCCGCTGCGGCGATGACGCGGCGGGCAGCAACGGCGCGGCGGAGATGCCGCTGCGGCGATGACGCGGCGGACACAACGGCGCGGTGGTCCGGGCGGCGATGACGCAGCGGGCGCAACGACGCCGGGACGCGCCTGCGGCGGACGCAACGACGCCACTGCACGCCCGCGAGGTTCTTCTCGCCACGCCCGCCGCATGCGCGCAACGCATCTGCCGCGCGAGCTTCACGCGAAGGCAACGGCTATGAAACAATGGGCACGTACAGTAGTCGACGGAATCCCGCACGCACCGACAGAAAGGGCGCACATGGGCAAGGACAAGGTCACGGAGGAGTACGGTAGCCTGCTGTTCACCGACAAGGTGATGCAGGAGCGTCTCCCCAAGCCGACGTACAAGGAGCTTCGCCAGGTCATCGACGAGGGCAAGCCCCTGGACCTCGACATCGCCAACGAGGTCGCGCACGCGATGAAGGACTGGGCGCTCGAGAAGGGCGCCACGCACTTCGCGCACTGGTTCCAGCCGCTGACCGGCATCACCTCCGAGAAGCACGACAGCTTCATCACCCCCAAGAGCGACGGTACCGTCCTCATGTCCTTCTCGGGCAAGGAGCTCGTCCAGGGCGAGCCGGACGCCTCCTCGTTCCCCTCGGGCGGCCTGCGCGCCACCTTCGAGGCCCGCGGCTACACCGCCTGGGACCCCACGAGCCCGGCCTTCATCAAGGACGAGGTCCTCTGCATCCCCACCGCGTTCATCTCCTACACCGGCGAGGCGCTTGACAAGAAGACCCCGCTGCTGCGTTCGCAGGTCGCCCTTGCGACGCAGGCCAAGCGCGTGCTCAAGCTCTTCGGCCGCGAGCCCAAGCGCGTCTTCACCACGATCGGCCCGGAGCAGGAGTACTTCCTCATCAAGGAGGAGGACTACGAGAAGCGCCCGGACCTGGTGCTCACCGGCCGCACGCTCTTCGGCTGCGAGCCGGTCAAGGGCCAGGAGCTCGAGGAACACTACTTCGGCACCATCCGCCCGACGGTCAACGAGTTCATGAAGGAGGTCGACGACGAGCTCTGGAAGCTCGGCGTGCCGGCCAAGACCAAGCACAACGAGGTCGCCCCGTCCCAGCACGAGCTCGCCCCGATCTTCGAGCAGGGCTCGCTCGCCGTTGACGACAACCTTCTCACCATGGAGAAGCTGAAGCTGCTGGCCACCCGCCACGGGCTGGCCTGCCTGGAGCACGAGAAGCCCTTCGAGTACGTCAACGGCTCCGGCAAGCACAACAACTGGTCCATCTGCGCCGACGACAAGAACCTCTTGGAGCCGGGCGACAAGCCGAGCGAGAACCTGCAGTTCCTGGTGTTCCTCGCCGCGCTTGTGGCCGCCGTCGACGAGCACGCCGACCTGCTGCGCATGAGCGTCGCCTCGGCCGGCAACGACCACCGTCTCGGCGCCAACGAGGCGCCGCCCGCGATCATCTCCGTCTTCCTGGGCGACGAGCTCGACGCCATCGTCGAGGCCCTCATCAACAAGGAGGAGCCCGAGGACCACGGCTCCGAGCGCATGGACCTGGGCGTCCCCGCGCTGCCGAGCGTCCTGCGCGACAACACGGACCGCAACCGCACCTCCCCGTTCGCCTTCACCGGCAACAAGTTCGAATTCCGCATGTGCGGCAGCCAGCAGAACCTCTCCGACCCCAACGTGGTCCTCAACACCGCGGTGGCCGAGCAGTGCGACCGCTTCGCGACCAAGCTCGAGGGCGTGAGCGAGGAGGAGTTCACCACCGTCGCGCTGCGCTGGGTGCGCCACACCCTTCGCGACCACCAGCGCGTGATCTTCGAGGGCAACGGCTACTCCGAGGAGTGGGAGGCCGAGGCCGAGCGCCGCGGGCTGCCCAACCTCAAGAGCACGCCGGATGCGCTGCCCGTGATCGTGGACCCCAAGACCGTCGAGTTCTACGGCAAGTACCACGTCCTCGACGAGGCCGAGCTCCACGCCCGCTACGTCTCCAAGGCCGAGCAGTACGCCAAGCTCCTCAACATCGAGGCCAACACGATGGTCTACATGGCGCGCAGCCTCTACATGCCGGCGCTCTCCGACTTCTCCGGCGACCTCGCCACCGCCGTGGCCACCAAGGCCGAGATCGGCATCGAGTCCCCGGCCGAGAAGGACCTCGTCAAGATGGTGACCGACGGCATCACCGCCATCAGCGCCGCCGCGGCCGACCTTGAGGCCAAGAACACCGAGACCCAGGCGCTCGAGGACCCGCAGGCCCAGTGCAACAGCTACCGCGACGTGGTCATCCCCGCGATGGAGACCCTGCGTGCCGCCGTCGACGGCATGGAGAAGGTCTGCGGCGCCGACTACTGGCCGGTCCCGACCTACAACGAGATGCTGTTCTGGGTGTAGGTTCGCTGTCTCGCCGGCTCGCCTCTGCCAAGGCGTCCGTTCCTCCCAGCCGCCCCGCGTGCCCCTTCGGCCGCGGGGCGGCTTTCGTGTGGTGCGGGGCGGCGCGGCGTTGCGAGTGGCGCGCCGAGCGGCGCGTTGCGGGCGGCGGTGTTGCGAGTGTCGCGCGGCGGCGCGTTGCGGGCGGCGCGCGGCGGGTTCTTCTCGCCCGTCCGTGGCGAGCCGTTTGAAGTGCCCTGTGAGGATCCGTTTTGCCCGACAAGTAGTAAGCTTAGGCTAACAATAGCTTGCGACCTGGGTCGGCTGAGGAAGGACGGTGCGTGATGGGTGTGACGGACGTTGCGGTGATCGTGGTGGTTCTCGCCGTGGCGGCGGTGGCGGCGTGGCGGTTCGTGGGGAGCGTGCGCGGCACGCGCGACTGCTGCAGCGGCGCGGCCAAGGGGGACGCGCCCGCCCGCGCGCCGCGGCCGGCGGACACCAACCCTGCCCACTACCCCTACGCGGCCACGCTCGAGGTGGGCGGCATGACCTGCGAGCACTGCGCCGCGCGCGTGGCGACGGCTCTCGACGAGCTGGGCGGTACGTGGGCCGAGGTGGACCTTGCCGCCGGGACGGCCCGCCTGCGCTCCAAGGCGCCGATCGACGAGGCGGCGGTGCGCGGCGCCGTGGAGGCGGCCGGCTACGAGCTGCGCGGCGTCTCTCGGTAGGCGCGGCTGCAGGAGGTGGGGCCGTGTGGAATCCCCGCTAAAAATTTCCGTTGGAAATCCCCGCCAAAATCCCCGTTAGGAATCCGGGGATCTTTGGCTCCCGAGGTACTAACAAGCGCCCAAACCTAACCGTAGGGCCTTGCGGCACACTAAGCTACCGGGATTCCTAACGGGCGCGGGGACGCCGTGGCCGGCGAGGGGTCGGGTGGCAGGGAACGCACTGCCCACGGACGTTTCCCAGGAAGATTCCGTCCGGAAACGGTGCCCCGTCATCGATGCATACCGTTGCCGGACGTTCTGCCGTCTAGTTCCGTCCAGAAACGGTGCCCGTCGGAGGCGCGTACTGCTTTCGGACATTCTGTAGGGAGGTTCCGTCCGAAAACGGTGTTCCATCAGAGGCACGTACCGTTTCCGGACACCACACGGGGAGGTTCCGTCCGAAAACGGTGCGGCGGCCGGGTGCGTCCGGCGAGAAGGGCTAGCGCGAAAAGGGCCGGCAACAAGAGCCCACCCGGCGAGAAGAACCTCCCGCCCCCAGGTTCTTCTCGCCTAGGGGAGGGCGTCCTCGGCGTCGAGGCGCGCCACCAGGTCCGGGAGCTGCCGCGCGAGCTCGGCCATGGACCCGCGCCAGACGGCGCTTCGGGGTCGGGCGTGGCCGACGTAGGCGGTGCGCAGCCCGCAGTCGGCGCGCGGGAGGTCGCGCACGGCGTCGTTGCCGACCATGAGGCACTCTTCCAGCCGCATGCCGAGCTGGTTGGCGAACTCCTGGTAGTAGCGGGCGCTCGGCTTGCAGCGCGTGGAGTTGGACATCGTCGAGACCAGCGCGAAGTCGTCCACGTGGACGCCCGCCCACTCCATGCGCGCTTGGTCGCAGGCGAGCGAGAAGGTGGGGTTGGTGGCCAGCGCGCAGGTGAGCCCCGCCGCCCACACGGCGTCCACGGCCTCGCGCGCACCCTCCACGGGACGCGCGGCCACGAGCCCGTCGGAGAAGTCGGGCACGATCTCGCGCTCGTAGAAGTCCATGAGGTCGTGGATCACGGGGTCGTCGAGGGGGATGCCGGTGCTCGCGCGGAAGGTCTGGGTGAAGAGCTGCTCGTTGGTGAGGGAGTCGGTGCGCCTCTGCGAGTCGATGGCGAGCAGCGCCTTGGCGAAGGGCACGCCCAGGCGCGCCGGGCTCATGCGCGCCGCCTCCCCGAGCAGACGGGCGGCCCCGGCGGCGTAGCGCACGATGAAGGCAGAGAGGTTGAGCCTCAGGAGCGTGTCGTCCAGGTCAAAGAGCACTGCCTTGATCATGGCCGCCTCCCTTTCGTCGCCGAGCCCTCCTGGGCACTGCCGTCGATTCCCTCCGAGCGCCAACGCCGGGCCGTCGTCCTTCTCGCCAGGACGTCCCGTGGCGCCGCGCGAGACCCCCCACGGGCGCCGCGCGAGACCCCCACGGGCGCCGCGCGCGAGCCTGTCTTGGAGAAAATAATAAATACCCATGTGTCTCGCTTGAAATACACACGTGAAAAACGTTACTCTATCCTCCGTGTGGGCACCGGGCCTGCACAACCGTATCTGTCGGCCCCCGAGAGCATGTAAGTTTCCACGTAGACGCCGCGATTTGAGGCACTGCAGGCAGCGACCATGACGACCGGGGCCCCGTTAGTTCGAAAGGGGTCCACCTTTGAGTGAGATTCAGAACTCGTCCATCTTCGCGCTGGACGACATCTCCGACGAGGAGATGAACAACCTCATCGACGGCACCGTGACCGACTTCGACGAGGGCGATCTCGTCACCGGCACCGTCGTGAAGATTGAGCGCGACGAGGTTCTGCTTGACATCGGCTACAAGTCCGAGGGCGTCATCCCGTCCCGTGAGCTCTCCATTCGCAAGGACGTCAACCCCGCCGACATCGTCGCCCTGGGCGACGAGATCGAGGCGCTCGTGCTCCAGAAGGAGGACAAGGAGGGCCGTCTCGTCCTGTCCAAGAAGCGCGCCGAGTACGAGCGCGCCTGGAACCGCGTGGAGGAGAAGTTCAACTCCGGCGAGACCGTCGAGGGCGAGGTCATCGAGGTTGTCAAGGGCGGCCTGATCCTCGACATCGGCCTGCGCGGCTTCCTGCCCGCCTCCCTCGTCGACCTCCGTCGCGTCAAGGACCTCAACGCCTACCTCGGCACCCGCATCGAAGCCCGCGTCATTGAGATGGACCGCAACCGCAACAACGTCGTCCTCTCCCGCCGCGTGGTCCTCGAGGAGGCCCGCAAGGCCGAGCGCCAGGAGATCCTCTCCAAGCTCAAGGTCGGCATGCGCCTCAAGGGCACCGTCTCCTCGATCGTCGACTTCGGCGCCTTCGTCGACCTCGGCGGCATCGACGGCCTGGTCCACATCTCCGAGCTCTCCTGGAACCACGTCAACCACCCCTCCGAGGTCGTCAAGGTCGGCCAGGAGGTCGAGGTCCAGGTGCTCGACGTCGACCTCAACCGCGAGCGCATCTCCCTCGGCCTCAAGCAGACCACCGAGGATCCGTGGCGCATGCTCGTCAAGAAGTACCCGGTCGACGCCATCGTCGAGGGCACCGTCACCAAGCTCGTCACCTTCGGCGCGTTCGTCGACCTCGGCGAGGGCGTGGAGGGCCTCGTGCACATCTCCGAGATGGCCAAGCAGCACGTCGACCAGCCGTCCCAGGTCTGCCAGGTGGGCGACAAGGTCCAGGTGAAGGTCATGGAGATCGACCTCGACCGTCGTCGCATCTCCCTGTCCATGAAGGCCGCCGCCGAGACCCTGGGCACCGAGGTCGAGGTCAAGCCGCTTCCCGAGAGCGACAAGGCCGAGGACGCCGAGTAGCACCTCGCCTGCGCCCGCGCCTCTGGGCGTGCCGCGCATCGCATCACGTTATGTCGGGGCCGTCCCGCAGGGGGCGGCCCCCTTTTTGGACGGAGGGACCATGCCTGTCACGACCACCGAGCATCAGATCGACCCCCAGTACCTGCTCGACACCCTGCACGAGTGCGTGGAGGTGGAGAGCCCCGTCGGCTACTACCCGGAGATCCACGCCTGGCTGCGCGAGACGCTCGCCGAGCTCGGCTACGAGATGACGATGGACAACAAGGCCACGGCCTACGTGCGCGTTTCGGGCAAAAGCGACGAGAAGTGCGTCTGCCTGGGCGCCCACCTCGACACCATCGGCCTCGTGGTGCGCGGCTTCAACGACGACGGCACCCTGCGCGTCCGCCAGCTCGGCGGGATCAACTACGCGAGCATCGAGGGCGAGACCTGCCTCGTGCACTGCCGTGACGGCCGTACCGTGGCTGGTCAGGTGATCTGCAACCACCACTCCGTCCACGTCTGGGGCGAGGCCAAGACCGACCCGCGCACCGAGGACACCATGTCCGTCTCCCTGATCGCCGACGTCAAGTGCCCCGCCGACGCCCGCGCGCTCGGCGTCACCGAGGGCGCGATCGTCGGCATCGACCCGCACTTCGAGGCCTTCGATAATGGCTACATGGTGAGCCGCCACATCGACGACAAGGCGGCCGTCACGGTCCTTCTCGACGTGCTCCGGTGGCTGCGCGACTCCGGCGAGCAGCCCGCCTACGACACGCTCTTCGCCTTCCCCATCTACGAGGAGATCGGCCACGGCGCCTCCTGGGTGCCAGCCGAGGTCAGCGAGTACGTGGCCGTGGACATCACGCTCATCGGCCCCGACTACACCGCCGACGAGCACTCCACGGCCGTGATCTGCTCCGACGCCAAGGGCCCCTACGACTGGGAGCTCACCAACACCCTCATCGCCTGTGCGGAGTCCGCCTGCACCGAGGGCCGCTGGGGCACCCAGGTCTGCTTCCACTACTCTACCGACGCCAACGCCGCCTACGTGCACACCAACGACCTGCGCTCCGGCGCCTTCGGCATGGCGTGCCTCAACACCCACGGCCGCGAGCGCTGCCACGTGGACGCCCTCGTGGAGACCGAGCGGCTCGCCCGCGCCTACGTTATGGGCGAGGGCCGCTAGGCTCGTAGGGTACGTACACCCGGCTTCAGGGTACGTACACTTCCGCAGCACCTACGTTCTTCTCGCCAGCTCATCTACCTGCGGAGACGTCAAGAGGCCCGGCGAGAAGGACCTCGGGGAGTGTACGTACCCTGTCGTGCGAAGGTGTACAAACGCGCCCAAAGGGGTATCTAAGTCAGGTGTCGAGAGGGCCTGCGGACGAGAGGACGGACGATGGCGGCAGGGGACTGGCAGCGCAAGGTGGCCGAGTGGCTTCGGGGGAGGCAGGGCCCCGACGACCTCGTCGTCTTCTGCGTCGACCTCGCCCTCGTCATCCTGGTGGTCAACATCTTCCTGCGGGTGAGCTGGCTCGGGTGGCTGGCGCTGGTGCTCGTGGTCTACGCGATGTTCCGCATCCAGTCCAAGAACCTCGCCAGCCGCGCACGTGAGAACGAGGCCTTCCTCAAGGCGCTCGGCCCGGCGCGCCCCTGGCTCCAGAACCCGCGCGCCGCGTGGTCGGAGCTGCGCACCTACAGGCACGTCCGCTGCACCGCCTGCAAGCAGAAGATCCGCGTGCCGCGCGGCAAGGGGAAGCTCCGCGTGACCTGCCCGAAGTGCGGCACCAAGTTCGAGGTGCGCTCCTAGGCGGCCTGCCGCAGGGCCGCGGACGGACTCATTCAACCGCCCGCCTAATACCTCGGCAAGAGAACCGGCGAGAAGAACCTCCCCGTGCTATCGTTGCTTGGTCTGAACAACGTGCACGGGGAGGTCCTCATGTTTGATAGAAGAAGGTTCCTGCAGGTCGCCGGCGGTGCTGCGGCTACGCTCGCACTTGCCGCCTGCAACGGCGGCACCCAGGCCGACGCGCCGGCCGACGCCGCGGACGCCCCCGCCGACGACGCCGCAGAGGAGGAGGTCGCCGAGCCCGTCGCGGTGCGCACCGCCGCGCTCAAGGGCCCCACGGCCATGGGCCTGGTGCGCTTCATGAGCGAGGCCGACGCCGGCAACGTGGCCGACAACGACTACACCTTCAACATCTACGCCTCCGCCGACGAGGTGACCCCGCTCATTGCCCAGGAGGAGGTCGACATCGCCGCGGTGCCCGCCAACCTCGCCTCCGTGCTCTACAACCGCACCGAGGGCGGCGTGCGCGTCATCGCCATCAACACGCTCGGCGTGCTCTACATCGTGGAGCAGGGCGACTCCGTCCAGAGCGTGGCCGACCTCGCCGGCAAGACTATCTACGCCTCCGGCAAGGGCTCCACGCCCGAGTACGGCCTGGCCTACATCCTTGAGAAGAACGGCCTCACCATCGGCGAGGACGTGCAGGTGGAATGGGCGAGCGAGCACTCCGAGGCCCTCGCCCAGCTCATGGCCGACCCGAACGGCGTGGCGATGCTGCCGCAGCCCTTCGTGACCACGGCCCAGATGAAGAACGACCAGATTCGCGTGGCGCTCGACCTCACCGAGGAGTGGGACGCCGTGCAGTCCGGAGACGAGCAGAGCTCCATGATCACGGGCGTGGCCGTGGTGCGCTCGGCCTTCGCCGACGAGCACCCCGCCGCGGTCGACGCGTTCCTCGGCCACTACGCGGAGTCGGTCGACTTCGTGAACGACAACGTGTCCGAGGCCGCCCAGCTCGTGGGCGACTACGACATCGTCACCGCCGAGGTGGCTGAGAAGGCCCTGCCGGAGTGCAACATCGTCTGCATCACCGGCGCGGACATGAAGGAGCAGCTCTCCGGCTACCTCGCGGTTCTTGCCGACCAGAACCCCGAGGCCGTGGGCGGGGCCGTTCCCGGTGACGACTTCTACTACGGTGCCTAGTGCCCACCCGGCCCACAGATGCCCCTGACGCGCCCGGGCGCCCCCTCCGCAGGCGGTGGGGCGTCCGGGTGCTTGCCGTGTGCGCGTGGCTCGTGGCGTGGCAGCTGCTCGCCTGGGCCGTGGACGTGCGCATCGTGCTGGTGGGCCCCCTCGAGGTGGCGGCGCGCCTTGGCGAGCTGGTGCTGACGGGGGAGTTCTGGGCGTCGCTGGGCCTCTCGCTCGGTCGCATCCTCGCGGGCCTCGTGGCGGGGCTTGCCCTCGGCACGCTCCTGGCCGCGGTGGCGAGCCGCGTGGGCGCGGTGCGCGAGCTTCTGGCCCCGGCCATGGGGGCGATCAAGGCGGTGCCGGTGGCGTCCTTCGTGATCCTGGTGCTCCTGTGGGTCTCCTCCCGCTGGCTCTCACTGGTGATCGCGTTTCTCATGGCGCTGCCGATCGCCTACACCAACGTCCTCGAGGGCATCCGCCAGACCGACCCGCAGCTGCTGGAGATGGCGCGGGTCTTCGGCCTGTGCGCGTGGGACCGCGTGCGGCTCGTCTACGTGGCGCAGGTGCTGCCGTACTTCCGAGCGGCCTTCTCGCTGGCGCTCGGCCTCTCGTGGAAGGCGGGCATCGCCGCTGAGGTCATCGGCCTGCCTGACCTGACGGTGGGCGAGCACCTCTACGACGCCAAGGTCTACCTGGACACCCCGAGCCTCTTTGCCTGGACGGTGGCCATCGTGGTGGTGTCCGTGTGCCTGGAGGCGCTCGTGGGGCGCGTGCTGAACCGGGCCGTCGCGCGCTGGGAGGCCCGGCCATGAGCGCGCGGGCAGAGGGGGACGTGGCGACGAGGGCCGCGACGGGGGCGCCCGGCGCGCGGGGCGCCGCCGCGGAGGCAGCCGAGCTGGGCGCCGCCGCACGGGGCGCCGCCGCACGGGGCGCCGCCGCCTTCGAGCTCCGTGACGTCGAGAAGAGCTTCGGCGCGCTCCGGGTGCTTGCAGGTGCGTCCGCGCGCTTCGAGGCCGGGCGGGTGCACGTGCTCACCGGGCCCTCGGGTGCCGGCAAGACCACGCTGCTGCGCCTGCTCGCCGGGCTCGAGCGGCCCGACGTCGGTGAGGTCAGGCGTGCAAAGGGCCTGCGCCTGGCGATGACCTTCCAGGAGGACCGCCTGCTCGAGAGCCTCACGGCCACGGCCAACGTGCGCCTGCCGCACGCCCGGCTGCGGGGCCGCGAGCTCGAGGCGTTTCTCGCCCGCGAGACCGAGGCACTCCGCGCGGTGGGGCTGCCGGTGGACCGTCGTCCCGTGCGCGAGCTCTCCGGTGGGCAGCGTCGGCGCGTGGCCATCCTGCGCTGCGTGCTCGCCGACGCCGACGCCCTGCTCTTCGACGAGCCGCTCAAGGGCATGGACGAGGGGACCGTCGCGCGCGTCATGGGCTACGTGCGGCCGCTCCTGGCGGGGCGAACGGTGCTCTGGGTCACGCACGACAGCCGCGAGCTCGACCTTTTGGGGAAACCTGTCGTCTGGCGCGTCGACGGCGGTCGTGTGAGTCCGGGAGCGACGAGCAGCGGGGGCGGACCCAGCTCCCCTAGGTAGCTTTTTGGCCACATATCGGGTAATGCGGTGCCGCTATGGGCCACATATCCAGATATGACCAAATTTGACGTGATGTTGTGCTACATATCCGGATCTGTTGGGATGCTACCTGCGTGTTCATTACGTACTCTTTTGTTGTTGGCTACAAGTCCAGATATGTGGCGACACGGGGCCACACGTCCGGTTCTGTGGCGACGAAGGGCGCCGCACTTCCCGAAATGTGGCAATTACGGCTTACATATCCGTAAATGTGGCCCACCCAGGTGCCTGCTCCGGGAGCCATGTCGGACGTGAAGTGGCCCATCCGAGTGTATGCGAGGCGTGGCTCTCGGCGCGCGGGGACGGTACCCTCGGCGAGAGATGCAAGCGTATCCAAATAAAATAGTAATCCATTACAGCGATGTCATCTGCAGGCTGTTTGTTTGTCGCAGTCAGATGACGAGGAGGACAAAGGGGAAGGTCCCATTTAGCTCATTGCATGAGTTGAGGGGGTCTGCTCCCTTTTGACCCGCGCACTTGTGCGATGATAGGAGCTTGCCTACAAGAAGGAGCCTGCATCATGCATGTCATCTATCTCGCCGGGGGCATCGCCTCGGGCAAGTCTACCGTCGCGCGCGTCATGAAGGAGCTCGGGGCCGAGGTCATCGACCTCGACGACCTCTCCCGCCAGGCGCTCGCGCCCTGGTCCCCGATCATCCCGAAGATCGTCGAGGAGTTCGGCGAGGACGTCCTGCGCTCCAACGGCCTGGTCGACCGCGAGAAGCTCGCGGCCCGCGCCTTTGCCACGATGGAGCGCTCCGTCACGCTCGAGGAGATCGAGCTGCCCGTGATCGACGACCTGCTGCGCATGAGCATCGCCAAGCTCCGCGACGAGGAGACCGCCGAGCGCGAGAAGAACCCGGACGCCCCCGAGAAGATCGTGGTGGTGGAGATTCCACTGCTCGACCGCATGCGCGGCTCGTTCGACATGGCTGACGAGATCGTGGGCGTGCTCTGCCCGCTGCCAGCCCGGCGCGCCCGCGCCATCCAGCGCGGCATGAAGCCCGGCGACTTCGACTGCCGCCGCGAGAAGCAGCCGACGGACTTCTACATCAGGGCCCACGCGAACTACGTGTTCAACAACATCCGCCCGATGGACGTCTTTGAGCAGCAGGTCCGTGACTGGTGGAAGAGCCGCGAGGAGGCCGGCTGGGCCCCCGTGCCCCGGGGTGGCGTGCATGGCGACGTCGAGAAGGCGTAGCAGGCGCCCGCACAGACGTCCTCGTCCGCACAGCCGCACGAGCACGCGCTTCGCCCGCTGGTTCAGGGCGCTGCCCGTCGTGGTGATCGCCCTTGCGCTCGTGACCTGCGCGTTTCTCAACGGGACCTCCACGACGCTCACCCGTGAGCTCTTCTATCCCGTGAGCCACGCCGAGACGGTCCAGGAGTCCGCGGAGCGCCACGGCGTGGATCCCTACCTCGTCTGTGCCGTGATCAAGTGCGAGTCGGACTGGGACGAGTCGGCGCGGTCCTCCGCAGGCGCCGTGGGGCTCATGCAGCTGATGCCGGAGACGGCGCAGAGCCTGGTGGACCTTGGCGTGGTCGACGGGGCCGCCTACGACCCGGCCGACCTTGAGAACGCTGAGGTCAACATCGAGTACGGCTGCGCCTACCTGGGATACCTCCAGGAGCACCTCTCCTCCCAGGAGGAGGTCGTCGCGGCCTACAACGCCGGAATCGGGGCGGTGCAGGGGTGGCTTGCCGACGGCGGGACCATCTCGGAGGAGATCGAGTACGCCGAGACGCGCGCCTACCTTGAGCGCGTGCTCTCCGCCTATGAGGGCTATCGGCTGAGCTACCCCGGTGGCATCACGGCAAGCTGAGGGCACAGGCTGGCGGCCTGGCTGCCGGCGGCCTGGCTGCGCCACGGCGACGGGCGCCTTCCGGGCGCGCCCGCCGCGCTAGGGCCTCACGAGCGAGTGCCTGACGTCGATGAGCGCGTCGTCGCGGTAGAGCTCTATCAGGGCACTCGCAAGCTGGCGCGCCACGCCGAAGAGCTCGGCGTCCGTGCAGGCCACGAGTGCATCGCGCAGCTCGAGGCGCAGCTCGTCGACCCCGCCCGCCGGCAGCCCGCCACGCTCCAGCGCGGGGACCACCTCGTCGTCGGCCAGCGGGCGAAGCCCCTCCTCCGTGCTCAGCAGGTCGGCGAGCTCGCTTCTCGCCTGTGGGGCGATGTCGGTGTGCAGGGAGATGGCGCGCTGGTAGCACGCCACGCAGAGGTCCCCCCTGCCGAGCTTCCACTCCATGAAGGCAAGGCGGTAGAAGCAGATGGCGAGGTCGCGCGCCGTAGAGGAGTAGCCGATGGCCTCCTTGAGCAGGTCGGCCGCCTCGAAGATGCGGGACTGCTCCTCGAGGCAGCGCACCTTGGTGAGCGTTGCGTCGGGCGTGACGGGCGCCACACGCATGAGCTCGTCGGCGTGGACGAGGGCGTCCTCGGTGCGCCCGAGGGCGTTGAGGATCCGCGACGCGTTCGCCAGGGCGCCGTAGTACTCGTCCGGCACAAGCCGCACCCGCCGCCCGTCGTCGTGGGCGGTGCGGTTGTAGTGGACGCGCTCCGCGGTGGAGTTGAAGTAGCGGTAGACGTTGTCGCTGTCGTCGAGATAGATGCCCATGTCCGTGATGGGGGAGAGCGCCCCCTCGAGCTCGGCGAGCGCCCCCTCGAGCTTCTCGGGGGTTATCTCGTCCTTCTTGAAGAGCGCCGAGGCACGCCGGGCCACCCGTGCGAGCTGCCCGCCGTCCACGAAGAGGTACGCGAGCGCGCGGCGGTCCGCGGTGTCCACGCTGCCCTCCACGAGCGCCTTGCTCGTGCGCTCGCAGGCCTCGGCAACCGTGAGGTCGTTGGTCGCGTCACGCAGGCCGACGAGCTTGGAGACCACGTCCTGCGTGCTTGTTCCAAGCTGCGCGACCATGCCGTTCCAAGCGGCGGCGCGCCCGGCCTTCTCCATGATCCCGAGGTCGCTCACACGTGCGGCGCCGCACGCGGTGCGCAGGGCTCCCTCCGTGGGCGTGTCGTCGAGCTCGACCTCGCGCCAGCGCCTCGGCGGGCAGAACGCGCCGTCGGTGAGGTGCGCGAAGGGCCGCACCGGCACGAGCCAGCCGTCCCGCCCCACCCGGTAGCTCAGGCAGCCGTCCGCGGGCAGCCGCCCCATCAGGGCGCCGCGGTCGCGCACGGCGGTGCGCAGGCGCTCGAGTGCCTCGCGGGTGAGGTCGAGCGAGAGCAGGGTGGTGTCGTCGCTGCCGTGCTCGTGGCAGTTGACGATCACGCGGCCGGGGGCGGGGAGCGCGTCCAGCCCGCAGCGCCCCACGGCAAGGCCGAGCCGCAGCGCGTAGGAGCGCGCCGCGTCGGCGCGGCCGGCGGCGTCGTCCGCAAGGAGCGAGAAGCACCCAGGGCCCGGGACTGCCACGCCCACGCACAGCATGCCGGCGCCGACGTTGCTCTGGTAGTCGACCTCAACGCGGAAGGGCGCCGGGAGGCTCTCGCAGCGGTCGGCGAGGCCGATCCGGCAGCGCCACTCGCCGCGCTCCTCGCCCTGCTCGAGGAGCAGCTCGCGGAACGTCTCCGTCTGGGCTGAGCGCGGCTCGAGGTCCGCCACGGCGGCAAAGACACGGCCGGCGCGCAGGGCGGCCTGCTCCGCGCTCGTGACCGGGGGACCGTCCACGCCCCGCAGGTCCTCGTTGACGTTGAGCGCAGCCTCCAGGCTCACGACCTGCTCGTACGTTCTGCCCTCGAGCGTGCCGTCCACGCAGGTGAGCCACCAGCGCCCGTTGCAGCGCAGCTTGTTGGCGGTGAGGCGCGGCGCGTCCTCCCACGCCAGGACGCCGACGCGCCCCAGCAGGGCGGCAAGCGTCCCGAAGTCCCCGTGCCCGGCGCCGTGGGAGGCGATGTCGCGCAGCGTGCCGACCACGTCGTCCGAGTGACGCAGCATGCCCTCGAGGTTGACCTGGGAGGCGGAGGCGGTAGGCTCGGCCGCCTCGGTGCTCTGGGCGCGCTCGTCTTCCTTCTTGCCGTGCCTGTGGTGCCAGGCGAGGAAGAGCGCGCCCAGGCCCACGGCGCAGAGAAGGACACCGGCACGCACGAGGGAGCGCCGGGCGACCCCGCCCAGGCTGTCTCCCTGGACGGCCGCCGCCACCACGACCAGGCAGCCCAGACAGATCAGGACTGCGTCGGCGATCTTGAAGCCGAGCGTCTCGTGGGTCTTGCGTCCGTTGTTGCGCGCCCTCATGCCGCCCCTCTCTCCGCTCCGCCACCCCTATGGTAGACGCGTCGCCCGTCCCTAGCATCGGTTTTGACGAAGTATACCCGAACACTTGTTTGAAATACAGCCATTGGGGTAAACTCTTTCCATCAGCGAGGGGGCGGCGGACGCGTCGCCCCCGTCAGACCTTCTGGAGGGGAGAGCCATGGCGCAGGCGGTTGACCCGGCGGTCACGGAGCGGCGCGAGCGCGTCGGCGGGGAGCTCGTGCGCTTTGGGCGGGAGCGCGGCGGTGAGCGCCTCACGGTGGTCTCGCCCTACGAGCCCGCCGGGGACCAGCCCCAGGCCATAGAGAAGCTTGCCGACGGGGTGGAGCGGGGCCTGCGCTACCAGACGCTCATGGGTGTCACGGGCTCGGGCAAGACCTTCACCATGGCCAAGACCATCGAGAAGCTCAACCGCCCCACGCTCATCATGGAGCCCAACAAGACGCTCGCCGCCCAGGTGGCCAGCGAGATGCGCGAGCTCTTCCCCAACAACGCGGTGGTCTACTTCGTCAGCTACTACGACTACTACCAGCCCGAGGCCTACGTCCCGCAGACGGACACCTACATAGAGAAGGACGCCTCCATCAACGAGGAGGTGGAGAAGCTCCGCCACCAGGCCACCTCGAGCCTGCTCTCCCGGCGTGACGTCATCGTGGTGGCCTCGGTCTCCTGCATCTACGGCATCGGCAGCCCGCAGGACTATGCGGGCCTCGCCCCCAACGTGAGCAAGGACGAGCCGCTGGAGCGCGACGACCTCATCCACGCCCTCATCGACATCCAGTACGACCGCAACGACTACGACCTCTCCCGCGGCACCTTTCGCGTGCGCGGGGACACCGTGGACGTCTTCCCGCCCTACGCGGAGAACCCCCTGCGCATCTCCTTCTTCGGGGACGAGGTGGAGCTCATCGCCGAGGTGGACAACGTCACCGGGGAGATCGTGCGGGAGTACGACGCGATCCCCATCTGGCCGGCGTCGCACTACGTGACCGAGCGGCCCAAGGTCACCCACGCCCTCCAGACCATATCCGAGGAGCTGGAGGAGCGCGTGGCCGAGCTCAAGGCCAACGACATGCTGCTGGAGGCCCAGCGCCTCGCGCAGCGCACTGGCTACGACCTCGAGATGCTCGAGACGATGGGCTACTGCAACGGCATCGAGAACTACTCGCGCCACCTGGACGGGCGGGCCCCCGGCGAGCCGCCCTACACCCTCATCGACTACTTCCCCTCGGACATGCTCTGCATCATCGACGAGTCCCACGTGACGGTCCCGCAGATCCGCGGCATGTACGAGGGGGACCGCTCGCGCAAGGTCACGCTCGTGGACCACGGGTTCCGCCTGCCGTCCGCCCTCGACAACCGGCCGCTGCGCTTCGACGAGTTCGAGGCGCGCGTGCCGCAGTTCATCTACGTCTCGGCCACGCCCGGGGACTACGAGGAGACGGTCAGCCAGCAGCAGGTCGAGCAGATCATCCGCCCCACGGGGCTTCTCGACCCCAAGGTGGACGTGCGGCCGGTGGAGGGCCAGATCGACGACCTCATCGCGGAGATCAAGGACCGCGTGGCGAGAAAGGAGCGGGTGCTCGTGACCACGCTCACCAAGCGCATGGCCGAGGACCTCACCGACCACCTCCTGGACGAGAGCGTCCGCGTCAACTACATGCACTCGGACACCGCCACGCTCGACCGCGTGGACATCATCAGGGACCTGCGCGTGGGCAAGATCGACGTGCTCGTGGGCATCAACCTGCTGCGCGAGGGCCTGGACATCCCCGAGGTCTCCCTCGTGGCGATCCTGGACGCGGACAAGGAGGGGTTCCTCCGCAACCGGCGCTCCCTCATCCAGACGATGGGCCGCGCGGCGAGAAACGCCCAGGGCGAGGTCATCATGTACGCCGACTCGATCACGGACTCCATGCGCGCCGCCATCGGGGAGACCGCGCGCCGCCGCCAGATCCAGGAGGCCTACAACGAGGAGCACGGCATCGTGCCCCAGACGGTGAGGAAGTCCATCACGGACGTCTCGTCGTTCATCTCCGAGGCCGAGGCCACGCTCGAGGGCAAGACACGCGACCGTCACGGCACCGGCAGCCACGGCGCCTTCGAGAGCCTGGCGGCCGGGAGCGAACCCGGCGCCGGGGACACCGCGCGCGACGTGGCGGCCGAGCTCGCCGAGCTTCCCGCCACCGAGCTGGCCGACGTGGTGGACGCCCTCGAGGAGGAGATGGCCGCCGCCTCTGAGGCCATGGACTTCGAGACGGCCGCCCGCCTGCGCGACCAGATCGTCGCCATCCGCACCAAGGTGGAGGGCGGAACCGCCGACGACGTGATCGCCCGTCTCAAGGCCGGTGCGCGCAAGGGTAGCGCGCACGCCACGCGCCGCCGCTACCGGCCTCACAAGAAGTAGGCGCCACCGGCACCCGCCTGCGCGGAGAACTGCCCGCGCGCCGTGCGCATGGGGCGGCGACGGCTTGGGTAGAATGGAGTCTGGTCAACAGGGAGAGGGAGGCTGAGATGGCAACGAAGATCGTCGTGGCATGCGGCTCTGGTGTGGCAACCTCCGAGATGGTGGCTGCTAAGATCCGGAAGCTCCTCGAGGGGGAGGGCGTCCAGGCCGACGTCGTGCCCGTCGAGGTCTCACGGCTTGACGAGGAGCTTGCGGACGCCGACGTCTACATCCCGGTCGTGCGCACGGAGGGCACCTATGACGTCCCCGTGCTGAACGGCGTGGCCTTCCTCACGGGCATGAACCAGGAGGAGGAGTTCTCCAAGCTGCTCGACATCATCCGCTTCGAGTAGCGGTCCCGCCCCGTCGGTCCCAGCGGCCGGCCGCCGACGCCCCCGGCACAGACCCCGGCGCTCAGGTCCGTGACGCGTACTCCGCCACGATCTTCTCGGCGGCGAGGATGCCGTCGGTGGCCGCGCTCATGATGCCGCCCGCGTACCCCGCGCCCTCGCCCACGGGCCAGAGCCCGCGCACGCTCACGCTCTGGCCGTCGTCGCCGCGCGTCACGCGCACCGGCGAGCTCGAGCGCGTCTCCACGCCGGTGAGCACGGCGTCGGCCGCGTCAAATCCGTGCAGGTGCCGGGCCATCTGGGGGATGGCGGCACGCAGAGTCTCGCTCACGTAGTCGGGCAGGCAGGGCGCGACGTCGCCCCAGGCCACGCCGCGCGGGTAGGTGGGCTGCACGCGCCCGCCCGCGCTCGAGCCCACGCCCCTCAGAAAGTCCCCCACGAGCTGCGCCGGTGCCACGAAGTCGCCGCCGCCCGCCGCAAAGGCCGCGCGCTCGCAGCGCCGCTGGAGCTCCACGCCGGCGAGCACGTCGTCACCGGGGAGGTCGTCCGGGAAGACGTTGGCGAGCAGGCCCGCGTTGGCGTTCGTGCCGGCGCGGTCCGAGAGGCTCATGCCGTTGGTGCACACGCCGCCCGGCTCGCTCGCTGCGGAGACCACGTAGCCGCCGGGGCACATGCAGAAGGAGAACGCGCTGCGCCCGGAGGGCAGGTGGCAGGAGAGCTTGTAGGGCGCCGCCCCGAGGGCGGGGTGCCCGGCCGCCGCACCGTAGAGCGCGCGGTCGACGTCCGCCTGCAGGTGCTCGATCCGCACGCCCATCGCGAAGGTCTTGCGCTCCAGGGCCACGCCGCGCTCCCGCAGGAGCTCGAAGACGTCGCGGGCGGAGTGCCCGCAGGCAAGGACCACGCAGCTCGCGGCCACGCGCTCCTCCCGCATCGCGCCGTCGGACCCCGTGCCCGCCAGCGTCACGGAGCGCACACGCCCTCCGGTCACGTCTACATCCGTCATGCGGCAGCGGCAGCGGACCTCGCCGCCGGCCTCCTCGATCTCCCGCACGATCTCGCTCACCACGCGCGGCAGCACGTCGCTTCCCACGTGCGGCTTGGCGTCCCAGAGGATCTCCCGCTGGGCGCCCGCCGCCACGAAGGTCTCCAGGATGAGGCGGTGCGCGGGGCTCCGGGTGCCGGTCTGGAGCTTGCCGTCGGAGAACGTGCCCGCGCCGCCGACGCCAAACTGTATGTTGCTCTCGGGGTCGAGGACGCCGGTCCGGTTGTGCGCGGCCACCACCTCGGCGCGCCGGGTCGCGTCGTCGCCGCGCTCTACGAGCAGCGGCTCGAGCCCCGCCCGGGCAAGGGAGAGCGCGCAGAAGAGCCCCGCGCAGCCCGCGCCCACCACCACGGGGCGCTCGCCCGGCCGCGCCGGGGCGCCCACGGGGTCGGGGAGGCGGTAGGGTGCCTCGTCCACCACGCGCACGTTCCTGTCGGCGTGGCGCCGGGCAAGGCGGGCGAGAAGCCCGCGCTCGGCCGCGGCCCCGCCGGAAAGCTCGGCACGCAGGGTGAACGTGAGATGGGCGTCGCCGTGGCGGCGGGCGTCGATGGAGCGGCGCCGGCGCTCGACGGTCGCAAGGTCCTTCTCGCCTATGCGCAGCTTGCGCGCGAGCGCGCGTCGGCAGGCGGTGAGCTCGGCGGCGTCAGAGCCGTCCAGCTGGTCGAGGGCTATGCGGATGCCTGAGATCTCGAGCATGGGTGCCTCCCTTTCGTAGGTGCACGGTCGGGTGCGGCGTCAGCGCGCCTGTGCGGCGGCCGCGCCGGCGACAAGCCCGCTCCGCCAGGCCCAGGCCAGGTTGAAGCCGCCGCAGGCGCCGTCCACGTCGAGCGCCTCGCCGCAGGCAAAGAGCCCGCGCGCCTCGCGCGCCTCGAGCGTCCCCGGCAGGAACTGCTCGGTCAGAAGCCCGCCGCGCGTCACCTGAGCGCGCTCCGGCTCGGCCGGGCCCGTGACGCGCAGGCGCAGGTCGAGCGCAAGCGAGACCACGTCGGCGCCGGTGGCCGCAAGCACGGACTCGATGGCGGGGTCGAGAAACCCCGCGCAGCTCCCGGCCCGCCCCGCGAGCCCGCGCGCGTCGGCCTCGTCGAGCATCCCGTCCGCAAACGCGAGCGACACCACGTCTCCCGGCCGTGCCGTGCGGGAGAGGTCGAACGCGACGATGCCCGAGATCCCGTACGGGCGGAAGAGCACCTCCCCGCGCTCGCGGGCCACCTCGGCGCCGTCGCGCAGCAGCCGAGCGCACGCGTGGGCGCGGCGCCCGTCGAGGTCGGCCAGACTCAGCGCGGCCCCCTGCGGCTCGCACGCGAGCGCGCAGAGCACGGGCCGGAAGGGGGAGCACGCCAGGCCGAGCGACCTCGTCAGCGCCTCGCCGCCGCCCGCGGCAAAGACCACCGCGCCCGCGCGCAGGCTCCCGGAGGCCACCGCGCCCTCCGCGCCCGCCCACGTCACAACCCAGCCGCCGTCCGCGTGCGCCACCGAGGTCACCTCGCGTGCCGGGGCCAGCGTGGCCCCGGCGCGACCCGCGCGGGCGAGCAGCACCGCGCGCACGCTCGCCGCCTGGCGCGAGCAGGGGTAGAGGCGCCCCTGCTCTTCGAGGACCGTCTGGAGCCCACAGGCGTCAAAGAACGCGAGGACGTCGCCCCGGAACCGCGCGGCGTCCCCGCAGACGGCCTCCACGAAGGCGGGGTCGTTGTAGCGGTCGGGGCAGAGGCGGGCGTTGGCGAGGTTGCAGCGGCCGTTGCCGGTGGCAAGGATCGTGCGCCCGCACTCCGCGGAGCGCTCCAGCACCACCACGCGCGCTCCGGCCTCTCCCGCGGCGATCGCGGCGGCCAGCCCGGCGGCGCCCCCGCCGACCACGGCGACGTCCGCCGCGTCCGGCAACCGCACGGCCGCGGCGACCGCCAGGGCCGCCTCGCGCGCCTTGGACCTCGAGGTTCTTCTCGCCGGGCGGGCCACGCTAGGCGTCCTGGCCGGCCTGGCCACCGCGTACCGCGTCCACGAACTCCGCGGTGCGCACCACCATGTCGGTGGCCTCCTCGAGCAGGCCCTCGGGCAGCGCGCGCTCGAAGGTGCCGTTGTCGCAGGCCGCGGCCAGCGCCGGGTCGATGCCCAGCTGGCCGAGGGCCTCAACGTCGAAGGCCTCGGCGGTCTCGGCCAGGCGGCTCGGCCCGTAGGGGTAGATCTTCTCGCCGCAGTGCGGGCACTCGACGTAGGCCATGTTCTCCACGAGGCCGATCACCGGCACCTTCATGAGGTTGGCCATGTTGACGGCCTTGCCGACCACCATCTGCACGAGGTCCTGCGGCGAGCTCACGATGACCACGCCGTCGACCGGCAGGGACTGGAACACCGTGAGAGCCACGTCGCCGGTTCCCGGGGGCATGTCCACGAGCAGGTAGTCGAGCTCGCCCCAGGCGCACTGGCCCCAGAACTGGTTGATGGCGCCGGCTACCACCGGGCCGCGCCAGAGCACCGGGTCGCTCTCGTGCTCGAGCACGAGGTTGGCGCTCATGACCTTGATGCCGCCGGCGGTCTGGTTGGGGACGAGCAGCTGGTCCACGGCGTGGGCCCGCTCGCCCGCAAGGCCCATCATCCGCGGGATCGAGGGCCCGGTGATGTCGGCGTCGAGGATGCCCACGCGCGCGCCGCGGCGGGCCAGGTTCACGGCAAGGATGCCGCACACGAGCGACTTGCCCACGCCCCCCTTGCCCGAGACCACGCCGATCACGTGGTGGACGTTGGAGCAGTCGTTCTGCTCGACCTGCTGGGGCGCCTGGGCGGCCGTCTTGCCGCCGTGCAGCGTCTCGTCGACCTCCTGGCGGAGCTTCTCGCGGTCCTGCTGGTTCATGCGTGTTCCTCTCCTGGGCGCCTTCCCGGCGCAAGCGTGTCATGACACCGATTCTACCCAAGCGCGGGGCCGGGATGGTTCATACTTGGCTCAGCGGGGCCGCCGGCCCTCCGCCGCCTGGGCGCAGCCCGCCCGGGGCGCCCGCCCCCAAGGCCCGCGTGTCGCC
>NZ_JACSNQ010000019.1 GCF_016900315.1 Olsenella profusa
GCGGGGACGGCCGCCGGGGCGGCCGCGACGACGGGCGCCGCCTCGGCGACGACCCTGGTCCCGCGCTCGAGCTCGACGGCCGAGCCGTCGGCCTCCTCCAGGCGCACGCGGGAGAGCCCGTGGCTCTCCATCACGGCAGCGATCTCTGCGATCTTGCTGGGCTCCATGTTGCTACTCCCTCCCCGCCGCGCGAAGCGCGAGCGCCGCATTGTGCCCGCCGAAGCCGAGGTTCGTGGAGAGCGCCCAGGTGAGCTGGCACTCGACGGCCTCGTTGGGCGTGTAGTCGAGGTCGCACTCCGGGTCCGGAGTGTGATAGTTGATGGTGGGCGGAACCACGCCGTTCTCCAGCGCGAGCGCGCAGGCCATGACCTCGACGGCACCCGTGGCGCCGATCATGTGACCGGTCATGGACTTGGTGGACGAGATGTGCGCGGCGTGCGCGGCCTCCTCGCCGAGGGCCCGCTTGAAGCCGAGGGTCTCGGAGGAGTCGTTGAGCTTGGTGGAGGTGCCGTGGGCGTTGATGTAGAGGCCCTCCTCGGGCTTCACGCCGCCCTCGGCCACCGCCAGCTCGATGGCGCGGGCGATGCCGCGAGCCTCGGGGTCGGGGCTCGTGATGTGGTGGGCGTCGTCGGTGTTGCCGTAGCCGACGAGCTCTGCGTAGATGTGAGCGCCACGGGCCACGGCATGCTCCCACTCCTCGAGAACGAGCACGCAGGCGCCCTCGCCCATGACGAAGCCGTTGCGCTCCGCGTCGAAGGGGCGGCAGGCGGTCGTCGGGTCGGGGTTGGTGGTGAGGGCGCGGCAGCTCGTGAAGCCGGCGATGGAGTCGGGCATGATGGCCGCCTCGGCGCCGCCGGCCAGGATAGCGTCGGCGTAGCCGTGCTTGATCGCGCGGAAGGCCTCGCCCACGGCGTGGGCGGAGGTGGCGCAGGCGGTGACGACGGGCAGCGTGGGGCCGCAGGCCTTGTGGCGGATGGCGATGTTGCCGGACGCCATGTTGGCGATCATCATCGTGATCATGAACGGGGACGCGCGACGCGGCCCGCGCTCGGCGATGGTGTGCACGTTGTTCACGATGGTGTTGATGCCGCCCACGCCGGAGCCCACGTAGACGCCCAGGCGGTCGTGGTCGACGGCGCCCTCGGCGTCAAGGCCGGAGTCGACCATGGCCTCGTCGGAGGCCACAAGCGCGTACTGGGAAAAGAGGTCGAGGTGCGCGGCCTCCTGCTTGCCGAGCAGCGCGGCGCCGTCGAAGTCCTTCACCTCGGCGGCCACCTTGACCTTGAAGCCCTCCGTGTCGAAGTGGGTGATGGGGCCGATGCCGCACTTGCCGGCGACCATGGCCTCCCACGTCTCCTTGGCCGTGTTGGCAAGCGGGGTGACAGCGCCGATACCCGTGATAGCTACCCTGTGTTCCATCTCGTCTCCCAACGATGGTACGAGGGGACCGTCCCCTCGTACCATTAGTTCTTTGATGATACGAGGGGACCGTCCCCTCGTATCACCGCTACATCGCCATGCCGCCGTCGACGCGGATGACCTCCCCGGTCACGTAGGAGGCGGCGTCGCTCACGAGGAAGCGCGCCACGGCCGCCACCTCGTCGGCGCTCGCCAGACGGCCGAGCGGAATCTGCTTCTCGTAGTTCTCGCGCACGGCGTCGGAGAGAACGGCCGTCATGTCCGTCTCCACGAAGCCCGGCGCGATGGCGTTGACCGTGACGCCGCGCGGCGCGAGCTCGCGCGCCACGGACTTGGTCATGCCGATGAGGCCCGCCTTGGAGGCCGCGTAGTTGGCCTGGCCGGCGTTGCCCATGAGGCCCACCACGGAGGCCATGTTGACGATGCGGCCGCCGCGCTGGCGCATGAAGGAGCGCGCGAGGGCGCGGGTGGTGTGGAAGGCGCCCTTGAGGTTGACGTCGACCACGTGGGCGAAGTCCTTGTCGGACATGCGGACGAGCAGCCCGTCGCGCGTGACGCCGGCGTTGTTGACGAGCGCCCACACGCTGCCGAAGTCGGCGAGAACCGCCTCCACGGTGGCCTTGACCGCCTCGGCGTCGGAGACGTCGCAGCGGTAGGCGCGCGCGGTGGCGCCGGCCGCCTCGCAGGCGGCGACGGCCTCGGCGGCCGCGGCCTCGTTGCCCGCGTAGACGATCGCAAGGTCAAAGCCGTCGGCGGCAAGCCCCTCGGCGATGGCGCGGCCGATGCCGCGGGAGGCGCCGGTCACCAGGGCCACGCGGCGGGAGGCGTCCCGCTCGATGGCGCCGTTCTTCTCGGCCATGTCTACTCCCCCTTCTCGGAAAGCGCGGCGAGAACCGCCTCGAGCTGCTCCACGGTCTCGCACGGCAGGGCGGTCACGCCCTCGAGCGTGCGCTTGACGAGGCCCGTGAGGGTCTTGCCGGGGCCCACCTCGATGAAGGTGTCCACGCCGTCGGCCGCCATGGCCTCCAGGGTGCGGACCCACTGCACGGGGTTGGCCACCTGGCTGGAGAGCAGCTCCACGCGCGACGCCTCGTCGGCGGGGTAGGCCTCGCCGGTGCGGTTGGCAAGCACGGGGACGGTGGGCTCGGCCGGCGCGTGGCCGTTCGCGAGGTAGGCGGCGAGGCCGCGGGCGGCCTCGGCCATGAACGGGCTGTGGAAGGCACCGGAGACGGCCACCTTCATGGCGCGCCCCTTGGCGGCCTTCACCAGCTCGTCGAGCTTCTCGCAGGCCTCGGGCGTCCCGGCCACGACGGTCTGCAGCGGGCTGTTGTAGTTCACGGGCCAGCAGGACTCGCCGGCCTCGGCCGCCAGGCGCTCCACGGCTGCGGCGTCCAGCTTCACGACGGCGCGCATGGCGCCAGGGTTCTTCTCGGCGGCGTCGGCCATGAGCTCGGCGCGGTGGCACACGAGCTCGAAGCCCTGCTCGTCGGTGTAGGCGCCCGCAAAGGTGAGTGCGGCGACCTCGCCCAGCGAGAAGCCCGCCACCACGTCCGGCGTCACGCCGTGCGCCGCGAGGGCGCGGGCGGCCGCGAGGTCCGCGGCGAAGACGCAGGGCTGGGTGTTGACGGTCTGGGCGAGCTCCTCCTTGGTGCCGGAGAGGCACTGCTCGGTGGTGCCGGGGCGCACGGCGTCGGCCGTCGCGAAGACGGCCTTGGCCGCAGGCTCCGACTCGATGAGGTCAGCGCACATCCCAGGGTGCTGGGCGCCCTGACCGGCAAAGAGGAAGGCTACTTTACCCATTGCATGGCTCCCGAAAGGACCTTCTCGGCGCCGTTCACGAGGTCGTCGACGATCTCCTGGGCGCTCTGGCGCTCCTTGACCATGCCGGCGATCTGCCCGCACAGGAAGCTGCCGTGCTCGTAGTCGCCCTCCTTGGCCGCCTTGCGCAGCGCGCCGGTGCCGAACTTGTTGAGCTCCTCGGCAGGGGCGCCCTCGGACTCCATCTTGTAGTAGGCGTTGGAGAAGGGGCTCTTGAGCGCGCGCACGGGGTGGCCGGTGGAGCGGCCGGTGGCGCGGGTGGAGATGTCGTTGGCCTTGAGGACGAGCTCCTTGTACTGGTCGGAGACGGTGCACTCGTCGGCCACGAGGAAGCGCGTGCCCACCTGGACGCCCACGGCGCCCAGCATGAACGCGGCCGCCACGCCGCGACCGTCGGCGATGCCGCCGGCGGCGATCACGGGGATCTTCACCGCGTCGACGACCTGCGGCACGAGGGCCATCGTCGACGTCTCGCCGATGTGGCCGCCGGACTCGGTGCCCTCGGCCACCACGGCCACGGCGCCGGCGCGGGCCACGAGCTTGGCCATGGCCACGGAGGCGACCACGGGGACGACCTTGATGCCGGCCTCGTTCCAGGCCTTCATGTACTTGGTGGGGTTGCCGGCGCCCGTCACGACCACGGGGACGTGCTCGTCGATGACGACCTGGGCCACCTCGTCGGCAAACGGGCTCATGAGCATCACGTTGACGCCGAAGGGCTTGTCGGTCTTCTCGCGCAGCTCGTGGATCTGGTCGCGCAGCCAGTCGGCGTTTGCGTTCATGGCCGCGATGATGCCGAGGCCGCCGGCCTCGGAGACGGCGGACGCCAGGGAGGCGTCGGCAATCCAGGCCATCCCGCCCTGGAAGACGGGCTTCTCGATGCCGAGAAGGTCACAGATGGGAGTGCGCAGCATGATTAGTTCTCCAGGAGCGCGTCGACCATGTCGACGAACTCGCCGATGGTGGTGGGGTTGGTCTCGGCGTCGATCTCGATGCCGAACTCGTCCTCGCAGGCCATGACGGCCTCGACGGTGGCGAGGCTGTCAAGGCCGACCTCGGCGAGCGTGGTCTCCGGGGTGAGCTCGACGTCGTCGAGGCCGCCCTGCTCGCGGACGATTGCGCACACGCGGTCGAAGGTGCTCTGGTCTGCCATTTGGGTTCTCCTTCTTTTCCATGCGCCCGACGGGCGCTCCAATGGACGGTGGTCGGCGCGACGGGCGTCGCGCGCCGCGGCCGGGGCCGCTTTCGCGGCAAAGGCCGCGGGGTGCGCCGGGGCTAGCCCCAGCGCAGAAGGGTGGCGCCTATGTCGAGCCCGGCGCCAAAGCCCACCAGCACCACGAGCTGGCCGGCCGTGAGCTCGCCCGAGCGGGCGAGGCGGTCAAGCGCCAGCGGGATGCACGCGCTGGAGATGTTTCCGGTCTCCGAGAGCACGCGCGCGACCTTGGCGTCGTCGATGCCGAGGCGCGCCACGCCTGCGGCGAGGATGCGCTCGTTGGCCTGGTGGAAGACGAAGTGGTCGATCTGGTCGAGCGTCACGCCCGCCTGCTCGCAGAGCCCGCGCACGGAGTCCACGATGGCGTTGACGCCGAACTTGAAGACGCGGCGCCCCTCCATGGAGAGCACGCTCGCGGGGTGGTCCGTCTTGTCGTAGGGGCAGCTGCCGCCCACCCCCGGCGCGTCCAGGATCGCCACGCCCGGCTCGGTGGTGAGGCTCGTGGCCAGGGGGCTCTCCCCGCCCGCCTCAAGCACCGCGGCTGCGGCGCCGTCGCCAAAGAGCACGCAGGTGGCGCGGTCGGTCCAGTCCACCATGCGGCTCATCTTCTCTGCCGAGACCACGAGCGCGCGGCGCGCGCGGCCGCGGACGAACCAGCCGTCGGCGGTGTCCAGCGCAAAGACGAAGCCCGCGCAGGCGGCGGAGACGTCGAACGAGGGGCAGTGCGCGCCGAGGCCCTCGGCGATGGCGCACGCCTCGGCGGGGATCAGGTGGTCCCCGCTCGTGGTGGAGCAGACGATGAGGTCAAGCTGGTCCGGGGTGACGCCCGCCGCCTCGAGCGCGCGGCGGGACGCCTCGACGGCAAGCTCGTCAAGCGTCTCGGTGGTGCAGATGCGCCTGCTCGAGATGCCGGTGCGCGTGGAGATCCACTCGTCGGAGGTGTCAAGAAACTCCGAGAGGTCGTCATTGGTGACCGAGCGGGCCGGAAGCGCCGACCCTGTTCCCAGTACGCGAAATCCCACCTTCCCGCCTTCCGTCGTGTTGTTAACGCGTCAACATCTCTCAGGGTTAGGCTAGTCAAAAGGGCCCTCACGTGGCGGGCTCTTTTTCAAGCTCCTCCATTTTGCCACGATGTCTCCATATGGGGAATCCCCGCCGGCCAGCGGCAACGCCGCCGTCGGGCAGCGCGGGGCCGGAGGGCGCGGCTCTTCTCGCCACGACGGTTCAGTCCCCACCACGGCGGTTCAGTCCCCACCACGGCCCCTCCAGTTAGAAATCGTGGCATCTTATGCCCCGGCGCCCCGGATTGGTTAAGAATGGGCGCATCTTATGCCCTAGCCAACCTAAGATGCGCCGATTCCTAACGAAACGGCGTCGGATGAGGCTAAGGTCCCTAGATTCCTAACGGCATGTTTTCGGCCGGAGCAGCACACAAGCGTAAGACGCTGTGATTCCTAACGGGAACCCAACGAGCGCACCCAAGCGGGCGCCGAGTTGGCTATGCTGACCACACGCGCCCGGCACAACGCGGGGCCGAGAAGAACCTGGAGGTCGTATGTCACTGCCCCCGATCAGCCTGGTCGAGTCCGTCGGCTCGACCAACGACGCCGTGCTCGCGCTGGGACGCTCGGGCGCCCCGGCCGGATTCGCGGTGGCCGCGCGCCAGCAGACGGCGGGGCGCGGGCGGCGCGGCCACGTGTGGGCGTCGCCGGAGGGCAACCTCTACCTCTCCGTGCTGCTGCGGCCGGACGTGTCGCCCACGCGCTTGCCGGGCCTGGCGGCGGCGTGCGGGGTGGGCGCCGCCAGGGGGCTGCGTGCCGTCGGTGCAAACGAAGTGCAGCTCAAGTGGCCCAACGACCTCGTGGCGCGCGGGCGCAAGCTCGGCGGCATCCTCGTGGAGGTCGAGGGCGGACCCGCCGTCTGTGGCATCGGCGTCAACGTGCTGGACGCGCCGCGCGAGCTCGGAGCCATCTGCCTTGCCGAGCTCGGCGTGCACCCGGCGTTCGAGGGGCTGGCAGAGGCGCTGCGCGACGCGATCGTGGCTCAGGTCGACGCGTGGGCGGCCTCTGCGGGCACGCACCCGCTCGACGGCGTGCTCGACGACTACCTCGTCCTTCTCGCCTGGCGAAGCAAGGAGGTCCGCGTGCTGTCGCCCGACGGCGCAGAGCTTGCGCAAGGCACGCTCGACGGGGTGGACTCATGGGGCCGTGCCGTGGTGGACGGCGTCGCGTTTGCATCCGAAACGGCATCGATCCGCCTCGCCTAGGCAAGAAGAGCCCGCGTCGAAGAGCGCACGTCCGGGACGCACCACGCTCGCCGCACGGAAACGGGCGCCGGCCCCAGAGAGGCCGGCGCCCGTTCCTCAGAGCGTCTTCAAGGAGAGGTCACAGCTACTCGCCGTCGTGCTCGGCCTCCTGGCGGACCACCTGGGACAGGAGGTCATCAAGGGACCCGAGGTCCTCGTTGATGACGTCGGAGCCGCTGGAGGACTGGTCCGTGCCGCCAATCAGCTCGTCATCGTCGAAGTGGTGCGTGGCGGGCGCAGCGGTGCCGAGCATGATGTCCCCGTCGGCGTCAGGCGAGAAGACCATGTTGAGCAGCTGGGAGAGGTCCTCGCTGTCGGCCTCGTCGTTGTCAGGCTCAAGGATGTAGAGCAGGCCGCGGGCCTCCAGCCCGTCGCGGAGCTCCTCGATGGCCTTGGCGCCGATGCCGTCGATGCGCAGCAGATCCTCCTCGGTCTTGCCGATGAGGTCGCCCACGGTCTCGATGCCAACCTCGCTGAACTTGTTGGTCCAGCGCTGCGAGACGCCGAGGTCGTCGAAGAGGTAGAGCTTGGCGTCCTCGCTGGAGAGCGTGCGCCCGTTCTTGGAGTACACGCCGCCGAAGCCGTAGTCGTCACCGACCCAGTCAAGCTGCTTGGGAAGCTGCTCCTCGATGCCCTTGAGCTCGTCGGGAGCCCACTCGGGCAGGCTCTTGGCCAGGGGCGAGGTGGGGCCGTCGATCTTGGTGCCGTGGTAGGTGAGCTCCACGTTGTGGTAGGCGGGAAGACCCGTGCCCGCGGGAATCTGCTTGCCCACGATGACGTTGGACTTGAGGTCCAGCAGGTGGTCGACGTCGCCCTCGATGGCGGCCTCGGTAAGGACGCCCGCGGTGCGGATGAACGAGGCGCTGGAGAGCCAGGAGTCGATGCTCGAGGCCACCTTGAGGGTGCCCAGGATGACCGGCTCCGCCTCGGGCGGCGTGCCGCCGGCGAGGGCCACGTTGCGCACCGTGTCGGCAAAGACGTAGCGGTCCACGTACTGGCCGAGCAGGTACTGGGAGTCGCCCGGGTTGGTCACCTGGACGCGACGCAGCATCTGGCGCGCGATGACCTCGATGTGCTTGTCGTTGAGCTCGACGCCCTGGGACGTGTAGACGTCCTTGACGGACTCGACGAAGGTGTGCATCGTCGACTCGATGTCGGTCAGGCGGCGGAGCTTGCGGAAGTTGACGAAGCCGCGGGTGATCTGGTCGCCGGCTCGAACCTCCACGTTGTCCTCGATGCCCGGCATGAAGCGCACGGACGCCGGCACGCGCCACTCCTCGATGACGCGGCCCTGGTCCTCGGGGTCAACGATGCGCAGCTGGTACTCGGCCTGCTCGGGCGTGATGCGCAGGAGGCCGGACACCGGCGCGAGGTCGGCCTCGCGGCCGAGGATCTTCTCGTTGACGTTGCCGACGACGTCGAACATGCGGGCGACCGTCGGGAGGCCCTGCGTGATGTCGTCGGCGCCCGCGACGCCGCCGGAGTGAATGGTACGCATCGTGAGCTGGGTGCCCGGCTCGCCGATGGACTGGGCGGCGATGATGCCCACGGCCGTGCCGATGTTGACCGGGCGACGCGTGGAGAGGTCCCAGCCGTAGCACTTCTGGCAGACGCCGTACTTGGACTTGCAGGTCAGGAGCGCCCTGAGCTCGACCTTCTTGAGACCGTGCTCGACGAGCATGTTGAGGTCGTCGACGGACTCGATGTAGGAGTCCTTGGCAATGAGCACCTCGCCGGTCTCCGGGTCGCAGATGTCGTTGAGCGCGCAGCGGCCCACGAGGTCGGCGTCAACGGAGGTCTCGCCGGCCTTGATGAGCGGGTAGGTGACGCCCTCGTCGGTGCCGCAGTCCTCCTCGCGGACGATGACGTCCTGGGCCACGTCGACCAGTCGACGGGTCAGGTAGCCGGAGTCGGAGGTGTGCGAGGCGGTGTCGACGAGGCCCTTGCGCGCGCCGTAGGTGGAGATGAAGTACTCCAGCGGCTCGAGACCCTCGCGGAAGTTCGCCTTGATCGGCAGGTCGATGGTGTCACCGGACATGTCGGCCATGAGGCCGCGCATGCCGGCGAGCTGGCGCAGCTGGGTCTTGGAGCCACGGGCGCCCGAGTCGGCCATCATGTAGATGGGGTTGTCCTCGGCGAAGCCGGCGAGCATCTCGGTGGCCAGCAGGTCGGTGCACTCGGTCCAGGCATTGACGACCTCGGTGTGACGCTCGGTCTCGGACAGGAAGCCGTCCTCGTAGTACTCGTTGATCTCGTCGACGCGCCCCTGCGCCTCCTCGAGCAGCTGAGGCTTGTCCTCGGGGATCGTGGCGTCCCAGACGGAGACCGTCAGGCCCGCGACGGTGGCGTAGTGGAAGCCCGTCTCCTTGATGGCGTCGAGGATCGGCTCGACCTCGGCCGTGGTGTAGCGGTCGCAGCAGTCGTTGACCAGCGCGCCGATGTCGCTCTTCACCATCTTGTAGTTGATGAAGGGGTAGTCGGCGGGCAGGCACTGACGGTTGAAGATGATGCGGCCCGGCGTGGTCTCGAAGCGCGCGGAGCGCTCCGTGACGTCAAGATCCTCGTACTGGCCCTTGGCGGTGAGCAGGCGGAAGATCTTGCGGTCGCCCTCGGTGAGGTTGGCGTCGGCGGCGGACACGCGAACCACGACCTTCTGCTGCAGGTCGAGCTCGGTGTTCATGTCGATGGCGAGAAGGGCGTCGTCAAAGTTGGCGTAGACGGGCTTCTCGGCGCCCTCGACGCTCTTCTCGGTGGTGAGGAAGTAGGCGCCGAAGACCATGTCCTGGGACGGCACGGTGAGCACCTTGCCGGAGGCCGGCGAGCGCAGGTTGTTGGAGGACAGCATGAGGACGCGCGCCTCGGTCTGCGCCTGCGTGGACAGCGGCACGTGCACGGACATCTGGTCGCCGTCGAAGTCGGCGTTGAAGGGGGCGCACACCAGCGGGTGCAGGTGGATGGCCTTGCCCTCCACAAGGACCGGCTCGAAGGCCTGGATGGAGAGGCGGTGCAGGGTGGGTGCGCGGTTGAGCAGCACCAGGCGGTCCTGGATGACCTCCTCGAGCACGTCCCACACGGCCGCCTGCTGACGGTCGATGGCGCGCTTGGCGCCCTTGATGTTCTCGACCTTGCCGAGCTCCACGAGGCGGCGCATCACGAACGGCTTGAAGAGCTCGAGGGCCATCTGCGAGGGCAGGCCGCACTGGTGCAGCTTGAGCTTCGGGTCCACGACGATGACCGAGCGGCCCGAGTAGTCGACGCGCTTGCCCAGCAGGTTCTGGCGGAAGCGGCCCTGCTTGCCCTTGAGGGCCTCGGCGAGCGACTTGAGCGGGCGCCCGCCGCGGCCGGTGACGGGACGGCCGCGACGACCGTTGTCGAAGAGCGCGTCCACGGACTCCTGGAGCATGCGCTTCTCGTTGTTGACGATAATCGCCGGGGCGTCGAGGTCGAGCAGGCGCTTGAGGCGGTTGTTGCGGTTGATGACGCGACGGTAGAGGTCGTTGAGGTCGGACGCCGCGAAGCGGCCGCCGTCGAGCTGCACCATCGGGCGCAGGTCGGGCGGGATGACCGGGATGACGTCAAGGATCATGTTGGCCGGGTCGTTGCCGCCCTTGAGGAAGGCGTCGACGATCTCCAGGCGCTTGATGGCCTTCTCGCGCTTCTGCTTCTGGGCGGTGTCGGAGGAGATGATGTCACGCAGCTCCTTCGCCTCGGCCTCGAGGTCGATGCCGCGAAGCAGCTCGCGCACGGCCTCGGCGCCCATGCCGCCCTTGAAGTAGATGCCGTAGTAGCGCTTGAGCTCGGAGAAGAGCCCCTCGTCGGAGATGAGCTCGCGCTCCTCGAGCTGCATGAACTTCTCGTAGGCCTCGGTGCGCAGGCGCTTCTCGTCCTCGTACTCCTCCTCGAGGTCGGCGATGCCCGCACGGATCTCGTCGGCGGAGAGGGGCTCGAGGTCGCCGAACTCCTCGCCGGACTCCTCGCCCTGCTCCTTCAGGCGCTGGATCTGGTCGTCGCGCTCGGCGTCGAGCTCCTCGAGGTCGGCGTCCAGCTCCTCCTTGAGGTCGGCGGCGTCGGCCTCGCGGGCCTCGGTGTCGACCTTCGTGATGATGTAGCTCGCGAAGTAGAGGACCTTCTCGAGGTCCTTGCTCTTGATGTCGAGCAGGCGGGCCAGCGGGAAGCTCGTCGGGCTCTTGAAGTACCAGATGTGGCTCACCGGGGCGGCGAGCTCGATGTGGCCCATGCGCTCGCGGCGCACCTTGGCGGTGGTCACCTCGACGCCGCAACGCTCGCAGACGATGCCGCGGAAGCGGATGCCCTTGTACTTGCCGCAGGCGCACTCCCAGTCCTTCACGGGGCCGAAGATCTTCTCGCAGAACAGGCCGTCCTTCTCGGGCTTGAGGGTGCGGTAGTTGATGGTCTCGGGCTTCTTCACCTCGCCGTGCGACCAGCTGCGGATGCGGTCGGCGGAGGCAAGCGAGATCTTGATCGCGTCGAAATCAGTGGTGTCGAAATCAGCCACAGTCGCTACTCCTTATCGCTCATGGCGTCGCCCACGAGGGCGGTCTCGAGGTCGTCGGTGGCAGGGGCGGGCTCGGAGACGGGCTCGGCCGCGGCGGCCATGTCGGCAAAGACGTCGACGGCGTCGGCAACCTCGTCGGCGCTCCCCTGCTCCACCTGCTCGGCGCGCTTCTTGTAGGAGATGGGCTCGATGTCGAGCGCGAGCGAGCGAATCTCCTTGACGAGGACCTTGAAGGACTCGGGGATGCCCGCGGCGGGGACGTTCTCGCCCTTGACGATGGACTCGTAGGTCTTCACGCGGCCGTTGGTGTCGTCGGACTTGACCGTGAGGATCTCCTGAAGGACGTTGGCCGCGCCGTAGGCGTAGAGGGCCCAGACCTCCATCTCGCCGAAGCGCTGGCCGCCGAACTGGGCCTTGCCGCCCAGGGGCTGCTGCGTGACGAGGCTGTACGGGCCGGTCGAGCGGGCGTGGATCTTGTCGTCGACCATGTGGCCGAGCTTCAGGATGTAGCTCGTGCCCACGGTGATCGGGCTCTTGAAGGCCTCGCCGGTGCGGCCGTCGTAGAGGGTGGTCTTGCCGAAGCTGTTGAGCTGCGGCACGAACTCCTCGCGCATGTGCTCGCCGTAGTCGAGCTTGGCCTTGTTCATCATGTTGATGTTGGAGCGGCGGATGGCCTCGGCAACCTCGACGTCGGTGGCGCCGTCAAAGACAGGCGTGGCGACGTTGATGGGGCCGGACACGTAGCGCTCGGAGTTCTCGGACTCGTCGTCCCAGCCGTGGGAGGCGGCCCAGCCGAGGTGGCACTCGAGCAGCTGGCCCACGTTCATACGGGACGGGACGCCCAGCGGGTCGAGAAGGACGTCAATCGGCGTGCCGTCGGCCATGTAGGGCATGTCCTCCACGGGCAGGACGTTGCAGACGACGCCCTTGTTGCCGTGGCGGCCGGCGATCTTGTCGCCCTGCTGGATCTTGCGGCGCTGCGCCACGAAGACGCGGACGAGCTCGTTGACTCCGGGCGGGAGGTCGTCGCCGGCCTCGCGGCTGAAGCGAACCACGTCCACGACGCGGCCGTAGGCGCCGTGCGGCATCTTGAGGGAGGTGTCGCGCACATCGTGGGCCTTGGCGCCGAAGATGGCGCGCAGGAGCCGCTCCTCGGCGGTGAGGGCCGTCTCGCCCTTGGGCGTGACCTTGCCCACGAGGATGTCGCCGGGGCCGACCTCGGCGCCGATGCGGATGATGCCGTCGTCGTCAAGGTTGGCGAGCATGTCCTCGGAGAGGTTCGGAATCTCGCGGGTGATCTCCTCGGGGCCGAGCTTGGTGTCGCGGGCGTCGATCTCGTGGCGGGAGATGCTCACCGAGGTGAGGAGGTCCTCCTGCACCACGCGCTCGGACACGATGATGCCGTCCTCGTAGTTGAAGCCCTCCCACGGCATGTAGGCCACCGTGAGGTTGGCGCCGAGGGCGAGCTCGGAGTGGTCGATCGAGGTGCCGTCGGCCAGCGGCTGGCCGGCCTCCACCACGTCGCCGGCGTGGACGATCGGGCGGTGGTTGATGCACGTGGACTGGTTGGAGCGCTCGTACTTGGGCAGGTCGTAGCGCTCGGAGCCGTGCTCGTCGGAGTAGACGACCACGTGGGAGGCGTCGACCTCGGAGACGGTGCCGGCGTGCGCGGCGCGAATGAGCTCGCCGGAGTCGAGCGCGGCGCGCTCCTCCATGCCGGTGCCCACGTACGGCGCGTGCGCGCGGATCAGCGGCACGGCCTGACGCTGCATGTTAGCGCCCATGAGCGTGCGCTTGGCGTCGTCGTGCTCGAGGAACGGGATGAGGTTGGCGGCCACGGAGAGCAGCTGGCGCGGCGAGACGTCCATGTAGTCGACGTCCTCGACCATGACCTGCGCCGGCGCGCCGAACGAGCCGTCGAAGTCGCGGGTGCGGGCGATGATGCGCTCCGGGTTGGTGATGTTGCCCTTGGAGTCCACCTCGATGAACTCGCCGGTCTTCTCGTCAAACGGCGTGTTGGCGGGGGCGATGTTGTGCGCCTCCTCCTCGTCGGCCGTCATCCAGTCGATCTGGTCGGTGACCTTGCCGTCCACGACGCGACGGTACGGGGCCTCGATGAAGCCGTACTCGTTGACGTGCGCGTAGAGGGCGAGCGAGCCAATCAGGCCGATGTTGGGGCCCTCGGGCGTCTCGATCGGGCACATGCGGGAGTAGTGCGAGTTGTGGACGTCGCGCACGGCCGTCGGCACGTTGGTACGGCGGCTCGAGCCGGACTTGTGGCCCGCCAGGCCGCCGGGGCCCAGCGCCGAGAGACGGCGCTTGTGGGTGAGGCCGGCAAGCGGGTTGGCCTGGTCCATGAACTGCGAGAGCTGCGAGGAGCCGAAGAACTCCTTGATGGCGGCCACGATCGGGCGGATGTTGATGAGGCTCTGCGGGGTGATGTCGTCGGCGTCCTGGGAGGCCATACGCTCGCGGACGACGCGCTCCATGCGGCTCATGCCGATGCGGAACTGGTTCTGCACGAGCTCGCCGACCGTGCGGACGCGACGGTTGCCGAAGTGGTCGATGTCGTCGAGGCGCTTGGTGTCGTCACCGTTGTGCAGGGCGAGCAGGTAGCGCAGGGCCTCGATGATGTCCTCGTGCGTGAGCACGCGGCTCGTGGAGTCCTCGCCGAGCTCGAGCTTCTTGTTGACCTTGTAGCGGCCAACGCGAGCGAGGTCGTAGCGCTGCTCGTTGAAGTAGAGGCCGTCCAGCAGCAGGCGGCCGGCGTCGGCCGTGGCGGGCTCACCGGGGCGCTGGCGCTGGTAGATCTCCTTGAGGGCGGCCTCACGGGTGGTGGAGGCGTCGCGCTCGAGGGTGTTGCGGACCACGTCGGAATCGCCGAGCAGGGCGTAGACCTCGTCGTCGGTCTCGGCGATGCCGAGGGCGCGCAGGAACACGATGGCGGACTGGCGACGCTTGCGGTCGATGGAGACCACGAGGTGGCCGCGCTTGTCGACCTCGAACTCGAGCCACGCGCCGCGCGCGGGGATGAACTGCACCTTGTGCACGCGCACACCGTTGTCCATCTCGGAGGAGAAGTACACGCCCGGCGAGCGGACGAGCTGGGAGACCACCACGCGCTCGGTGCCGTTGATGATGAAGGTGCCGCGGTCGGTCATGAGCGGGAAGTCGCCCATGAAGACGAGCTGCTCCTTCATCTCGCCCGTCTCCTTGTTGACGAAGCGGACGTCGACGAAGAGCGGGGCCTGGTAGGAGATGTCCTTGGCACGGCACTCGGCGATGGTGTGGGCCGGATCACCGAACTGATGGTCGCCAAAGACGACCTGCATCGTGTGGGCGGAGTTCTCGATCGGGGAGAACTCGGAGAAGGACTCGGCAAGACCCTCGCCCATGAAGCGCTCAAACGACTCCTTCTGTACGGAGATCAGGTTGGGAAGCTCCATTGCCGGGGCAATCTTGCTAAAGGTCTTGCGTCCCGTCGTGCCTTGTGGTTTGGTAAGAGCAGTCTTTGCGGTAGACACCAGGCTTTTCCTCCTTCAAAAGGGTGGAAGGCGGCAATTGTCGCAACGTAACAATCTACCGAAACACCTCCTGGGGGTCAACAAAAAGTCTTGACTTGACGCCGCATTTCGGTTAGAACCCGCTTGCTTATTTGTTTTGCCTGTTCATAGCAGGTGTTTTGTTTTTCTCGCATATGAAGTTTCGATGGTGGGACGCTCGCTCCCCCGTTGAGGATACCGCTGAGGGGCCCGTTGTCGTCCGAAGGGGCTCTTCGCAGGGCGGCGCGGGCGCGCCCTCTCGCCCCGCGCCCCTCTGGCCCGCAGGTCCTTCTCGCCACCCGCGCCCTCTCGGCCCCGCGCCCTTACCAGCGCGTTAGAAATCTCGGCATCTTTTGCCGTTAGCCCCCGATTTCGTTAGGAACGGCCGCATCTTTTGCTCCCGACGACAAAAGATGCGGCCGTTCCTAACGCGCGCGCTCTCCGCAAAATGACACGAAGGGACTGCCCCCCGCATCCTTGCATCAAAAAAGGGGTCGGGCCCGAAGGCCCGACCCCTGGCAGTGCCAAAGACCCCTGAGGTAAGCGAACTTACTTGAGGGTGACGGTGGCGCCGGCCTCCTCGAGCTGCTTCTTGGCGGCCTCGGCGTCCTCCTTCTTGGCGCCCTCGAGGACGGCCTTGGGGGCACCCTCGACGACCTCCTTGGCCTCCTTGAGGCCGAGGCTGGTGAGGGAGCGGACGACCTTGATGACGGCAATCTTGTTGTCGCCAAAGCCCTCGAGCACGACGTCGAAGTTGGTCTTCTCCTCCTCCTCGGCGGCAGCGGCGGCCGGAGCAGCGGCCACGGCGGCGACGGGGGCGGCGGCGGACACGCCGAAGGTGTCCTCGATAGCCTTAACGAGCTCGGAGGCCTCGAGAAGGGTCATCTCCTTGAGGGCGTCAACGATCTCCTCGGTGGTAAGCTTAGCCATTTTTCTGTTCCTTTCGGTCCCGTGCGGGGTGCACGGATCGCTTCTGTGTTGGTGAGGCGCACGCGCCTCGGGGTGCGCGACGAGGGCCGCCGCGCGGTGGTGCGGCCTGCCTTAGGCGGCCTGCTTCTGCTCGGACACCGCGTTGATGGAGCGGGCGAGGCCAGCGGGGACCTCGTTGACGCAACGGGCGATGTCGCGGGCGAAGCCACTGATGAGGCCGGCGAGCATACCCATGAGCTGGTCGCGGTTGGGCAGGTCGGCGTAGGCCTTGGCCTCCTCGGCGGAGAGAGCCTTGCCATCAGCGATGGCACCGACGAACTCCATCTTCTTGAGCTTCTCGGACTCCTCCTTGATGACCTTGGCGGCATCGACGGGGTCCTTCTCGAAGAAGACGTAGGCGCAGGTGCCCGTGAGGGCGTCATCGAGGCTGGGCAGGCCAGCGTTCTCCAGCGCGAGCTTGACGATGTTGTTCTTGTACACCTTCATCTCGGCGCCAGCGTTGCGCAGCGCGCGGCGGACCTCCTGGGTCTCCTTGACGGAGAGACCATGGTAGTCGACCACGAAGACGCCCTGGGAGGCCTCGAGGGAGTTCGAGACCTTCTGGAGCATATCGACATTGGACTTGGACGGCATGTAGTTACACCTCCTTGAATGCGGTCGGGCACGAGCCGCCACGCTGGCGGGCCTTCCGCATGAGAAGACCCCGCTTGGCGCGGCCAAAGCAGGGTCCTCGAAGATGCAATCTCTGAGACCACCTCGGCAGGCGGGTTTCCCCTTTGAGCCTTGCGGCACCGGCTGTCTTTGGCAGCGGACGTGCGATGTGCTGTTTACACAAGGCGGACGCCTCGTGCAGCGGTCATTTTGACACGCGACGAGGCGTCCGTCAAGTAAGCTCTGGAAAAACCCGCGAGAAGAACTACTCCTCCATAAGGTTGCGGGTCTTGGAGGAGTCGACCTTGATGCCAGGGCCCATCGTGGTGGAGATAACGACGGACTTGACGTACTTGCCCTTGGCGGAGGACGGCTTCACGCGAAGCAGCTCGTTGATCAGCGCGCCGTAGTTCTCGACGAGCTTCTCGGTCTCGAAGGACACCTTGCCCATCGGGACGTGGCAGATGCCGTAGCGGTCGGCGCGGTACTCGACGCGGCCGGCCTTGAGCTCGCCGACCATCTTGGCGACGTCCATGGTGACGGTGCCGAGCTTGGGGTTGGGCATGAGGCCGCGGGGGCCGAGGATCTTGCCGAGGCGACCGACCTTGCCCATCATGTTGGGCGTGGCGATGGCGGCGTCGAAGTTCAGCTCGCCGGCCTGAATCTGGGCGACGAGGTCGTCGGAGCCGATGACGTCGGCGCCGGCGGCCTCGGCCTCGCGGGCCTTCTCGCCCTCGGCGAAGACGGCGACGCGGACGGTCTTGCCGGTGCCGTTGGGCAGGGAGATGGAGCCACGGACGTTCTGGTCGGCCTTGCGGGTGTCGACGCCCAGGCGGACGGCGACCTCGACGGTCTCGTCGAACTTGGCGGGGGCCAGCTCCTTGGCGAGCTCCATGGCCTCCTTCGGCGAGTAGAGCTTGGAGCTGTCGACCTTCTCGGCGGCGGCCTTGTAGTTCTTTCCGTGCTTAGGCATGCTTTCTACCTCCTGTGGTCAGCGGGCTGAGCCCTCCCACATATCTGGCGGTCTCCCGCCACTTACAGAGAGGCGCCCCCGAGGGGGCGCGTGGTGCCGTATTGCTACTCGGCGATGGTGACGCCCATGGAGCGGGCGGTGCCGGCGACGATCTTCTTGGCGGCCTCGATGTCGTTGGCGTTGAGGTCCGGCATCTTGATCTCGGCGATCTTGGTCAGCTGCTCCTGGGTGAGCTGGCCCACCTTGTCGCGCTGGGGCACGCCGGAGCCACTCTTGAGGCCGAGCTCCTTCTTGATGAGCTGGGCCGCGGGCGGGGTCTTGCAGACGAAGTCGAAGGTGCGGTCCTCGTAGACCGAGATCTCAACCGGGATGATGTCGCCCTGCTTGTCCTGCGTGGCGGCGTTGAAGGCCTGGCAGAACTGCATGATGTTGACCTGGGCGGCGCCGAGGGCGGGGCCGACGGGAGGCGCGGGGTTGGCCGCACCGGCCGGAATCTGAAGCTTGATGAAGTGGACGACCTTCTTCTTGGCCATGTTCTTCTCCTTGAGAACGTGCGAACGATGCTATGTGCGCGCCTGCCCGAGAAGCTATCCTCACCGATGCGGGCGGGCGGTGACTCCCCTAGGCGATGACGGTGACCTGATCGAGCGTGAGCTCGACCGGGGTCTCGCGGCCAAAGATCATGAGCATGACCTTGACCTTGCCGGACTCGGCGCTGACCTCCGACACCATGCCGTCGAAGTCGGCAAGCGGGCCGGAGAGAACGCGCACCGACTGACCCACCTCGATGTTGGTGGAGGTGCGCTTGGGCACGGCAGCGGAGGTGCCGCGGGCGCCCGTGCGACGCATGATCTTGTCGAACTCGCTGCGGCGCAGCGGGGACGGCTTGCTGTCCGGGCCCACGAAGCCGGTGACGCCGGGCGTGTTGCGGACAAACGACCACGTCTCGTCGTTGCCCTCCATGCGCACGAGGACGTAGCTCGGCAGGACCTTTGCCTCCTTGGTCTCGCGCTTGCCGCCGTCCTTGATCTCCGTGACCTCCTCGGTCGGGATCTGGATGTCGACGATCTGGTCCTGCATGCCGAAGGTCTCGATGCGGTGCTCAAGATCTGCTTTGACCTTGTTCTCGTAGCCCGAGTAGGTATGAATCACATACCAGCGCTTAGCCATCACTTACCCCCTCAGACCAGTGAAGCCGACAAGGACGGCGACGATGCCGGAGTCAACGAGCCAGATGACGACGCCGAAGACGATGAGCATGATGATGATGGCGACCGAGTAGCTCCTCAGCTCCTCCTTGGAAGGCCAGACCACGCGGCGCATCTCGGAGCGGACGTCACCGAGGTAGTTGCGCAGACGACGGAAGAGGCCGGGCTTCTTCTCTGCCTTGCGCTCCTGCTTTGCGGCGGCCTTGGCCTCCTTGGCCGCCTGCTTCTCCTGGGCGGCCTTCTGGGCAGGGGTGACCGAGGCAGCCTGGGCCGCCTCAACGCGGGCACGCTCTTCGGCGCGGGCCTTGCGGGCGCTCCTCTTGTTACGGTCCTTGTTCGCCATCCCTAGACTCCCTAGAAGTCGTCCCTTACATGGAAACCGGCTAACCCCGAAGGGATAGCCGGTGGTGAAATCTGGCAGGCCAGGAAGGACTCGAACCCTCAACAAACGGTTTTGGAGACCGCCGCTCTACCATTGGAGCTACTGGCCTGTGTGAAAACCCACCTTTTAGCGGGTCTCTCTGTGAAGCGTGTGCTTACGGCACCACGGGCAGTACTTCTTCAACTCCATACGATCAGGGTTGTTGGACTTGTTCTTGTCCGTGGTGTAGTTGCGGCGCTTGCACTCAGTGCACGCGAGGGTAACCAGAGTACGCATGAATCAAATCCTCCTGAAATACTTTTCGTTGGAGGGATTTTCCCTCGAACGTGACGCGGTGGTATACGCTACCACCGCCTATCGTACTTTGTCAAGGCAATCTGTATCGCATCCGCTTGCTCACAAAATGTACAAGAGAGGCGAGAAGGACGGGCGACCTACGCCCCTCCTCCGTAGCTCGTCGGCCGCCCGAAGGAAGCACAGACGCACTGGCACGCCATGACGTAGAAAGGGCCCGACGCCATGTGGCGCCGGGCCCTGCGAGTCACTTGAGAATAAGCTACTCGATGATGGTGGAGACGCGGCCGTCGCCGACGGTGTGGCCACCCTCGCGGATAGCGAACTTGTCGCCCTGCTCCATGGCGATGGCGTGGATGAGCTCAGCGGTGATGGTCACGTGGTCGCCCGGCATGGCCATCTCAACCTTGGTGCCGTTGGAGTCGGTGAGCTCCTGGATGTCACCAGTGATGTCGGTGGTGCGGAAGTAGAACTGCGGACGGTAGCCGGCGAAGAACGGCGTGTGACGGCCGCCCTCCTCCTTGGTGAGGACGTAGATCTCGCCGGTGAACTTGTGGTGCGGCTCGACGGAGCCCGGCTTGCAGATGACCTGGCCGCGCTCGATGTCCTCGCGCTTGATGCCGCGCAGGAGGATGCCGACGTTATCGCCAGCCTCGCAGAAGTCCATGGTCTTGCGGAACATCTCGATGCCGGTGGCAACGGAGGTCTGCTTCTCGCGGATGCCGATGATCTCGACCGGCTCGTTGAGCTTGAGCTCGCCACGCTCGACACGGCCGGTGGCGACGGTGCCGCGGCCGGAGATGGTCATGACGTCCTCGATGGCCATCAGGAACGGCTTGTCGTTGTCGCGCGGCGGGGTCGGGATGTAGGAGTCGACGGTGTGCATGAGCTCCACGACGGAGTTCACCCACTTCTCCTCGCCGTTGAGGGCGCCGAGAGCGGAGCCGCGGATGATCGGCAGGTCGTCACCCGGGAAGTCGTACTCGGAGAGAAGGTCACGGGTCTCCATCTCGACGAGGTCGATGAGCTCCTCATCGTCAACCATGTCGCACTTGTTCAGGAACACGACGATGTAGGGGACGCCGACCTGACGGGCGAGCAGGATGTGCTCGCGGGTCTGGGCCATGGGGCCGTCGGTGGCGGCGATGACGAGGATGGCACCATCCATCTGAGCAGCGCCGGAAATCATGTTCTTGATGTAGTCGGCGTGGCCCGGGCAGTCGACGTGAGCGTAGTGGCGCTCCCAGGTCTCGTACTCAATGTGGGCAACGTTAATGGTGATGCCGCGCTGACGCTCCTCGGGAGCCTTGTCGATGTTCTCGAAGGCGGTGAAGTCAGCCTTGCAGCCCTCCTGCTCGGAGAGGACCTTGGTGATGGCCGCGGTCAGCGTGGTCTTGCCGTGGTCGACGTGACCAATGGTACCGATGTTTACGTGCGGCTTGGAACGATCGAACTTCTCCTTGGCCATGTGCCATCCTCCTTTTGGAACCGACCTTGCGGCCAATCCGCTAACAACTGCGTTCTTATGCCAAGCGGCGCCGAGGCGCCGCTAAGAACTCTGGTACCGGTGACTGGACTCGAACCAGTGACATCGCGGGTATGAGCCGCGTGCTCTAACCAACTGAGCTACACCGGCATGGTGCCTTGCGACTGAAGAGGCGGAAATGGAGCCCGCGACCGGATTCGAACCGGTGACCTCTTCGTTACCAACGAAGTGCTCTACCTACTGAGCTACACGGGCGAATGGTGGGGATGCTTGGACTCGAACCAAGGAACCCAGAGGGAGCGGATTTACAGTCCGCCGCAGTTGCCGCTGTGCCACATCCCCATTCCGTTTTCAGCCACTCGCGAAGCGCTTTCTCCCTCGCAAGCGGATGATAGATTACGTCGTGGGGAAAAACTTGTCAACGTATACCCCGGCCCCGGGCGTATCCATTCTCACGAGACGTACACAACCGCAGGTGAAACCGGTCGTTTTTTGCGCTTTGAAATAGAACGGGCCGCGGGTCTGAAGCCCGCGGCCCAAAATTAATCCTGGAGCCGGCAGAGGGAGTCGAACCCCCAACCCACGGTTTACAAAACCGTTGCTCTGCCATTGAGCCATGCCGGCGTGCCCGTACATGATACCGGAAAGGCCGGCCCGAGGGTGGCCCAGACGGGGACGGGGGCAAATTGGGCGTCGGCGAGCGTCCCAGCCTGCCCGCCCTTGCGGTCATTCCCCGCGCAGCATCCGCCAGAGCTTCTCGCGCGACGCCGGGTCTATGCGGTCCTCCAGGCGCATGTGCTGGGTCTGGCGCTCGTCGTTTTCCCTCCGGTACTCCACCCAGAGCGCGTCCATGTTGGTCACGAGCACGTCGCTGGAGACGCGCGTCACGGGCACGCCGCCCACCGTTGCCCTGATCGTGTTGTCCGAGGTCACCACCGTGACGGCCTCGGGCCTCAGGCGCGCCTCGGTCACCAGCCGCTCGATCACCGAGTCGGCCGACTCCCCCGTCTGGGAGAAGACCAGCCGCACGCCCGCCTTGGAGAGGTCGGGGCGCTCCGGGGAGACGTTGCCCGCCGCATCAAAGACGATGATGGGACGGTAGCGCCTCTTGGCATAGGCCGCAACGTCCGCGATCAGCAGCTCGCGCGCCTGCTCGAAGGGGTCCCCCTCGTCGGTCTCGTCCATGCGGGCGAGGTAGCGCTTGGACTTGTAGATCACGTTGTAGCCGTCCACCACGAGAAGCTCGCGCGGCTCAGACTCCTTGGCGACGCGCGGCCTAGGCATCGGCGCCCGTCCCGGGGTCGGCCGCCGCCTCCACGCGTCGCAGCCACTCGTAGCAGAGCACCGTCGTGGCCTGGGCCACGTTAAGCGACTCCACCCGGCCTCGCTGGGGCAGGCGGCATGCAAAGTCGCACTTCTCGGCCACCAGGCGCGAGATGCCCTCGCCCTCGGAGCCCATCACCAGGGCGAGCCTGCCGCCCATGGGGGCGTGCCAGACGTCCTGCTCGGCGTGCTCGGTTGCGGCGCAGGCCCAGAACCCCGCCTGCTTGAGCTGCTCGATGGCGCGCGCGAGGTTGGGAACCTGCGCGATGGGAATGTGCATGACGGCGCCCGCGGAGGTCTTGTAGGCGCCCACGCCCACCGAGGCGCTCCTGGCCTTGGCCACCACCACGCCCGCCGCGCCCACGACCTCGGCCGTGCGGACGATGGCTCCAAAGTTTCCCTGGTCGGTAACGTGGTCCAGCACCACCACGAGGGCATCCCCGTCCCCGGCGGCTGAGATGACGTCCGAGAGCTCGGCGTAGGCAAACGGGCGCGTCCGCACAACCACGCCCTGGTGGGCACCGTGGCTGGAGAGCGCGTCGAGGCGGGAGCGCGGCACGCGCTCCACCGTCACGCCGGCCTCCTCAAGCCGCGCGGCTATGCACTCGAGCGCCTGGTCGCGCTCGCCGGAGCGCTCCTGCACCAGGGCGCTTCTCAGCGGAACGCCGCAGGAGAGCGCTTCCTCGACGGCACGCCTTCCTTCGATGAGGTCGCTTCGGTCGCGTTGGGGACGCTGGGGGCGTCCGGCAGGGCGCGGGGCGGAGCCGCGGGGGCCACGGTTCTTCTCGCCGTGGAAGGACCTGCCGGCACGAGCGCCGCCGGAGGCTCCGGGGCGCGCGCCCCTGCCTTTGCCGCCGCGGACGTCGCGCCCGGGGGTTCTGGACTGACCCTTGGCCATGGCTACTCCTTGCGGTGGAGGCGGGCGCCGGAGGCCGTGTCCTCGACCACCAGGCCCAGCGCGGTGATTCCGTCGCGGATGGCGTCGGCGAGCGCCCAGTTCTTCTGGGAGCGGGCCTCCTGCCGGGCGGCAAGCAGGACGTCGGCCGCCTCGGCGGCGGAGGCGCCCTCGTAGCCGGCGTGCTCGCGCGCGAGGTCGATGAGCCCGGCGGGCAGGTCGTCGTCGCCGGCCGAGCGGGAGAGCTCGATGCCCATGACGCCCGCAAGCTCGCAGAGCATGTCGGCGGCGCGCAGGCACACGGCGGTGGAGGTGTCGTCGGCGGCGTCGGCCAGGTAGGTGTTGGCGGCCGTCACCAGGCCGAAGATCGCGGCAAGCCCGCCGGCGGTGTTGAAGTCGTCGTCCATCTGGCGGCAGAACTCCTCGCGCGCCTCGTCGATGGCGCGGCCGAGGGCACGGTCGGCGGCGTTGAGCTCGCCGTCCTGCGGGGAGCGCTCGGCGGCCCAGCGCAGGTTGCGCGCGCAGGTCTGCAGGCGCTCGAGCGTGCCGGCGACGCCGTCGAGGCGCTCGAAGGAGAAGTCAAGCGGGGCGCGGTAGTGGGTCTGCAGCATGAGCAGGCGCACGGCGTCGGCCGGGTAGCGGTCGAGCACCTCCTTGAGCGTGTAGAAGTTGCCGAGGCTCTTGGACATCTTCTCGCCGTCCACGCGCAGCATGCCCGTGTGCATCCAGGTGTTGGCGAGCGCGCTGTCCCAGGCGCACATGGCCTGGGCGGTCTCGTTCTCGTGGTGCGGGAAGATGAGGTCGGCGCCGCCGCCGTGGATGTCGATCGGGCAGCCGAGGTAGCGGTGGATCATCGCGCAGCACTCGGTGTGCCAGCCGGGGCGGCCGTCGCCCCACGGGGAGGGCCAGCTCGGCTCTCCGGGCTTGGCCGCCTTCCAGAGGGCGAAGTCAAACGGGTCGCGCTTCTCGTCATTGACCTCCACGCGCTCGCCGGCGCGCATCTGGTCGAGGTCGCGGCCGGACAGGATGCCGTAGCTCGGATCCGAGCGCACGGAGAAGTAGACGTCGCCGGAGGGCACCGGGTAGGCGTGGCCGCGCTCGATGAGGGTGGAGATCATCTCCTGCATGGCCGCGATCTCGTGCGTGGCCCGCGGGCGGATGTCCGGGTCGAGCACGCCGAAGCGGTGCATCTGCTCGATGAAGGCGGCCGAGCACTCCTCGGCGACCTCGGCGGCGCTGCGACCCTGCTCGTTGGCGCGGTTGATGATCTTGTCGTCCACGTCGGTGAGGTTCTGGGCAAAGGTGACCTGGTAGCCCTTGTACATGAGGTAGCGACGAATCACGTCGAACGCGAGGAACGTGCGCGCGTTGCCGATGTGGATCTGGTCGTAGACGGTGGGGCCGCAGACGTACATGCGGATCTTGCCCTCCTCGATGGGGACGAGCTCCTCCTTCTTGTGCGTCTGGCTGTTATAGACGAGCATGGTGCGCTCCTTGGCGTCTGTCGGGGCTGAATCGTACGTCCGACCAGTATACGCCGGCCGGCGAGAAGAACCCGCCTCCGCTACGCCTCCGGGCGCTCGAGCAGGGCGACGGCCCAGGCGGCGATGCCCTCCTCGCGGCCCACGAAGCCGAGGCGCTCGGTGGTGGTGGCCTTCACGCCCACGCTCTCCACGCCCACGCCGAGCGCGGCCGCCATCCGCGCGCGCATCTCCTCGCGGTACGGCGCGAGCCTGGGAGCCTGCGCGGCGATGGTGCAGTCCACGTCCGCCACGCGCCAGCCGCGCTCGCGCACCAGCTCCGCCACCCTGCGCATGAGGCCGAGCGAGTCGGCGCCCTCGTAGGCGGGGTCGGTGTCCGGGAAGAGCTTGCCGATGTCGCCCTCGCGCAGCGCGCCGAGCACCGCGTCCATCACGGCGTGCGCGGCCACGTCGGCGTCAGAGTGGCCCGCCAGCCCGCGCTCGCAGGGCACGTGGACGCCGCCCAGGATCAGCCTGCGCCCCTCGGCGAACGCGTGCACGTCAAAGCCGTGTCCGATGCGCAGCATGTCAGACGGCCCCCTTCGGTCGGGCGGTCGCGGCGCGCCTCATCACGAAAGCAGTCTCTGCTCGAGCGCAGCCTCGGCGATGGCGAGGTCCTCGGGCACCGTGACCTTGATGTTGTCGCGCGGGGCCTCGACCACGCGCACCTTGCCGCCGATCCGCTCCACCAGCGAGGCGTCGTCGGTCCCCTGGTACTCCTCGCGCGCGGCGGAGCGGTGCGCGGCCGAGAGCTTGGCCGTGCGGAACACCTGCGGCGTCTGCGCGCACCAGTAGAACGAGCGGTCCGGCGTGGCGATGATCGTGTCGCCCTCCACCAGCTTGAGCGTGTCGACGGAGCGCGCGGCGAGAATGGCCCCGGAGAGCGTGGCGTCCCCGCGCACGGTGGCGATGGCGCGCTCGATGAGCTCCACCTCGATGAGCGGGCGCGCGGCGTCGTGCACCGCGACGAACTCGAGGTCTCGCGGGACGGCGGCGAGCCCCGAGCGCACGGAGTCCTGGCGCGTCGCCCCGGACGGGGCGAGGGCCACCGGCTTCCTGAGGGTCAGCGGCGCGAGCACGTCCTTCTCAACCTCGAGGACGCGGTCGGGGGCGCACACCACCACGATGCGCGCCACGGACGGCGCGTGGTCAAAGGCCAGGATTGACCAGCTCATGAGCGGAAGGCCGCAGAGCTCCACGAACTGCTTGCCGCGCGGGTCCCCGAAGCGCTCCCCGGAGCCGCCGGCAACGATGAGCGCGCAGGTGTCGGCGGCGTCGGCAACGGAGCCGACGCGCTCGGCACAGGCGCAGGGGCACGGCGTCGGCAGCCCGGTCGCGCCGGGATCGCCCGCGGCGGCCACCGCTACTCCCCCTTGCCCCACATGCGGTGCAGGCTGTTGGCGAGCACGCCGGGGTTCTTGACGCCGATCTCGCCGAGACGCGACGGGTCGTCATCCACGGCCTCGAGCACCTCCTGGAGCGAGCCATACTCGTCCACGATCTTGTCAGCCATGCCGTCGCGCACCACCGGCACGCGGGAGAGCGTGCGCAGGCCGAGCGGGGTCATGATGGAGTCCTCGCCACGGTCGTCGGTATAGCCGAGCAGGCGCGCCACGTACTTCGCGGAGCGCAGCTGGGTGTTGGCGGTGTCGTGAAGGCGCTTGCGGATGGCGCGCGCGGCGTCCTCTGAGGAGTCCACGGCGTAGTCGCGAATCATGAGGTTGTAGGCCTCGTCCATGCCCGCGAGGTACTCCTCGCGCTGCATCTTGGTGGTCTTGCCCTCGCGGCCGAGCTGGATGATGCAGTCGTCCAGCTCCTCACCGGCGGTCATGAGAACCTCGAAGAGGTAGAGGATGTCCGCGATGTCCCCGAGGGTCACGCAGTTGTCCAGCTCCAGGCTCGTGAGGTGCAGAAGGCGCCGGTCCAGCTGGGAGCGCGTGTTCTGCATGGCCACCGTGAGCTGGTTGACCGTGGCGAGAAGGTCGCTGACGCTCTTGAGCTCGTAGCCCTGCCCGTCAACGTAGACGTTCACCACGGAGCGGCGCGAGGAGACGGAGATGACCATCGCCTTGGTGAGCAGGCTCATCCGCGCCGCCGTGCGGTGGCGCGTGCCCGTCTCGGAGGTGGGCAGCGACGGGTCCGGGTTGAGGTGGTAGTTGGCGCGCAGGATCTTGGTGAGGTCGCGGTCGATCACCACGGCGCCGTCCATCTTGCAGAGCTCGAAGAGGCGGTTGGCGGTGAACGACACATCCAGGCGGAAGCCGTCGTCGCCGGCGGCGAGCACGTTCTCGGTGTCGCCCACGCACACGAGCGCACCGAGGTGCCCCGCCAGGATCATGTCGAGCGCGGTGCGCAGCGGGGTGCCGGGCGCCGTCTTGCGGATGGCGTCGTCAAGGCGCTGGCCACGCTTTGAGCTGCTGGTCTCGAACTGGGACGCATTCATGATGGGGCACCTCCGTCGCGTGCCGGCCCGCGCGGGGCGGGCCGGCGCTCCCTACGGTCTGAGTATAGCGGCTACTCCCCCGCCGTCAGAAGCCCGCCCGCGTCCGCGACGCTTGGACGGCCCTCCGGCCGCAGGGAGAGGTCCGGCGACGAGAGGTGCTCGCGGCGGCGCGGCGCGGGAATCTCGCCGACGGCGTGCTCGAAGACGAGCCTGCCGTCCTTCTCGTCTACGCGAATGATCTCGCCGCGGTGCCAGAGGTTCTGCAGCAGTTCCTCGGAGAGCGGGTCCTCAACGAGCGTCTGGATGGCGCGACGCAGCGGGCGCGCGCCGTAGACGGGGTCGGCGCCCTCCTTGGCCACGAAGTCGCGCGCGGCGTCCGTGAGCTCGATGGACATGCCCTGGGCGATGAGGCGCTCGCGCAGGTCCGCCACCATGAGCTCCACGATGCCGCGGAGCTGCTCGGGGGTGAGGGACTTGAACACCACGACCTCGTCCACGCGGTTCAGGAACTCCGGGCGGAAGTGCTTCTTGAGCTCGGACATCACGCGGCTCTCGATCTCCTTGTCGGAGAGGCCGCCGGCGCCCTGGGCCGAGAAGCCCATCGTGGTGGTCTGCGCGATGTCGCGCGCGCCGATGTTGGACGTCATGATGATGACCGTGTTGGAGAAGTCGACGTGGCGGCCCTGGCCGTCCGTGAGGCGGCCCTCCTCCAGGATCTGGAGCAGGACGTTGAACACGTCGGGGTGCGCCTTCTCGACCTCGTCAAAGAGCACCACCGAGTACGGGCGACGCCGGACGGCCTTGGTGAGCTCGCCGCCCTCGTCGTAGCCGACGTATCCGGGAGGGGCGCCGACGAGCTTGGAGACGGTGTGCTTCTCCATGAACTCGGACATGTCGAAGCTGATCAGCGCGTCCTCGGAGCCGAAGAGGAACTCCGCGAGCGCCTTGGCGAGCTCGGTCTTGCCCACGCCCGAGGGGCCCAGGAAGATGAACGAGCCGCCGGGGCGGCGCGGGTCCTTGAGCGGGGAGCGGCTGCGACGGATGGCGCGGGCCACCTTGGTCACGGCCTCGTCCTGGCCCACCACGCGCTGGTGCAGCACGTCCTCGCAGCGCAGCAGCTTGGAGGCCTCGGCCTCGGTGAGGCTGGAGACGGGCACGCCGGTCATGGAGGACACCACGTCGGCGATGTCGTCCTCGTCCACGGTCACCACGTTGGCGGCAAGCCGCTCGCGCCAGGCGGCCTCGAGCTCGTCGCGACGGGCCACGAGCGCCTTCTCCTCGTCGCGCAGGCGGGCGGCCTCCTCGAACTCCTGGGCCGCCGCCGCGGACGCCTTCTCGTCGCGCACGCGCGCGAGGTCGGCGTCGGTCTGGGCGATCTCAGGCGGCAGGGACATCTTGTGGACGCGCGTGCGGGCGCCGGCCTCGTCGAGCACGTCAATGGCCTTGTCCGGCAGGAAGCGGTCCTGCACGTAGCGGCTCGAGAGCGTCACGGCAGCCTGGACGGCCGCGTCGGTGTAGCGCACGTGGTGGTGCTTCTCGTAGCGGTCCTTGAGGCCCTCGATGATCTTGACGGTGTCCTCCGGAGAGGGCTCGCCGATGTTGACCGGCTGGAAGCGGCGCTCGAAGGCGGAGTCCTTCTCGATGTGCTTGCGGAACTCCTCGGCGGTGGTGGCGCCGATGACCTGGATCTCGCCGCGCGAGAGGGGCGGCTTCAGGATGGAGGCCGCGTCGATGGAGCCCTCGGCCGAGCCCGCGCCGATGACGGTGTGGATCTCGTCGATGAAGAGGATGTCCTCCTTGGACCCCTCGAGCTCGTTCACGACCTTCTTCATGCGCTCCTCGAACTCGCCGCGGTACTTGGAGCCGGCGACGAGGCTCGCCAGGTCGAGCGTCCAGATCTGCTTGCCGCGCAGGATGTCCGGCACGTTGCCGCTGGCGATGAGCTGGGCGAGGCCCTCCACGATGGCGGTCTTGCCCACGCCCGGGTCGCCGAGGATGAGCGGGTTGTTCTTCTGGCGGCGCGCCAGGACCTGCATGACGCGCTCGATCTCGCGGTCACGACCGATCACCGGGTCGAGCCTGCCGTCCGCGGCGAGCTTGGTGAGGTTGCGGCCGTACTGCTCCAGCACCGAGCCGTCCTCGGAGGACTGCTGCTGGGCGGGGCCGGGGCCGCCGAAGCCCGCCATGCGGACGTCGGCCGCCGCGGGCTGCTGGGACTCGGAGCTCTTGCCGGCGAGCTCGTTCACGGCGTTGCGCACGGCGTCGCCGGAGACGCCCATCTGGCGCAGGGCGTCCATGGCGCGGCCGTTGCCCTCGGCCACGATGCCCAGGAGCAGGTGCTCGGTGGCGATGTAGGTCTGCCCGTGCGTCATCGTCTCGCGGTAGGCGCCCTCCAGCACGCGCTTGGCGCGTGGCGTGAAGGGGATGTGCCCGCCCGGGACGGGCTCGTTCTCGCTCTGGGTGAGCCCGCGCACGGTGGCGAGAGTCTCGTCGTAGGTGACGTCGAGCTTGGCGAGCGCCTGGGCCGCCACGCCCTCGCCCTCCTTGATGAGCGCCAGCAGCAGGTGCTCGGTGCCCACGTACATCTGGCCAAGGTTTCTGGCCTCGTCCTGCGCAAGGCTCATCACCTTGCGCGCCTTGTCAGTGAACTTCTCAAACATGCGTCGGGTTCCCTCCCTCGTCGCTGTTCTCACAATTGTAGAGTGTACCCAGCCCGGCGGCCCGGCAAACCATTTAGGTGACACAACGTTACTAGTGCGGGGCGGGAGGTGCGTGTGGGTGCGGGGCGGCGGTTCTTCTCGCCGGTTTTCTCGCCCGACGCCCCTCTTGCACCAGGTGCACCCTCCGAGAGCCTCTCTCTGCCAAGTGCACCCCTCCGCTGGGTGCACTCCTCAAGTGCACCGCGCCATGAGTGCACCTAACGCCAAAAGGCCCGTTTTGGGTGCACTTGGCGCTAAATCCGGCAGAGGGCGAGTGCACTTGACGAGTACACCCCACATGACACTTGCCAAGTGCACTAGGAAAGCGCCCATCGCACGTCAGCCACCCTCTATGGTGATTCCGTAGGCCGGCACGGCGAGAAGAACCTGCCTCCAACCACGTCCCCGGCCCAGAAAGCCCCGCACCCAGCGGTTTCTCGCTGACTCGAACGCAAGTCGGACGCTAGCCGGAAGGTTACCGGCAGCTACGAGCAAGCGCCTCTCCCTACGATGGGGCGGTCAGGCATCCCCCAGGGCGGAAGGGGACGTATGAACGCCGTGCTCACGCAGGAGGACTCGCTCCGGCTGCTCAGAATCGTGCGGACAAGCCCCGAGCTGCGGCTCATCCCCTGTAGCGCACGCTCCCTCCGCACCGAGGAGGCAGGCCGATGCTCTCTTGACCTACCCCTCCTATGCGCCGCCCTGCCCGAACAGATGAGGACGCCAGCTCGCGAGCATCCGCTGCAGGTGCTGTCCTTCTCAAGAGAGGCACGCTGCAAGTCAGACTTCGTACATCCATCGGCCATGCTCTGCGACCCGCCCGACGACTCGTTCCTGGAGGTGGCCCGCACCGACGGGGCACCTCTGGCCGAAGGGGTCGGAAGCCAGGCACGCTTCTTCGTGGAGACGCCGGCGCTGAGCCTCATCAGGATGTCTCATTCCATGGAGCGTCGCGTCCGGGACGGCGCCTTCTCTCACGACGCGGCGCTGATCAGGCTGGCCGCGCTGGCCATGGAGATGTGTGGGACCTATGCGCGGGACCCCATCGACCCCGGGAGGGGCACCACGACCTACGACGTGTCCTCGCTGTGCTCTCGCACCGAGCTCGACGCCTTCCTGACCCAAGCCCCACGTCTTCACGGAATCCGCCTGGCCCGTCAGGCCACCGCGCTCGCACGCGACGACTCGGGCTCGCCGCATGAGACGCTGCTCTCGTTTGCCTTTCGGCTCTCCGCGCAGATGGGCGGCGCGGAATTTGCCGAGCCGCTCCCGAACACCCCGCTCGCATGGCCCGACCACGCCCGCCCCCTCCTCAAGCACCACGCGATGCGACCCGACTTTCACTGGCCGCAATACCTGCTCGCCAGCGAGTACCTTGGCGGAAAGCACGGGGAGGGGGACGAGTACGTCGAGGACAGCAATCGCGTGCAGGACTACCAGAGCTGCGGCTACAGCGTCTTCCCGGCAACCTACGAAGACATCCGAAGCACGCACGCACTCGGCCGCTATCTCGCGCGCCTTGTAAGGGTGATGGCGCTCCACGAGGACGATCGATTTGCTCGCGAGAAGAACGAGCTCCTGCTTGACCCGGACGTAATACAGGCGAGGGCGGTGCTCATCGCGCACCTCCTGCCGCCGCGGAGGTAAGTGCGGAACGGGGGCGGGCGCGGGACCTTCTGGGCAACATGGCACCACGCCGCCGCGCTTCCGAAACGGCGTCTTGGGTGACAGCGCCCCGGGTGCACCCGTTAAGTGCACCCGGGGCGCTGCTGATTTGACGTTATGTGCACCGAAAACCGGACTTTTTACGTCAGGTGCACCCGGGGTCGGGTGCACCTGAGGGGTGCACTTGGCGGCAGTGCGGTTGCCGGGTTGCACCTAGCGGCGGGGCAGCAGCCGCACTCGCCGGGGGCACGCTTGGCGGCAGGGCCGCCCCGGCCCGCCGCTACTTGCCGAAGGTGTCGCGGTCGGGCGCGATGGCGCGCATCGCGTCGATGGTGCGCGAGAAGAGCTCGTCGAGCTCCCAGCCGCAGAGCTCGGCGCCCTTGCGGATGACGTCGCGGTCGCACCCGGCGGCGAAGCGCTTGTCCTTGAACTTCTTCTTGAGTGACTTCACCTCGAAGTCCATCACGGACTTGCTCGGCCGCATGATGACGGCCGCGCCGATGAGACCCGTCAGCTCGTCCACGGCAAAGAGCACCTTCTCCATCGGCAGCTCGGGCGCCGGCAGGTCGGGGTTGTTGTCCGAGTTGTGGGACTGGATGGCGTGGATCAGCTCCTCGGAGCCGCCGGCCGCGCGCAGCCACTCGGCAGCGTAGGTGGTGTGGCCCGTCGGGTCGTCGCCGCGCTCCTCCCAGTCGAGGTCGTGCAGGATGCCCACGACCTCCCAGAAGTCGGCGTTGTCGGGATCCATCTCAAGGGCAAACTGGCGCAGCACGCCGCCCACCGTGCAGCCGTGCTCCAGGTGGAACTCCTCCTTGTTGTGCTCGGCGAGAAGGGCCAGCGCCTCGTCGCGCGTGAGCCCCGCGTCGAGCGCGGCCGGCCCCGTCGTGGCGCCCGAGCCAGCGGAGACCTTCTCGGCGTCCGCGGCGATGGCGTCCACCGAGGCGGCGGCGTTGTCCGTCACCACGCCCGCCACCTGGGCCTGAATGTCGGCGTGGGTGATGGTCTCGGGCTTCATGGCCGGGAAGAGCAGCACGTCGCGGATAGCCGGCTGGTCGCAGAAGAGCATGATCATGCGGTCGATGCCGTAGCCGATGCCGCCCGCCGGGGGCATACCGTACTCGAGGGCGCGCACGTAGTCGTAGTCGTAGCCCATGGCCTCGTCGTCGCCCATACCCTTGGCGGCCACCTGCTCGGCAAAGCGGCCCGCCTGGTCGACGGGGTCGTTGAGCTCGGAGAAGGCGTTGGCGTACTCGTGGCCGGCGATGACCAGCTCAAAGCGGTCGGTAAGGCGCGGGTCCTCCTCCTTGCGCTTGGAGAGCGGGCTCACCTCCTCCGGGTAGTCGCAGACGAAGGTGGGGTTGACGATGGTCTTCTCGCCAAGCTCGTCGTAGAGCTCAAAGAGGAGCTTGCCGGCACCCCAGGAGGGCTGCACCTCGATGCCGTTCTTCTCGCAGAGCTCGCGCAGGTGCTCCACCGGGGTGTCCATGTCCACGTGCTCGCCCACGCACGCGGAGGCGATCTCGGAGAGCGGGCGGCTGGCCCACTCGCCGGACATGTCGATCTGCTGGCCCTGGTAGGTGATGACCTCGTGGCCCTCCTCGCAGCCGCAGACCTCGCGCGCGATAGTCTTGAAGAGGCCCTCGGAGAGGCGCTTCATGCCCTCGAGGTCGGAGTAGGCGCAGTAGGCCTCCATCGAGGTGAACTCGGGGTTGTGCGTGAGGTCCATGCCCTCGTTGCGGAACTGGCGGCCGATCTCGAAGACGCGCTCCATGCCGCCCACAATGAGGCGCTTGAGCGGCAGCTCGGTGGCGATGCGCAGGTAGAAGTCGCGGTCAAGGGCGTTGAAGTGGGTCACGAACGGCTTGGCGTTGGCGCCGCCGAGAATGGCATGCATCATCGGCGTCTCCACCTCCATGTAGCCGTCGGCCTCCATGTAGCGGCGAATCAGGGAGATGATCTGGCTGCGCTTGCGGAAGACGTCGCGGACCTCGGGATTCATGATGAGGTCGACGTAGCGCTGGCGGTAGCGGACCTCGCGGTCGGTGAGTCCGTGGAACTTCTCGGGCAGCGGGCGCAGCGCCTTGGAGAGCACCGTCAGCGAGGTCGGCGAGACGGACAGCTGGCCGCGGCGCGTGCGCAGGACGGTGCCGGTGGCGCCGAGGATGTCGCCCAGGTCGAGCTGGGAGAGCAGCTCCCAGCCCCTCTCGCCGAGCACGTCGTGGCGGCAGAAGAGCTGGATGGAGCCCGTCACGTCCTCGAGCACGATGAAGGCGGCCTTGCCCTGCTTGCGCAGGGCGCGGATACGACCGGCGACGCTCGCCACGTCCTCGGTGTCGCTCCCGTCGGGCAGCTCGACATAGCGCTCCTCGAGCTCGGCGGCGTGCGCGGTGACCTCGGAGTGGATGGGGTAGGGGTTCACGCCCGCGTCGAGAAGCGCCTGGCGGCGGGCGCGGCGCATCGTGCGCTCGTCGGTCGCCGCGGCCCCCTGGGCGGTGGTTTGTGCCATGGTTGCTCCTGTCTTCTCACAGATGCGCCCCGTACCTGCTGGCATGCAGACACGGGGCGCCTCGCTTGCTTTGGATAAGGAAGTCCAGTCCTAGCGGGAGATCCCCGTAATGGTGTACTTCCTCGCTTTGCCGGAGGGCGCGACGACCTCGATCTCGTCACCCTTCTTGTGGCCCACCAGGGCGCTGCCCACGGGGGACTCGTTGGAGATCTTGTGCTCGAGGGAATTGGTCTCGGTGGTGCCCACGATGGTGAACGTGGACTTCTTGCCCTTCTCGTCCTCAAGCTCCACGGTGGTCCCGATGGAGACCGTGAGGTTGCGGCCGCTGCCGGCCTCCACGATGACCGCCTGGGAGAGGATCTGGCGAATCTCGTTGATGCGCGCGGCGTTGCGCGCCTCCTCCTCCTTGGCGGCGTCGTACTCGGAGTTCTCGGAGAGGTCGCCGAAGCCGCGGGCCTCCTTGATGCGCTCGACGATCTCCTCGTGCTTCTCGCCCTCGCGCAGGGCCAGCTCGTCGACAAGGCGCTGGCGGCCCTCGGGGGTGAGCTCGATCTTCTTGGCGTTGTCCATGTGCTGCTCCTACCTAAACGTGCTGCTCTGACTGCTGCGAACCACTAGTTGAGCTTGTTGCCGCACTTGGAGCAGAACTCGGCGTCGGCGGCGTTCTTGGCGCCGCACTTGGAGCAGAAGATAGCGTCGGAAGAGGCCTCCTCGGGGGCGTCGGCGTCATCCTCGTCCTCGATGACCTCGACGTCGTCATGGGACTCGATGGGGCTGTCGGACTTCTCGTCCTTGTCGTCGCCCTCCTCCATGCCCTCGCGGACGTTCTTCACGGTCTTGCCGAGGGCGGAGCCGATCTTGGGCAGGTTCTTGGGCCCGAAGATCAGCAGGATGACAACAACGATGACGACGAGCTCAAGCGGGCCCAATCCTAAAATCATGGTGAAGTGTCCTTCCGATGCGATGTCTCAAGCTGGGCCCGAGGCCCAATACAGCATCAGCTAGTATAGCCGAGGTTATGCGCACCTCACAATCTCTAAACGTCTCCAAACGCGAGAAGTTCGGCGCCCCGGACGCCGCGACTCGCCCGAGCCCGGGAGGAACCCTTGAGGGAGCTCGTCATCGGCCTTGTTGTCCTGACCGTCGTCTGTACCGCCGTGCTGGCCGCGCTGCCGTGGCTGCTGCGCCGACGCGGCGTGGACATGCTGCGGACGAAGTTCGGCATCACGCTCGTATTTGACTCGGAGGACCTCGACCACACGCCCGTACGCCTGCTCAACGTCAACGGCACCTTCCAGAGCGCCTGCTACGTGCCCGAGGACCTGCGCTTCGAGCTGGCGTGCGTGTACCACCGCGAGATGGCCGCCGTCATCGAGAGGCTCGTCGCGGCACGCGGGGCCAGCCGGGAGCGGCCGCTGCGCGTGATGGTCATGGGAGGGGGCGGCTACTCGCTGCCCAAGTACCTGGCCGCGTTCGTCCCGGCGGTGCGGACGGACGTGGTGGAGGTGGACCCCGCAATCACCCAGCTGGCGCGCGAGCGCTTCTTCCTCGACGAGTGCCTCGAGAGGACGGGCGCCGAGAAGGACGGGCGGCTGCGCCTGGTGACCGGCGACGCGTGGGCGTTCCTGCACGCAGCCGAGGACCCCTACGACGTGATCGTGAACGACGCGTTCTCCGGGAACCGGCCGCTCGGCCCGCTTGAAACCGACGAGGGCGCGCGCGTGATCCGCGAGCACCTGGCCGCGGGCGGCGTCTACCTGGCCAACGTGCGCTGCGCGTGCACCGGGCGCCGGTCGCGGCCGCTGCGCGAGGTCGAGGAGGCCTTCGGGCGCGAGTTCGCCCACGTCTGGTACGTGCCCGAGTGGCCGGACGAGCCGGAGAAGCCCGGCAACAACGCGCTAGTGGCCACCGACGCGACGCTGGCGATGCCGGAGGGCGCCGTCACGGTACGGTAGGGCGCGGGGCGCGGGGCTCGGGCGCTGGAGTGCTGGGCAGTGCGGGCCGCGGGCCAGGCATGCCCTTCGAAGCGGCCTTCATACGCCAGGTGCACCCGCCGGGGGCCTCCCATGCGTTAGGTGCCCCCGTCTGAGCTGTTCTCATACGCCAGGTGCACCCGCAAGCAATCTCCCATGCGCTAAGTGCACCCGGGATTGCGGCATTTTGACGTCAAGTGCACCCAAATCTAGGGATTTTGCGTCAAGTGCACCGAGGTCTCGGTGCACTTGGGGAGTGCACTTAAGCATGCGGGGCGGTCGGACGCGCCTACGGAGCGCACGTGCGGGGCTCGTCGGACAACCGGGTACACCTGCGCGGCACACCCGGGGAGTGGCGCCCCAAGAGGCGCACGTGCGCGTGGCGCGGGCGAGAAGGACGTCGGACCGCCACCCCACCGCGCCTACCCGAGTCGCCCGCCGAGTGCGAGTAGCGAGAAGAGCCGGTCGGCCGCGAGCGCGTAGAGCTCCGCGGCGCGCTCGAGCGCCTCGTCGAGCGGCATGGCGTCGATGGCCGTGGGCACCACCGCGTCCAGGCCCGGCAGGCCCGTCGCGCCGACGTCCATACCCCCGACCACGGCCACGCAGGGCACCCCCACCGCGGCGCACGCCGCCGCCACGCCGGCCACGACCTTGCCGCGCGCGGTCTGCGCGTCGGCGTGACCCTCGCCCGTGACGCAGAGGTCCGTCCGCGCGAGCCGTGCCGAGAAGCCCGTGAGCTCGAGCACGCGCGACACCCCGCTCTCGACCTGCGCGCCGAGAAACGCCATGCAGCCCGCGGCGAGCCCGCCGGCCGCGCCCGCCCCCGGGGCGTCGAAGTCGCGCCCGAACGTCACCTGGAGCACGCGCGCATACGAGCGCATCCCCGCGTCGAGCGCCGCCACTATCTCGGGCGTGGCGCCCTTCTGCGGGCCGAAGACCACGCTCGCCCCGTCCGGCCCGGTCAGCGGGTTGTCCACGTCGCACATCAGGTGGAAGGAGGCCTCCCCCACGCGCGGGTCCAGGCCGGAGAGGTCAAGCGTCGCCACACGTGCGAGGTCCTCCCCACGCCCGGCGAGCTCGCGGCCGCCCGCGTCCAGCAGGCGCACACCGAGCGCCCGCGCAAGGCCCAGCCCACCGTCGTTGGTGGCGCTGCCGCCCAGGGCTATCGTCACGTCCCGCGAGCCGGCGTCGAGCGCGGCGCGCACGAGCTCGCCGGTTCCGAAGGTGCTCGTAAGCAGCGGGTTCTTCTCGCCGGGCGAAAGCAGCGGCAGGCCGGAGGCGGCCGCCATCTCCACGACGGCGCACCCGCCGGGAAGCAGGGCGTACGCCGCCTCGACGGGACGGCCCAGCGGGTCGCTTGCGCGCACGCGTCGCAGCTCCCCGCCGCAGGCTTCCACGAGCGCGGCCGCCGTGCCCTCGCCGCCGTCGGCCATCGGGACGGTCTCGCACGCGCAGCTCGGGAAGTGCCGGTGCGCGGCCTCCCCCAGCAGGCGCGCGGTGTCCGCGGAGGTGAGCGTGCCCTTGAGCGAGTCGGACGCAAAGAGGAAGCGCGGCGCTGCCGTCATGGTGCCTCCCGTCGACGAGGTCGTTTCAGACAGTATAGGGGCGCGGGGGCAGCGCCGCGCTTCCTC
>NZ_JACSNQ010000001.1 GCF_016900315.1 Olsenella profusa
CCCGCAAACACCCCCCACCCGCAGGTTCTTCTCGCCTGACCCCCGTCTGCTCCCTGCGACGCCCCCCGTGTAAGGATTTGACAAGTCCGCGAACTTCCCGCCCCGGGACGCGCCCCCCATGCGATAACGTAATGACGCATATGGGACCGCGAGACGCGCAAGGGACGGTGGAACATGATCGAGTGCCTGCTGACCGGGACAAACGGAACCATGGAGAGAGTTGACGCCCCGTGTCCGGGCTGTTGGGTAAACGTCGTGGCCCCCACCGAGGAGGAGCGCTCGCGCCTTGAGACCGAGGTCGGCGTGCTGCCGGAGTTCATGCGCTCGGCGCTCGACGAGGAGGAGACCTCGCGCATCGACTACGACGAGGACGCGCGCCAGACCTTCGTCATCGTGGACTACCCGATGGTGGACGAGGACGGCGCCACCGTGCGCGGCTCGCTGCCCTTGCAGTACGACACGATGCCGCTCACCATGGTGTTCCTCCCCGAGAAGAGCATGTTCGTGACCATCTCGATCTTCGAGAACCCCGTGGTCGGCGACTTCGCCGGCGGGCGCGTCCGCAACGTCGACACGCGCTACCGCACGCGCTTCCTGCTCCAGCTCCTTCTGCACATCAGCCAGCTCTACCTCGTCTACCTGCGGCGCATTGACCGCCTCTCGTCGAGCGTGGAGGCAAAGCTGCACGCCTCGGTGCGAAACGAGGAGCTCATCAAGATGCTCAACTTGGAGAAGTCGCTCGTGTACTTCTCCACCTCGCTCAAGGGCGACGAGGTCACCCTCAACAAGATCGCCCAGGGCCGCATCATCCCGCTCTACGAGGAGGACCAGGACCTGCTCGAGGACGTGCTCGTCGAGATCCACCAGGCCATCGAGATGGCCAACATCTACTCAAACACGCTCTCCGGCACCATGGACGCCTTCGCGAGCATCATCTCCAACAACCTCAACATCGTGATGAAGGTGCTCTCGGTCATCACGATCGTCATGGCCATCCCCAACATCGTCTTCGGCTTCTACGGCATGAACGTGGCGCTGCCCCTCGAGGGCGCCCCGCTCTTTGACAACTGGGTGTTCCCGCTGCTTCTGGCCGCGGTTGCGTGCCTGGTGGCCGCCTGGATCTTCAAGCGCAAGGGCATGTGGCACTAAATCTGGCGAGAAGAACCTCGAGATAGTCGGCCTGCCGGGCCGCCCGCCGGCGGCCTGCCGCGCGCGTGCTATCGTAGTGCGCCGGACAGAGGAGGACCCATGCGTACCGACGACTTTGACTACCCGCTTCCCGACGAGCTCATCGCCCAGGCTCCGGCCGAGCCGCGCGACTCCTGCCGGCTGCTCGTGCTGCACCGCGAGGACGGCCGCGTGGAGCACCGCCGCTTCACCGACGTCCTCGACTACCTCGAGCCCGGCGACCTGCTCGTGGCCAACCAGACCCGCGTCATGCCGGCGCGCCTCGTGGGGCGCAAGCGCGGGACCGGCGGTGTGTGCGAGACGCTGTTGCTCAAGCGGCGCGAGGACGTGGACCCGCTCGGCGGCGTGTGGGAGTGCCTCGTCAACCCGGGCAAGCGCCTGCGCCAGCCGGGCATCGTGATCGAGTACCGCGCCGGCGGCGCGCACGCGCCGGAGTCGGCGCCGGTGGTGCTGACCGGTGAGATCCTGGACTTCGTCGAGGACAGCAAGGGCGGCCGCCTCGTGCGCTTCTCGCCGCAGGGCGCGGGTGCCGACGGGCGTCCCCGCACGCTCGACGAGGCCATCCACGCGGCGGGCCACGTGCCCCTGCCGCCATACATCACCTCCTACGAGGGCGACTCGGAGAAGTACCAGACCGTCTACGCCATGCACGAGGAGCACTCCGCGGCGGCGCCCACGGCCGGGCTCCACTTCACGCCCGAGCTCATCGAGCGGATTCGCGAGAAGGGCGTGGGCTGGGCGACCGTGGAGCTGGAGGTGGGCATCGACACCTTCCGCCTGGTCACCGAGGACGACCCCACCCAGCACGTCATGCACACCGAGCGCTACCACGTGCCGCAGGCGGTCGTCGATGCCGTCCACGCCACCAAGGCGGCCGGGCACCGCGTGATCGCGGTGGGCACCACCTCAGTCCGCTCGCTGGAGAGCGCGTGGGAGGCCGGCGCCGCGCCGAGCGAGCCGCCCGTGACCGCGCGTCGCTTCGAGGGCGCGCCCGACTCGGCGGCCGTCGCGGGCTCGGGCGACATCGTGGCGCGCGAGAACGCCACGACCAACCTCTACCTCATGCCGGGCTCTACGTTCCACGTGGTGGACGCGCTGATCACCAACTTCCACGTGCCGCGCTCCACGCTCATGATGCTCGTCTCGGCCTTCGCCACGCGCGAGCAGATCATGGCCGCCTACCAGGCGGCAATCGACGAGCGCTACCGCTTCCTCAGCTTCGGCGACGCGATGCTCATTGAGTAGGCCTGCCGCCGCCCGGCGACCGCCGGCCCCGGCGCGCGGGCCCCGCCGCCCCTATCGCGTGGCGAGAACCACCACGAGCACGACAAGCGCCACCACGACGAGTGCCGCGGCGAGAAGCGCCAGGCGCGCCCCGCGCGTGCTCGTGCGCAGGCTGCGCTCGCCCTCGGCGAGGTGGTCGACCTCGGCCTGCTGGGCTTCGGCCTCGGAGCGCTGGCGTTCGATGTCGGCGCGCAGCTCGGCGGTCCGCTCGGGCGTGGCGTGGACGTCCTCGGCCTCGTCGAGCAGCGCCTGTGCGTCGTCGTGGCGCTCGGCGGCATCGTCGTAGGCCGCCTTGGCCTCGTCCGCCCCGCCCTTCAGCCCGTCGATTTGGTCCTCGAGGTCCTTCTCGGCGGCCTGCGCCTTGGCCAGCAGGTCGTCATACTCCTTCTTGCGCTTCTCGTACTCGTCCCTGGCCTCCTCGGCCTCGCGCTGGGCCCCCTCGAGGGACTGCTTCTGGGTCCAGAGGTGGGTCTGGGCGGCGTCTACGGTGGCCTGCGCCTCGCGCGTGGTCGCGCCCACGTCGGAGCGGGCGGCCTCGACCCGGGCGAGCTCGGTGGTCACCTCGTCCTGGAGCTGGCGGATCGCCTTGGCGTCCGAGCGCGCCTCCTGGGCCCGCCGCAGCTCGTCCTGGACCTTGCGCAGGCGAGCCTGCGAGGAGTCGACGGCGCGGTTTGCCGACCCGATGGCCTGCTCGCGTCGCTCGGTGGCGTCCTTGACCTGCCCCTCGGCGGTGCGCACCGCGCGCTTCGCCTCGGAGACGCCCCGGTTGGCCTCCTCGGAGCGGCCGCGCGTGGTCTCGGCGATGCGCTTGTAGGGACGCAGCTCCTGCTCGTGGTCGGCGCGCATCTGGGCGAGACGGGCTTCGAGCTCCCTCGCCTGCGCCTCGAGGCGCTCGACCTCGGCCTGCTGTCGCTCGAGCTCGGCGTTGGCCTCCTCGACCACGCGGCCCTGCTCGGCCACGATCTCCTCGTAGCCGGCCTCGACCTCCTCGCGTCGGGCGAGCGTCGCCTCGTCGGCCGCGAGCCGCTCGTGCATCTCGCGCAGGCGGGCGCGGGCGGAGGAGTGGCGGCGGGAGGCGTCGTGGACGTCGCGCACGGCAGAGAGGCCGCTTCTGAGCGTGGACACGGCGGAGCTGGCGGCCCCGCGGGCTGCGGCGAGCGCGGCCTCGGCGCGCTCGGGCTTCTCAGCCTGCTCGCCCTGGTCGGCCCGCTCGGGCTTCTCAGCCTGTTCAGACTGCACGGCCTGCTCGGGCTTCTCGTCCTGCCCGTCCCCGTCGACCTGGTGTGTCTGCTCGTCCGCCATCGCGCGCTCCCTTCCGTCTGCGCGCCGCAGCGGGCCGCGCGCACCTCCCCATTGTGCCGCAAGCTACCGCGCACGGCCCGGAACAAGTCCGCTTATCCCATATCTCTGCACCCTCGCAAGAACATTGTGTTCACAGAACTTCCCTTTTTGCTAGGATAGGTACGTCTTGGGGGGAACCCGTGTGTCCCCACTGTTGGGAATTCGGAAAGGAAGTTCGTAACATGGTTTCTAAGCAGACGAGCATCATCAACGCCACCGGCCTTCACGCCCGTCCCGCGTCCGTCTTCGTGACCGAGGCCAAGAAGTATCAGTGCAACGTCACCATCAAGAACGTTGACAAGGACTCCGCTCCCGTCAACGCCAAGTCCATCATGATGATCCTGGCCGCCGGCCTCGGCACCGGCACCAAGGTCGAGGTTGCCTGCGACGGCGCTGACGAGCAGGAGGCCCTTGACGCCCTCATCGCCCTCATCGACTCCGGCTTCGGCGAGTAGTCAAGAGCGGCACCAGAATCTCGGTTCTTACCGAATTGGCCCGGCGCCCGCGCGACGCCGGGCTTTTTGTGTACGATGGGCCATGCGCCAGCCACGTACGTGAGAGGCTGGCGAGAAGACCCGCCGCGAGTTCTGCAGGCGCGCTCTGTGCGCCGAAGCTGTCCGAGCGCCGGGTTCTTCTCGCCAGCCTCCGCCCGTCAGGGAGAGGTCTTTCTTGGACACCAGCCTTTTCACCTATGACATCCTTGCCGAGGACCCCGGCACCCACGCGCGCACTGGCGTCCTCCACACGCCCCACGGCGACGTCCCCACGCCGATCTTCATGCCGGTGGGCACCAAGGCCACGGTCAAGGGGCTCATGCCCTCCACGCTGGAGCAGCTCGGCACCAAGATCCTGCTGGCCAACACCTACCACCTCTCCATGCGCCCCGGGGCCGACCTCGTGGCCGAGATGGGCGGCCTCCACGACTTCATGGCCTGGCACGGCCCCATTCTCACGGACTCGGGCGGCTTCCAGGTCTTCTCGCACGAGGAGTTCTGCCGGCTCTCGGCGGACGGCGTGCGGTTCCGCGCGGTCGACTACGACGGCAAGTGGGTCTCCTGGACGCCCGAGGAGAACATGGCCATAGCCCAGAAGCTCGGCGCCGACATCGTGATGCAGCTCGACCAGTGCGTGGGCTACCCGGCGCCGCGCTCCAAGGTGGAGCGCTCCGTGGAGCTCTCGAGCCGCTGGGCCGAGCGCTGCTACGCCGCGCACACCCGCCCGGACCAGGCGCTCTTTGGCATCGTCCAGGGCGGGATGCACCTGGACCTGCGCCTGAGGAGCCTGAGCCACCTGACCCAGATCGGCGACTTCCCGGGCTTCGGCATCGGTGGCTATTCGGTGGGGGAGGACCACGACACCATGTTCGAGACGCTCGCTCCGCTGGTGAGCGAGCACATGCCACGCAGCAAGCCCCGCTACCTCATGGGCGTGGGCAACCCCACCACGCTCGTGCGCGCCGTGGCCTGCGGCGTAGACATGTTCGACTGCGTCCTGCCCACGCGCACGGCCCGCACCGGCTCGGCCTTCTCGAGCGAGGGGCGCCTCAACTTCCGCCACGCCCGCTTCGCGCACGACCACGGCCCGCTGGACCCGGCGTGCTCCTGCCCCACCTGCACCGGAGGCTTCTCGCGCGCCTACCTCCACCACCTGGTCCGCCAGCACGAGATGCTCGGCTCGATCCTCATCTCGCAGCACAACATCTTCTACCTGCTCGACCTCATGCGCCGCGTGCGCGAGTCCGTGGCGGCGGGCACCTACGCCGCCTTCGTCGAGGACTGGATGGCCTCCCCGGCGGCGCAGGACTGGTAGGCGCGGGCGACGGAGGGGCCGCGGCGGGCTGGTATCGCCTGGCCCCAGGGTGCGTGCCCGGACGTCCCGGCGCGGGCCGCGTCCGGCCGGCGTGCTACAATCACGTCGATCAACAGCCGGCGCGCCGCGCCACCCCGCAGGAGACCTGAGCGACATGACAGACGAGAAGAACCTGGCCCCGGCCGTCCGCGCCGGGCGTCCCGCCCTATCCGTGCACCCCGCCTCCGGCAGCCGCCCCGCGCTGCTCGCCCTCCTCGCGAGGGAGCTCTGATGGCCGGCCTCAGGGAGAGCCGGCGCTGGTCGGTCCTGCCGGCCAGCCCCGCCGCCGAGCGCGCGCTCGCGGACGCGCTCGGGGTGCCGCCGCTCGTGGCGCGCGTGCTCGTCGCCCGCGGCCACGCCGACCCTGACGACGCCCGCGCGTTTCTCGCCCCCTCGCTCGAGCGCGACTGGGCGGACCCGCTCTGCATCCCCGGCATGGCGGAGGCCGTGGCGCGCGTTGAGGCCGCGCTGGACGCGCACGAGACCATCGCCGTCTTCGGGGACTTCGACGTCGACGGCATGACCTCGACCTGCCTGCTCACGCTTGCACTGCGCCGCCTCGGCGCCACCGTGCACCCCTTCATCCCGCGCCGCTTCGGCGAGGGCTACGGCCTCTCGCGCGAGGCGCTCGACCGCGTGCGCGCCGCGTGCGCGCCCGACCTCGTGGTCACCGTCGACAACGGTATCGCCGCCGCCCACGAGGTCTCCTGGCTCGTGGGCCAGGGCGTCGACGTGGTGGTGACCGACCACCACGAGCCGGCCGACCTCGTGCCCGCCGGCGTCCCCGTGACTGACCCCAAGCTCTCGGCGGACTGCCCCTCGCGCGAGCTCGCCGGGGCCGGCGTGGCCCTGAAGCTCGTCTGCGAGCTGGGGCGCCGTCGCGGGGCCCCGGACCTCTGGCGCGACTACGTCGACGTCGCGGCCCTCGGGACCCTTTCCGACATGATGCTGCTCGAGGGCGAGAACCGCGCCCTCGTGGCGGAGGGCGTAGCCCGCATGCGCGTCCGCACGCGCCCGGGCCTCGTGGCGCTCGCCGCCACGGCGGGGGTCGACCTCGCCGCCGTGACCCCCGACGGCCTGCCCTTCTCGCTCATCCCGCGCCTCAACGCCGCCGGCCGAATGGGCTCCACCGACGTGGCCCTCAAGCTGCTGCTCACCGACGACCCGGCGGAGGCCGCCGAGCTCGCCGGGCAGCTCGAGGCCGTCAACGCCGAGCGCCGCGAGACCGAGGCCGCGCTCGCCGAGGCCGCCCTCGAGCAGGCCGAGCGCACCTACGACGGCGGCCGCGCGGTGGTGGTGGCCGGCGAGGGCTGGCACGAGGGCGTCAAGGGCATCGTGGCCTCGCGCCTCGTCAACCGCTACCACGTGCCGGCCATCGTGTTCAGTGTGAAGGACGGCGTCGCGCGCGGGTCGGGCCGCTCGGTGGGCTCGGTGGACCTCTTCCACGCCGTCGAGCAGTGCTCGGACGTGCTCCTGCGCTTTGGCGGGCACGCGGGCGCGGTGGGCGTGACCTGTGAGGCCGACCGCGTGGACGAGTTCCGCGCGCGCCTGGCCGCGGCCCTGGCTGAGCTGCCCGCCGAGCAGTTCGAGGACACCGGGGAGGTGGCTGCCGTGGTCAGGCTCGGCGAGCTCACCGTTGACTCCATCGAGGCCCTGGAGCGCCTCCAGCCCTTCGGCCAGGGCAACAAGCGACCGCTGCTGGCCGTCACCGGCGTGACCATGCGCAACCGCGCGCTCGTGGGCGCCGATGCCTCCCACATGCGCTTCGTTGCCACCGACGGCGCCAGCTCGGTGCCTGCCATCATGTTCCGCGCGCCCGAGCCCGAGCGCGCCGTGGCCTGGGACGGCGCCGTGGACGTGGTCTTCGAGGCCATCAACGAGACCTGGCAGGGCCGCACCAAGCCCAAGCTGATGGTCAAGGACGTCATCCTGCGCGACGCCGCGCCAGCGGGCCCCGACTGCCTGGCGGACGAGCTCATGGCGGCTGCGGACAAGGCCGACGCCGCGTCCGCGGACGGGGAGGGCGCCTTGCGTCCCGGCGCGCCCGCAGGAGAGAAGAACCCGGCGGCCGCGGTGCCCACACCCACCGCCGCCGCGCCCGCCGACGCCGCCCGCTCCCGCCGTGCCGGGCTCGCGGCGCTTCCCGCCGACGAGCTCACCGACGCCCTGCGCCGCCAGATGATCGGCGAGCATGCCCTGCTCCCCGCCCAGGCCGCGGCTCTCGAGCGGCTGGCCGCCGGGCGCTCCTGCCTGGCTGTCATGGCCACCGGCCGCGGCAAGTCCCTCGTCTTCCACCTGCACGCCGCCCGCGAGGCCATCGCGCGCGGCCGCGCGAGCGTCTTCGTCTACCCGCTCCGCGCCCTCGTGGCCGACCAGGCCTTCCACCTGCGCGAGGCCCTCGCGCCCCTCGGCGTCGTCGTGGAGGTCCTGACCGGCGAGACCCCCGGCCCCGAGCGCGCCCGCATCTTCTCGGCGCTCGCATCGGGCGCGGCGGACGTGGTGCTGACCACGCCCGAGTTTCTCGCCATCCACCGGGCGCGCTTCGCCGAGTCCGGCCGCGTCGGCTTCCTCGTGATCGACGAGGCCCACCACGCGGGGGAGGCCGGGCCCGGCTCGCGCTCGGCCTACCTCGAACTGCCGGCCGTGCTCGCCGACCTCGGGCATCCCGTCGCGCTCGCCGTGACCGCCACCGCAGACCCCGAGTCGGCCCGCAACATCTGCCGCCTTCTGGGAGTTGCGGCCGAGGACGTGATCTGCGACGACTCCCGGCGCGACAACCTCCTGCTTGACGACGAGCGCAACCTGCGCGACCGCGAAGCCGCCCTCGTCTCCATCGTCGCGCGCGGCGAGAAGTGCGTGGTCTACGTGAGCTCGCGCGACCAGGCCGTCACCCTCGTGCGGATGCTGCGCCACCGCGTGCCCGAGCTCGCCGCGCGCACGGCCTTCTACCACGCCGGCCTCACCCGCGCGGTGCGTGGCCGGGTGGAGCGTGCCTTCCGCTCCGACGAGCTCACCTGCATCGTCTCCACGAGCGCCTTCGGCGAGGGCGTGAACCTCCCTGGCATCCGCCACGTGGTGCTCTACGGCCTTCCGCTCGACCAGGTGGAGTTCAACCAGATGAGCGGTCGGGCCGGCCGCGACGGCGCGCCCGCCACCATCCACCTGCTCTTCGGCTCGCGCGACGTGCGCCCCTCCGAGCACATCCTCTCGGCCGCCGCGCCGCCGCGCACCGACCTCGTGGCGCTCTACCGCACGCTCGTCTCGCTCTTTCGAGCCTCCGGGCCCATCGGCCTCGACGACGAGGCGATCGCCGAGGCCGCGCGCGCCGCGAACCCGCGCTGCGCCCTCGACGCCCGGGAGGTGGCCTCCGGGCTCACGGTCTTCTCTGAGCTTGGCTTTCTGGCCGTCACGGGCTTCGGGGAGGCCCGGCGCGTGGAGATGGCCGCGGCCCCGGAGCACATGGAGCTCACGCAGTCGGCCTGCTACCTCGAGGGGCTGAGCCTCCAGGAGGCCTTCGCGCGGTTCTGCGGGTGGGCGCTCGACGCGCCGGCCGAGGAGCTTCTCGCCCGCGTCAACCGACCCATTGCGCCGGACTTCGGTATCATCGTGCGCTGAGAGGGGTTGAGAGCATGAGCAACGAGAAGGACCAGAAGGCCCAGAGGGACCTCGTCACGGAGCCGGCCGCGCCTAAGGGGGGAGCCCCCGCGCCGGGCCCCGCGCCCGCGCCGGCGCCCAAGCCCAAGAAGGGCGTCCCCGAGGCCGCCAACTACCGCCTGCTGCAGGCCGCCTGCGAGGCCTACCTCGACGAGGAGGGTCGCGCCAAGGTCGACCGCGCCTACCGCTTTGCCGCTGACTACCACCGCGACCAGCGCCGCCGCTCCGGCGAGCCCTACATCAACCACCCCGTGGAGGTGGCCCTCATCCTGGCGCACGACCTGCGCATGGACGAGGACACCATCTGCGCCGCGCTGCTGCACGACACGGTGGAGGACACCCCCGCCACCAAGGACCAGATCGCTGAGCTCTTCGGCCAGACGGTGGCCGACCTCGTTGACGGCGTGACCAAGCTCACCTCCATCCAGGTCTCCTCGATGGACGCCAAGCAGGCCTGGAACCTGCGCAAGATGTTTCTGGCCATGAGCCGCGACATCCGCGTGGTCATCATCAAGCTCGCCGACCGCCTGCACAACATGCGCACGCTCGCCGCGCTGCCGCCGGACCGCCGCCTGTTCAAGGCCCGCGAGACGATGGACGTCTACGCCCCGCTCGCCGACCGCCTGGGCATCTCCTCGGTCAAGTGGGAGCTCGAGGACCTCGCGTTCTTCTGGCTCGAGCCGGAGGAGTACCAGCGCATCGCCCGCATGGTCCAGGACTCCCGCGCCCAGCGCGAGGACGACACCGAGCGCGCCATCAAGACGCTCGACGACGAGCTCAAGCGCGCCGGGCTCACCGGCTACCAGATCACCGGCCGCCCCAAGCACCTCTGGAGCATCTACCAGAAGATGACGCGCAAGGGCCGCGAGTTCTCCGACATCTACGACCTCATCGCCCTGCGCGTGATCACGCAGACGGTGGGGGACTGCTACTCCGCGCTCGGCGCGGTGCACTCGCTGTGGAACCCCATCCCCGGCCGCTTCAAGGACTACATCGCCACGCCCAAGGCCAACCTCTACCAGAGCCTGCACACCACGGTGGTCGGCCCGGACGGCAAGCCCATCGAGATCCAGATCCGCACCGTGGAGATGCACGAGGCCTCCGAGTACGGCATCGCCGCCCACTGGCTCTACAAGAAGGAGGGCAACTCCCGCGGGCGCATGAGCGCCGAGGACCGCGCTATCGACTCCACGATCAACTGGATCCGCAAGACCCTCGACTGGGCTACCGAGGACGACATCGACGACCCGCACGAGTTCCTCGACAACCTGCGCGTGGACCTCTTCGAGCATGAGATCTTCGTGTTCACGCCCAAGGGAGAGGTCATGAGCCTGCGCCGCGACGCCACGCCGCTCGACTTCGCCTACGCGGTGCACACCGAGGTGGGCAACCACTGCGTGGGCGCCAAGGTCAACGGCAGCGTGGTGCCGCTCTCCACCAAGCTCCAGATGGGCGACCGCGTGGAGATCCTCACCAACAAGAACGCCAAGCCCAGCCGCGACTGGATGAACCTCGTGGTCATGCCGTCCACGCGCGCAAAGATCCGCAAGTACTTCTCCACCCAGACCAAAAACGACGACGCCGAGCAGGGCAGGACCGAGCTCGCCCACGAGCTGCGCAAGCGCGGCTACGGCATCTCCACGCGCCGCACCACCAAGGCCATCGAGCGCGTGTGCGAGGGTTTCGAGCTTCGCGGCGCCGACGACCTCTTCGCCGCGGTCCACACGGGCAAGATTTCGGTCAAGCAGGCGGCCAATCGCATCGAGGAGATCCTCGAGGAGGGCTCGCCCGAGCAGCTCGCCGCCGCGGCTGCGCAGGCCGAGAAGCAGGCCGAGCACGACCGTGCCATGGCCACCGGCGCCCCGGTCATGACTTCCTACGCGCTCACGCAGGCCGCCAAGGGCCGACGGCGGCGCACCAACTGCGGCGTGGTGGTCAAGGGGGACCCCGACCTCGCCGTGCACCTGGCGCACTGCTGCAACCCCGTGGCAGGCGACGAGATCGTGGGCTTCATCACCCGCGGCCGCGGCGTCTCCGTGCACCGGGCCAGCTGCCCCAACGTGGCCGACCTCAAGAGGAACCCCGAGCGGATGATCGAGGTCGCCTGGGACACCTCGGGCGCCACCGAGTTCCGCGTGGAGATCGTCGTGGAGGCCACCGACCGCATGGGCCTTCTCAAGGACGTCACGGTGGCCATCGGCGACGCGGGGGCCAACATCCTCTCCGCCGCCACCCAGACGAGCTCGCAGGGCGTGGCGCGCCTGCGCTTCCTCGTGGCCATCTCCGACGCGAGCCTGCTCGACACGCTGCTCGCCGCCGTGAGCCGCGTGCCCTCGGTCTACGACGCCCGCCGCATCATGCCCGGCGAGGGCGCCAACCAGATGAAGCGCCGCGTCTAGGCCCCCAGAAGTCCAGAAAAGCCCCGTCCCCTTCCGGGACGCAAGGAGGTGCGTGATGGCCGAGAACAACGATGAGTTGCGCCGCTTTGTGGTGACGCCGCTGCAGACCAACTGCTACGCCTACGTGAGCGCGGGGGAGTGCCTCGTGGTGGACCCCGGTGGCTCGGGCGCCGAGATCGCCTCTCGCCTGGGTGACGTGCGCGTGGCCTGCGTGGCGGCCACGCACGGCCACGGCGACCACGTGGGCGGCGTGGCGGCGCTCGTGCGCGCGACGGGGGCGCCGTTTGCCATCAGTCTCGCCGACGCCGCGCTTGCGGCGCGCGCCGGGCAGATGAGCGAGGTGGGCCGCAGCTACGACGAGGACGCCCCCGCTCCCGACCGCGCGCTCGCGGAGGGCGACGTGCTCACCGTGGGCACGGCCACGTTCACCGTGATGGAGACGCCGGGGCACACCCCGGGCGGCGTCACGCTCATGGGCGGCGGCTCGGCCAGGGGAATCGCCTTCGTGGGCGACACGCTCTTCCCTGGCAGCCACGGTCGCACGGACCTCTCCGGCGGCGACGAGGCTACGATCATGGCCTCGCTCGCCCGCATGGCCTCAGAGATCGACCCGGACACGACGCTTCTCTGCGGTCACGGCCCCTCGACCACGATGGCCCGCGAGCTTGCCACCAACCCGTTCCTGCGGTAGGCGGCTGCGGCTGCAGGTTCTTCTCGCCTGCGGCTTGTCGTCGGGAGCGCGATCAGCTGTTACGTTCAAGGTGATGGTGCCCGAGGCGGGGCTCGAACCCGCACGAGTTTCCTCAACGGTTTTTGAGACCGTCGCGTCTGCCAATTCCGCCACTCGGGCCTGCCCGGACGTCGCGCGCCCGGCGAGAAGAACTATACCAGACCTGCTCCCGTCCCCGGCGACTCGTCAAGCGTCTCAAGATGGGTGAGGGCGTCGCTCACGCTGAGCGCGGCCGCTGGCGCGCGGCACCGCAGCCGCTCAGACTCGTTGAGCAGGCGTGCCACTAGGCTCCAGAGGGCATACCGCCTGCGTGGGCGTGAGGCCCGCTGCGGCGAGGCCCTCGTCGCGGCGGCGCTTGAGCTCGGGGTCGATCCGTGCGTTCACCTGGGCCGTCGCAGGAGCTGTCGTTGCCGTACGGCACCTCCGCTCTTCTCGGCGCCTTCATCGAATCCAGCAACGTAAAGCACGCAAGGCAGAGATGTCCTGGCCTGGTGTGTCTAGCCGGCCGAAGCGGTGCCCGTGTCGCGTCGTCTCGTGACCGCCCCGTCCCAGTTCCGGATTTGGGGCGGCAATTTGCCTCAGTTCCGGATTTGAGGCGGGGCCTGGATGCGCTCGGCGAGAAGAACGTCGATCAGCACGTTTTCTACCTGGGGAAACAATGTCGTTGGAGACGTGCGGGCCTCCAGCTCCTTCTCGTTGCCCAAGAATCGGGGGCTGTTTCACCACAGTCCGCGAATTGAGGCCAGCACTCGTGTGCGCCGCGGCCCCGTCCAGCGCCGTCTCGCGGTTAGCCGACGCAAACTTGGGTAGAATCCAACCAGTGCAACCCCCGAGGGAAGGAACGAACATGGCACTCACTGAGCAGGTCACCTCCGTCCTGAACGACCAGATCAACAAGGAGCTCTACTCCAGCTACCTCTACCTCACCTTCGCCGACTACTACGAGGACCGCGGCCTCAAGGGCTTTGCCAACTGGTACGAGATCCAGGCCAAGGAGGAGCTCGACCACGCGCTGACCATCCGCCGCTACCTCCTGGACAATGACTTCACGCCTACGATGGAGGCCATCGCCAAGCCGGACAAGACCTTCTCGAGCGATCTCGAGCCGCTTGAGGCGGGCCTCGAGCACGAGGAGTACGTCACGAGCCTCATCCACCACTGCTACGAGGTTGCCCACGAGGTCCACGACGTGCGCACGATGAAGTTCCTCGACTGGTTCGTCTCCGAGCAGGGTGAGGAGGAGACCAACGCGCGCGACATGATCACCAACATGAAGCTCTTCGGCTGCGACCCCAAGGGCCTCTACGACCTCGACCGCGAGTACCAGGCGCGCACCTACGTCCAGCAGACCGCCCTCCCGATGTAGCGGGCCAGAGGGGGCAGAGCGTCTCTGGTGCAGCGCCCCCGGCTCCTCGGCCCTTCTCGTGGAGAAACTCTGGAGCCTGACCGCGCCGGGCGTCGGCAGGAAAAACTCCTTGCCCGCGTCCGGCGCGGATGCTATTCTCACCAAGTGTGCTTTTGCGAAGCGGGACGGAGACGTCCCCACCTGAACGGCGCCCACGGGTTGCTGTCTGGTCAGACAACGTATGCTATCTCGCCTGCGGGCGAGCGATGTCTCCCGGACGCTGCCTTGACGTGCCGGGAGTTTTTTGTGCGACTGACGTCGTGATGAGAGGAAGGTGTTCGACATAGCCAGAAAAGACGGTCCCCGCATCAACGAGGAGATCACTTCGCGCACGTGCCGCCTGATCGGCATCGACGGTTCCCAGATGGGCCTCTTCGGCGTGCGTGACGCCCTGCGCATCGCGCGTGACCAGGGGCTCGACCTCGTGGAGATTGCGCCCAACGCGGAGCCTCCCGTCTGCAAGATGCTCGACTACAAGAAGTACAAGTACGAGCAGGACCGCAAGGCCAAGGCCGCGCGCAAGAACCAGGCCAGGGTCGAGATCAAGGAGATGAAGTTCCGTCCCAAGATCGACGTGGGCGACTACGAGACCAAGAAGGGTCACGTCATCCGCTTCCTCAAGAAGGGCGCCCGCGTCAAGATCACGATCATGTTCCGCGGCCGTGAGATGGCCCACCCGGAGCAGGGACGGCTCGTTCTGGATCGTCTGGCCGAGGACCTCAAGGACGTCGCCACGGTCGAGCAGAAGCCCCTCATGGAGGGTCGCAACATGCACATGACCATCGTCCCGATCAAGGGCGCCTTCGACAAGAAGGCTGAGGAGGACGAGAACGTCACCACGGAGAAGGAGAACTAGCATGCCCAAGATGAAGACGCACAAGGGTACGGCGAAGCGCTTCCGCCGCACCGGCTCTGGCAAGATCATGCGCGCCAAGGCGTTCAAGAGCCACATTCTGACCAAGAAGTCCCCCAAGCGCATCCGTGGCTTCCGTCAGGAGACCGTCATCGCCCCCTCCGACGTCAAGACCGTCTCGCAGCGCATGGGCTCCAAGTAGTCCCACGGCGTTCCAAGTACCCACCCAACGAGGAGTTGATCAGATATGGCACGAGTCAAGCGCGCCGTCGCCGGCCGTAAGAAGCGTCAGACGCTCGTCGAGCGCACCAAGGGCTACTACGGAGTCCGTTCCCGCACCTTCCGTGGCATGAAGGAGCAGGCCCAGCACTCCGGCCAGTATGCCTACCGTGACCGTCGCGCCAAGAAGCGCGAGTTCCGTGGCCTGTGGATCCAGCGCATCAACGCTGCCGCCCGCATGAACGGCCTGTCCTACAGCCGCCTCATGCACGGCCTCAAGCTCGCCGGCGTCGAGCTCGACCGCAAGGTCCTCGCCGAGATCGCCTACAGCGACGAGCAGACCTTCGCCGAGATTGCCGAGGTCGCCAAGAAGGCCCTCGCCGACGCCGAGTAGCGTCTCCCCACACGGCTTTTCCTGCGCCCCGGGCCGCGCGCCCGGGGCTTTTTCGTCTGTCGAGAGAGCTGCATAGCGTCCACGACGTGACAGGGCGCCGTCCCCGGCCCTACGATGCTGGCATCGAGACCATGAGAGAGGGGAGCCCCTATGGCAGCGTCAGACGTTCAGGCGAGAAGAACCTGGCGGGTGGTGGCCCGCGCCGTGACGTGGGTGCTCTGGGGCGCGGCGCTTGCCATGGTCCCAGCGGTTTCGAGCTGGGTGAGCGAGACCGCACGGGTGCCCGTGGGCTGGGCCGCTCTGGCGCCGGGCCTTTGGTTCTACGTCTCTCAGCAGGCCTCTGCGGCGACGTTCTCGCTCGTCGCAATGGCGCTTGCCCATGCGGTGCGCGGCCGGCTGGAGACTCGTGTGCGAGCGCTCGGGATCGCCGCGGTAGCGACGTCTGTTGCCTATCTTGCACTGTGCGTGTCCGGAGACGTCCTGCTCCGCGGCCCTCTGGTGAGCGTTCCCAACCTTCTGCTCATGGTGAGTCGGTTCACGCGGCTCCTGAAGTGGGTGGTCTGGTCGCTCTGGGGCATGCAGCTCTCGCTTTGGGTCCTGCCGGGCCGGGACGCGACGGCCTCCGCTCCCTCCTCGCCGATCGACGGGCTGGCCGGCGCAGACGGTCTTACGGCACGCGAGCGCGAGGTGGCCGAGCTCCTGGTCTCCGGCAGCACGCAGGCCCAGGCGGCCGAGGTCCTGGGCATCAGCGCGTCCTCGGTCTCCACGTACCGCTCGCGCGCCTGCGAAAAGCTCGGCCTGGTCTCCCTTGACGAGCTTGTGGAGCCGGCGCCTGGCGCGGCGGCGCCCCCGCGCCCGATCGGCGTGGGCACGCCTGGCTCGGTGCCGCTCATGGGGATTGCGCTCACCGGCTCGCTGACGCTTAGGCTGCTTCTGGGCTCGTCGCACTACGGCGTGGGGGCAGTGCTCGCGACGGCCGTCTTGCTAGGTGTCCCGTGGCTGGTCCTCTTTTCCTACGCCGCCTGGCGTGGCATGAGGGTCCGTGCTCGCGAGCTCACGCGCGACCTGGTGCTCGTGATGGCGGCGCTTGCTGCCTTTGGCCTGCTCGTGCAGGCGGGAAATGACCTGGCTGTCACGTTGGGGCGCACGATGGTGGGCGTCGGGTTTCCCGCCGCCGTGGCCCACGCGGCGTTTCTTGTGGCGTTTGCCCCGCACCTCCTGTGGCCGCGCATGCGGGAGGAGCGCTCGCTTGACGAGGAGCGGTGCGTGCTCTACCTGCGAGGACGCGGGGCAGGGGAGCTGCAGGCGCGTGTGCTGACCGAGATTGCGCTTGGACGCTCCACGCCGGAGGTCTGTGAGAACCTGAACGTGGCGCGGGGCACCGTGAACGCGTATCGGGCGCAGGGCTACGGGCTGCTCGGCGTGCACTCAAGCCGCGAGCTCGCCGACCTTCTCGCCCGCGACGTGGGGTATGTGCCGTCTGCCGGCAAAAAGATACCGTCTGCAGACGATGGGAAAATGACGGAATAGCTGGGTGCGTGCGGGGAACAAGCAGAGTAAGCAAAGGCAGTCGCTACTCATAAAGCGACCGGCAGAGGGAGGCGAGTCCAGTGAACACAGAAGAGATAGCAGGGTTTGGACCCGCCGACCGCGCGACCGAGGCCCTCTACAGGTAGGGCGAGCGCACTCGCCAACGTTCTCCGACATGAGCATTGGAACGGGCCGTTGAAGGAAAGTCTACGGGGCGGGTCCAAACATTGAATCGCAGTTGTCCATCTTCCACGCAGAGACACGGGTGATTCCAAAGTATTAATTCGAGGAGGGGCGGCGCAATGGGGCGCCGCCCCTGTTTTTGTGTCGATGGGGCATGGGAGCGTGCCCGTCAAGCGCGTCGTTACCATGCGCTTATAGCGAACATGCGCCGGATATGGGCGCCTCCGTCAGGTGCACTCCTCAGGAGCACCTCTCAGGTGCACCGCTCAGGTGCACCGCCAAGAGCGCTCAGGTGCACTCCCTGGGTGCATTCCACAGGCGTACTCCTCAAGTGCACCGCCGAGAGCGCCAATCTTGCGTTAAGTGCACCGAGATTGACGTATTTCTCGTCAAGTGCACTGGGGGTCGGGTGCACTTGAGGAGTGCACTTAGGCAGTGGGGTACACCTGAGGCGTGCGCTTGGGCAGTCCGGCGCACCTGGCGAGTGCACTTAAGCAGCCGGGTGCGCCAAAGCAGCCAGGTGCACCTGAACGACCTGACACACGTGCGGAGTGCATAATGGGGGAGCAGGAAAGCCCGCGACCGTGAGGAGACCATGAGCGAAGCCCAGAAGACCTCGGAGAGAATCCACTCGCTCGACGGGCTGCGCGGCGTGGCGAGCCTTGCCGTCCTGCTTCTGCACGTGGCGATGATGCTCGAGCTCTGGGGGCCGGACGGCCCGTACCCCCTCGTTCCGGGGACGCCGGCGGTCGTCGTGTTCTTTGTGCTCTCGGGCGTGGTGCTCTCGCTCGGGCCGCTCGCGCGCCTGCGCTCGGGGCGCGCCTACGACTGGCTCGCGTACTACCCGCGCCGCGTGGTCCGACTCTGCGCGCCGCTCTTCGTGGCCATCGCGCTCGGCGTCCTGGCCGGCTACGTCGCCTGGCACATGGGCTCGATGTCGCGCTCGGCCACGGCAATCGACTTCCCCGGCGGGCCCGAGCGCGTCGTGCACGACCTCCTTATGCAGTTTGACCTGCTCTTCTTTGTCTCTGACGACACGCGCACGATCTTTGGCGAGCCCCTCGTGCGCGTGGACTCGCCCGTGTGGTCGATGGGCTGGGAGCTCTGGTTCTCCCTTACGCTGCCGCTGGCGATCGCCTGTCTCACGCGGGTGCGCCGGGACGGCGCGGCGGCGCTCGCCATTCTTGCGGGAATCTTCGTGTCGTACTGGTGCGGGTACTTTCCGCTGCGCCTGTGCCTGACGTTCTGGCTCGGCGTGATCGTGGCCAAGCACCTCCCGGAGCTGTCTCGCGTGCGGCTAGCCCCGGCGGCAGAGCTTGCGGCCCTGCTGGCTGCACTCGGGGCCATCGAGCTCGCGCAGGCGTCGGCGGCGGGGCTCCTTGGCCCACTGGACGCACTTGCGAGCGCCGCGCTCTCGACGCTCATGAACGTGGCATGTGCGGGGCTCGTGGTGCTTGCCGTGACCGACGGCATCATGCGGCGTGCCCTCTCCACGCGGCCCGCGCGCTTTCTTGGCAGCGTGTCGTTTTCCCTCTACCTCACGCACGCTATCGTGATCGGCGGGCTCGAGGCGGTGCTGCCACGCTTGGGCGTCACGGCGCCGCTCGTGCAGGCAGGAGCGGCCGTGGTGGTGAGCCTTGCCTTCGGAACCCTCTTCTGGCGCGTGGTGGAGCGCCCGAGCATCGGCCTCTCGCGACGAGTGGGTGCCTCCCTTGCAGCACCGTCCGTCACGCGTCCCGGTGAGAAGAGCAAGCAGGGCGAGAAGAACGTATAGAACGCAGGGCGAGAAGAACCTCTCACAGACATAAAGAAGGGCCCGGCGGCACCTGCCGCCGGGCCCCACGTACGGGCGTCCTGGTTCTTCTCGCCGTTGAGCGCGTCTTGGCTAGTCGTCGCTCTTCTTGATCCAGGAGAACATCGAGCGGATCTTCTCGCCGGTCTTCTCGATCGGGTGGCTGTTGATCTCCTCGCGCTTTTCGAGCAGCCACTTGTGGCCGTTGTTGCAGTCGTCGACGAACTCCTGCGCGAAGGAGCCGTCCTGGATGCGGGCGAGGATCTCCTTCATGGCCGCGCGGCTCTGCTCGTTGATGACCTTGGGACCGGCGTAGTACTCACCGTACTCGGCGGTGTTGGAGATCGAGTAGTTCATGAAGTGGATGCCGCTCTCGTACATGAGGTCGACGATCATCTTCATCTCGTGGTAGACCTCGAAGTAGGCGAGCTCCTCGGGGTAGCCCGCCTCGGTCAGGGTCTCGAAGCCGGCCTTCACGAGCTCGACGAGGCCGCCGCAGAGCACCGCCTGCTCACCGAAGAGGTCCTCCTCGGTCTCCTCCTTGAAGGTGGCCTTGATGATGCCGGAGCGGGCGCCGCCGACGCCCCAGCAGTAGGAGAGCACGATGTCCCAGGCGTCGCCGGTGGCGTCCTGGTAGACGCAGGCGAGGTCGGGCACGCCGGAGCCCTCGGTGTACTGGCGGCGCACGATGTGGCCCGGGCCCTTGGGCGCGCACATGATGACGTTGACGTCCTCGGGGGCCTTGATGTAGCCGTAGTGGATGTTGAAGCCGTGCGCGAAGGCGAGGGTGTCGCCGGCCTTGAGGTGGTCCTTGATGTGCTCCTCGTAGACCTTGGGCTGGGTCTCGTCGGGGACGAGCATCATGATGACGTCGGCCTCCTCGGCGGCGTCGTCCATGCTCATGACCTTGAGGCCGGCCTCGCGGGCCTTCTCGGCGCTCTTGCTGCCCTCGCGCAGGCCAACGCGGACGTCGCAGCCGGAGTCCATGAGGTTGAGCGCGTGGGCGTGGCCCTGGGAGCCGTAGCCGATGATGGCGATCTTCTTGCCCTGGATGACGCTCGGGTCCACGTCCTTCTCGTAGTAGATGGTGACGGCCATGTTCTTCTCCTTTGCTTGCCGCTTGTATCTATGGGAACCGCCGGGCGAGACGCCCGTCGGGTGGTGCCTGGTGCATGATACGAAGGGACTGTCCCTTCGTATCACTGGGAGCCGCGGGCCATGGCAATCTTGCCGGTGCGCGTGAGCTGCTTGATGCCGTAAGCGCGCAGCAGGTCCTCCATGGCGTCGAGCTTGCTCGAGGCGCCGGTGGCCTCGACGGTGAGGGTGTTCTTGCCCACGTCGACGACCTTGGCGCGGAAGACGTTGGCGATCTCGATGATCTCGTGCCGGCGTTCGGGCGTGCTCTGCACCTTGAAGAGCACGAGCTCGCGCTCGACGGCGTCCTCGTAGGTGAGGTCGGAGATCTTGTAGACCGAGACGAGCTTGTGGAGCTGCTTGGTGATCTGCTCGAAGCCGATCTCGTCGGCCTCCACGATGATCGTCATGCGGGAGAGGCTTGCGTCCTCGGTGGGGGCCACCGTGAGGGACGCGATGTTGAAGCCGCGGCGGCTGATGTGCCCGGTGACGCGGGAGAGCACACCCGGCTTGTTCTCAACGAGCACGGAGAGCAGGTAGTTCATGACTCGTCAACTCCTTCGTGGGACGGCTTCACGCGCGGCCGGCCCTTCTCGCCGAAGCCCTTCTCGGTGACGCGGACGCCGCCGAGGGTAACGTCGAGGGCGCCGATGATGTCGTCGATCGGGGCTCCGGGGGCGACCATCGGGTAGACGGTCTGCTCGGCGGGGATGCGCACGTCAAGCAGGTAGGGCTCGTCGGAGGCGAGCATCTCGTCGAGCGCGGCGTCGACCTCCTCGGGGCGGGTGATGCGCGTCGCGCGCCAGCCATAGGCATCGGCGAGCTTCACGAAGTCGGGGTTGTCCGCGAGCTCGGTGAACGAGAAGCGGTCGTGGTAGAAGAGGTGCTGCCACTGGTGGACCATGCCGAGCGCGCGGTTGTCGATGATGAGCACCTTGACGTTGACCCCGTTGATCTTGGCCGTGGCCATCTCCTGGCTGTTCATCTGGAAGGAGCCGTCGCCGGCTACGCAGACCACCTGGTCCTCGGGGCAGCCGATCTTGGCGCCGATGGCGGCCGGGAACCCGAAGCCCATGGTGCCCAGGCCGCCGGAGCTGATGAAGGTGCGTGCGTGCTCGCGGTGGATGTTCTGGTGCGCCCACATCTGGTGCTGGCCTACCTCGGTGGTGACGATCGAGGCCTCGGGGTCGAGCTTGTCGGAGAGCTTGGAGAGGACGACCTCCGGGGCGATCTTGTCCGGGTAGTCGGCGAAGTCCGCCGTGTAGAACGGCCAGCGGTCGCGCCACGAGAAGACCTCGGCGGTCCACTCGTCGCAGGCCGGGGTGGTGCCCATCTTGTCCAGGCGCTCGTTGAGGGCGGCGAGCACGGACTTGGCGTCGCCGACGATGGGTACGGTGGGCTGGATGATCTTGCCGATCTCCGCCGGGTCGATGTCGATGTGGATGACCTTGGCGTGCGGCGCGAACTCGTCCACCTTGCCGGTCACGCGGTCGGAGAAGCGCGCGCCCACGGCCACGAGCAGGTCGCACTCGGTGACGGCCATGTTGGCGTACTTGGAGCCATGCATGCCAACCGGGCCCAGGTTGAGCGGGTTGGAGCAGCGCATGGCGCCCTTGCCCATGAGGGTGGTGACCACGGGGATGTTCATGCGCTCGGCGAGCCCGGTGAGCTCGGGGCAGGCGTGGCTGGAGACGATGCCGCCGCCGGCCATGATGAGCGGCCGTCGCGCCTCGGCGATAAGGGCCGCGGCCTGCTTGACCTGCTTGGCGTTGCCCTTGTAGGTGGGGCGGTAGCTCGCGATGCTCACGGTGTCGGGGTAGTGGAAGACCATCTCGGCGCCCGAGAGGTCGCTCGGGATGTCGATGAGCACGGGGCCGGGGCGCCCGGTGGAGGCGATGTAGAAGGCCTCGCGGAAGGTGCGGGTGAGGTCGTCGGTGGACTGGAGCAGGAAGCTGTGCTTGACGATGGGCATCGTGATGCCCACGATGTCGGACTCCTGGAAGGCGTCGGTGCCGATGACGCCGCGCGTGACCTGGCCCGTGATGATCACAAGCGGCACGGAGTCCATGTAGGCCGTGGCGATGCCCGTGACCGTGTTGGTGGCGCCCGGGCCGCTTGTGACCAGGACCACGCCGACCTTGCCCGTGGCGCGGGCGTAGCCGTCGGCCATGTGGGTGGCGCCCTGCTCGTGGCGGGCGAGGATGTGACGGATCTTCTTGGAGTCGTAGAGGGCGTCGTAGATCTTGATTGCCTGGCCACCGGGGTAGCCGAAGATCGTGTCCACCCCCTCGGCCTCGAGGCTGGCGATGATGGCCTGCGCCCCGGTCATGGTCTTGCCCTCGTGCTCGGTGTGGCTGCCCGGGCCGAGCGGGTGCCCCTCGATGGCGCGCCGCCGCCGGGCGACCTTCTCCTCGGTGGTCATCATGAGAGGTATGCCCCCTTGTCTGCGCTCGTGACGAGCCTCGCGTAGCGCGAGAGCACGCCGGTGGTGTACTTGGGCGCGGGCGGCTGCCACGCGGCGCGGCGGCGTGCGAGCTCGTCGTCCGGCACGTCGAGCGTGAGCGTGCCGGCCTGGATGTCGATGGAGATGGTGTCGCCCTCGTGCACCAGGGCTATGGGGCCGCCGGCCGCGGCCTCCGGGGAGACGTGGCCGATGCAGGGGCCCTTGGAGGCGCCGGAGAAGCGCCCGTCGGTGATCAGGGCCACCGAGGTGGCGAGCCCCATGCCGCAGATGGCGCTCGTGGGCGTGAGCATCTCGCGCATGCCCGGGCCGCCGGCCGGGCCCTCGTAGCGGATGACCACCACGTCGCCCGGGTTTATCGCCCCGCCGAAGATGGCCTCGCAGGCGGCCTCCTCGGAGTCGAAGACGCGGGCCGGGCCCGAGTGCTGCCACATGGACGGGTCCACGGCGCTCTTCTTGACCACGCCGCAGTCCGGCGCGAGGTTGCCGCGGACGACCTTGAGACCTCCGTCGGGGGAGTAGGCGTTGTCCACGCTGCGCACGATCTCGCCGTCGGGCGCGGGGCACGCGGCGACCCACTTGGCCATGGTGCCGTGGCAGGTCACGGCCGTGAGGTCGAGATGCCCGGTGCGGCCGAGCTCGCCGATGATGGCCGAGACGCCGCCGACGTCGTTCAGGTCCTGGATGTGGAGCGGGCCGGCCGGCGCGATTCGCACGATGTTGGGGGTCTCGGCGGAGGCGCGGTCCCAGTCCTCCATGGTGACGGGGCAGCCGGCCGCCTGCGCGATGGCCGTGAGGTGCAGCATCGTGTTGGTGGAGCCGCCGAAGGCCATGTCGAGCACCATGCCGTTGTGGATGGCGGCCGGCGTGAGGATGTCGCGCGCGCAGAGGTTCTTCTCGACGAGCTCCATGACCTTCATGCCGGCGTGCTTGGCCAGGCGGATGCGCTCGGCGTAGACGGCCGGCACGGTCCCGTTGCCGGGAAGGGCGATGCCGAGGGCCTCGGCCAGGCAGCAGATGGAGTTGGCGGTGAACATGCCCGAGCAGCTGCCGCAGGTGGGGCAGGCGGTCTTCTCGAGCCAGGAGCACTCCTCCTCGGTCATGGTGCCGGCGGTGACCTGGCCCACGGCGTCGAAGAGGGAGTTGAGGTCGGTCTGCTCGCCGTGGCGGCCGCGGCCGGCGAGCATGGGGCCGCCGGATACGAGGACCGTGGGGATGTTCAGGCGCGCCGCGGCGATGAGCATGCCGGGGACGATCTTGTCGCAGGAGGGGATCAGGACCATCGCGTCGAACTGGTGGCCCTGGATGGCGCACTCGACGCTGTCGGCGATGACCTCGCGGCTGACGAGGCTGTAGTGCATTCCCTCGTGGTTCATGGCGATGCCGTCGCATACGCCGATGGTGTTGACCTGCAGTGGGGTGCCGCCGGCCATGCGCACGCCGGCCTTGACGGCGTCGGCGATCTGCTGGAGGTGGAGGTGTCCGGGGATGACCTCGTTCTGGGCGGAGACCACGGCGACGAGCGGGCGGTCGAGCTCCTCGTCGGTGAGGCCGTCGGCCGCAAGCAGGCTCCGGTGGGGGGCGCGTGCCAGGCCCCGCTTGATGGCATCGCTTCTCAGCTGCACGTTGTTGCCTCGCTTTCCCTCGAAGGTTCGCAGGTGGCGAGAAATACGGCGTGGGCGATGCCCTTGACGGCGGGTGCCGGCGCGCGGTACTGGTCGGCGGGCGCGGCAGGGGGGTGGCCCGGCGCGCGAGCGAGGTTCACGCGAGCTGCTCGAGGGAGTGTTCGGGGCCGTCCGCCGCGGGTTCTCACGCTGCCCGCTCGCTGGGGGACGGATGCGGCCCGTACTTGCCCTGTCGTCGCATTTGCTCAGTGCGCGCTACTCTACGCGCGGTGTGTTTCGGAAACGTAATCACCCGCGAACGGGCAGATTTCCCCCACCAGCGGTGAGACATTGGGGACAGGTTCATTTGTCTCATTCAAGTTTTGTTCATCTGCCTGGCCGGGTGCCGTTTGGGGTAGGAGGTTAGCTACATCCTGGCGGCGTTACGAGGGGGGGGCGGCGATGGTGCGCGTGGCTCGGCAGGTCTCCGGCTCTGGCTACTATCACGTTGTCCTGCGGGGAAGCGGGCGGCAGGTCATCTTCGAGGACGACGCCGACCGCCGCGCCTTTCTTCTCGCCGCGCAGCGCTGCCTCGTGGGGGCCGGCGTCGCCGTGGTCGCCTGGTGCCTCATGGACAACCACGCCCACCTCATCGTTCGCGACGACGCCGATTGCCTGAGCGGGGCGGTCCATCGGCTCGCGACGACCTACGCCCGCCGCTACAACGTTCGGACCGGTCACGTTGGCCACGTGTTCCAGGAGCGTTTCCGCAGCTCGCCGATCGAGGACGAGGCCTACCTGCTCGAGGCCGTTCGCTACGTTCACAACAATCCCGAGAAGGCGGGCGTGTGCCGCGCGGAGGAGTACCCATGGAGCAGCTACCCCGACTACCGGGGCCGTCCGCACGAGGAGCTCGCGGTGGAGCGTGACGTCGTACTGGGGCTCCTCGGCGGCGAGGAGGGGTTCGCCGAGTTCTGCCGCGCCTCCGCCGGGCCGTACCGGCCGCCGTCGGGCGCCCGGCTGGACGATGGGGAGGCGCTGGAGGCCGCCCGCCGCGTGCTCGGGGAGGTCACGCTCGCCGAGGTGCAGACGCTGCCGCCGGCCCGGCGAAACGCGCTGCTGCGCGCCCTGCGGGACGAGGGGCTCTCGGTCAGGCAGGTGGAGCGCCTGACGGGCGTGGGGAGAAACATCGTGGCCCGTGCGTGAGCGGTCGACGCGCGGCGGGCACGGCGTGCGCCGTGGGGGCGTCGCGCGGTGCCGCGGCGTGTGAGCTTCGGGCGCGTGAGCTCCGCAGAGACCGGGCCCTGCGGGGCATGAGCATCAGATATTCAATGAGACAAAAGAACCTGTCCCCAATGTCTCCCAATGAGACAAAAGAACCTGTCCCCAATGTCTCACAGCGAGGTCTGGACAAGGGTGGGCGAGAAGCCCGCGGCCTCGAGGGCGTCCACGATCTCGCGCTTGTGGTCGGTGCCGAAGGCCTCGATCGTCACGCGCAGCTCCACGGCGGCGTTTCGGTTGGTGCTCACGAACTGGTTGTGCTCCAGCTTGATGACGTTGCCGTTCTTCTCGGCGATGACGCTCGCCACCTTGACGAGCATGCCGGGGCGGTCGGGCAGGAGCACGCTCACGGTGAAGATGCGGTCGCGCTGGATGAGGCCGTGCTGGACCACCGAGCTCATCGTGATGACGTCCATGTTGCCGCCGGAGAGGATCGCCACCACGCGCTTGTTCTCGGCGGGCAGGTGCTTCAGGGCGGCCACGGTGAGAAGCCCCGAGTTCTCCACGATCATCTTGTGGTTCTCCACCATGTCGAGGAACGCCACTATGAGCTCCTCGTCCGGGACGCAGATGACGTCGTCGAGGTTGGCCTGGAGGTACGGGAAGACCTGGTCTCCGCACTCCAGCACCGCGGTGCCGTCGGCGATGGTGTTGGCGCTCGGCAGCTTCACGGGGTGTCCCGCCTCGAGCGCCGCCGTGAGGCACGCCGCCCCCGCGGGCTCCACGCCGATCACGCGGATCTTGGGGTTGTAGAGCTTGGCGAAGGTGGAGACGCCGCAGGCCAGGCCGCCTCCACCCACCGGCACGAGGATCGTATCCACAAGTGGCAGCTCCTGCACGACCTCCATGGCGATTGTGCCCTGGCCGGTGGCCACCGTCGGGTCGTTGAACGGGTGGATGAACGTGTAGCCGTTCTTCTCGGCGAGCTCGAGGGCGTGGTCGCAGGCCTCGTCGTAGACGTCGCCGTAGAGGACCACCTCGGCGCCGTAGTGCTTGGTGCGCTCCACCTTGATGAGCGGCGTGGTCTCGGGCATCACCACCACCGAGCGGGCGCCGGCGCGCGTGGCGGCAAAGGCCACGCCCTGCGCGTGGTTGCCGGCGCTGGCCGTGATGATGCCGCGGGAGAGCTCGTCGGGGGAGAGGCGGGAGATCTTGTAGTAGGCGCCGCGGACCTTGTAGGCGCCGGTGCGCTGGAGGTTCTCCGGCTTGAGCCAGACGCGGTTGCCCGTTGCGGCCGAGAAGTACGGGCTCTCCACGAGCTTGGTCTCAAGGGTGACCTCGCGGACCTTCTCGGAGGCCTCCTCGAAGGCCTCGAGCGTGAGCATCTCTGCCATGACGTGCTCCTTTGCTAGTTGGTGACGGCGCGTGAAGCGACGCGCGCGGTTTGCCTATAGTAATCCTTGCCGCGCCCCGCCGGCGCGCACAACCGTGTCGCGCCGCGCCGCCAGCACCCGTCCTCCCGGCGAGGGCCCGCGTCCCGCGCGGCGCCGCAGACGAAGGGAGCCCCATGACAAGCAACGAGCGCACCCCGCTCTTCCAGATCCACGAGGCGAGCGTGGTGCGCGCCGGCAAGACCATCCTGCACGTGGGGGACTTCCGCCTCGCCGAGGGCGAGCACGTGGCGCTGCTCGGCCCCAACGGCGCGGGCAAGTCCACGTTCATCCAGCTGCTCACCCGCGAGGTCTTCCCCGTGTGGCGCGAGGAGCCGCCCGTGCGCTTCCGCGGCGCCGCCCGCCCCGAGCTCGCCGAGGTCAAGCGCACGCTCGGCATCGTGAGCTCCACGATGCACGACCAGGTGCGCGTTCACCTGCCGGTGGCCGACATCGTCACGGGCGGGCTCTTCGGCACCCTCGGCCTCCCGCTGCACGGGGAGGTGACGCCCGCGGACCGCGCGCTTGCGATGGACGCGCTCGGGCGCCTCGGGATCGCCGAGCTTGCCGAGCGCGACGTGATGACGCTCTCCACCGGCCAGGTCCGCCGCGTCCTCGTGGCCCGCGAGCTCGTGCGCGACCCGCAGGTCCTCATCTTCGACGAGCCGTGCACCGGGCTCGACCCCGAGGGCATGTACCACGTGCGCAAGACCATGGGGACGCTCGCCGCCGAGGGGCGCTCGGTGGTGCTCGTGACACACTACCCCGAGGACATCATCCCCGCCATCAGGCGCGTGCTGCTCATCAAGGACGGAGAGGTCTTCGCCGACGGCCCCAAGGAGCGCCTGCTCACGAGCGAGGTCATGAGCGAGCTCTTCGGCGTGCCGCTCGTGGTGGGGGCCTCCGATGGCTGGTACTCGCTGCGCGGGTCCTACGCGTGATACGAAGGGGCGGTCCCCTCGCGTCGTGAAGGGGCGATCCCCTCGCGTCATCGCGGCGCGGGCGAGAAGAACCTCTGCGCCGGACGTCGGCCATGCCGAGGGGCCGTGTGGGCGCGGGGCGCGCGGACTTCCGGATTGGCGCTTGACAGCCGCGCGGGCCGCTGCCACAATATCCAACGCGCGATGCGCCTGGGGACGTAGCTCAGCTGGGAGAGCGCTGCCTTCGCAAGGCAGAGGCCGGGGGTTCGAATCCCCTCGTCTCCACCAGGTATGTTCGGGGCCGTCCCTCGGGGCGGCCCTTTTGCGTGCACGGTCCTTCTCGCCACGCGGCGTTGCGGTTTCGCCGCGGCTCGGCCGCAGATGCCTCCGTTAGAAATTGCGGAACCCCATGGCTGGAAACCGCGGAACCCCGCTGTTAGTAATTTCGGGACCTTTGGTTCGCGAGGGCAAAAGACGGTGCCGTTCCTAACCAAATGAGGGCCAAACGGCATAAGATGCGGCGATTCCTAACGGCGGCGGCGAAGCGGCGCGGCGGCGAAGCGGCGCGGTGACAGGGCGGCGCAACGACGTAAACGGCGCGGCCCACGGTGAGAAGAACCGTGCGCCCGCGGCCTCGCGGCACAAAAAAGCCGTCCCCTGCGGTGCGATAATGAACCCACCTCTCATAAGGTGGGTGTCCCCATCGCGCGTTCCGGCTTTCCCAGCAACGGGGAATCTCCGTACTGAACACGAGATATCGGACTCCCTAGTAACGCTTGTCGGTTCACCCAGTTTGCCCGCAGGGGAACGACACCTCAACTATATCCGAGCCACCTGCGAAAACCAGTCTTGACTTGCGGGTTCTTCTCCGCAAGAGTTGGCGTAGACGTGCGTGCGCGCCCGTCCCGCACGGCCTCCCCACAACCCCGGGAGCACCCTCCCTCGCAGCTGCCCTTTCCGCTATCATGGACGCAACCGTGTAGTGCGAGCGAGGCAAGGGGAGGAGCAAGGTGGTACCGAACTGGATACCCTACCTGTGTCTCTTTGTCGCGTCGCTCGTCGTCGCCCTTCTCGCCACGCCGCTCGCCCGAAAGATTGCCGTGGCCGTGGACGCCGTGGACTACCCCAGCGCGCGTCGCATCAACACCAAGCCCGTCCCGCGCATGGGCGGAATCGCCATCTTCCTGGGGATTGTGGCCGCCTTCGCGGTGCAGTACCTGGGCACCACCTACCTCGGCTGGCCGGCGGTGCTTGTGCCCTCCCCCAAGATGCAGATTGACTACTGGCTGCTGGTCTGCGCCTTCCTCGTCGTCTTCTTCACGGGCCTGCTCGACGACTACCTCTCCCTCAAGCCCCTCCAGAAGCTCGCTGGGCAGGTCGTGGCGGCCGTCCTCGCCGTGTCCGGGGGGCTTGTGATCGGGGACATCTCCAACCCCTTCGCCCCGGGGTTCGTGAGCCTGGGCTGGCTCGCGTACCCCATCACGGTGGTCTACCTCGTCTCCTACAGCAACATCATCAACCTCATAGACGGGCTGGACGGCCTGGCCGCCGGCATCTCCGCCATCGCGAGCCTCACGATGTTCGCCCTCTCGGTCCTTGCCGGCCGGCTGGACGCGGCGGCCCTCTCCATTGCCGTGGCGGGCTCCTCGCTCGGCTTCCTTCGTTACAACTTCCACCCCGCCTCCATCTTCATGGGGGACTCCGGCGCGCTCACGCTGGGCTTCGCCCTCGGCGTCTCATCGCTGCTCTCGGTGACGCGCATCGCCGGACTCACCACGATCATCGTGCCGCTCGTCATCGCCGCGGTACCCATCATCGACACCTTCTCCGCCATCGTGCGGCGCCTGCGCGGCCACGTGAGCATCGGTCACGCAGACCGCGGCCACATCCACCACCGCCTCATGGCGGAGGGCTTCGACCAACGCCAGGCAGCTCTGCTCATGTACGGGTGGACGGCGCTTCTGTGCGTGGGCTCGCTCGTCATGACGCAGGTGAACACCCTGCCACGCATCGCGATCTTCTGCGTCCTGCTGGCGGTCTCGATGCTGCTGGCTCGCCACCTGCACCTCTTCGAGCCGGTGCTGCTGCACCACTATGACCCCAAGACGGGGGAGGACGAGCTCGTGACGCCTGCCGACGACGCCTTCGAGGAGGAGGCCGAGCGCCAGCTCCACGAGCACGGGCATCACGCGCGCGCCCATCGCCGCCGGCGTCGCTCCCGCCGAGGGGGCGGCCGCTCGTGAGCGTCCCGCACGGCGAGAAGGACCTGGCGTCGTTTGCCGCCTACGAGTCCTGCGAGCTCTGCCCGCGCCGCTGCGGCGCGCGGCGGCTGGAGGGGGCGCGCGGCGTCTGTGGCATGTCCTCCGAGCTCATGGTGGCGCGCTCGGCCCTGCACTTCTGGGAGGAGCCCCCGATCTCCGGCGAGGCCGGCTCGGGTGCGATCTTCTTCTCGGGGTGCCCGCTGCGCTGTGTCTTCTGCCAGAACCACGAGATCTCGAGCGGCGGCTTCGGCCTGCCCGTGAGCGCGGCGCGCCTTGCCGAGATGATGCTCGAGCTCCAGGGGCAGGGCGCGCTCAACGTGAACCTCGTCACGCCGTCCCACTTCTCGCCGCACGTGCGCGAGGCGGTGCTCATGGCCCGCGAGGCCGGGCTCAGCGTGCCCGTGGTCTGCAACACCTCCGGCTACGAGACCGTCGAGGGCGTCCGCGCGCTCGCCGAGGTGGTGGACGTGTGGCTCACCGACTTCAAGTACGCCTCGCCCGAGCTCGCTGGGAGGCTCTCCGGCGCCCCGGACTACCCGGAGGTGGCCGCCGCAGCGCTCGAGGATATGCTGGCCGCGGTGCGCGCCGCCGGCGGGCCCGCCACGGGCGAGGACGGGCGGATGCTCAGGGGTACCGTCGTGCGCCACCTGGTGCTGCCCGGCCAGGCGGAGGACTCCTGCGCGGTGCTCGACCGCGTGTGGGAGATCGCCGGGAACGAGGCGGACCTCTCCGTCATGAACCAGTACACGCCCAACGAGCGCTGCCGCCGCGCGGGCGGGGAGCTCTCCCACGGCGTCTCCGAGGAGGAGTACGAGCTCGTGCTCTGCCACGCCGACGACCTGGGCTTCGAGCGAATCTGGTGGCAGGAGGGCGGGACCGTCTCGGAGAGCTTCGTGCCGGCCTTCGACGCCACCGGCGTGGCCGGCCCCGAGCTGCGCGCGGGCCGCCCGTCCGGGCGCAACGCCGCTCCCTCCGACGGCGCGCCGGCCCCCGCGAGCGGCTTCGACGTCGACGGCGCGCCGGCCCCCGCGAGCGGCCCCGTTTCCGACCGCGCGTCGCAAGGGGTATAACAGTAGGAACTGCCGTACCGGACGACGGAGGACCCATGGAGGACAGATCAGGCCTCACCGACGAGGAGCGCGCCGAGCTCGAGCAGCTGCGCGCCGAGAAGGCCGCCCGCGAGAGCGCCGCGCGCGACGCCGCAGAGCGCGCCGAGCTGGAGCGGCTGCGTGCGCAGCGGGCCGCAAGCGAGCAGGAGCGCGCCGTCGAGGAGCGCGACGCCGCAGCGCGCGAGCGGGGCCGCAGGCTGATGCAGCCCGACGAGGATCTCCGCATGCCCCTCGGCCAGAAGATCGTCATTCTCGCCGTGGTGGGCGTGGTCGCCGTGTGGCTGCTCGCCACGGTCCTCGGATAGGAGGAGCCATGTCCCTCACCGACCGCACCAAGCCCACCGACGTCAGCCTCAACACCGACCTCTACGAGCTCACGATGGCCCAGGGGTTCTGGGAGAGCGGGCTCACGGGCACCGAGGCATGCTTTAACGCCTTCTTCCGCGACAACCCCTTCGACGGCGGCTACGCCGTGTGCTGCGGCACCGGGCAGCTCGCCGACCTGGTGGAGAACTTCGTTTTCGAGGACGACGACATCGACTACCTCGCCGGGCTCGAGGCCCCCGGCGGCGGCCCCATGTTCAAGCCCGCCTTCCTGGAGTACCTGCGCGACCACCGCCTCGACCTCACGATCCACGCCGTGCCCGAGGGCCAGCTCGTCTTTGGCCGCGAGCCGATGGTGCGCGTGGAGGGCCCGATCATCGACTGCCAGCTCGTGGAGACGGCCCTGCTCAACCTCGTGAACTTCCAGACCCTCGTGGCCACCAAGACCGCCCGCGTGGTGCGCGCGGCGGAGGGCCGCCCGGTCTCCGACTTCGGCCTGCGTCGCGCCCAGGGCCCCGACGGCGGCCTCGCGGTGGCGCGCGCCTCCTACATCGCCGGCGCGAGCTCCACCTCCAACGTGCTCGCCGGCAAGATCTACGGGATCCCGGTCTTCGGGACGCACGCCCACTCCTGGGTCATGGCCTTCCCGAGCGAGCTGGAGGCCTTCCGCGCCTTTGCGAAGTCGAGCCCCAAGAACTGCGTGCTGCTGCTCGACACCTACGACGTGCGCCAAGGCATCGTCAACGCCATCACCGTGGCCAAGGAGATGGAGGACGCCGGCGAGCGGCTCTCCGCGGTGCGCCTTGACTCCGGCGACCTCGCGCGCCTCTCCAAGGAGGCCCGCGCGGCCTTCGACGAGGCGGGGCTGCACTACGTCAAGATTTCCGTCTCCAACGACCTCGACGAGCTCACGATCCAGTCCCTGCTCGCCCAGGGCGCGCCGATCGACTCCTTCGGCGTGGGCACCAAGCTCGCCACGTGCGACCCGCAGCCCTCGCTCGGCGGCGTCTACAAGCTCTCCGCAACGCGTCCCGGCCCGGACGCCCCCTGGACGCCGGTGATCAAGCTCTCCGAGCAGTCCTACAAGCGGACCGTGCCGGGCGTGCAGCACGTGCTGCGCCACTACGACGCCTCGGGCTGCCCGGTGGCCGACATGATCGTGGTGGACTCGGTGGCCGGTCCCGCCCCGGCGCGCGAGATGGTCGACATCCTCGACCCCTACGTCACTCACCGCCTCTCCGGCAATCCGGAGGAGCTGCTCGTGGAGATGGTGCGCCACGGCCGGCGCGTCGGCGGGCCGGAGGGCATCGAGGCCGCCCGTGCGCGCTGCAAGGACGCCCTCATGCGCCTCGACCCGGCGGTCGCGCGCTTCCTCAACCCGCAGACCTACCCGGTGGGCCTGGAGCCCGGCCTCGCCGACCTGCGCAGCCGCCTGGCCCGCGAGGAGCGCGCCGACTCCGGCCGCCCCACGGCGTAGGCCCTGCCGCCGCGCGTCACGGCCCCGCCCCGCTCTGCTACACTCGACCGGTTGGACACGCTGCCGCGCCGTGGGCGCGGAGGAGGGGAGACGCCATGCCCGAGAAGATCGAGGAGCTCGTCCGAGCCGCCATCGCCGCCGCGCAGGAGGCCGGCGACCTGCCTGAGTTCGAGGTGAGCGACCTCGGTCTCGAGCGACCGGCCGACCCCGTGAACGGCGACTGGAGCTCCACGGTCGCCCTGCGCTCGGCAAAGCTCGCCCACCGCGCCCCGCGCCAGATCGCCGAGGCCATCGTCGCGCACCTCGTCGACGACCCCGCCCTCGCGCGCGTCGAGGTGGCGGGCCCCGGCTTCGTGAACTTCTACCTCGCCACCGCCTCGGCCAACGAGGTCTTCCGCACGGTCCGCACGCAGGGCGAGAACTACGCCCGCTCCGAGCTCGGCGCCGGGACCAAGGTCCAGGTGGAGTTCGTCTCCGCCAACCCCGTGGGCCCGCTGCACATCGGCCACGGCCGTTGGGCCGCCCTCGGCGACTCGCTCTGCCGCGTGCTGGAGCACGCCGGCTTTGACGTGGAGCGCGAGTACTACATCAACGACCACGGCTCCCAGATGGACGTGTTCGGCCACTCCATCTCGATGCGCTACCGGCAGCTCCTCGACGTGATGGACGAGCGCGGCTGCGACCTTTCCGCCGCGCGCGACGCGATCCTGGCCGACCGCGCCGCCTACGTTGCCGACGAGCAGGACGAGCACCCGGAGACCCACCCGCTCACCGACGCCTTCAACGAGGCCCTGGGCGGCAACGCCTACGGCGGCGACTACATCGTCGACCTCGCCGTGCGCTTCGTCGAGGAGGACGGGCCGCGCTGGCTCGCCTCCGAGGAGGACGAGCGCATGGCCGAGTTCCGCGAGCGCGCCTACCGGTGGATGCTCGACTCCATCCGCGAGACCTGCCACAACGCCCGCTGCGACTTCGACGTGTGGTTCTCCGAGCGCAGCCTCTACGAGAAGGACGAGAGCGGCACCTCAGCGGTGGACCGCGCCCTCGCCGCCCTCGACGAGCTCGGCCACCTCTACCGCGACGAGGCGGGCGCGCTGTGGTTCCGCTCCACCACCTTCGGCGACGACAAGGACCGCGTCCTCATCAAGACCAACGGCGAGTACACCTACTTCGCCTCCGACGTGGCCTACCACTGGAACAAGTTCCAGCGCGTCGACCACGTGATCGACATCTGGGGCGCCGACCACCACGGCTACATCAAGCGCGTGGCGTCGGTCTGCGAGGCGCTCGGCTACCCCACGCAGTTCGAGGTCCTTCTCGGCCAGCTCGTGAACCTGCTGCGCGACGGCCAGCCGGTGCGCATGTCCAAGCGCAAGGGCACTATGGTCACCTTCGACGAGCTGCTCGAGGAGGTGGGCGCCGACGCCACGCGCTACACGCTCATCTCCAAGAGCTCCAACCAGATGATTGACTTCGACATCGAGCAGGCCAAGCGCCAGGACAACACCAACCCCGTCTACTACGTGCAGTACGCGCACGCCCGCATCTGCTCGATCCTGCGCCGCGGCGCCGGCGTCACCCTCGAGGAGGCCGCCGAGCTCGGCATGGACGAGGTCGCCGAGCGCGCGGTGGGGCAGATCTACGACCTCGGCCTGCTCATCGACCCCGCCGAGGCCGCGCTCGCTCGCAAGCTCGGCGAGCTGCCGGGCCTGGTGGAGAGCTGCGCGCGCGACCGCGCCCCGTTCCGCCTCACGCACTACGCCGAGGAGCTCGCGGCCGAGTTCCACTCCTTCTACGCGGCCTGCCAGGTGCTCCCCGGCAAGGGCCGCCCGCTCGACGAGGCGCTCTCCCACGCGCGCCTGGCCGCGGTGGACGCCACGCGCCGCGTGCTCGCGCTCACGCTCGGCCTCATCGGCGTCTCTGCGCCCCAGAGCATGTAGCCGACACATCCCGCCCGAAGGTCCAGGGACGGCGAGAAGGACGACGTCGTGCGCGTCCTTCTCGCCGCTTTCTTTGCGTCGGCGCTGCGCCCTTGTATACAAACTCAGAAATTGTGTACGATTTTTTTAAATCACTCAATTTCTTTGCGCGGTGGGCCGCGCCGTCGGCTATACTGCGGCCAGATAAAGGAAGCAGCCTTACGACGCTGGCTTGCTGGCAATCATTGGACCTCAGAAGAACAGGGGCAGGGGCAGTGGACCTCAAGGAATTCATGTCCGTCAGAAGGGCGTACAACACGGTGCGCCAGATGGTCGAGGCTAAGGAGCGGCTCACCTTCGAGGAGTTCGCCATCCTCTGCCGCCTCTCGGAGGTCTCCGAGCCGGTCAAGACCTCGGCCATAGCCGAGTACCAGGGCGCCCTGCGTCCGACGATGACGCACCGGACCAACCACCTTGCCAGCCTTGGGCTCATCGACCGCACCGAGGGCGAGGTCGACCGTCGCAACGTGGTCTGCTCCATCTCCGACGCGGGCCGTGAGCGCGTGGCCGAGCTTGCCGCGCTCACGCGCGCCCAGATCCCCACAGGTCGGGCGCTCTCCCGCACCTCCCCGGAGCGCATCGTCAAGTACGTCGACGCCATGGGCGCGCTCTTCTGCAAGGCCGGCGACCTCGTGCTCCTTGGTCTCTACTGCTCCGAGGAGCCCACGATGACGATCATGCAGATCGTCGACGCCCTTGGGTTGCTGCAGCCGACGGTCTCCATGTCCGTCTCCTCGCTTGGCGAGCGCGGCCTGGTCGAGCGTAGCCGCGAGGCCGAGGGCAGCCACACCACGAGCGTCTCGCTCACGGCAGCCGGGGTCGAGTGCGCTCGCGAGGTTGCTGAAAAGATCGAGGCCCTCGTCGTCCGCCGGAGGCTTCGCTCGGCGAACTAGCCTCACTGCCCGTCGAGCCCCAGCTCGCGTGGCATGGCGGCAATGTGCTATAGTGCATGGGCGGCCACCGGGGCAGATGCCTGCGGGGTCGCCCAAGTTCTTATGCGAGCAGAGTGCTCGGACACGTCGCGCCATACAAGGTACGGTCCCTGAGGGGACGGCTGCCCCGAGGGGGCGTTGCGCGCGTGCGACAAACGAGAGGTAGACATATATGCCGGACGATGTGACCACCGCTCCCGCCCCGTCCGAGGGGCAGGCCAAGCCCGTCGAGCAGGCGCCCGCACCGGCGGACGCCGCGCCTGCCGACGCGCCCGCGGCGCCCAAGCCGCGTCGCCGCCGCCGGACGAAGGCCGAGATGGAGGCTGCCCGCGCCGCCGAGGCCGCTGCCAAGGCGGCCGCCGAGGCGGCTGGCGAGCCGTGGCCGCCCAAGCGCCGCCGTGGCCGCCCGCGCAAGAGCGAGCAGGCCGCCGCGGCTCAGACAGGCGAGGCTGCCGCGGAGCAGCCGGCCGACGGCACACGACCCGTTGACGCCGGCGCCGCCGCGTCCGTCAACGAGACCCCCGCGCCCGCGGCCCCCAAGCGCCGCCGCGGCCGCCCGCGCAAGAGCGAGCAGGCCGCCGCGCAGTCAGACGCCGAGGCGGCCACCCCGGCCGACGAGATGACGCGTGCCACGCAGGAGGCGACCAAGGCCAGCTCCGAGCCCGGTGATGCGCCCGTCCAGACGCTTGCCGCGGCAGACGCTGCCCCCGCGCAGCAGCCCGAGCCCGGCCATGGCGGCCGCAAGCGCCGTCACCCCGGCGACCACTCCGGCCAGCAGCAGGGCGGCAAGGGCGGCAACGGCAACGGCCAGCAGCAGGGCCGCCACCAGAACGGCCAGGGCCGCCGACGCAACCGCCGGCAGGACTTCTCCGCCGAGCCCTCCCTCACGCGCGACGAGCTCTCCGCCATGAAGGTCGCCGAGCTGCGCGCCAAGGCCTCCGAGCTCGGCGTGGAGTACGCGGGCGTACGCAAGGGCGACCTCGTGGAGGCGGTCTACGTGGCCGCCGCGGCCGCGGAGGGCTTCCGTCCCGTCGAGGGCATCCTCGAGATCGGCAACGAGGGCTACGGCTGGGTCCGCACCGGCAACTACATGGAGGGCGACGACGACGCCTTCGTGCACCAGCAGCTCATCCGCTCGCTCGGCCTGCGTCCGGGCGACCGCGTGGCCGGCACCGTGGGCCCGGGCCGCGCCGGCAGCAAATACCCGCCCCTCCAGAGCGTGAGCTCGGTCAACGGCCGTGCTCCCGAGGAGATGAAGGGCCGCCCGCGCTTCCGCGACCTCACCCCCGTCTATCCCAACGAGCGCCTGGTCATGGAATGTGGCAAGACCTCGATCACTGGCCGTGCCATCGACCTGGTGAGCCCGATCGGCAAGGGCCAGCGCGGCCTTATCGTGAGCCCGCCCAAGGCCGGCAAGACCACCGTGCTCAAGAAGATCTGCCAGTCCATCGCCCACAACAACCCTGAGGTGCACCTCTTCTGCCTGCTGGTGGACGAGCGCCCCGAGGAGGTCACGGACATGGAGCGCTCCATCAGGGGCGAGGTCGTGGCCTCCACCTTCGACATGCCGGCAGACAACCACACCCACGTCTCCGAGCTCGTGATCGAGCACGCCAAGCGCCTCGTGGAGCTCGGCGAGGACGTCGTGGTGGTGCTCGACTCCATCACGCGCCTCGCACGCGCCTACAACCTCGCGCAGCCCGCCTCGGGTCGTATCCTCTCGGGCGGCGTCGACTCCGCGGCGCTCTACCCGCCCAAGAAGTTCCTCGGCGCGGCCCGCAACATCGAGAACGGCGGCTCGCTCACGATCATCGCCTCTGCGCTCGTCGACACCGGCTCCAAGATGGACGAGGTCATCTTCGAGGAGTTCAAGGGCACCGGCAACATGGAGCTCAAGCTGGACCGCGACCTCGCCGACAAGCGCATCTTCCCGGCCATCGACCCGGTGGCCTCCGGCACCCGAAACGAGGACCTGCTCATCGAGGCCGACTACCAGCCCCTGGTCTGGGGCCTGCGCCGCGTGCTCGCCAACATGAACAACGTGGAGCGCGCCGCAAACGCCCTGGTCAAGGGCCTCAAGGAGACGGACTCCAACCGCGACTTCCTCATCCGCAGCGCCAAGAAGGCCGCACAGACCGGATACGTCGCCTAGCGGCTGCGGCCTGCGCTTCGCGGTCTGTCATAGCGAGCCTTCGGGCGGCGTCGTCTGTGCGGACGGCGCCGCCCTTCTCGTTTGTGCGCTTGTTCGCTCGCTCGACCTGCGCCCCGGCCCGCCCGCGCTGCGTTTCTTGCACCCCGCTCTGCTCGCTCGCCCTTCTCGCCCCCCGTTCGCCCGCGCCGCGCTCTTCTCGCATCGCGCTTTGAAATGCGGACCTCTTTCGGCCGGGTGCTTTGAAATGCGGACCTCTTTCGGCCGGGTGCTTTGGGATGCGGGCCGCTTTCGGCTGCCCGCTTTGAAAACCGAGGTGGTTGTGCCTGAGGCCGCCTGTTTGGCGGGCTTTTGTGTCGGATTGAGTGCGACAGGTCAGGTTTTCAAAGCGCCGCCGTGTCCGTAGCGCGCAACAGGTTCGGTTTTCAAAGCGCCGCCAAACCGATCACGCGAAACGATCTCGGTTTTCAAAGCGCCGCCGGCCCGGCCATGCGCAACGCCCTCGTATATCAAAGCGCCACCAGCCCGGCCAGTCGAGAAGAGCCCAGCCGCACGCGCGCCGCGGCGCAGGCCCCGCGCAAACCGGGTGACGTGCGTAAACCGGTCGTTTCCGTCCCCTTGCACGGGGGGCGGAAAACCGGTTATATTCTTTGTCGTCGAGCATTCGGCACAGTCACGGTACACGAAGATGAAACGCAGCCCACGCCGTCGACGCACCAGCCCCGCCATTGGGGCGCAATCTCATGGTTCGAGGGCCGTCTCGTCTTCCTTCCCCGGAAGGAGCGGGAGCGCATGAACAGAAGAAACCCTGCCGTCGTTGCTGGCCTTGCCGGCACCCTGGCGCTCGGTGCGCCCCGGGCTGCCGGCGCCCTCTCGCTGACCGAGGCCATCGACGGCCTCCTTCCCACCCCCACGATCGCCTTCTCCGCCGGCGTCATCGGCGGGGCGGTGCTCACCGGAGCCGTTATCGGCACGGCGACGCTCGTCTCTCGTCGCCGAGCCCGTCGGGACGCCGAGGCGTCGAGTGCTTCTTCGCTCGTGCCCACGCCCGAAGCCGGGGGCTCGGCCTCTGCCGAGAAGGACCGGGACGCCGAGAGCGCGTCACCCGCGGAGCGCGGAGCCGCCGCCGGGTCGGCGAGAAGGCCACGCCACCTGCGCACCGACGTCCCCGACGACGAGCCGGAGGCCCCTCGCGCTGCCGCGCCCAGGGCTGACGCCGCGCCTGCAGACGCCGACGCCCCCTCAGCCCCCGCTCGCCCCGGCGCCCGCCACGCCGCGACCGACTACGAGCAGATTGCCACCAACTACGTGGGCTGCGCGAGCTTCCGCGAGCGGATGGCGCACCGCGCTGCCGGCGTGGCGGCCACGCTGCGCGAGCGCATGGGAGCAAGCCGGATGGAGGGCGTGCCCGTGATCGAGCGCGCGGACGGGTCCGTTGGCGACGTGGGCACCTCATGGTGGGAGCTGGCGGTGGGCTCTGCGCCCGCCCCGTCCGTCACCATGAGCGACCTCGCCTCGGCGGCGGCGTCCGCCGCCATCCCGTCGGACTTCTCGGTGACTGACGCCGAACGCCTGGCAGCGGCGGCACGTCGCTCCGCAGACATCTCCCGGCGCGTCGCCCTTGTGGACGAGGGCGCCTACCCCGAGCACCGGACCGTGGACGACCTCTCCGCCGACGACGACTGGGCGGCGGCGCTCCGCTCGCTCGACGAGCGCATTGCGGAGGAGGGCCCGACTCAGGACCCCATTGGCTTTATCGACGTTGCCGGCGGCGCCGACACCCTCGACGAGCCCGACGGCCTCGAGCCGGACACCTCCTTCATCCCGTTCAAGACCCCGGCGGGCCACCCCGAGGTCGTGGACACGGACTCCTACGTCGACTACCTCATCCAGGACGAGTTCTCCAAGAACTCCTCGACCGCCGCGCGTCGGAGCTCGCGCCGCTTCCTGCGGGTCCTCGAGGGCGGCACCCAGGCCACGCAGGGCGCCTCGCGTCACCTGGCGGACGCCGAGCCGCGGACGGGACACGCCGCCAAGCACTTCCCGGCGCCAGAGGCGGCAGAGGCGTAATGGTCCGACGCGACGACCGGGCGCGTCGGGCCCGCTGGTGGGCCGTCGCGCTTGCGTGCTGGGTGGCCTTCATCTGGTGTCACTCGCTCGTGCAGGGGCCGCAGTCCTCGCTTGAGAGCGGCATGGTGGTCTCCCTCGTCCGTCCGCTCTTCGAGACGCTCGGCGTGACCGACGCCGACCTCATGTCCTTCGTGGTGCGCAAGTGTGCGCACTTCTCGGAGTACGCGGTGCTCGGCGTTCTCTCGAGCGGGCTGCTGCGCGCCCGGCGGCGCGAGACGGGCGCCCGCCCGCTCCCGGCGGGCCTCGCCGTGGCCCTTGTGCCGGTCGTCGACGAGTGCATCCAGCTTGGCATTCCCGGGCGCACGGGCCAGCCGACCGACGTGCTCATCGACCTCTCCGGGCTTCTCGCCGGGGCGCTTCTGGCGACGCTCGTGGCACGCCTTCGCTCACGCCGCGCGCCAGCGGGCTAAGTATTGTTTCAGCTCTGTTAGCTGCATCACGGCTCGGTTAACAAACCCTCCACATCGCTTTTGCCCGCCTGCGCAGGAGCGTACGGTGAACCCACGCTTTTACCAGAAAAGCGACGGGAGGAGATAATCATGTTCAAGAGCGTTTCCAGGCGTCAGTTCGTCCAGGCATCCGCCGTCGCGGCGGTCGGCCTTGGCCTGGTCGGTTGCAGCGGTGGCGGCGAGTCGACCTCCGAGGGCGGCTCCGACACCATCAAGGTCGGCATCCTCGGCCCGCAGACCGGCTCCGTCTCCAACTACGGCATCGCCTGCGCCAACGGCGCCAAGCTCTACTTCGACCAGCTCAACGCCAACGGCGGCATCAACGGCAAGCAGGTCGAGTACACCGTCGAGGACGAGAAGGGCGACGCCACCGAGGCCGTCAACGCCTACAACATGCTCGTCGAGAACGGCGTCGTGGGCATCGTCGGCGACGTGACCACCGGCCCGACCGTGGCCGTGGCCCAGGCCTCCGTGGCCGACAACATGCCCTGCGTGACCCCGTCCGCCACCGCGGCCGACGTCGTCACCTACGGCTCCAACTACTTCCGCGCCTGCGTGACCGACCCTGAGCAGGGCCGCGTTATGGCCGACTTCGCCGCGGAGCAGGGCTACAAGACCATCGGCACCATCTACCTCAACGGCGACGACTACTCCCAGGGCGTCAACGACGCCTTCGTCGAGGAGGCCGAGGCCAAGGGCATCACCATCGCCGCACAGGAGGCCTACGCCGACGGCGACGTTTCCTTCTCCGGCCAGATCACCAACCTCATGGCCGCAAACGTCGAAGCGATCCTGTGCCCCAACTACTACGAGGACGACGGCATGATCGTCACCCAGGCGCGCGCCGCGGGCTATGACGGCGTGTTCCTCGGCGTCGACGGCTGGTCGGGCATCGTCGGCGGCGACTCCGACTACGCCTCCGCGGCTGACCTCCACGACTGCTACTACTGCTGCGCCTTCTCGGCCTCTAACACCGACGAGGCCGTCCAGCAGTTCATTTCCGACTACACCGACGCCTATGGCGAGGCGCCTACCAACTTCTGCGCGCTCGGCTACGACGCCGCCATGGTGCTTGCCGCCGGCATCACCTCCGCCGAGGAGGCGGGCCTGGAGGCCGGCTCCGAGGACTACAAGCAGGCCGTGATCGACGGCATCGCAAACGGCACCGTCAAGGGCATCACCGGCTCCATCTCCTACGACGGCACCGGCGACCCGGTCAAGTCCTCACTGATCCTGACCTTCGACGCCGAGGGCAAGGAGCAGGTCCAGGAGACCATCGAGGCCTAGGGGCCGTTCCTCTGACCGCTGTCTCGTCCGGGGGCATCGGGCGCGCGCTGCCCGGTGCCCCCGTCCGGTTTTGCGAGCGGACACACGACCTCTGGAACCGACCGCAGAAAGGAAGTGACGTGTCGTGCAAGTTCTGATGCAGGTGCTCAACGGCCTGCAGCTCGGCAGCATCTACGCGCTCGTGGCGCTGGGCTACACGATGGTCTACGGCATCATCCTGCTGCTCAACTTCGCCCACGGCGACATCATCATGGTGGGCGCCTACATATCCTGGCTCGTCATGGCGCAGCTCGGGATGCCTCCCGTCCTCGCCATGATCTTGTCCGTGCTCGGCTGCACGCTGCTCGGTGTCATCATCGACAAGGTGGCCTACGCGCCCCTGAGAAACGCGCCGCGCCTCTCGATCCTCATCACTGCCATCGGCGTCTCCTACTTCCTGGAGAACGGCGCACAGCTCGTCTTTGGTGCCGACGCCAAGGTGGTCCCGGCCTTCACCGACGTCTCCACCATCCAGGTGGGCGGGGTCTCGGTTTCCTTTGCCGCCGTGGCAACCGTCGTGGTCACCGCGGTGGCCACCGTGGTGCTGACGCTGCTGGTGCAGAAGACCAAGCTCGGCAAGGCCATGCGCGCCGTCTCCGAGGACATGGGTGCCGCCCGCCTCATGGGCATCAACGTCAACAACACCATCTCGTTCACCTTTGCGGTGGGCTCGGCTCTCGCCGGCATCGGTGCGGTGCTCTACGCGATGGCCTACACCCAGGCAACGCCGACGATGGGCATGATGCTCGGCACCAAGGCCTTCGTGGCGGCGGTGCTCGGCGGCATCGGCTCGATTCCGGGCGCCGTCGTGGGCGGCCTGCTCGTCGGCTTCGCCGAGGTCATCGTCACCGCGCTCGGCCTCTCCGTCTGGAAGGACGCCGTGGTGTTCCTGCTGCTCATCATCGTGCTCATCGTGCGACCCACCGGCATCTTCGGCCGTACCATGAGCGAGAAGGTCTAGGGGGGTGCAGAACATGGCTAACAACACTCCCGACACCGAGGCGCGCCCGGTCATCTCCGCCAGCGCCTCCAAGGGCAACACCGGCGTCTACCGCCGCCTGCCCATGCCGGCCCGCTATGCGATCAACGCGGTGCTCGTCCTGGTGTTTCTCGTCGTGGGCGAGCTCATGATCGACGGCGGCGCCATCACGCGCTACCAGTCCACGGTGCTCGAGCAGGTGGGCATCTACATCATCCTTGCGGTCTCGCTCAACATCGCCACCGGCTACCTGGGCCAGCTCCCGCTCGGTCACGCCGGCTTCATGTCGGTGGGCGGCTACGGCTGCGCGATCTTCATCATGCACATGATGGAGACGCTCGGCGTCACCGCGCGCGACTTCGTGACCGGCTCGCCGGTCTGCGGCCTGCTCTTCGTGGGCGGCATCATCGTGGGCGGCCTCTGCGCCGCGATCTGCGGCCTCATCATCGGCATCCCGGCCCTGCGCCTCAAGGGCGACTACCTCGCCATCATCACGCTGGCCTTCTCCGAGATCATCCGCGTGGTCATGCTCAACATCGACGACGTGCTCGGCTTCAAGCTCACCGGCGGCGCCGCGGGCCTCACCGGCATCCCCGGCTACACGAGCTTCCTCAACGTGTTTCTCGTCGTGGCGGTGGTGTGCTTCCTCATCCACACGATGATGAAGTCCCGCCACGGCCGGGCGATCCTGGCCATCCGCGACAACGAGATTGCGGCCGAGGCCACCGGTGTCAACACCACCTACTACAAGACGCTCGCCTTCGTGGTGTCGGCCTTCTTCGCCGGCGTGGCCGGCGGCCTCTACGCGGGGTGCATCGGCGTCCTGCAGCCGGCCGTCTTCGGCTTCATGAAGTCCATCGAGATCCTCGTCATGGTGGTTCTCGGTGGCATGGGCTCGATGCTCGGCTCAGTGATTTCCGCCACCTTCCTGACGATCCTGCCCGAGGCGCTGCGCGCCTTCTCCGAGTACCGCATGATCGTCTACGCCGTCGTCCTCATCCTCGTGATGATCTTCCGCCCGCAGGGCCTTCTCGGCTCCTACGACTTCTCGCTCTCCCGCGTGATCGAGCGCGTGATGAACCGGGACTTCCCCTGGAGCCACCGCTCCGACAAGGGCGAGAAGGACCTCCCGCAGGGGCGGGGTCGCTCGCAGGAAAGCGACGACGACGCGAAGGAGGTGAGCGCCGATGCCAGCCGATAAGAAGCGCCGTCCCGTGCTCGTCCAGGTTGAGACGCCCAACCTCATCCCCGAGCGCGACCTGGGGCAGATTCCCGTCCTGCAGGCCGAGCACCTCGGCATCGATTTCGGCGGCCTGACCGCCGTGGACGACTTCAACATCGCCATGGGCCGCACGGAGATCTCCGGCCTGATCGGCCCCAACGGCGCCGGCAAGACCACGATCTTCAACCTGCTCACCAACGTCTACAAGCCCACCCGCGGCACCGTGCTGCTTGACGGCTACGACACGGCGGGCAAGTCCGTGGCCGAGGTCAACCACATGGGCATCGCCCGCACGTTCCAGAACATCCGCCTGTTCTCCCAGATGACGGTCGAGCAGAACGTGCTCGTGGGCTTTGGCAACCAGATGAAGACCCACCTGCTGACCGACATGTTCCGCCTGCCCGCCCACTGGCGCCAGGAGGCCGAGTACCACGACAAGGCGCTCGAGCTGCTCGACATCTTCGACATGCGCCGCTATGCGGACACGCTGGCGGGCAACCTTCCCTACGGTGCCCAGCGCCGCCTGGAGATCCTGCGCGCGCTGGCCACCTCCCCGAAGGTGCTGCTGCTCGACGAGCCCGCGGCCGGCATGAACCCGGCCGAGACCGAGGAGCTGATGGAGAACATCCAGAAGATTCGCGACGAGTTCCAGATCGCCATCCTCCTGATCGAGCACGACATGTCGCTCGTCATGGGCGTGTGCGAGGTCGTGGGCGTGCTCGACTACGGTCGCATCATCGCCAAGGGCACCCCGGAGGAGATCCAGAACGACCCGAAGGTCATCGAGGCCTACCTCGGCAAGCAGGGGGTGAAGTAGATGGCTATGCTCTCCGTGCAGGACCTGCACGTCTCCTACGGCGCCATCAAGGCGGTCCGCGGCATCTCCTTTGACATCGACGAGGGTGAGATCGTCACGCTGATCGGCGCCAACGGCGCGGGCAAGTCCACCACGCTCAACACGGTGGCGGGCCTGCTCAAGCCCGAGAGCGGCACGATCGAGTTCGACGGTGCCTCCATCGCCGGTGTGCAGGCCCACAAGGTGGTTCAGTGCGGGCTTGCGCTCTGCCCCGAGGGCCGGCGTGTGTTCACGCAGATGAGCGTGGCCGAGAACCTCGAGATGGGCGGCTACACCCGCTCCGACGCCGAGAACCGCGAGACGCTCGAGAAGGTCTACGAGCACTTCCCGCGCCTCAAGGAGCGCCGCGGGCAGGTTGCCGGCACGCTCTCCGGCGGCGAGCAGCAGATGCTAGCGATGGGCCGCGCCCTCATGAGCAAGCCCCGGCTGCTCATGCTCGACGAGCCCTCGATGGGTCTCGCGCCGATCCTGGTGGAGGAGATCTTCAGCATCATCAAGCAGCTCAACGAGTCCGGCACCACGGTGCTCCTGGTCGAGCAGAACGCCAACATGGCGCTCAAGATCGCCGACCGCGCCTACGTGCTGGAGACCGGCACCATCAAGAAGACCGGCACGGGTGCCGAGCTGCTCGTGGACGACGACGTGCGCAAGGCCTACCTGGGCGGGTAGGGGGCGCGTCCCGACCACAGACCACAGACGCTGGCGTCACCGGCGGCGGGCCTCCTCCCGGGCCCGCCGTCGTTTTGTTGGCGCGCCGTGCGCACCATCTCTGGACGTTCTGTCAGGCCAAAGTGTCCGGAAACGGTACTTAAAAGTTTTGACGCACCGCCTCCGGACGTTTTTGGCGAGAAGAACGTCCGAAAACGGTGCGTCAAACCAAGCTAGTGCACCTCGACGGTGGTGCCGAGGGTGTTGGCGGGGAGGGTCTGGAGCCAGTAGCCGGGGCAGGTCTGGGCGAACGCCTCGGCCACGCGGGCGGCGGCCTCGTCCCCGTCGGCCACGGCGAGCATCGTGGAGCCGGACCCGGAGATCATGAAGGCACAGGCGCCGGCCTCAAGCGCCGCGGCGCGCAGCGGCTCGTAGTCGGGGATGAGGCGCGCGCGGTACGGCTCGTGCAGGCGGTCGTGGCAGGCGGCGCCCAGGAGTGCGGCGTCCCCGGTCTCAAGCGCGCGTACCACGGCCACGCAGCGGCCCATCTGCCAGACGGCCGTCTCGCGGGAGACCTCGGTGGGAAGCACGCGCCGCGCGTCGGCCGTGCGCACCTCATAGGGCGGCGCCACGGCAACGAAGCGCAGGTTGTCCGCCACGTCCATGCGGGTGGACGTGGTCGTCTCGCCCTCCACGAAGGAGCTCACGAGCCCGCCCAGAAGCGCCGGGGCGACGTTGTCCGGGTGCCCCTCGAGGCGCACGGCGAGCTCGAGCGCCCGCGCGCGGTCGAAGCCGTTCGGCGAGAGGGCCATCGCCGCGCCGATGCCGGCGATGACGCAGGCCGAGCTCGAGCCGAGGCCGCCGGAGAGTGGGATGGGGGAGAGGATCGTGATGCGCAGCGGGCGCGCCTCGAGCCCCAGCTCACGGCAGGCGTCGAGGTAGCTCTGCCAGACGAGGTTGTCCTCGCCGCGGAAGCGCTCCTCGCAGCCGTCGACCTCGAGCCGCTCGGCGGGCGTCATCAGGAAGGTCGCCGTGAGGTCGAGCGCCAGGCCCAGGCAGTCAAAGCCCACGCCCACGTTGGCACTCGTGGCCGGGACGCGCACGATGACAATGGGCCGCTCGCGGCCGTCCGCCCCGATCACAGGAACACCCGCGCGCAGGAGGACTCCACGAAGGCGCCCATGCGGTCGCGGTCGCAGACGTCCTCGTGCAGGATCGGCTCGGCGCGCAGCCCCGCGAGCTGCCGCGGCGCCACGGTGCCCGTGAGCCGCTCGAGCACGTCCATGCAGGCAAACCCGTTCATGCCGTCCGTGACCTCGCCGAGCGCGCCGAGCACGTCGGCGGAGAACTTGTAGGGGCTCGCCGTGGAGAGGCACACGCGGGCACTGCCGTCATCCTCGATGCCGTCGAGCACGCACTTGGCCACGGCGGTGTGCGGGTCGATGAGCACGCCGAGCTCGTCCCAGGTGGACTTGATCGCGGCCCGCGTCGCCGCGTCGTCGGCGCGCCCGCACGCAAAGATTGCGCGAATCTTGCCCATGACGGGCTCGGGCACCGTGTAGACGCCCTTCTCGCCGAGGTCGGCCATGAGGCGCGCGACGAGCTCGCAGTCTCCGTCCGAGGCAAAGTAGAGCAGGCGCTCGAGGTTGGAGGACACGAGGATGTCCATCGACGGCGAGATGGTCTTGTGGAACGTGCGCCGGCGGTCGTAGGTGCCGGTGGTGAGGAAGTCGGTGAGGACGTCGTTGGCGTTGGAGGCCACGACGAGACGGCGCACGGGCAGGCCCATCCGCCGTGCGTAGTAGCCGGCGAGCACGTCGCCGAAGTTGCCGGTGGGCACGCAGAAGGTGACCTCGTCGCCCATCTCCACGGCGCCGCGGCGCACGAGCTGGGCGTACGCGTCGAAGTAGTAGGTGACCTGCGGGGCCAGCCGGCCCACGTTGATGGAGTTGGCGCTCGAGAGGGCCACGCCGCGCGCGCCCAGCCGCTCGGCGAGCGCGCGGTCGGCGAAGATGCGCTTGACCTCGCCCTGGCAGTCGTCGAAGGTGCCGCGCACCGCGCACACCGCCACGTTGGAGCCGAGCTGCGTCACCATCTGGAGGCGCTGGACGTCGGACACCTTGCCGTCGGGGTAGAACACTGTGACGCCGGTGCCCTCCACGCCCGCGAAGCCGTCGAGCGCGGCCTTGCCGGTGTCCCCGGAGGTGGCGGTCACGATCATCACGCGCCGGCCGTCCGCGCCGCGCGCCACGCTCATGAGGCGCGGCAGCATCTGCAGCGCCACGTCCTTGAAGGCGCAGGTGGGGCCGTGGTAGAGCTCGAGCAGCCAGTCGTCTCCCAGCGGCGTCACCGGGCAGACGGCGGGGGAGTCCCACTGCGGGCCGTAGGCGCCCTCCACGCAGCCGGCAAGCTCGGGCTCCGTGTAGTCGGAGAGCAGCGTCCCCAGCACGAGGCGGGCGGTGTCGTGGAAGCCCTGGGTGCACACGCCGGCCAGGTCGAGGCTCTTCTCGCCGAGCTCGTCGGAGACGTAGAGGCCGCCGTCGGGTGCGATTCCGGCCATGATAGCTTGCTTGCTTGTTACGGGATTATCAGCCGAGCGCGTGCTGTGGTAGAACGTGGTCACGGTTGCTCCTTGCGTCCGGGCCTGGGCTTGGTCAATCCGGCTTCGTCAGAGCCTTGGATGCAAGTATCATAGCCTCCGAGGGGCGCGCCCCGCGCGCCGGACACATATTCGAAAGATTGGACGTCAATGAAGATCGCCCTTCTCGGCTACGGCACGGTCGGTCGCGGCGTGGACGAGATCATCTCCACGCGCGTGAGCGAGGTCGAGGTCGCACGCATCCTCGAGCTCCCCGACCGGCTGAGCGACCCCCGCATGACCGCCAGCATCGACGACATCCTGAACGACGACTCCATCGAGCTCGTGGTGGAGTGCATGGGCGGCCTCGAGCCGGCGCGGACCTACATCATGGGTGCGCTGGAGGCCGGCAAGCACGTCGTCACCTCCAACAAGGCGGTGGTCGCGGCCAACTTCGCGCGCTTCGCCGCCACGGCGGCCTCGACGGGCGCGGGCCTCTACATCGAGGCGTCGGTCGGCGGCGGCATCCCGTGGATCGCGAGCATCGAGAAGGTCCGTCGCATCGACGAGGTGACCTCCTTCTCCGGCATCATGAACGGCACCACCAACTACATCGTCGACGCCATGCGCCACGCGGGCGAGGACTTCGACGCGGTGCTCGCGCGCGCCCAGGAGCTCGGCTACGCGGAGCGCGACCCCTCCGCCGACATCGACGGCGTCGACGTGCTCAACAAGACCATCATCACGGCCTCCGTCGCCTTTGACGTGGCATGCGAGAAGAACCTCCCCACGTCGGGCATCCGCAACCTGCGCGCCTCCGACCTGGAGCTCTTTGCCGGCCACGGGCGCACGGTGAAGCTGCTCGGCCGCGGCGTGTGCGCGGACGGGCGCTACGCGGCCGCCGTCGAGCCGGTGGCCGTGGCGGCCGACTCGCTCGAGGCCAACGTGCCGTCCAACTTCAACCTCGTGACGCTCGACGCCACCACGGTCGGCGAGCTCAAGTTCTACGGCCAGGGCGCCGGCAGCCTGCCCACGGGCAACGCGATCGTCCAGGACGTGCTCGACTGCGCGCGCGGCTTGCGCCGGCCCGTCTACGACTTCTCGCGCCCGCTCGCCTACGATCCGTCGCTTCTGCGCGGCGACTACGTGCTGCGCACCGAGGCGCGCCTCGGCGACGCGGAGCCCTTCGGGACGGGCGCCGTCCTCGTGCGCGACCTCACGGCCGAGGGTGCCCGCGCGCTGCTCGACGAGGCGCTTGCCGCCGACCCCACGACGTTCATGGCCGCGCTTCCCGCCAGCCCCTCGTCCTTCTCGCCAGACTCCGCCCAGGAAGGCTAGGTCACCCATGATCAAGATCGCCAAGTTCGGCGGCTCGTCCGTCGCCTCCGCCGAGCAGTTCCGCAAGGTCAAGGGCATCGTCGAGGCCGACCCCGACCGCCGCTTCGTGGTGGTGTCGGCCGTGGGCAAGCGCTTCTCGGCGGACAACAAGATCACCGACCTCCTGCTGCTCGTGAACGCCCACATCCAGTACCACGTGGACTGCAGCGCGCTGCTCGCCGACATCGAGCAGCGCTTCCTCGACATCGCCGAGGAGCTCGGGCTCAAGTGGCCGGTGAGGGAGCGCTTCGAGACCTTCGCCAAGAACATCAAGAAGCACTCGCCGGAGTACATCGTGTCTCGCGGCGAGTGGTTCACGGCGCACCTCATGGCCGAGTACCTGGGGATGCCCTTCGTGGACGCCGCCGACGTGGTGGTCTTTCACCACGACGGCAACGTGGACATGGAGCGCACCGCCGTGCGCCTCAAGGACGTGATGGCGCGCCAGGGCTGCTTCGTGCTGCCCGGCTTCTACGGCGCCACGGTCGACGGCCAGATCAAGCTCTTCCAGCGCGGCGGCGGCGACATCACGGGCGCCATCCTCGCGCGCTGCATCGACGCCGGGCTCTACGAGAACTGGACCGACGTCTCCGGCTTCCTCTCCGCCGACCCGCGCATCGTGGACCACCCGCGCTCGATCCGCCGCATCACCTTCGACGAGATGCGCGAGCTCTCCTACATGGGCGCCTCGGTGCTGCAGGAGGAGGCCATCTTCCCGGTGCGCGAGGTCAACATCCCCATCCAGATTAAGAACACCAACCGTCCCGAGGACGAGGGCACGATCATCCGCGAGAAGGCGGCTGCCGGCGAGGACGAGCACCTCCTCACCGGCATCGCCGGCAAGCGCGACTTCATCTCCGTGCACATCAAGAAGGCGCACATGTCCGGCGAGGTGGGCGTGGTGCGCCGCGCGCTCTCCATCTTCGAGCGCTACGGCGTCTCCGTGGAGCACATCCCCACGGGCGTCGACTCGTTCTCCGTGGTGGTCAACGGCGCGGACGTGCGCGACTCGATCTACTCGATCGTGGCCGACATCCGCCGCGAGCTCGAGCCCGACGACATCACGATGATCGACAACCTGGCCCTGCTGTCCGTGGTTGGCCGCAACATGTCCAAGCGCTCCGGCACCTCGGGCAAGATCTTCGGGGCCCTCGGCGACGCGGGCATCAACATCCGCATGATCACGCAGAGCTCCCAGGAGATCTCCATCATCATGGGCGTGGAGAACGAGGACTTCGAGCACGCCGTCCGCGTGATCTACGACCGCTTCGTCCGCGACGAGATGGTCTGATACGAAGGGACAGTCCCTTTGTCTCATTCTGAGAAAGGAAGCGCCATGAGCGAGAAGACCGTTGCGATCCTCGGCGCCACCGGCGTGGTGGGCCAGCAGATGCTCCAGTGCCTCGAGGAGCGGAACTTCCCGGTGGGCCGGCTCGTGCCGCTGGCAAGCGAGCGCTCCGTTGGCAAGACCGTCCGCTTTGTGGGCGAGGACGTCCCCTGCGAGGTGGCGCGCCCGGAGGCCTTCGAGGGCGTGGACATCGTGCTCGGTGCCGCCGACGACGCCACGGCCCGCGAGCTCCTGCCCGAGGCCGTCCGCCGCGGCGCGGTCTGCGTGGACAACTCCCACGCCTTCCGCCTGGAGCCCGACGTGCCGCTCGTGGTGCCGGAGATCAACGCCGCCGACATCGCGGGCCACCACGGCATCATCGCCAACCCCAACTGCGCCACGATTATCGGCCTCGTGCCGGTGTGGCCGCTGCACCAGGCCGCGGGCGTGACGCGCCTCGTGGTCTCCACCTACCAGGCCGCCTCGGGCGCGGGCATCGCGGGCATGCGCGAGCTCGAACGCGAGCAGCGCGCCCTTGCCGCGGGCGAGGAGGTGGGGGAGACCGCCCCCTTCGCCTACCAGCTGGCCGAGAACCTCATCCCGCAGATCGGCGGCTTCAACGAGGAGGGCTACACCTCCGAAGAGATGAAGATGCTCAACGAGGGCCGCAAGATCATGCACCTGCCGAGCCTGCGCGTGAACTGCACCTGCGTGCGCGTGCCGGTGGTGCGCTCCCACTCCGAGTCCATCACGGCCGAGTTCGAGCGGCCGCTCTCGGTTGAGGAGGCGCGCGAGCTGCTTGCGGCCGCGCCCGGCGTGAAGGTGGTGGACGACCCGACGGCGCTGCGCTACCCGATGCCGCTCGACACGTCCGACCAGGACCTCATCTACGTCGGCCGCATCCGCCGCGACCTCTCCGCGCCGGAGGGCGCAAGCTCGCTCACCTTCTGGTGCTGCGGCGACCAGATTCGCAAGGGCGCGGCGACCAACGCCGTGCAGATCGCGGAGTACCTGGTGTAGGACGCTCCCTTGCGCGCAGGCCCGTGCAGCCGGCGGTACCCCCCTTGCGGACGGCGTCCGCCGGGGGTGCCGCCTTTTTTGTTTGAGGTTCATACGTTGAGGTCCTTCTCGCCATGATGGCGAGAAGGACCTGGGGGTGAGCGGGGGGTCTGGGAAGGAGGGCGGCGGCTGGCGAGAAGGGCCTAGAACCCGGCGACGACCTCCGGCGTGAGCCGCCTGGCCACCGTTACGGCGAGCTCGGCCGTGGCCTTGACGTCCTCGAGCGCGCAGATCGCGGTGCCGGCGTGGACGTGGCGGCAGGGCACGCCGGCCACCACGCACGGCACGTCGAGCAGGTGGGTCGGGCCGCCGTCGGTGCCGCCGCCCACGCGCACCGACGTCTGGGCGGGCAGCCCCGCCTCGGCCGCCACCTGCAGAACGAAGCGCTGGTAGCGCGGGTTGGTGATCATGCAGCGGTCGAAGTAGCGAAGCATCGGGCCCTGACGCAGCGCGGCCTGGACCTCGTCGGGCGCGGAGAAGGTGTCGTCCGCCGGGCACCCCTCGAACATGAACGCCACGCTCGGCGAGAAGTGCCGCACGGCCGCGGCCACCCCGCGCTCGCCGACCTCCTCCTGTGCCGACACCGACGCCACCACGTCAAAGGGGAGGTCGCCCTTGCCGGAGAGCTCGCGCAGGGTGAGCAGCATCGCACACACGCCCGCCCGGCAGTCGAAGGCCTTGCCCAGCGCCACGCCCGTGCGCGCGTCAAACGAGAACGAGGTCGCGGGCACAAACGGCTCGCCCATCCCCATGTGGAAGCGCCCGACGGCGTCCTCGCGCGAGGTGGCGCCCACGTCGAGCACGAGCGGCGCCTTGCCGGAGGCCCGCTCGGCCTCGCTCCAGAAGTGGGGCGGCTTCACGCCGATGACGCCGCGCACCCACGAGCCGTCCGTCGCGCGCACCCACACGTCCTGCCCGGCGAGCACGTTCGGCGAGAAGCCGCCGAGCTCGACGAAGCTCATCGTGCCGTTGGAGCGGATGGCGCGCACCATGCCGCCCACCTCGTCGCCGTGGGCGTCCAGCATGAGCACGGGCTTCTCCCCGGTGAAGCTTCCCAGCGTGATGAGGCCGTCGCGCAGGGTGTTCTCCTCCACGCGCGCCCAGCCCGTGCAGAAGCGCCGGACCACGTCAAGGACCTCGTCCTCGAAGCCCGAGGGTCCCTTCGCCTCGGACAGCGCGCCCAGAAGCGCGACCACCTCGGTATCGTCAAAGCGCATGGTTCCTCCTGTCGCCGTGGGCGGGCCCCTGCAGCGGGGCCTCGGTTGGCAGTATAGGCCTTGGCGAGAAGGACGGGCGGGGTGCAGGGCGGGGCGGGTGTGGGGTGCCCGCGACCTGCCAACCGCGTCTGCTCGAACCCGCGGGGCGGGCCGCGCGTCGCCCGCGACCCCGTCCGACCGCGTCTGCTCGCGCCCGTGGGGTGCTAAGCTGGTTGCAGACAATCGCCCTGCCCCGCGCCCGCGGCCCGATCAAGGAGCACCCCATGGCCCTTCTCGCCAGCTATCACCTGCCCGGACTCTTCGTGGAGGACCGCTCGATCGAGGTCCCGCTTGACTGGCGGGGCACCACGCCGGCTCGGCTTGCCGGATGCAGGCAGGCCGCTCCGGACTCGGCGCTCCTGTCCGCGTCCGCGGCGGCAGCGCTCGACCCCGCGCTGGAGGGCCGCTCGCTCTCCCTCTTCTACCGCGTGGTCTGCGCGCCTGAGAACGTGGGGCGCGATCTTCCCTACCTCGTCTTTCTTCAGGGCGGCCCGGGTGGGGCGGGGCCGCGCCTCACCTCTCCCACAAGTGACGGCTGGGTTGCGGAGGCCGTGCGTCACTTTTGCGTGATCCTTCCGGACCAGCGCGGCACCGGGCGCTCCAGTCGCGTGGACGGCGTCTCCATCGCTCGCGAGGGCGACGCTGCGGCACAGGCCCGCTTCCTCAAGTGCTTCCTGGCCGACTCGATCGTACGTGACTTCGAGTACCTGCGCCTGACCGAGCTCGGTGGCGCGCGCTGGGTCACGCTCGGCCAGAGCTACGGCGGGTTTCTCACCCTCACGTACCTCTCGACCTTCCCCGGGGCGGCCTGTGCGAGCTTCACCTGCGGCGGCATCCCGCACGTGCCCGCGAGCGCCGACGAGGTCTACGCGCACACCTTCGGGCGCATGGCGTCAAAGACGCGCCTGCTCTACGAGCGCTACCCGGAGGACGAGAGGCGCGTGGGGCTGCTTGCCGACCGCCTGGCCGCGGGCGAGGCGCCGGTGCTGCCGGACGGCTCGCCGATGACGGTGCGGCGCCTGCAGTCGCTGGGCCAGGGCCTGGGCATGAAGCCTGGTCACGAGCGCCTTCACAACCTCCTCGATCTCGCCTTCTCCGCAGGCGACGGCAGTGCGGACGCGGCACTCGCGGCTGCCGGGGGTGACGTCGCGCGCGTGGAGGTCTCCGATGCGTTCCTTGCCGGGGTGTGGTCAGCCGCGAACGTGCGCGCGAATCCGCTTTATTGGGTGCTCCAGGAGCTCATCTACGCCGACGGCGAGCTGGACGCCCCGATCGCATGGGCGGCCGAGCGCGCGTGGCAGGCGCGCTCGGAGTTTTCCGAGGGCGCGCGGCCGTTCATGCTGACAGGGGAGGCGTGCTTCCCGTGGATGTTTGAGCAGCAGCCGGAGCTTGCGTCCTTTGCCGGCGCGATGGATGCGCTCATGGCGGACACGAGCTTCGGCCGGCTCTACGACGAGGTACAGCTTGCCGCAAACGAGACGCCGCTCACGGCTGCCGTCTACTTCGACGATCTCTACGTTGACTCAGGCCTGCAGCTTGACACGCTCTCCCGCGTGGGTGCAAGCCACGCCTGGGTGACCAACGAGTTTGAGCACGACGGCCTCCACGGTGACCGCGTGTTCAAGCACCTCCTGGGGCTGGCCCGCGACCGCGGCGACCTCGACGGGGTGCTGTAGGGGCTGAGTTGCAACAGTGTACGTACCCTCCCATCGGTTACGTACACTGTTGCTATCTTGATGACGAGAAGAACAACGCAGTGACCTGCGGTTTCCTCGAAACTGAGGTGACGCCGGCTTCTGAAAAGTGTACGTAACCGGTGGGGGTGTACGTAACCGGCGGGGAGCGTACGTAATCGACGACTGGCGACGAGCACGCACTGCAAGCCGCTCCCTCGTATGGCCCTGCCGCTGTGCCGCATGCATCCTTTGCACCCATGGACAGTCGACCCGCTCCCTCGCCCCTTCCGCCGACGCGGGGCCACCGCTGCCGGAGCGACCGGCCCTGCGCCGGAGAGGGGGCTCTAGAATTCCCGTAAGCATTTTGCCGACGGGAGGTGCTTCAATGTCCGACTCCATCACACAGACCTACCACGATCTTCGCGACCAGTGGGACGCCCTCACCGACGAGCGGCGCGAGGTTCTTCTCGCCGGCTTTGTGCCCGACTATGTCTACAACTCTGAGAAGATAGAGAACCCCGAGCTCACGTTTGCCACCGCCCGGGAGGTCGTCGAGCGCGGCGCCGTCACCGGCTACACCGGAGACTGCCAGCTCCTCACCGAGACCTACAACCTCAAGGTCTCCTGGGAGCTTGCGCGTGCCAAGCTCGCCGAGGACCCGTGCCTCTCCGAGGAGCTCGTCTGCCAGGCCCAGGAGCTCGTGACCATGGGAACCTACAGCGAGAAGCTCCTGCTGGCGGGGGAGCGCCCGGGCCTCTTCAAGCTCGGGAACTACGTGGGCGGCCCGGCGAGCGTGGGCATACCTGCGGTCAAGGTGCCCCATGAGGTGGGGGTGCTCGCCGACGACGTGAACACCTATCTGGAGGAGGGCCGCCGCTCCCTCACCATAGCCGCGTTCCTTCACGCCAAGATCTTTGACATCCACCCGTTCGCGGATGGCAACGGGCGCACCGCGCGCCTGCTCATGAACGGCGTGCTGCTTGCGATGGGCATGCCGCCAATCGTGATTCACGCGCAGAACCACGCCGCCTACCACGCCGCGCTCGACGTCTTCCATCTTGAGGGGGACCTCAACCCGCTCAAGCGCTTCCTCATGACCGAGGCGGTCCTCACCTGGGAGGGCCTGCTCGGGGAGGACGCCTAGCAGCTGGGTGCGGCTCGCGGCTCGCGGTGGGCGTAAGGTGGGCGTTCTTCTCGCCGGCGCGGCGGGACGGGACGTCGAGGCACCGCTGCACTTCGTGAAAATGCGAATTCGCCAAAAAAAGTCCTTGCATCGAGCCGCGGGGTAGTGCAGAATAGTCGAGCCGCCTGAAGAGGTTCGCAAAAATGGTGGGTGTAGCTCAGTTGGTAGAGCGACGGACTGTGGCTCCGTAGGTCGAGGGTTCGAGACCCTTCGCCCACCCCATTTCAACTGAATATGGATCGTTAGCTCAGCTGGTAGAGCAGGGGACTCTTAATCCCAAGGTCCAGGGTTCGAACCCCTGACGATCCACCATCTTTGGATCGTTAGCTCAGCTGGTAGAGCAGGGGACTCTTAATCCCAAGGTCCAGGGTTCGAACCCCTGACGATCCACCACGATAGCTTCGGCCGGGCGTCTCTGGATGCCCGGCCGTTTTTTGTCTTGTCCCGGGTCTGGGACCGCGGTCGGCCGCGCGGGCGGCGACTGCGCAGCTGGGTCTCTGGCCGCGCGGGCGGCGGCCGCGTGACTGGGTCCCCGGCTCCGGCTTCGCGTCCTCTCGGCGGTGTCGCCTTGTGTCCGCGCGCCGTGATACGCTGTCACGGTCAGGGGGGAGGCTTGCATGGCGTACAGAGGACTGAGGCCACGGGCCGGCGCGCCCAGCGCGGGAAGGCTGCGGGCGCGCAGCCCGCTTGCACTGGTCTTTGCGCTGGCGGTCACGCTTACCGCTGGCATCGGGACCGGGGCGCTGCCCTCGCTCGGCTCGATGCCGACGCCCGCCACGAGTGTTCCGGCCTCCGCCTCGTTTGACGAGGGGGTTCCCGGCACCTGGGACGCCGAGGCCTACCCCGAGTACTACCGCGTCCTCGGCCCCGCCGTCGTGAGCGACGAGCCCGCCCCCGGCGAGGCCCGCTACGAGGGGCTTGACGACCTCGGGCGCACCGGTGCCGTCACGGCCACGGTGACCTACGACATGATGGAGGCCGGCAGCGACCGCGAGCGCGCCGACATCTCGGACATCCACCCCTCGGGCTGGGGCCACAACGAGGAGGTCGACATCCCCATGCCGGACGGCACCTCCTACCATGGCTACCTCTTCAACCGCAGCCACCTGCTCGCCAAGTCGCTCGGCGGGGCGGACGCGGCGGAGAACCTCGTGACCGGCACGCGTACCCAAAACGTCGGCGACAACCACGGTCAGGACGGGGGCATGGCCTACGCCGAGGGCCTCGCGCGCGAGTGGCTGCGCGCCCACCCGGACGGCACCGTCTACTACCGCGCCACCCCCGTCTACGTGGGCTCCGAGCTCGTGCCCCGGAGCGTAGTGGTGGACGTGCGCTCCTCGGACGGCTCGCTTGACCAGGAGGTCGAGGTCTTCAACGCCGCGACTGGCTTCAAGATCGACTACGCCACCGGCGCGTTCACGGCAGACTGAGGCTGCGGGCGGCCCACGTGCGGGTCCGCCGCAAGGAGGGAGAGAACCCATGCAGGAGGCAAGACCAGGCGAGAAGAACGACCAGTGCGCCCCTTCGGGCGAGAGGGACGTGCCCTCGGGGCTCGACGCCGTCCGTGCAGCCCTTGAGCCGGACCCCGCGCTCGTCGAGCGCGTTACCTCGTCCACGCGGCCGTGGGAGGGGAGGATCTTCTCGGTTGAGCAGCTGGACGTGGAGCTCGCGGACGGCTCCCACGGCTGGCGCGACCTCGTGCGCCACCACGGCGGCGCCGGAGTGGTGGCCGTGCGCGACGGGAAGGTCTGCCTGGTGCGGCAGTGGCGCGTGGCCCTGGGGCGCATGACGCTCGAGATCCCCGCCGGCAAGGTGGACGGCGACGAGCCACGCGAGGCCTGCGCCGCGCGCGAGCTCACCGAGGAGACCGGTCTTGTCGCCGAGCGGCTCGAGCTTTTGGCCGAGTCCTACGGCGCCCCCGGCTTCACCGACGAGCACACCTCGGTCTACCTCGCCCACGGCCTTACGCAGGGCCCTGCCTGCCCAGATGCGGGCGAGCTCGTTAACGTGGTCTGGGTGGACCTGGACTGCGCGCTGGAGGCCATCCGGCTTGGGCTGCTCGACGACGCCAAGACCGTAACGGGCATTCTCGCGGCCAAGACGTTCGGTATGCTATAAAATGTGGGCGCTTGACCATCGCGCCCTTAGCTCAGTTGGATAGAGCCGCGGACTTCTAATCCGAAGGTCGGGGGTTCGAATCCCTCAGGGCGCACCAGTGGGCCTGGTCGGGCCGGGCACCCCGAGGGGTGTCCGGCCCGTGTCATGCCTCTGGCCGCGTGGAACGGCGCGCTCGCGTAAATCTCGCGCGGGCGGAAGGTGTCATGAAGGCATACTGAACAGGTGTGGTCTGCTCGTTGGAAGGAGCGCACGTTGATCTACACGATGACGTTGAACCCTGCCCTTGACTATGTCATGCACCCGCTGACCCTCGACATGGGCTTCACGAACAGGTCCTCTTCCGAGGAGCTCCACTGCGGTGGAAACGGAATCAACATCTCCACGCTGCTCAACGAGCTCGACGTCCCGAGCATCGCCATGGGCATCGCCGCCGGCTTCACCGGCGACTACCTCCTGCGCCGTCTGCAGGAGAAGGGCATCGCGAGCAACTTCGTGTGCCTGGACCGCGGCTACACCCGCATCAACATCAAGCTCAACGGCATCGTCATGACGATGGTCAATGGCATGGGCCCCAAGATTCCCGAGAAGAAGGTCGACGAGCTGCTCGGCCGCATGGACATCGTGGGCGCCGGTGACACGCTCGTCCTGACGGGCTCCATCCCCAACTCGCTTCCCGAGGACATGTACTCCCAGGTCATGCGCCGCCTCGGCGGCCGCGGCATCCAGTTCGTCGTGGACGCCCCGGGTCAGCTCCTCATGGAGGCCCTGGAGATGCACCCGTTCCTCATCAAGCCGAACAACCACGAGGTCGGCCGCATCTACGGCGTCAACATCGAGGAGCCCGAGGAGTGCATGCCCTACGCGCACAAGCTCCAGGAGGCCGGCGCCCGCAACGTCATCATCTCCTGCGGAGGCCACGGCTCGCTCCTGCTTGACGAGAACGGCGCCGAGCACATCGTCCCCACCGCCAAGATCAAGCTCGTCAACGCCACCGGCGCGGGCGACTCCATGGTGGCGGGCTTCCTCGCGCAGGTCACGCGCGGCGTCGACTACGAGACGGCGCTGATCTTCGCGTCCGCCTGCGGCACCGCCACGGCGGCAAGCAAGGGCATCGCCAAGCGCGCCACGATCGACCGCGTGGTGTCCGCGCTCTACAAGAAGATGGGCCGTGCCATCCCGGGCACCATCGCGCAGGCCATGGAGAACAACCGTGCGCGCGAGGCGGCCGTGGCTGCGGCAGAGGCGGCGGACCAGGGCGAGAAGAACTAGTCGCGCCGCGCTGAGATTGGGTTTCTCGTCCCCTCGGGGGCGTGAACAAGTTGTAATGAGGCCGCCATCCGGCCTGGGACGTAGGGGGATAGAACATGTACGAGGGAGTCAACGCATCTGACGGCATCGGCATCGGCGTGGCGCGCGTCGCCGTCGAGCCCGACCTCAGCTTCACTCCGCACAAGCCCGATGACACGGGCGACGAGAAGCAGCGCTACGCCGCCGCCGTCGCCAAGTTCATCGAGCAGACCAACGCGCAGATCGAGCGCATGAAGGTCACGGTGGGCGAGGAGGCCGCCGCCATCATGGGCGCCCACATCGAGTTCGCCGAGGACGAGGGCATCCAGGAGATGGTCAACGGCTCGATTGACTCCGGCATGTGCGCCGAGCAGGCCGTCTCCGAGGCGTACGACATGTACTACAACATGTTCTCCAACATGGAGGACGAGCTCTTCCGCGAGCGCGCCGCCGACGTCGCCGACGTCAAGACCGGCCTTCTCGCCGACCTGCTGGGCAAGGAGGTCGTCGACCTCTCCACGCTGCCGGAGAACTCCATCGTCGTGGTGCACGAGCTCACCCCGTCCATGACGGCCGACATCGACAAGGACAACGTCGCCGGCATCGTCACCGAGACCGGCGGCCGCACCTCCCACTCCGCGATCATCGCCCGCGCGCTCGAGATCCCGGCCGTGCTCTCCGTGGCCGACGTCACCAAGACCATCAAGACCGGCGACATGGTCATCGTCGACGGCTCCCGCGGCCGCGTGCTCGCCAACCCGAGCGACGACGAGCTCTCCCACTACCGCGCCAAGGCTAAGCAGTTCGCCGAGGAGAAGCAGGCGCTCGAGGCCTACCGCGGCAAGGAGACCGTGACCGGCGACGGCGAGAAGGTCCTTCTCGTTGCCAACATCGGCAACCCGGACGACGCCAACGTCGCAGCCGAGCACGACTGCGAGGGCGTGGGCCTGTTCCGCTCCGAGTTCCTGTTCATGGACGCCAAGGAGCTCCCGACCGAGGACGAGCAGTTCGCCGCGTACCAGAAGGTCGCCCTGCGCATGAAGGGCCAGCCCGTCATCATCCGCACGCTCGACGTGGGCGGCGACAAGGAGATCCCGTACCTGAACCTCCAGAAGGAGGAGAACCCCTTCATGGGCTTCAGGGCCGTGCGCTACTGCCTGAACAACCCGGACCAGTACAAGGTCCAGCTCACCGCGCTGCTGCGCGCATCGGCCTTCGGCGACATCAAGATCATGATTCCGCTTGTCACCAACATCGACGAGATTCGCCAGGTCAAGGCCCTCGTGGAGGAGTGCAAGGCTGACCTTGACGCCCGCGGCGTCGCCTACAACAAGGACATCGAGGTCGGTACCATGATCGAGACGCCCGCCGCGTCGCTGATCGCCGATGACCTCGCCGCCGAGTGCGACTTCTTCTCCATCGGCACCAACGACCTCATCGGCTACACCATGTGCGCCGACCGCGGCAACGACCGCGTGAGCTACCTCTATGAGGTCTACCAGCCCGCCGTCCTGCGCTCGCTCAAGCGCATCATCGAGGAGGGCAACAAGGCCGGTATCATGGTCGGCATGTGCGGCGAGGCCGCGGCCGACCCGCTGCTGATCCCGGTGCTGATCTCCTTCGGCCTGAACGAGTTCTCCGTGTCCGCGCCGTCGATCCTGCGCACGCGCCGCATCATCTCCGAGTGGACCAAGGCCGACGCCGACGCCCTGACCGAGAAGGTCATGAAGCTCAAGACCGCCACCGAGGTCAAGGCCATGCTCCAGGCTGCTGCCCGCTAGGTCTTTCGCTTTTAGCTCACAGCAAGGCGACTTGGGTGCCCCGGCTCCACGCGAGTCGGGGCGCTTTTTTGGCGGATTGATGCTGGACCGAGCGACGCTGGTCCGCCCAGCGCAGGCGAGAAGAGCCAGTGGCTGTGACACGCTGCCGCGACGTGCTGCCGCAGCTTGCACCCGCGTCCTAGCGCGGGAAGATGACGCGCAGCGCCCCCGGAACGACCTCCACCGAGAAGTGCGTGCCCTCGAGGCGCTCGCCATCCACCTGGCAGGGCGGCGCGACGGCAAAGTCGAGCTCGGCGCGGCGCACGCGGCGCAGACACACGGCGGAGGAGCCGGCGTGGCGCCACCACCGCGCGAGGCCGAAGAGCGCGAGCAGGTGGGGGAGGGCCGGGACGCGCACGTTGTAGCAGACGTCGAGCTGGCCGTCGGTGGGGTCGGCGTCCGGGCAGACGCAGAAGCCGCCGCCGTAGCTCGGCCCCACCTGGATGGCAAAGATGAGTGTGGAGAGCTCGAGCGGCGCCTCGTCGTCAAAGCGGGCCGTGCAGGCAAAGCCGCCCTTGGCATGGGAGAGGATCTTGAGCCCGGAGGTCACGAAGAGCGCCTCGCCCTCCTGCGAGGTGTCGGCGGCGCGCCGGTCGGTGGTGTCAAGCGCGATGGCGGCGTCCAGCCCGAAGGAGAGCGTCTGCATGAAGTGGACCCCGTTGACCCGGCCCACCTCGACGCTGCGCGCGGACCCGCGCACGAGCTGGGCGAGCGCCGCCTCGACGTCGTTTTTCGCCATGCCGAGGGTGCGCGCGTAGTCGTTCCCGGAGCCGAGCGGGATCACCCCAAGCTGCGGGCGGTCCGCGGCCGGCCGCGCCATGAGGCCGTTCACCACCTCGTGGATGACCCCGTCGCCGCCGAGCGCCACCACCGTGTCGAAGCCGTCCGCCGCTTCCGCCATGCCCACGGCCTCGCCCGGGCCCGTCGTACGGCGCACCTCGAAGCCGCGCGTGGCCGAGCCCCAGCTTGCCAGGAAGCGCTCGGCAAAGTCCGCGCCCTCCGCGCCGCGGCCGCTGTGGGCCGCCGGGTTGGCGATGACGAGCGTGCGGCCAAGAGGGGAGTCTGCCATGGCGTCCTTCTTACGGAAAGGCCCGGACGCATGGCCCGGGCCTTGACTCTCATGGAGCGGGTGACGGGAATCGAACCCGCGTCATCAGCTTGGAAGGCTGAGGTTCTACCATTGAACCACACCCGCGTGCGATGGTCGGGGCGGCGAGATTCGAACCCGCGACCCCCTGCTCCCAAAGCAGGTGCGCTACCAAGCTGCGCCACGCCCCGGTCGCAGGAAGAAAGTATAGGCGAGCGCAGGGGCCGGGGCAAGCGTACCCACAAGACGTCCTTCTCGCCCGCGAGACGGCGTCCGGCGAGAAGGACCGCCCGTGAACACCGTCGTGTGTACAGAAGGTTTCGCGCGAGGTTCGATGGCGTTACGTATGAGGCACTGGCTCTGCACGGCTACGTTTCAAAAACGTATCCTTTTCAGCAAAGTAAGCCGGCCCACGGACCGTCCACAGATTGGAGCGCACATGACGTATTCCGACAAGGTCATCGCCGAGCTCGAGGCGCGCTACCCCGAGCAGACCGAGTTCATCCAGGCGGCCAAGGAGGTTCTCGAGACCTTGCAGCCCGCCCTTGACGCGCACCCCGAGTACGAGGAGGCGAGCCTGCTCGAGCGCCTCGTGGAGCCCGAGCGCGTGGTGATGTTCCGCGTGCCGTGGGTGGACGACGCCGGCAAGGTGCAGGTCAACCGTGGCTACCGCGTGGAGTTCAACTCCGCGATCGGCCCCTACAAGGGCGGCCTGCGCTTCAACCCCACGGTGACCGTGGGCATGCTCAAGTTCCTCGGCTTCGAGCAGATCTTCAAGAACGCCCTCACGACGCTGCCGATGGGCGGCGGCAAGGGCGGCTCGGACTTCGACCCCAAGGGCAAGTCCAACCGCGAGGTCATGGCCTTCTGCCAGTCCTTCATGACCGAGCTCTGCCGCCACATCGGCCCCGACACCGACGTCCCCGCCGGCGACCTGGGCGTGGGCGGCCGTGAGATCGGCTACATGTTCGGCCAGTACAAGCGCATCCGCAACGAGTGGAGCGGCGTGCTCACCGGCAAGGGCCTCACCTACGGCGGCTCGCTCGCCCGCACCGAGGCCACCGGCTACGGCCTCGTCTACTTCGTCGACGAGTACCTCAAGAGCCAGGGCGACTCCTTCGAGGGCAAGACCGTCGTGGTGCACGGCTCCGGCAACGTGGCCATCTACGCCATCCAGAAGGTCGCGCAGCTTGGCGGCAAGACTATCGCCTGCTCCGACACCAAGGGCTGGGTCGAGGACCCCGACGGCATCGACTACCAGGTGCTCGAGCACATCTACGACAAGAAGCGCTCCGGCCACGACCAGGGCGTGAGCCTGGCCATGTACGTCGACGAGCGCCCGAACGCCACCTGGCACGCCGAGGACGGCCGCGGCGTCTGGCAGCTCCCCTGCGACATCGCGCTGCCCTGCGCCCGCGAGAACACCCTCGAGCTTGCCGACGCCCAGGCGCTCGTGGAGCACGGCTGCAAGGTCGTGGGCGAGGGAGCCAACATGCCCACCATGCCCGACGCCACCACCTACCTCATGGAGCACGGCGTGGCCTTCATGCCCGGCAAGGCGGCCAACGCCGGCGGCGTGCTCGTGTCCGGCCTCGAGATGAGCCAGAACGCCGAGCACCTCTCCTGGACCTTCGAGGAGGTCGACGGCAAGCTCGAGAGCCTCATGCGCGGCATGTTCCACAACGTGAACGACACCGCCCGTGAGTACGGCCACGAGGGCAACTTCGTGATGGGCGCCAACATCGCCGGCTTCCTGAAGGTCGCCGATGCCATGATGGCCCAGGGCGTCTGCTAGGCGAGAAGAACCTGACGGGTGCGAGGCCCCGGGGCTTGCGCGCGGAAGTGCACTTCGTGAAACTTCCGCTAAGCAGGCCCCGGGGCTGCCTGTCATCAGGGCGTTGCGTGCGGGGCCGTCATGGTGTCGGCGGACCTCCTGCCGCCGGGGGTGTCGCGTGCGGGGTGGAGGTTCTTCTCGCCGGGGAAGGATGGGTGCGGCCAGATGGCCGCACTGTTTTCGGACGGAATTCACCCCCGAATCGTCCGGGGACGGTGCGTCCTTCCGCTGCGTACTGTTTCTGGACGGAACCCAGCCCTGGACCGTCCGGAGTCGGTGCGGCCGTCGGCTACGTACTGTTTCTGGACGGTTTGGACAGTCAGAACGTCTGAAAACGGTACGGCAGATGAAGACGTACTGTTTTAGGACGGTTTGGAAGGTCGAAACGTCCGGGGACGGTACGAGCGGGGAGGCGGGTACTGTTTCCGGACGTTCTTCTCGCCGGGAACGTCCGGAAACGGTGCGGCCAGCGCCCGGCCAGCGTCCCGCCGGCCCCGACCCCCTCATCCCGCGCATTTTGGGTAGGGGCGTTATGTCACCACACGGGCAACGCCTTTACTGCTATGCTATCCAAGACCTTTAAGACGGTACGAGAGACCGAAAAGGCGTCCACAACCTACGTCGCAGCCTAGTCGGAGTCTCGCGTGAACGGGCTCCGTTTTTTGTAGCTGCGGCCTGCCTTCTGGGCGCACGGACGAAAGGGCGGTGTTGCTGTGAACCTACTGGTGGACAACGGCAGGCATCCGAGGGCGCTTCTGGCGCTCGAGAACGGGATGCACTTCTTCGGGCGCTCCGTGGGCGCGGAGGGGGAGACCTTTGGGGAGATCGTGTTCAACACCTCGATGGTCGGCTACCAGGAGATCGTCTCCGACCCGTCCTACGCGGGCCAGATCGTGACGCTCACCTACCCGCAGGTTGGCAACTACGGCATCAACGAGAAGGACATGCAGGCCGACCGCCTTCACCTGGCCGGCCTCGTCGTGCACGACGCGTGCTACACCCCCTCCAACTGGCAGAGCGTCACGAGCCTGCCCGAGTTTCTCGCCGAGCGCGGCGTGGTGGCCATCGAGGACGTGGACACCCGTGCCCTGACGCTGGCCATCCGCGAGGGCGGCGCCATGCGCGCGGCCATCTCCACCGTGGATCTCGACCCGGAGAGCCTCGTCGAGCGCGTCCGCCAGAGCCCGGCGATCGCCGAGCACAACTACGTGGCCGACGTCTCCTGCGAGAATCCCTACGTGATTCCCGGCAAGGACGTCGACGGCTGCCCGCGCCTGTCCGTCGTGGCCTACGACTGCGGCGAGAAGGCCGGCATCGCCAAGCGCCTCTCGGCTGCCGGCTGCGAGGTCACCGTGGTGCCGTGGGACACCCCGGTGGCTGACGTCCTCGCCCAGGAGCCGGACGGCGTGTTCTTCTCCAACGGCCCCGGGGACCCCGAGAGCGTTCCGAGCGTGGCCGAGGCCGTCCGCGCGTGCCTCGGCAAGGTGCCGGTCTTTGGCATCTGCCTGGGCAACCAGGTCATCTCAATGGCGGCCGGCGCACAGATCGAGAAGCTCCCGTACGGCCACCACGGCGGCAACGAGCCCGTCATGAACCTGCTCACCGGCAAGGTGGAGATCACCGCGCAGAACCACAACTACGGCCCGGTCTTCTCGACCTTCGGGCCGCTTGTGCCGGAGCTCTCCGACGGTGTCTCCGAGCACCCGGCAGACGAGGACCTGCGCTTCTGGTCCTCGCGCCACATCGCGCCGGTGGTGCGCAACGAGCGCTACGGCCGCATCCGCCTCACGCACGTCAACCTCAACGACGGCACCCCCGAGGGCATCCAGTTCCTCGACGTGCCGGCCTTCTCCATGCAGTACCACCCGGAGGCCAAGCCCGGCCCCAACGACTCCACGTACGCCTTTGCGGCGTTTGCCAAGCTCATGCGCGGCGAGGACGACTACCTCGCCATCGACGTCCGCGAGGGGAGGCGCTTCTAGATGCCCAAGCGCACCGACATCAAGAAGATCCTGATCATCGGCTCCGGCCCGATCGTCATCGGCCAGGCCTGCGAGTTCGACTACTCCGGCACCCAGGCCTGCAAGGCCCTACGCTCGGAGGGCTACGAGGTCGTGCTCGTCAACTCCAACCCGGCCACCATCATGACCGACCCGGAGACTGCCGACCGCACCTACATCGAGCCCATCACCGCCGCCTCGGTGGCCAAGGTCATCGAGAAGGAGCGCCCGGACGCCCTGCTGCCCAACATGGGCGGCCAGACGGGCCTCAACTGCGCCGTGGCGCTTGCCAAGGCGGGCGTGCTCGAGAAGTACGGCGTCGAGGTCATCGGCTGCGACATCGACTCCATCGAGACCGGCGAGGACCGCGAGCTCTTCGCCAACGCCATGCGCGACATCGGCCTGGAGGTCGCCAAGTCCGGCGTGGCGCACACCATCGAGGAGTGCGAGAAGATCGCCGACGACCTCGGCTACCCGGTGGTCATCCGTCCGGCCTTCACCCTGGGCGGCGCTGGCGGCGGCATGGCCTACGACCATGACGACCTGCTGCGCATTGCCGAGCAGGGCCTGGCGCTCTCTCCCGAGAGCGAGGTCCTGGTTGAGCAGTCCGTGGAGGGCTGGAAGGAGATCGAGATGGAGGTGATGCGCGACTCCGCGGGCAACGGCGTCGTCATCTGCTCCATCGAGAACCTCGACCCGATGGGCGTGCACACCGGCGACTCCATTACCGTGGCGCCCTGCCAGACGCTGAACGACTTCGAGCTCCAGCGCCTGCGCGACTACTCGATCGCCATCCTCGAGCGCGTCGGCGTGGCCTGCGGCGGCTCCAACGTGCAGTTTGCCGTGAACCCCGACGACGGCCGCGTCATCGTGATCGAGATGAACCCGCGCGTGAGCCGCTCCTCGGCGCTGGCCTCCAAGGCCACCGGCTTCCCCATCGCCAAGATGGCGGCGCTGCTCTCCGTGGGCTACACGCTCGACGAGATCGAGAATGACATCACGCGAGAGACCCCGGCCTGCTTCGAGCCGTCGATCGACTACTGCGTGGTCAAGATCCCGCGCTTCGCCTTCGAGAAGTTCAAGGGCACCGACGACACCCTCACCACGCGCATGAAGGCCGTCGGCGAGGTCATGTCCATCGGCGCCACCTTCGAGGAGGCCATCCAGAAGGCCATGCGCTCCCTGGAGCAGGGCCACGCCGGCCTCGGCGCCGACGGCGCGGACGACTTCGACGAGGAGAACTTCGAGCACCACGTGGCCACGCCCACGCCCGAGCGCATCCTCTATGTGGCCGAGGCGCTGCGCCGCGGCTGGGGCGTCGAGCGCGTCCACGAGCTCACCAAGATCGACCGCTGGTTCCTGAACCGCATCGCCGACATCGTCACGGCCGAGGGCGTCATCCGCGAGCGCGGCCTGGCGGGCCTGGACGCCGACACGATGATGGCCGCCAAGCAGCTCGGCTTCTCCGACACCCAGCTGGGCTACCTCACCGGCCAGCGCGAGGACACCGTCCGCGCGGTCCGCGAGGTGCTCGGCGTGCGCCCGTGCGTCAAGACCGTCGACACCTGTGCCGGCGAGTTCTCCGCGCGCACGAGCTACCACTACTTCACCTACGAGGCGGGCGGCGTCTCCGAGTTCCACGAGGCGGAGAAGCCGCGCGTGGTGATCCTCTCGGCCGGCCCCAACCGCATCGGCCAGGGCATCGAGTTCGACTACTGCTGCGTGCACGCCGCCTACGCGCTCGAGGCCAAGGGTTACGAGACCGTCATGGTCAACTGCAACCCCGAGACCGTCTCCACCGACTACGACACCTCCGACCGCCTCTACTTCGAGCCGCTCACCTTCGAGGACGTCATGAACGTCATCGAGGTCGAGAAGCCCGTGGGCGTGATCGTCACCCTGGGCGGCCAGACCCCGATCAACCTGGCCCGTCGCCTCAAGGCCGCCGGCGTACCGATCATGGGCACCCAGCCCGAGGCCATTGACCTCGCCGAGGACCGCGACCGCTTCGCGAGCCTGCTCGACCGCCTGGAGATCGCCTACCCGCCCTCGAGCACGGCTGAGACGCTTGAGGAGGCCAAGGACGTGGCGCGCCGCGTGGGCTACCCGCTGCTCGTCCGCCCGAGCTACGTGCTCGGCGGCCGCGGCATGGGCATCGTCTACGACGACAACGACCTCGTGAGCTACATGGAGGAGGCCACCAAGGTCTCCCCGGACCACCCCGTCTACCTTGACGCCTTCCTCGAGGACGCCATCGAGCTCGACGTGGACGCCCTCTGCGACGAGCAGGAGTGCTACGTGGGCTCGGTCCTCGAGCACATCGAGGAGTGCGGCGTGCACTCCGGCGACTCCGCCTGCTGCTTCCCGCCCTTCTCGCTGTCCGACCGCATCGTGGCCAAGATCCGCGACACCACGCGGCGCCTGGCGCTCTCCTGCCACATCAAGGGCCTCCTCAACGTGCAGTACGCGGTGCGCGACGAGCAGGTCTTCGTGATCGAGCTCAACCCGCGCGCGAGCCGCACCGTGCCCTTCTCGTCCAAGGCGACCGGCGTGCCGCTGGCCAAGTGCGCCGCCCGCATCATGAGCGGCGAGAAGATCGCCGACCTCGACCTGCCGGAGGAGGGGCGCGACCTCGGCTACTACGCGGTCAAGGAGGCCGTGATGCCGTGGAGCCGCTTCCCGGGCGCCGACGTCACGCTGGGGCCGGAGATGAAGTCCACCGGCGAGGTCATGGGCATCGACACCACCTTCCCGAAGGCCTACGCCAAGACGCGCGAGGCCATCGACTACGTGATCCCGCAGTCCGGCAACGTCTTCGTCTCCGTGTGCGACCGCGACAAGCGCTCGGTGGCGACGGTGGGCCTTGCGCTCCAGACGCTTGGCTACGATCTCCTGGCCACGCGCGGCACCGCCAAGACGCTGCGCGCCGCGGGCATCCCGTGCGAGGTGGTCAAGCCGATCTCCGAGGGCTCGCCCAACATCATCGACCTCATGGCCGAGGGCAAGATCGCCTTCCTCATCAACACGCCCAAGGGCCACAGCTCGCGCGGCGACGGCGTGAAGATGCGCTCCGAGGCCGTGAGCCGCGGCATCGACATGGCCACCACCATGTCCGGCGCGGTGGCGCTCGTCCAGGCCATCGGTGCGCTGCGCCAGGGCCCGCTCGACGTCTACGCCCTCCAGGACCTGGGCCGCTGATACGAATGATACGAAGGGACAGTCCCTTCGTATCATTTTGACCTCATCGGGCCGTCGGGCTTTTCGCCCGGCGGCCCTTTGTCCTTTCGGCTGCGGGCGTCCGGCCGCGACCCCGCGGCCATGCGGTAGGATTAACCCACATTTGGCTTTGGTTGGCTTTCCTGCTTGAACGGCCAACTGGGGTTTTGCCGGCTTCACAAAGCCAAATGTGGGTTTTTCAGACGCGAAGGGGGAGACATGCCACGTCCGCTTGCGCCCGGCTCCATCGTCGACTGCCACACCCACACCCGCTTCTCGGACGGGGTGGGGACCTTTGAGGAGAACGCCCGGGCCGCCGTCGCGGCGGGGTGCGCGGTGCTCGTCTCGACCGACCACCTCACGCTGCCGCGCGTGATGGACCCCAGCGGCGGGGTGCAGGTCACGGAGCCGGAGCTCGCCGAGCACCGAGCGGCGTGGGAGGCCGCCGCGGCCGCCCACCCGGAGCTGGAGTGCGTCTACGGCTTCGAGTGCGACTGGTACCCCGGCTGCGAGGAGAACGTCATGCGCTGGTCCGCCGGGGCGCAGGTGCGCCTGGGCTCGGTGCACTGGCTTGGCGAGCAGGATGACGGAGCGTGGATCGATGACGTCAACGACCAGCACATCTGGCGCGAGCTCGGCCCCGACGAGGTCTGGCGACGCTACGTTGACGCGTGGTGCGCGGCCTGCGAGAGCCCGCTGCCCTTTGACACGATGGCCCACCCCGACCTGCCCGAGCGCATGCGCAACGAGGGCTTCCCGGCCACAATCGACCTCGCCCCGCTCTGGGACCGGATGGTCGCCTGCGCACACGACACGGGTCGGCGCGTGGAGCTCTCCACGGCGGGCTGGCGCAAGGGGGTGGGGGACTGGTACCCCGCTCACGGCCTGCTTGAGCGCTTCTGCCACGCGGGCGTGCCGATCACCGTGGGCTCCGACGGCCACCGGCCCGAGGACCTCTGCGACGGCATTACGCGCGCCTACGCGCACGCCTGGGAGGTGGGCTACCGCTTCGTAGAGGTGCCTCGGGCGGACGGCAGCTGGGAGTCGATGCCGCTCCAGTGACGCGATGATGCGAAGGGACTGCCCCTTCGCATCATTCAGCTAGGCCTCGTCAGTGAAGGTGGGGTTGGACCACGCCGTGCGGCCGTGCGCGTCGATGCACTCCACGCGCAGGTACGTCTCGCCCCCGCGCAGGTTGAACTCCGCGTGCTCGAGCGCGCCCCCCTTGGGGGCGATCACGGTGCCGCCGGCGTTGATCGGCCCGCCGGCCACGAGGTTCACGCGCTCGCAGGGGCTGCACTCGACCCACACGCGCCCGTCGCGCACGCCCCAGGCGCGAAGCTCCGGGCCGCTCGAGGAGTAGTAGTCGCCAGCTAGCAGCGCGCGGACCACCGCGTCGCGCGTGAGCGCTTCTGCGCGCACCACGACCCACCCGCCGAAGGCGTCGTCGAAGAGGCCCTCGTTGTGGTTGTCGTCCGAGGCGAAGCCCCACACGCGCCTGCCGCGCCGCAGCATGAGGTCCCAGTAGGTGGTGTCATAGCCGGTGCCCGACTCGTTGACCGTGTCGTAGTTGTAGACCTCAAGCGCAAAGAAGCCCTCGACGCCGCAGAACTCGTCGGGCTCCACGCGGCTCCAGATGGGGTGGTTGTAGGTGACCACGCACCCGCGCGAGGCAAGCTCCTCGGCGAGCTGCCTCGCCACGGCCGCGCCGTCCCAGCTCCCGTGGCAGCGGATCGGCTCGAGCCGCTCCATGTGCGCAAAGCGCCTGCCCGCGGCCCTCACCATCTCATCGGTCCCCAGGATGCCGTGCATGTGGTGGCAGCGCAGCCGCACCGACTCGGTCTCGTCAGCGTAGAGGTAGGCCGACGCCTCGAGGCCCGGCAGGATCAGGAAGTCGTCGGAGCCGAGCTCGGCGGAGTAGTCGGTGTAGAGGTCGTGCTCGGAGAGGCAGAGGAAGTCGTATCCGTGCGCGCGGAAGGCGGCCACGGACTCGGCGGGCGTGAGGTGGCCGTCGGAGTTGGTGGTGTGGCTGTGGAGGTTGCCCTTGTAGCGGTTTCCGCCGCGCTCAAGAAAGACCTGGTCGGTGAAGGACATGGGAGCTCCTTTTTCTGGGACGGCCCGCGCACCGGGTGCGGTGCGCGGGCCAAACTGGAAGGGAGGGTGAAGCTCAAGGGGCGAGAAGAACGTGCGGGAGGGGAGGCTTCCCGGGACCATTGGTTCCACGGGACCCCACGGGAAGGAGGTTCTTCTCGCCGGGCGTGGCTGGCCCTACGCGGCGGCCTCGGACGGGATGAAGAGGCAGTCGTGCTCGGGGAGGGTGAGCCAGACCGTGTCGAGGTCGTCGAACATGTGGAAGCTGCGGAAGAGCGCGTCCACGCGCAGCGTGGTCTCGCCCACGTTGACGGTGTAGCGCAGCACGTTGCCGCGCGGGGTGCTGTCGACCACGGTGCCCTTGACCACGTAGGCGCCCTCTGCGTCCTCGGGCTTCTCGCGGGCGATCCCGATGGTCTCGGGGCGCACGGCCACCACGTGGCCGGCGGGCACCGCGGTGCCGGTGAGGCGGGAGAACTCCCCGGCGGAGAGCTGGTTGTAGCTGCCGATGAAGCTCGCGGCAAACTCGGAGACCGGGTTGGTGTAGACCTCGACGGGGCTGCCCGCCTGCTCGATGCGGCCGGAGTGGAAGAGCTGGATGACGTCGGACATCACCATGGCCTCGTCCTGGTCGTGCGTGACGAAGATGGTGGTGAGGCCGAGCTCCTTGTGGATCTCGCGGATGCGAGACTGGAGCGCCTTGCGGAGCTTGGCGTCGATGGCCGAGAGGGGCTCGTCAAGCAGGAGCACGGCCGGCTCGGTCACGATGGAGCGGGCCAGGGCGGCGCGCTGCTGCTGGCCGCCGGAGAGGTTGGCCGGGTAGGCCTTCTCCTTGCCCTTGAGCTCCACCATCTCGATGGCGTCGGCCACCTTCTTGGCGATCTGCTCCTTGGGGACCTTCTTCATCTTGAGGCCGAAGGCGACGTTCTGCTCGACGGTCATGTTGGGGAAGAGGCTGTACTGCTGGAAGACCATGCCGATGTTGCGCTTGGAGGCCGGCACGTTGGTGATGTCACGGCCGTCGAGGACGATGCTGCCCTCGGTGACGGTCTCGAGGCCGGAGAGGCAGCGCAGCAGCGTGGACTTGCCGCAGCCGGACGGGCCGAGCAGCGTCACGAGGTCGCCCCGCTGGATGCCGAAGTTGATGTGGTCGAGGACGGTGTTGTCGCCGAAGCGCTTCACCACGTTCCTGAATTCGATGTAAGCCATCTGGGGCGTCTCCTTACCTGTTCTGGGAGGACTTCTGGAGCTTGAGGACGATCGCGGTCACCGCGGCGACCACCAGGAAGATGATGACCACGATGGCGCTCGAGAGGCCGCTCGAGCGGGCCATGTTGGCCTGGAGGAACACCTGGATGTTCTGGTAGTTGGTGCCGGCGATGTTGTTGGCGAGCACGAAGTCGCCGAAGACAATGCTCTCGGCGAGCAGGCTGGAGACCAGGATGCCCGACATGATGTTGGGCAGGACCACCTGCACGTAGGCGCGGAAGCGCCCGCAGCCGAGCATCTCGGCCGCCTGCATCAGCATGTTGGCGTCGATGGCGTTGAGGGCGTTGCGGATGCCCTGGTAGATGTAGGGGAGCACGAGGATCGTGTAGGCACCGAAGAGCATGAACATGCGGTTGGACAGGATGGTCCCGGTGCCCGTGTAGAGCGAGATGATGCCGATGGAGAGGATGACGCCCTGGAGCGCGTAGGGGATCATGCAGACGAACTGCATGAAGCGCCCGAGCTTCTTGTTCACGGCAACCACCACGTACATGGCAAGCAGGAGCAGCACGATGGTGATGGCGACGCTCACCAGGCACAGGATGAGCGTGCGCCCGATCGAGGCCCAGAAGGTCATGTTGGTGAAGAGCTCGGCGTAGTTGCGCAGGGTGAACCCGGAGGGCAGCACGTCGGTCCACTCGATGAAAAGCGAGTAGACGAGCGTGGTGAGGAAGGGAATCAGCAGGTACAGGGCGACGATGCCCAGGAAGATCTTCGCGGCGAGCGGGGTCTTCTTGCCGGGCGCGGCAGCGCGGACGGCCTTGGACTTGGAACTCATATGATCTCACGACCCTTCGACGCGCGCTTGGTGAAGTAGTTGTTGATGACGGTGCAGACCACCATGAGCACGATGAGCACCACGGCAAGGGCGCCGCCGGTGGCAGCGTCGATCTGGACGTCGCCCTTGAACTTGGAGGTGATCTGCAGCGGCAGCAGCGCGTAGTTGTTCATCACGATGGCGTAGGCGGTGGCGTACGCGGCGAGCGCGTTGGAGAAGAGCACGGAGAGCGTGCCGAGGATCGACGGGAGGAGGTTGGGGATGACGATGCGGAACCAGTAGTCGAAGCTCGACGCCTGCAGGATCGTGGCCGCCTCGCGCCAGGACTTCTTGATACCGGAGAAGGCGGGCAGGAGCAGCAGCGTTGCCAGCGGGATCTGGAAGTAGATGTAGAGCACGAGCAGGCCCTCGCCGGTGTAGAGGTCGAAGTTGGCGAGGAACGGGATGTTCCACTGCTGGCCGAGGATGGTGAGGACGCCGGAGTTGCCCATGAGGATCATGAAGGCGAACGCCAGGGGCACGCCCGAGAAGTTCGACATCATGTTGAGGACCATCGTGAAGGCGTTCTTGACGCGGTCGCTCGAGTCATAGGCGAAGCGGGCGGCGAGGAAGGACACCACGATGCCCACAAGGGCCGAGACGAGGCTGATCCAGACGCTGTTGATGATGGACTGCTGGTAGAGCGGGGTCGTGAAGACCTTGACGAAGTTCTCCACGCCGACGGTGCCGGACTCCTTGCCGATGAGGCTGTCGATCGCGAGCTGGGCGAGCGGGAGCAGCTCGTAGCCGATGATGACGAGCAGGAAGGGGAGGAAGGCGAGGTAGCCCACCCACTTCCTGGTGCGCTTCGGCGCGCGCTGGGCACCGGCGGCGCGCTCGGGCGCGCGCGTGGCCTCGGCGCTGACGTCCGCGGTGACGGTGGCGCTCGCATGCGAGATCTCTGCCACGATACCTCCTTCTTTGGGGTGTTCGATGGGTTGGCCTTTGTGGTCTGGCCGTGCGGCTGGGTTGTACGGCCGGTCGTGCGTTCGGTCGTGCCGTCTTGCCATGTTTTCTGGCCGCGCGTGCGGTCATGTCGTCTGGCCGGGCCAAGGGAAGGGCGGCCCGAGGGCCGCCCTGTCATGCCGTCTGAGTCGACGGGCTCCGATGCCGTGCTAGCCCAGGATGGGGATGATGTTCTCCTGGTACCAGGTCACGAGCTCGTTGGTGACGTCGGTCCACTTGCCGTAGTCGATGGACTGGACCTGGTCGCCGTACTGCTCGTCCGGAAGGCGCAGCGCCTTGACGTCCTCGGGCAGCTCGACGGAGCTGCGGATCGGGGTGGCGTAGCCGCGGGCGAGGTTGATCTGGCCCTCGTCGGAGAGGATGAACTCGCGGGCGAGGCAGGCGGCCGCGGGGTGCGGAGCGTTGGCGTTGATGATCGTGGCGTAGCCGGACTGCACCGAGCCGTCGGAGGGGATGCAGACGGAGAACTTCGCGTCGGGGTTGTTCTCGACGATCTGGGCGCGGTAGTTGAGCGCGTTGTAGTCCCAGTTGAAGCCCACGGCGATCTCGCCGCTCTCCAGGCGGGCGACCGACACGTCGGAGACGTCGAGGCGGCCGGCCTGGGCGAGCTGGGTGATGAAGTCGTAGGCAGGCTGGAGGTCGTCGATGCTGCCGCCCATGGCGTAGGCGATGGCGAGGACGGCGTGCTGGGCGTTGGCGGCGGAGGTGATGTCGCCGACGGAGACCTTGTAGTCGCCGTCGAGAAGCTCGGAGATGGAGGTGGGGGCGGGGCTCACCTGGTCGTCGTTGGAGATGAGGGCCATGGAGCCGTAGTAGCCGACGACCCAGTCGCCGTCGTCGTCCTTGGCCCAGTCGGGGATCTCGTCCCAGTAGCTGGTCTTGTACTTGAGCGTCACGCCCTCGGACTCGGCCGTCGGGCCCCACTGCTGGCCCACGTCACCGATGTCCTTGGTGCCGTCGGTGCCCTCCTGCTTGAACATGGCGATCTCCTCGGCGGAGGACATGTCCTGGTCGGCGTGCTGGAGGCCGTACTCGGAGTTGAGGTCGGCCCAGGTCTCCACCCAGTTGGCCCAGGTGTCGGGCATGCCCACGGAGTTGATCTGGCCCTCCTCCTTGGCCTGGGCGATGAGGTCGTCGAGGCTCATGGAGTTGTAGTCGACCGCCGGAGCGGCGGAGCCGCCGTCGTCGCAGCCGGTGAGGCCGAGCCCGGCGACGCAGGCGAGGCCGGCAGCACCGAGCATGCCGAGGAAGCCGCGACGCGACATCGAGCGCGACGCATTGGTGACGCTGTTCTTCACGTAATCCCCCTTCGGTTCCTGTGCAGAGGCCGCGGGCTTGGCCCCGCGGTTTTCCGCCGAGCAGTCTATGGGCCGCCCGCGGCGTTCCGGCCGCCGGTCGGGGGATTATTTCAGTCTCCTGATTATTTCTTACATGTTTCTGCGTTGTTTCGGCGCTTTCCCTTACATTTCCCCACCCGCGTAAGGATACGAAGGGACAGTCCCTTCGTATCATCTGGCGAGAAGAACCTCTAGCACGTTTCCAAACGATAAACCCCACAGGTAGTCGTTCTTCTCGCCGAGAGGGGGGCAGTTTATCTGGGACTTTTCCGATGCGGAGGTGAAAAAGAGGGACTACCTGTGGGGTTTTCAGCACCGCTGCCCACACAAATGCGAGGTGTTTCGCCTAAAGCGCCCGTCGCCAGCGAGCCCCGCGCTCGGTGCGCTCGTATGGCGAGAAGCCCGCCGCGGCAAAGCACCGCTGGGACGCGACGTTCCAGTCGTATATCTCGCCCACGCGCACCTCGTCCCAGCCGAGCGCCCGCGCTCGCTCGCAGAGCGCCTCGACCACGCGCCGTCCGACGTGGCGGCCACGCATGTCCTTCTCGCCGATGACGATGGGGAGGTCGTCGGGCCAGAGCGTGACGTCGCCGACCGGTCGCCAGCCGTCTGCGGCCCGCTCGTCGCGTACCTCGATGTACCAGAGCTCGCCGTGCTCCGCGAGCCAGTCGTACATCTGCCTCAGCAGTTCGGCCGTGTAGGGCTCCCGCTTGCCGTCGACCATCCAGAGCGTCTCGGGGTCCTGGTACCAGGAGAGCGCCTCGGCGGGCGGCTCGTCAAGACGAACGAGCCGCAGGTCAAAACCTATGTCAAGAACGCGTGGCGTCATCGTCACTTCCGTTGCTCCCCTTGAGCCGACGCTCGAGGCGACGCAGGTCCTCGGTGGCATCCCAAACCTTCTCCTCGACGTCGGGCCCGCTGCAGGGAGGGTCGGGCATGCCCGTGAACCAGAGCGACGTCCCGCCGAGCTCGTTGAACCTGAGATAGGGTCTGCGCGGTATGTCCATGTCTCCCCCTTCAACGCGTCTAGAATAGACGAGGGGCGCGGGATTCGCCGTGCCATCTGCCGAAAGGTCGCCCAATGAGCCTTGCTGTCCGACCCATGGCCGAGAAGGACCTCGGGCCGCTGGCCGAGCTCCTTGCTGACGAGCGCGTGATGCGCTGTCTTGAGCCGCCCTTCTCGCCCGAGCGCTCGCGTGCGTTTTTGGAGCGTGAGGGCCTTGCCGACCCGCCGCGCGTCTGGTCCGTCGAGGACGGGCAGGGCTTTGCCGGCTACGTCATCTACCATGACTACGACGACACATCCGTTGAGATTGGCTGGGTGCTCATGCCGCGCGTCTGGGGGCGTGGGTATGCGACGGAGCTCACGCGCGTCCTTCTCGGCTGGGCGCGGGCGGCCGAGAAGGACGTTGTCATCGAGTGCGTTCCCGAGCAGGTGGCGACGCGGCGCATCGCGGCTCGTTTTGGGTTTGCGCCAGTGGGGGAGTGCGACGGGCTGTTGGTCCTGCGGCGTTCGCGCGCGCCTGTGAGGTGACGTTCGTCCGTTCTGGATGTGGGCCGTCTTTGCCAGCATTTGCGAGGTTGCCGCCGTCGTACTGTTCAGCGGGCCCGAGCGCTCGTGGCTGACCTTCGGCCGGTCGTCCCGCGCAACTCTGCTACGGTAGGGTGCGACGCCATGTCACCTGCGTCACGTCACAAGGAGGGAAGAAGCTCGTGCTGCACGTTGCCGTTGTCGATGACGAGGACCCGGCCCGGGAGCTCTACGGGACGCTTGCGCGCGACTGGGCGCGCCGCCGCGGCCTGGAGGCGGAGGTCGCGCCTTTTGCGTCCGCCGAGCAGCTGCTCTTCTCGCTTGACGACGCCCCCTGCGACATCGTGCTCCTTGACATCGAGATGCCCGGGCTCGACGGGATGGCGCTCGCTCGCGAGCTGCGCTCCCGCGGCGAGCGCACGCAGATCGTCTTTGTGACGGGCGTCATCGACCACGTGCTCGACGGCTACGACGTGGACGCGGTCTCCTACCTCCTCAAGCCCGTCCGCTCCGAGAAGCTCGACGCCGCCCTCGACCGGGCGGCCGAGCGCCTGGGCCGGGAGGAGCCCGTGCTCGTGCTGGAGGGCGCGGGCGAGACGAACCGTGTGCCTGTCACGCGCGTCTGCTACCTGGAGGCACGCGGCCACGACACGCTGGTCACGCTCGCCGACGGCACGCGCCTCGTCTCCTCGCGCGGCATCGCGCAGCTCGAGGCCGAGCTCGCCCAGGCGTCCGGCCTCTTCTGCAAGGCGCACCGCTCCTACCTCGTGAGCCTCCCGCACGTGCGGCGCATCACGCGGCGCGAGGTGGAGATGGACACGGGTGACGTGCTCCCCATCGCGCGCGGCCGCTGGGAGGAGCTCAATCGCGCATGGCTCGCGTGGTGCCGGGGGACGATCTCATGACGGCGCTCGCGGCACACGTGGCTCTGCTCGCCGCCTACGCAGCCTACGTCCGCTCGCTCGGCCGCATGCGCGCGCCCCGCGGGGCGTGGGCGGTCGCGCTTTCCATCTGCGCGTGTGCTCTGGCCTGCGGGTGGTTTGGCGACGCGTTTTCTTCGTGGGCGCTTACGGGTGCGGCCGCGGACCCGCTTGCCGCGGGCGTGCCCTGGGGCGTCGCCGTGGCCTGGGGCGCGGTGGCCCTCACGCTCACGCTCATGGACGCCTTCTTCGACGAGGAGCCCTTCTCGCTCATGTGGGTGGCAGTCGCCGCCCCGGGGGTGCTGGCCGGCGTCCTTCTAGCCGGCTCGGCCGTCTACTGCGGGGGCGCGGCGCCGGCTGGTGCGGCCGCCGCGCTCGTTGCCGCGCCGCTCTGGCTGATGTTCGTGCTCGCGATGCGCCGGCGGGGGAGTGCGAGTCTCAGGGAGACGGTTCTTCTCGCCTGCGTGCTCGCGCTCTGCTCGGCTGCGGTCGCCCTGGGCGCCCCCGTGCTCGCGGCAGGCGCGCTTGTGGTGGAGTTTCTTGTCTACCTGCTGCTCACGGGCGGCTTCGAGCGCTTCCGGCGCGGCTTCGAGAGCTCGACGGAGCGCTTTCAGCAGGAGGTGCTCTCCCGCCAGTACGATGAGATCCGCTCCATCTACCTGGACATGCGCGGCTGGCGGCATGACTACCACAACCACCTGCAGGTCATGAAGGCCCAGCTTGCGGCAGGGCAGCTGGACGAGCTTTCGGCCTACCTCGACGAGCTCGAGAGCGACCTCGACCGCGTGGACACCTACGTCAAGTCCGGCAACCTCATGGTCGACGCGATCCTGAACTCCAAGCTGAGCCTCGCCGAGCGAGACGGCGTCGAGGTGACCTGCAAGGCGACCGTGCCGGACGAGCTCGCGGTGGACGACGTGGACCTCTGCGTGATTCTGGGCAACCTCCTGGACAACGCGATCGAGGCGTGCGAGAAGATTGACGGGCGGCGGTGGCTGCGCGTCTACGTGGCCGCGCGCGGCGCGCAGCTCTACGCGTCCATACAGAACTCCGCCGTGGAGGACCCGAGCTTCAACCAGCGCAACTACATCTCCGAGAAGCGCGGCAACCACGGCCTGGGCATGAAGCGGGTGGCCGCCGTGGTGGACAAGTACGAGGGCTACCTCAACCTCGCCAACGAACCCGGCGTCTTTGCCGCCGAGGTCAGCCTGCCACTGTGATACGAAGGGACAGTCCCTTCGTATCATTTGCCGGCGTCGTGTGCCTGGGGTAGGATGAGGTCATCCTGCACCCGGCGAAGGGTACTCATGCTCTAGGACTCTTCTGACATAGCAGTTTCGTCTGAACGGGGAGTCCCATGACATCTATCACGCCTGCCGCGCGGGAGTACTTCCGCGCCTTCTATCGTCACAACTATGCTTGCTTTGCCGTCGCGCTCGCGCTTACGGTGCTCGACATCCCGTCTGCGCTCATCGGGTCGTGGCTCTTGGGGGAGATCATCGACGTCATCTCGAGCGGCGACCTTGCGCGGCTCCAGGTCCTTCTCGCCTTTGGGGCCGTGTTCACCGTGGTGTCGTTTGCGATCAGCGTGGGCATGTACCGCGCCAAGTCAGACTTTGTGTGCCGCGCGCTCATAAGCTACAAGTCACTGGCGTTTCGGCGGCTCTCCGAGAAGAGCATCCGGGCCTTTGCGCGCGAGAACACGGGCAGTTACCTGAGCCTGCTCACCAACGACGTGGCCTCCGTCGAGGAAGGCTACCTCAAGCGGTCGTTCCTGCTCATCTACCATGCGCTGCTCTTTGTGGGCACGCTCGCGATGATGCTCTTCTACAGCGTGACGCTGACGGTGGCGGCCGTTCTGCTGAGCCTGCTGCCGCTCGTGGCGTCGGTGCTCATGGGCCGCGAGATGGCCGTCCGCGAACGCGCGGTGTCCGACCGCAACGAGGCCTTTGTCTCCCAGCTGCGCGACCTGCTGTCCGGCTTCTCCGTCATCAAGAGCTTCAAGGCCGAGGCCCAGGCCCGCGGGCTCTTCGACGCGGCGAGCGGGCGGGCCGAGCAGACCAAGCGTCGCCGTTACTGGTGGGAGTGCCTGATCAGCGCGGTCTCGGGCAACCTGTGCTCGATGCTGCTTCAGTTCGGCGTGTTCTTCATTGGTGCGTGGCTTGCCATTGACGGGCAGGTCACGGCCGGCACGGTGCTCATCTTTGTGAACCTGTGTAACTACCTCATCCAGCCGATCAACATCGTCCCGCAGTACTGGGCGAGCCGAAAGGCCGCCTCGGGTCTGGTTGAGAAGCTTGCCGCGGCCACGCGCGAGAACACGGAGCGCGCCGGCGAGAAGATCGAGCCGCGGCTTGAGCGGGGGATCAAGGTCTCGGGCGTGACGTTTGGCTACGAGCCGGGCGAGCCCGTGCTGCGCGACGTTACGCTTGAGCTTGCGGCGGGGCGCAGCTACGCGGTGGTGGGCGCCTCCGGCTCCGGCAAGTCCACGCTGCTCAACCTCCTCATGGGCGGCTACGACACCTACGAGGGCTCCATCACGCTGGACGGCCACGAGCTGCGCGGCATCGACGCGAGCAGCCTCTACGACCTGGTGAGCCTTATCGACCAGAGCGTCTTCCTCTTTGACGACACAATTCGTGCCAACGTGACGATGTTTCGCGACTTTCCGGACGAGGCGGTTGACGACGCCCTGCGCCGCGCGGGGCTGGCCGACCTGGTGGCCGAGAAGGGCGAGGGCTTCCACTGCGGGGAGAATGGGGGCGCGCTCTCCGGTGGCGAGCGGCAGCGCGTCTCCATCGCGCGGGCGCTTCTGCGCGCCACGCCGGTGCTGCTGGTTGACGAGGCGACGGCGGCGCTCGACAACCAGACGGCACGTGCGGTGGGCGAGGAGATCTTGAGCCTTGATGGCCTCACGCGCGTGGTGGTGACGCACCGGCTGGAGGCTCCGCTGCTTGCACGCTACGACGAGATCGTCGCGATGCGCGACGGGAGCGTGGTGGAGCGCGGGACCTTCGACGAGCTCATGGCGGCGCGCGGGTACTTCTACTCGCTGTTCACGGTGAGCAGCTGACGCGAGGGGCGGCCCCTGAGTCGCCCCGAGATGGTTCGCGCGGCGCTCGCCGGCTCGCTCGCGGTGTGGGGCGCCTTTGCGGGCGAGAAGCTCGTGGGGTTCGCGCGCGTCGTGGGTGACGGGGCCTCCATCGTCTTTATCCAGGACGTGGTGGTGGCGCCCGAGCTGCACCGCCGCGGCATCGGGACGGCCCTCGTGCGCGCGGTGCTCGCGCGCTTCCGGGGCGTCTACCAGACGGAGCTTCTCGCCGATGACGAGCCCGGGACCCGCGCCTTCTACGAGTCCCTCGGCTTCTCGCGCGCCGAGCGCCTGGGCTGCGCGGCCTACGTGTGCATTGGATGATACGAAGGGACTGTCCTCGTATCATCTCGCGCGGAAAATCGAACAACTCGTGCGCACGCGCCCCGCTGCCTGCGCCGGCGCGGTATCACATCCTTGGACGAAGGGATGTGATCAATCGTGGACGCAACCGCAACAGCAACCAAGTCCTTCTTGCCGCCAGCGGCGAGAAGGACGCTAAGCTCACGAGCAGAGAAGAACCTGGAGGTGAATATCCATGATGCACGCTAGCACCGTCACCGCAGCAGCGGGCACCGCGCCCGCCCCGGCGCGCCGATACGGCATCGTGGCCAACACGCTCTACGCGCTGCGCTGGCTCTCCAAGGTCTGCGGCCCCCGTGCCTTCGCGCTCTGCGTGGCGGACGCCGCGCTTGCCGTGGTGCAGCCGTTTCTGGCCGCTGCGCTGCCGAGCCTCGTGGTCGCGGCGCTCACGAGCGGGAGCTCGCCCGTGCTCGTCCTCGCCGTCATCGCGGCCTACGTTGCCGTGGCACAGGGTCTTGCCACGCTCGCGGTCTGGACGCGCTCGCGGCGCAGGAGGCACTGCATGAACCTGCGCATCTGGGGAGGGCTCGACCTCTGCCGTCTCGTGCTCGCAGCAGACTTCCGCCTTGTGGAGTCAGACGACGGCCGGCGCCGTATCGACGACGCCGAGCGCAGCTTCTACTACAGCAACGACATTGGCATCGAGGCCCTCGTGGTCTCCACCTTCGACGCGCTCGCCGCGCTTCTCGGCCTCGTTGCCTACAGCGCAGTGGTGGGCCTCTCCAGCCCGGCCCTGCTCGCGCTGATCGCGGTGCTGTCCGCGCTCTCCGTTGCCGGCAACGTCCGCGCCTCCGAGCACGCCTTCTCCCTGCGCGACGAGTCGAGCCGGGCCTACAGCGCGTTCTCCTACCTGCGTCGACAGACGCTCGACGCGGCGAACGGCAAGGACATCCGCCTCTACCGCATGCGCTCGTGGTTCGCCCGTGCCTTCCGTGAGGCCACGGGCCGCATCCTCGGCATCTTTGACTCCGAGCGGTTGGGCTACGAGCGCGCGGGGCTCCTCGCCGCCACGCTCTCCCTCGTGCGCGACGCCGCGGCATACGCCTACCTCATCTGGAGGCTCCTCTCGGGCGTGCTCGACCTCCCGGGCTTTCTGCTGCTCGCCGGCATGGTCTCGGGCGTCGGCTCGTGGATGGGCCAGTTCTTCGACGCGCTCTCCCAGGTGACGCAGAACGCCCGCACGCTCACGCTCTGGCGGGAGCTCGAGGACGAGTGGGCCTCCACGGCCGAGGCGGGCACCTCCGCGCCCAACCCCGGGCGCCCGCACGAGTTCCGTCTGGAGCATGTGTGCTTCTCCTACGACGGCAGGACCGACGTCCTTCACGATCTCACGCTCACCCTGCGCGCTGGGGAGAAGGTGGCGCTCGTCGGCGTCAACGGCGCCGGCAAGACCACGCTCGTCAAGCTCCTCTGCGGGCTCTACCGGCCCACCTCTGGCACCATCTACCTTGACGGCGTTGACATGAACGGCATCTCCCGCACCGCGCTCTGGCGTGAGCTCTCCGTGGTCTTCCAGGACTGCTTCCCGTTCTCCTTCACCGTGGAGGACAACGTGACCTGCGCCGCCGTGGCGGGGGACGTCGAGAAGGACGCTGACGTCGAGAAGGACGCCCGCGTTGACGCCCCTTCCGCCGTCGACCCCGTGCGCCTCACGCGCTCCCTTGACCAGGCCGGTCTGCTGGAGCGCGTGCGCGCCCTGCCGCATGGTGCCCGGACATACCTCGGTCAGGACGTGGACCCCGAGGGAGTGGACCTCTCTGGCGGCGAGGTGCAGCGCCTCATGCTCGCCCGCGCGCTCTACAAGGACGCGCCGGTGGTCCTTCTGGACGAGCCCACCGCCGCGTTGGACCCGCTTGCCGAGCGCCAGATGTACGAGCGCTACGACGAGCTCACCCACGGCAAGACGAGCGTCTTCATCTCGCACCGGCTGTCCTCGACGCGCTTCTGCGAGCGAATCTTGTTCCTCGACGGCGGGCGCGTGGTGGAGGAGGGCACCCACGACGAGCTCATGGCCGCCGGCGGCGCTTACGCGCACATGTTCGAGACCCAGGCCCGCTACTACGAGGACGACCCAGAAGGGGACCGTGCCCCTCTGGGACAGGAGGGAGGCGAGGGCAATGGCCGATAGGGTCAAGGTCTTCCTCAGGAGAAACGCGTTTCACCGCACGGGGCTGCGCCTGCTGGCGCTCGTGCGGAAGGTGGACCCGCTGCTCGCGCCGCTCGTGTTTCTCGACGCGGCACTCAAGGTGGCGGCCCTCTACGCGGGGCTCGCGCTCACGTCCGGGCTCGTGGACTCCCTCGTGGCGGCCGACCTGCGGAGGAGCGCCGTCATGGCCGCGGGCGTGGTGCTGGTGGCCTTTGCGCAGGGCTGCGCCCACGCCGCGCTTGACCGGCGCGTCCGCGTGGGAGTGGAGCGCTGCTACCTCGCCTCCTACGTGATGGTGCGCGACTACGCGCTTTCGCTCGACTTCCAGACCATGGAGGACCCGGAGCTCGCCGAGAGGATCGCCTACATCGAGCGCACGGCGAGCATGCACGGCCATCTCGGGTCGATTCCGATCTTCTACCGCGACATGGTCTCGGCGCTGCTCAACATAGTCACGTGCGTGGCGCTCGTGGCAGGGCTCTGCCTTGCCCCGCCCGAGGCGACGGGCGCTCTCGGGGTGCTCGCGAGTCCTGGCGGCTCCGCGGTTCTTCTCGCCGTCGCGCTCGTGTGGGCCGTCCGCACGAACGGTCTTGTGGGCCGCGCTCGCGACCGGCTTGCCAGCTATGTCGCAACGGAGCACACCTCGGTGGAAAACCGGCTCAGCTACCTGCTCGGCCTCTCCTTGGAGGACGTGCGCGCGGCCAAGGTCACCCGCATCTACGACATGGGCAGCATGCTCATGCGCAACATCGAGGCCAACCAGCGCGCCTCGGCGGACTTCTTCGACGACTGGATTGCGCGGGAGGGGGCCATCGACACGGCCACGAGCGGCGTGAACGCGCTCTTTGTGGTGGCCTCCTACGTGCTCGTGGCGGCAAAGGTCCTTGCCGGCGCCGTGACGGTGGGGTCCTTCACCACCTACGCGGGAGCGCTTGCGCAGTTCGGCGGCGCCTACGCGGCGCTCGTGACGGCCAACGGGCAGCTCCGCGAGGCCTGTGCCTACCTTGCCGACCTGCTCGAGTTCCTGGACATGGACGACCCGCGCCCGCATGGCTCGATCCCGGTTGAGAAGCGCGACGACGGGCAGTTTGAGATCGCCTTCGAGCACGTGAGCTTCCGCTACCCCGGGACCGACCAGTGGGCGCTGCGCGACGTGAGCTTTAGGCTGGACACGCTGGGCAAGCTCGCCGTGGTGGGGCCCAACGGCGCGGGCAAGACAACCTTCATCAAGCTGCTCTGCCGTCTCTATGATCCCACGGAGGGGCGGATCACCCTGAACGGCGTGGACATTCGCAAGTACGACGAGGAGGAGTACCGGGACCTCTTCGGCGTGGTGTTCCAGGACTTCAAGCTCTTCGCCTTCCCGGTGTGGGAGAACCTGGCCGCGGGCTACGCGCGCGACGACGCCCGCATGTGGGAGGCGCTACGCCAGGCCGGGGCGGACGGCCTCGTGCGGTCGTGGCCGGACGGCCTTGAGACGCGCCTCTACAAGGACCTCGGCGACGGCGTCATGGTCTCGGGCGGCGAGGCGCAGAAGCTGGCGCTTGCCCGCGCGCTCTACAAGGACGCGCCGGTGGTCATCCTGGACGAGCCCACCGCGGCGCTCGACCCCATCTCCGAGGCGGAGGTCTACGCCGGCTTCGACCGCATGGTCACGGGCCGCACCGCGGTCTACATCTCCCACCGCATGAGCAGCTGCCGCTTCTGCGACAAGATCGCGGTCTTCGACGCCGGGCGCGTGGTGGAGGTGGGCACCCATGAGGAGCTGCTCGCCGTCGGCAGACTCTACAAGCGGATGTGGGAGGCGCAGGCGAGCTACTACGTGGGTACCGAGAGGGGCGGTGGCGCCGAGAGGGACTGACGACCCCAGGTTCTTCTCGCCCGTGATGCAGTGGCGGGGCGGTGCCGGGCCTCCTCCCAATACGCCCGGCACCCTCCCGCCGCCGCATCACGTGAAATATCTGCCGAGACGTGGGTACACTGTAGAAGTTTGCTATGATTCAAAGGCTGTGCATCATGCGGGCGTGGTGGAACTGGTAGACACGCTGGATTTAGGTTCCAGTGGGGGAGACCCCGTGAAGGTTCGAGTCCTTTCGCCCGCACCACGCAGGCACGCACGTGGCGGGGTCGGCCCGCCAGGCACGAGAAGACACTGGAGGAACGTTGAAGATCACCGTCACCGCCGAGACGCCCGTCGACGAGAAGCTGGCCGCCACGGTCACCATCCCCGCCGCGGACGTGGACAAGGCCATCGCCAAGACCTACAAGGACATCGCCAAGAAGTACAACTTCCAGGGCTTCCGTCGCGGCCACGCCCCGCGCCCGGTGATCGACGGCATCATCGGCCGTGAGGCGGTTCTCGCCCAGGCCACCAACGACCTGCTCAACGCCGCCGAGCCCATGATGCTCGAGGAGCTCGACGTCACCCCCGTGGGCCGCGTGAGCTTCGGCCCGGAGGGCGCCGACCCTGAGCTCGCCGCCCAGGGCGCCGACTACGTGGTCACCGCCACCATCGGTGTCCGCCCGACCGCCGAGCTGGAGAGCTACGACGCGCCGGAGATCAACCTCCCGCCGATGGAGGCCACCGAGGCCGAGATCGACTGGCAGATCAACCAGCTGCTCACCTACCAGGTCACCTACGAGGACGTCGAGGAGGACCGCGAGGTCGTCGAGGGCGACATCGTCTCCGTTGACATCGAGAACGTCGAGGGCGCCGGCCACCTCGCCGGCAAGAACCGCATGCTCGCGCTGAACGGTCAGCAGGTCGCCCCCGAGCTTCAGGCCGGCATCATCGGCATGAAGAAGGGCGAGACCAAGGAGATCTCCTGGACCCACAGCCACGAGCACGAGGGCGAGACCCACTCCCACACCTTCACCGTCAAGGTGACCCTGAACGCCATCAAGAAGGCCGTCACCCCCGAGCTCGACGACGAGATCGCCAAGAAGTACGGCTACGACGACGTGGCCGCCTTCCGCGAGGCCGTCAAGGAGGAGATTGAGGGCGACAAGAAGACCACGATCCCGAGCCTCAAGGAGGACCGCGTGGTCGAGGCCATCGGCAAGCAGCTCAAGCTCGAGACCGTGCCCGAGGCCTACCAGAACGAGATCTTCAACGAGCTCGCCTCCGAGTTCCTGAGCCAGCTCCAGCGCCAGAACATCAGCCTTGACATGTTCCTGCGCGCCCGCGGCCTGAAGTCCGACGACTTCATCGCCGACCTCCACGTCCAGGCCGAGGAGCGCGCCCGCCAGTCGCTCGCGCTTGACGCCGTGGCTGCCAAGCTCGGCCTCGAGGCCACCGAGGACGACATCCGCGCCGAGTTCGAGCGCGCCGGCGTCGAGGACGTCGACGCCGGCATCAAGGAGTGGCGCGACCAGGGCCGCCTGCCCGCCATCCGCGACTCCATCCGCCGCACCAAGGCTCTCGACTGGCTGGTCGAGAACGCCAAGGTCAACACCGTGGACGAGGTCGCCGAGCGCGCCAAGGCCGAGGCTGAGGCTGCTGACGGCGAGAAGGACGCCGAGTAGCCCCCGCCGCGCCCGTTTCAACGTAGCGTGGGCCCCGGGCGAGTGTCACCTCGTCCGGGGCTTTCTGCAAGAGGGCCCCTGGGCCCGAGAGCGAACGGAGAGCACATGCACAACCCCACCAACATCCCGTTGATTCCCTACGTCGTGGAGCAGACGCCGCGCGGCGAGCGCAGCTACGACATCTACTCCCGCCTGCTCAACGACCGCATCGTGTTTCTGGGCGAGGAGGTGACGCGCGACTCCGCCAACCTGGTGATCGCGCAGCTCCTGCACCTTGAGAGCCAGGACCCGGACAAGGACATCGCCCTCTACATCGACTCCCCGGGTGGCGACGTCTACGCCGGCCTTGGCATCATCGACACGATGAACTTCATCAAGCCCGACGTCTCCACCATCTGCGTGGGCATGGCCGCCTCCATGGGCGCCGCCATCCTCGCCTGCGGCGCCAAGGGCAAGCGCCTCGCGCTGCCCAACTCGATGGTGCTCATCCACCAGCCGAGCTCGGGCGTCCAAGGCCAGCAGACCGACATCCAGATCGTGGCGGACGAGACCCGCTGGATCCGCCAGCGCCTCAACGAGATCCTCTCCGAGGCCACCGGCCAGCCCATCGAGAAGATCAACGCGGACACCGAGCGCGACAACTACATGCGCGCCTCGGAGGCCTGCGCCTACGGTCTTGTGGACAAGGTCATCACCACCCGTGCCGACCAGACCCAGGAGTAAACCCAGATGCCCAACAACGACCAGCTTGGAGGCCCCGGCGCGCCCGGCGAGATGTACTGCTCGTTCTGCGGCAAGACCCGCAGCCAGGTGAGCAAGCTCATCGCCGGCCCCGGCGGCGTCTACATCTGCGACGAGTGCGTGCACGCCTGCTCGGAGATGATCGACGAGGTCGACCACGCCGCCGAGGCGGAGGCCGCGGGTGAGCCCGAGAGCGAGCTGCCCATCAAGAACCTCCCGACCCCGCACGAGATCTACGACGAGCTCTCCCAGTACGTCATGGGGCAGGAGCAGGCCAAGCGCGCCATGAGCGTGGCCGTCTACAACCACTACCGCCGCATCCTCTCCGGAAACGACGAGGTCCCGGAGGGCGAGGAGGACGTGGAGATCGCCAAGAGCAACATCCTGCTGCTGGGCCCCACCGGCACGGGCAAGACGCTCCTGGCCCAGACGCTCGCGCGCTTCCTCGAGGTGCCGTTTGCCATCGCCGATGCCACCACCCTCACCGAGGCCGGCTACGTGGGCGAGGACGTGGAGAACATCCTGCTCAAGCTCATCACCGCCGCCGACGGCGACGTGGAGCGCGCGCAGGTGGGCATCGTCTACGTGGACGAGATCGACAAGATCGCCCGCAAGGCCGAGAACCTCTCCATCACGCGCGACGTCTCCGGCGAGGGCGTGCAGCAGGCCCTCCTCAAGATCCTGGAGGGCACCGTGGCGAGCGTGCCCCCGCAGGGCGGCCGCAAGCACCCCCAGCAGGAGCTCATCCACATCGACACCACCAACATCCTGTTCATCTGCGGCGGCGCCTTCGTCGGGCTGGACAAGATCGTGGCCGACCGCATCGGCAAGAAGGGGATCGGCTTTGCCGCCGAGGTGGGCCAGAACGTCGAGAAGGACGAGGACTACCTCATGGAGCAGGTCATGCCGCAAGACCTCCACAAGTTCGGCATGATCCCCGAGTTCCTCGGCCGCATCCCGGTGATCACCTCCACCCGCGAGCTCACCGAGGACGACCTCGTGAACATCCTCACGCAGCCGCGAAACGCTCTCGTCAAGCAGTACCGCCGCATGTTCGAGCTCGAGGGCGTGGACCTGGAGTTCGAGGACGACGCGCTGGTGGAGATTGCGCGCCAGGCGCTCGACCGCGGCACCGGCGCCCGCGGTCTGCGGGCCATCTGCGAGGCCACGCTGCAGGATACGATGTTCGACCTGCCGAGCGACCTCGACATCACCAAGGTGGTCGTCACCAAGGAGAGCGTGGGTGGCAAGGTGTCGCCGCACCTCGTGACCACCGCGCACGGCAAGCACCGCCTGGCGGGGTAGCCGCACCTGGGGCGCGTCCGCGCCGCAAGGCCGGGTGGCGCCGCCTGCGGCAAGCACCCCGAGGTTCTTCTCGCCAGATGCGCTTGGTACGTGACGGACGGGGTGGCCCTGCACGCGAGCCTTTGGGCTGCGTGCGGGGCCACTTATTTGTGTCGCAGCTGTGGGTGCTTTGGGATTTTGGATTGTTGCAGCGTTTGGTCGTGCGGCTGCTTACGGATTGAGGGCTGATGCACTGCTTGGGCGCGGGGCTGCTTTGAAAATCGGGACCGTTGCGCTGTGTGCCCGTCGTTTGCTTACAAATGGGCGCACGTTGCGTCCCTAAAGCCGCAACGTGTGCAGTTTTCAAAGCAGCTATGCATCTCGAGCCGCAACGACCCAGCTTCTCTAAGCAACCACACTGCATGGTGGTGCAACAGTCACGTTTTTCTAAGCGGTCGTGCGTCGCTGGGGGTGCAACAGTTGCGCTTTTCAAAGCAGCCACGTGCCTCGTGCTTGCAACGACCGCGTTTTTCAAAGCGCCGCGCTTGCCGGAGCCGCAACGGCCCGCATTCTGTAAGCAGCCAGCTCTGCACGCGCCCGCGCGCGTCGCCACCCCTACAGGTTTGCTCCCCCAAGCCCCATGTACGTGGAGATCACGGCCTTGCGGCGTTTGGTGCCGGGCGGGCAGACCTTGTCGAAGGCCGGCATGACGCCCTTGTAGAGCACGATGACCTGCAGGCGCTTGGCGAGCCCCTTCGCGGTGGCGCGCGAGTCCTCCAGCTGGCCGCGAATCTCGTCCAGGTAGGGCGAGCACATCGCGTAGCGCCAGAAGTCCTCGGCACGGTCGGCGTCCATGTAGAGCCAGGGCCGGTTGTCCGGGCCCGCAAAGTGGATGATCGCCGGGTCCGCGGCTGCCTCGGCGTACTCGGCGCGCACGTCGGCCGGCGCGTTGGCCACGATGTGGGTGCGACGCAGGTGCTGCCAGTCCATGAGGTAGTTCCAGCGCATGTGGACGCGCACGTAGTTGCCGTTGACGACCTTGTTGAGCACGTCCTGGTCCAGCCAGCGCCACATGCGCTCGGTGGAGAGCCTGAGGAACTCCTCCGGCGTCACGGAGCGCCTGAGCTCGGCGAGGTTCATGAGCAGCACGCCCGCCTGGAAGTAGTCGTGCGGGTCCCTCATCCCGAGCTCGTTTTTCAGGTACGGCCCCACGGTGGCGTCGTAGCCGTCGATCTGGCCGATGGTGTCGGCGTCGCGCGTGGCCGCGAGGGGGTAGCCCGTCACGTCCACGTCGAAGAGCTTGGCGATGTCGTCCTCCACGATGAGGTCGGAGTCCAAGTAGACGGCCTTGTCCACGTTGGGGAGCAGCTGCGGGGCGAGCAGGCGGTAGTAGGTCTCCGGACGAAAGTGCCCGTGGTGGGGGAGCTTGATGTCGCCCAGCGCCGCGTCCACGTCAAGAAAGCCGATGCCCACGTTGTCGGACTTGGTCTGGCGCGTGAGCGTGATCATGGACGCCGGGGAGATGTTGCGCGTGAGCACCACGATGTCGTAGCGGCGCTCTGCGCTCGCGTTCTCGATGATCGACTGGATGGCGACCGAGAGGTACGGCACGAAGTTCTCGCTGCAGGCAAAGACGATGACCACGTCGCTCAGCGGCAGGTCGAGGTCACCCGACGTGCTCGCGAGCATCGTGGAGGAGAGCGGGTTGCGCACGTGCATGGTCTTGCGCAGGGGCTTCATGGTACCTCGGTTCTCGCGCGTTCAGAGACTCGTCAACTCTACCATTGACGCCGCGCGCCCTCAAATCCCGCACGTCGCGCGAGCCCGCGCCGTCAGGAGAGCAGCTCCTCCGCGTTCCGGGCAAGAAGCGTCTCGACCTCGCCTGCGTCCTCGCCCCGGGCAGCGGCGATCCCGTCCACGGCGCGTCCCAGGCTGGCGAGAAGGACCTCGACCCCGCCCGTCTCCCCGGGCGCCGCGGGCAGGTCGGTCTCCAGGAGCAGGCGTCCCGCGGGGACCTGCCGCGCGTACTCCCGGCCGCGCCGGGTGGCGAGCGCGCGCTCGCCGAAGGAGAACCAGCACCCCAGAGCGCGGGCCCGCGCGAGCTCCTCGGAGCTGCCGGAGAACCAGTGGAGCACGCAGCGGCAGCGCTCGGCGGCGCCCGTGCGCTCCAGGACGTCGAGGGCGTCCGTCGCGGCACGGACGGCGTGGACGGAGATGACCACGGGCGCGGACGGGTCGCTCGTCTCCGCGCACGCCGCACAGACGCGCTCGAAGGCGGCGAGCTGGGCGCCGTAGGTCGCGGCGTGGCGCGGGGAGGCGTCAAGCCCCACCTCGCCGACCCAGCGCGTCTGTGGGAGCGCTGCGACCAGCTCGTCCGCTTCGGAGGCGTCGCGCACCCACCAGGGGTGGAGGCCCGCCGCAAGCGCCACGTTCTTCTCGCCGGAAAGCGGGGCGCGGAGGGCGCGGTATTCGTCGGGGGTCACCGTGACGGCGAGCAGCCCCAGGCCCCTCTTGCCGGCCTCGCGGGCGACGGCGGCCGGCTCGTCAAACCACCCCAGGTGCACGTGCGCGTCAAACAGCATGGAGCCTCCTCTCTTCCTGCGATGATACCGCCTGCGTGCTATCCTGTTAGGCTGCTAGACAAACGCCCCCACGAGAGGACAGACCGTGGAAGAGATGCCCAAGACCTACGACCCCGCAACCGCCGAGCCCGAGCTCATCGACCGCTGGATCGAAGCCGGCTGCTACCAGCGCAGCAAGGGGGTGGGGGACTGCACCGTCGTGATCCCGCCGCCCAACGTCACGGGCATCCTGCACATGGGCCACGCGATGGACGACACGATCCAGGACGCCTTCGTGCGCTACAACCGCATGCGCGGCCGCTCCACGCGCTGGATCCTCGGCACCGACCACGCGGGCATCGCCACGCAGACCAAGGTTGACAAGAAGCTCAAGAGCGAGGGCATCTCCCGCCTCGAGATTGGCCGGAGCAAGTTCCTCGACGCCTGCTGGGACTGGACGCACGAGTACGGCGGGACCATCGTCAGCCAAATCAAGCGCATGGGCTGCTCGATCGACTTCAGTGACGAGAAGTTCACGATGAGCCCCGAGTTCTCCCGCGCCGTCCGCAAGGTCTTCTGCGACTGGTACCACGACGGCCTCATCTACCGCGGCAAGCGCATCGTCAACTGGTGCCCCTCCTGCTGCACCGCCATCTCCGACGACGAGGCCGAGTACAAGGACGAGAAGGGCCACCTCTGGTACCTGCGCTACCCGCTTGTGGAGCCGGTCGACGGCGTGGAGTACGTGACCGTGGCCACCACGCGCCCGGAGACCATGCTCGGCGACACCGGCGTGGCCGTCTCGCCCAACGACGAGGAGAAGGCCAAGCTCGTGGGCGCCAAGGTCATGCTGCCGATCGTGAATCGCGAGATCGAGATCTTCTCCGACTGGCACGTGGACGCGGGCTTCGGCACGGGCTTCGTCAAGGTGACGCCCGCCCACGACCCCAACGACTATGCGATGGGCCAGGCCCACGACCTGCCGCAGATCAACATCTTTGACGAGCACGCCGTGGTGGTCCCGGGCTACGGCGAGTTCTCTGGCATGACGCGCGACGAGTGCCGCGAGGCCGTGGTGGCCTGGTTCGACGAGCACGGCCTGCTGGAGAAGGTCGAGGAGCTCGACCACTCCGTCATGCACTGCTACCGTTGCGACACCGCCCTTGAGCCCTGGCTCTCCGAGCAGTGGTTCGTGGCCGTGGACAAGCTCAAGGAGCGCGCCACGCAGGTGGTCAAGGACGGCGAGGTCACCTTCCACCCGGCCCGCTGGACGCAGACCTACCTCACCTGGATGGAGAACCTCAAGGACTGGTGCATCAGCCGCCAGCTGTGGTGGGGCCACCGCATCCCCGTGTTCTACTGCGAGGACTGCGGCTGGGAGGACGCCCTCATGGAGGACACCGACGTGTGCCCCAAGTGCGGCGGCCACCACGTGCACCAGGACGAGGACGTGCTCGACACCTGGTTCTCGTCGCAGCTGTGGACCTTCGCCACGCAGGGCTGGCCCGACTACCCCGAGCAGATGCAGGGCCACCACCCCACCAAGGTCCTCGTGACCGCGCGCGACATCATCGCCCTGTGGGTGGCGCGCATGATCATGAGCTCGCTCTACTTCACCGACGAGGTGCCCTTCCACGACGTCTACATCTACGCCACGATCCTGGCCAAGGACGGCAGCCGCATGTCCAAGTCCAAGGGCAACGGCGTCGACCCGATGGAGCTCATGGAGAAGTACGGCGCCGACGCCATGCGCTACAACCTCCTCACGCTCATCACCAACAACCAGGACGTCAAGTTCGACGCCAACATCGACAAGAAGACCCACAAGCTGATTGACAGCCCGCGCACCGAGCAGGCCCGCGGCTTCGTGACCAAGATCTGGAACGCGAGCCGCTTCGTGCAGATGAACCTCGAGGGCTACGAGCCGGGCGCTCCGGCCGCCGTGACGCCCGAGGACGCCTGGATGCTCTCCCGCCTGGCCCGCGCCGTCTCCCGCGCCACCGAGCAGCTGGAGACCTACGCCTTCGGCGACTACGCGCGCGAGATCCAGTCCTTCTTCTGGGGCGACGTCTGCGACTGGTACATCGAGCTCTGCAAGGGCCGCCTGCTCGACGGCACCCCTGAGGAGCGTCTGCAGGTCCAGCGCAACCTCGTGTTCGTCCTGGACACGTGCATGCGCCTGCTCCACCCGGCGATGCCCTTCGTGACCGAGAGCGTCTGGGACGCCCTGCCCGCGAGCGGCCTGGACGACCACTCGGCGCAGTTCCTCATGGTGGCCACCTGGCCCGAGCCCGAGCGCTACTCCGGCTTTGTCAACGAGCGCGCCGAGAAGGACTTCGAGCTGGCCAAGGAGCTCGTCTCCAGCGTCCGCTCCACGCGCGCCCGCTACCGCCTCTCGCCCCGCGCCGAGCTGCGCGTGGACGTCAAGGCGCCGGCCGACGCGTGCCAGACGCTGGCCGCGCAGGCCGACTTCGTCCGCAGCGTGGGGCACCTGAGCGAGCTTGTGCTCGCCGAGCCGGGCGAGTTCGCGCGCCCGGAGGGCTCCGTCTCCGTGGTGACGCCGGAGTTCGAGGCCTACGTGGTCGTGGGCGACCTCGTCGACCTGGCCGCCGAGTCCGCGCGCCTCTCCAAGGAGCTCGCAAAGGCCGAGAAGGACCTCGCGGGCGTGGAGCGCACGCTTGCCAACGAGGGCTTCATGGCCAAGGCGGCGCCGGAGGTCGTGGAGAAGAAGCGCGCGCAGGCCACCGAGCTCACCACGACGATTGAGCAGCTCAAGGCGCAGATCGCGGACTTCGCGTAGGTCCGCGCGCGTGGGGGAGGCCCGCCCGCCTCTCGCCGGCTCACTGCGCTTCGCGCAGAAGTCGCTGGCCGAGAAGCAGGCGGGCCTTCGCGCGTTGGGCCTCGCTGCGTTGGGTTGGGTGTTCGTGGCGTGGTGACGGGGGCTGACGGGTGCACTTTGCGTGCGACTGTCGGGCAGCCGGGTGCACTTGAGGTGCGGCTGTCGGGCGGCCGGGTGCACTTGATGCGATAATTCGCCGGGGTTCTTCTCGCCACCTGCGGTTTTGTCGTAGGTGCACCCGTTAAGTGCACCCGCGGGGGAGAAGTGCACTACCAATGGGGGGTGCACCCATTGCAAGAGGTGCCCTTGCTGGATTGTGATGCGGAGCGACCTGCGAATGGGTATAATGCCGCAATCTCGTCGGATCCCGTCGAGGGAAGGGGACGACATGGACGCAGCCCTTGAGGCTCGTGGTCTCTGCTTTGGCTACGGCGACGTTCCGGTGTGGGAGGACGTGTCCTTCTCGCTGGAGCCGGGACAGGTCGCGTTTCTCACGGGGCCCAACGGTGCGGGAAAGTCGACGCTCTTTCGCTGCCTTGCGGGTTGGCTTGTGCCGACTGCGGGCGAGGTTCTGCTCGGCGGCTATCAGTACTCGGGACGCACGCGTCTGGCTCCGGGCGAGCTTGTCTTTGTGAGCGACGTTCCCTCCTTCTACGATGACCTGACCGCCATCGAGCACATTGAGCTCGTGCTTTCCGTTAACCGGGCGGATGACGCCCGCCCGCGCGCGGAGGAGCTGCTCGAGCGCTTTGGCCTCATGGGTCACGAGCGTCTGCTACCCTCGGCGTTCTCGCGCGGCATGCGAGAGAAGCTCGCGCTCGTCCTGGCCCTCATGCTGCGTCCCCGGGTGCTTCTGCTTGACGAGCCCCACGGCCCGCTTGACCGCGAGGCCTCGCTGACCCTCTCCGAGGAGCTCTCCAAGGTGGCGGGGGAGGGCACGGCCGTCCTGCTGAGCTGTCATCACGACGTGCCGGGGCTTGCGTCCGACGTCCTCCTTGAGCTTGCGGACGGCGTCCTGTCCGTTCGGACGGGGGCCTAGCATGCGCTCAGAACTTGCCGTGGTCGCCCGTCTTGAGCTGCGGCACGCGCGCAGCGACCTGCGCTTCCTACTTTTTGCCGCCGGCGTCGACATAGACGAGGACCGCGGGTTTCTCGAGCGCACCTACCAGCTCTACCTGCTTGCCCTCTGTGCGGTGGTGGTCGTGCTCTCCTGGGCGCAGGTGGTCTCCCTTGTCGAGGGAGCGCGCGCTGTGCTAGGTTCGCTCGCAGGGCCGCTTGCCCTGCTGCTGCTTGCGCTTGCGCCAACGGTTGCCCTGGCTGCCTGGACGGCTGGCTCCCTGCGCGAGACCCCGCTGCGCCTGATTGCCCCTGACATCGCCTGGCTCGCCCGGACCGTGCGTCCCGGGGCGCTGCTGGCGGTTCGACTGGTGCGCAACGTGGCGTCCGCAGCCGTTGTCGGCGGGCTCTCCGGCTACCTGCTGGGCGTGCTCGCTCTGGCGTCGAGCCCGCTCGTTTGGTCCGCTCTCGCCACCGTGGTGCTCCCGGCCGCCTGGCTGCTTGCGCTCTTGGCCGGCCTGGCGAGAAGCGCCGCCTCGAGGCGGCTGCGTCCTGTTGTCACACTCTGCGCCGCCGTGCTCGCCGTCCTTCTCGCCGCCGCGCTCTTTCTCGCACTTCCTGCGCTTGTCGATCTGGCCGGCGCCTACCTAGTTCCTGTCGCGCTGCTGGTCGATGCCCTTCTCGTCGTGGCTTCGCTTGCGCTTGCAGCGCGGGCGGACATGGCCTTTGTCGTGGACGACAACGAGCTCTATGCCGCGCGTCAGTCGCTGCGCTTCCTTGCGCTCGTCAACACCGGGGCGTATCGGGAGGCGTGCCGTCGCCGCCAAATGGGCCGCCATCGCCAGGCGAGAAGAACCTGGCGCTTCCGTCCCGGCCTGACGGCGCTCGTCTCGCACGCGCTCGTGAGCCTTGTCCGCCGTCCCTCAACTCTTCTTGGCGTCCTTTCCTGGGGAGCGCTCGTCGTGCCAACGGGTGCTCTGCTCGTCGCTGCTCGCGTGGATGCGGGCGTGCTCCTCATGTGGTATCTCTGCGTCCTGATGCGGCTGCGAGATCCGCTCGAGCTTACCTGGGTGTTCCGCGAGGACTGTGCAAACCGCCTCGTACGCCCGATGCTTCCGGTGAGCTCGCTTGCGCTGCTCGCGCTCGACTCGCTCCCGGCCGTCCTTGTCGCGGCTGTGGCGTCGACTTTCGTGGGTGGCGGAGCGGCGGCCCTACTTTCCGGGAACGTTTGGGGAACGGTCGCCCTCTCGTGGGCACTGCTTGCAGTGCTCGTGTTCTCGGCCGGCTTTGACGACCCGCAGCTCGCCGCCCGACGGGGTTCGGTGCGACCCACGGCCTTCCTCGCCGGCTCGGTGAGCCTCCTCGTCATCGGCCTTGTGGGGCTTCTTGGCGTCGTGCCCGCGCTCGTTTGTGCCGTTGTCGTTGACGTCCTTCTCGTCTGTCTGCTGCGGTAGGGCGCACGGGGCGCGTGACCGATGGGCTGACGAGTGTGCTTTGCGCGCGGCTGACGGGTGCCCGGGTGCACTTGGTGTGCGGCTGACGGGCGGCCGGGTGCACTTGACGCGATAATTAGCCGGGGTTCTTCTCGCCACCTGCGGTTTTGTCGTAGGTGCACCCGTTAAGTGCACCCGCGGGCGAGAAGTGCACCCGCCAAGTGCACCGCAAACGAGAAGTGCGTGTGTCAGGTGCACCGGAGCCCCGGTTAGCCCGCTACGCCCAGCCCAGGAGGTCGCGAATCACGCGGCTCGCGAGCATCTGGCCCATGATCGGTGGCAGGTAGCTCATCGTGCCCAGCAGCGACCCCTCGCGCATCCAGCGCTCGTCGGAGATCGCCTCCATGCGCACGGGCTGCTCGTCCGAGAAGAGCACGCGCAGGCCACGGATGCCGCGCCGCCGGCACTCCTTGCGCATCACGCGCGCGAGCGAGCAGTTGACGGTCTCCTCGATCCGCGCGAAGCGCAGCCGGCACGGGTCGAGCTTGTTGGCCCCGCCCATCGCGGAGAGCTCACTCACGCCGCGCTCCTGGCACCATTGTGCCAGCCGCAGCTTCTGCGCCACGGTGTCGATGGCGTCCACCACGTAGTCGAGCGGCCCGAGTGCGTCCATCTGCTCGGGGAGCCGGTCCTTGTCGAGAAACGCGGTCAGTGCCGTGACGTCGGCCTGCGGGTTGATGTCGCGCACCATCGCGGCCATGACCTCGGCCTTGGGGCGCCCGATCGTGCTCGTGAACGCGATGGCCTGGCGGTTGATGTTGCTCGGCGCCACCACGTCGCGGTCCAGCAGCACGAGGTGGCCCACGCCGCCGCGCGCGAGCGCCTCCGCGCAGGACGAGCCCACGCCGCCGAGGCCGATCACGGCCACGCGGGCCGCCGCGAGCCGCTCGAGCCCCTCCTCGCCGATCACCAGCCGCAGTCGGTCCTGTGCCGTCTCCACCTTCGCTCCGTTCTTCTCGCCGAATGTGTGCCAGCTTGCGCGATGTCACGCTTTTCGGCGCCGGAACGTGACTCTGGACGAGCTTCTGCTGGCTGACTCGCTCATCGTCACGGTTTCTCGCCTTAAAGCGTGACTTTAGACGAGTCGCTGCTGGCTGGCTCGCTTATTGTCACGAAGCGCCGTGCCAGAACGTGACTTTGGACGAGCCGGAAAGCAGAAACTCGCTCATTGTCACGAAACGCCGTGCGGAAGCGTGACTTCCAGCGAGTTAAGATGAGCCAGCTCGCTCATTGTCACGAAAACCAGTGCCAGAGCGTGACTTTGAGCGAGCTGACGAGCAGAAACTCGCTCTTGCTCACGTTATTCTCGCCCAAAGCGTGACTTTGCGCGAGGCGAAAACGGAAGCTCGCTTACCCAGGGACAAGACTCCATGAACCCTCGGTAGCGTTGCAGCTCGCGTGTCGCCATGCTGTGCGGCGAGAAGAACCTGCAGCTCGCAGCGCCTTTCGACGCCAACGCTCTTCTCGCCGGGCGGCTACGCGACGGAGAGGCGGTAGACGACCGTAATCTCGTAGGGGCGGCCGGGCTCGCAGACGCTCTGCGGCCAGTCGAGGTGGTGCACGCAGTCCGGGTAGAACTCGGGCTCGAAGGCGAAGCCCGCGCGCGGGCTGTAGCTTGCGCCGTCCTTGGCGTTCGCGTCGCCGAGCCAGTTGCCGGTGTAGAGATGGGCACCGGGGGTGGTCAGCAGGACGTCGAGCGCCCGGCCGCTCGCCGGGTCCTCCGCGTGCAGGGCTTGGCGCGGCGCGCCGCCCGGCTCGAAGCCGCGCACGCAGAAGCAGTGGTCGTAGCCGCGGGCACGACGGAGCTGCTCGCAGTCGTCGTCGATATTGGAGCCGAGGGGCTTGGGCGAGCGGAAGTCGAAGGGCGTGCCCTCGACGGGGCGCAGCTCGCCCTCGGAGACGGAGTCCTCGCGCACGGGCAGGAAGGCGTCCGCCTCGATGCTCACCACCTGGGTGAGCACGTTTCCGGAGCCGTGCCCGGCGAGGTTGAAGTAGGCGTGGTTGGTCATGTTCACGTAGGTGGGCGCGTCGGTCTCGCAGCGGTAGCGCACGGTGAGCTCGGCCGCGTCGTCTGCGGCCTCGGCAAGGGAGAAGCCCGCGGTGAAGAGACGGTTTCCCGGCAGCCCGAGCTCTCCGTCGGCAAGGCAGCAGCTCAGGGCGACGGAGCTTTCCGCCTCGTCTACGCGCGCCTTCCAGTGGCGCTTGTGCAGGCCGCGCGCGAGGTCGGAGTGGAGGTTGTTGCGGTGGTTGGGGCCGTCGTTTCCGGGCAGGTGCCAGACGTGGCCGCCAAGCGGCACCTCGGCGCGGTCGGTGCGGTTGGCCACGGGGCCGATGGTGGCGCCGTAGCAGGCGCCGTTCTCGCCGGCGTAGCCGTCGAGGGAGGCAAAGCCGAGGAGCACGTCGGCCGTCGCGCCCGTGCGGTCCGGGGCGTCGATCCCGAGCAGCGTGGCCCCGAAGTCGCTCACGCGCACGCGCACCGCGCCGGCAGAGAGCTCAAAGACGCTCGCCTTGGACCCGTCGGGGGCCACACCGAACTCACGTTGCTCGACCATCGCTTCCTCCTGCCTCGTCGGGGCTGCCGCTAGCCCGCCGCCCGCACGCTCGACCGCCCGGGCCGCGCGGCCTTTTCGCCTCGTTAGAGCTGCCGCCCGCGTACTCGCCCGCGCACCCACCTTCTCACGCCCATTATGACAGCGTCGCCGCGCGGGGATGGCGGCGCCCCCGGCAGGGACGCGCGCACGCCGCTCGGCGGCCGATCCCGTCCGCTCCGGCGCGCTGTGCGGTTTTCTCGACCCCTCCCGCCCCGCCGCGGGGAGCGGCCGGCTTGCGCTACAGTAGAGGGCCAAAGCGTTGACCGAAGGGAGCCGCCATGGCAGAGCACAAGTCCGACATCGAGATCGCCCAGGAGGCAAAGATGCTGCCCATCACGGAGGTCGCGGCGCGCGCCGGGCTCTCCGAGGACATGCTCGAGCCCTACGGCCGCACCAAGGCCAAGGTGGACATCCACTCCCTGGCAGACCGCCCGATGAAGGGCAGGCTCGTGCTCGTCACTGCCATCAACCCTACCCCGGCCGGCGAGGGCAAGACCACCACCTCGGTGGGCCTTGCCGATGCCATGAACCGCCTGGGCCACCAGACCATGCTCTGCCTGCGGGAGCCCTCGCTCGGCCCCGTCTTCGGCATCAAGGGTGGCGCGGCCGGCGGCGGCTATGCACAGGTGGTCCCGATGGAGGACATCAACCTCCACTTCACCGGCGACTTCCACGCCATCGGCGCCGCCAACAACCTCTGTGCCGCGATGCTGGACAACCACATCAAGCAGGGCAACGAGCTCGGGATCGACCCGCGCCGCATCACCTGGAAGCGCTGCGTGGACATGAACGACCGCCAGCTCAGAAACGTCGTCGACGGCCTGGGCGGGGTAGCGGACGGCATGCCGCGCCAGGACGGCTTCGACATCACGGTGGCCTCCGAGGTCATGGCCGTGTTCTGTCTCGCCACGGACCTCGCCGACCTCAAGGCGCGCCTGGCCCGCATGGTGATCGCCTACACCTACGACCGCAAGCCCGTCACCGTGGCGGACATCCACGCCGAGGGCGCCATGACGGCGCTGCTCAAGGACGCCATCAAGCCCAACCTGGTCCAGACGCTCGAGGGCAACCCCGCCTTCGTCCACGGCGGCCCGTTCGCCAACATCGCGCACGGCTGCAACTCCGTGGAGGCCACGACCACGGCCCTGAAGCTCGCGGACTACGTGGTCACGGAGGCCGGCTTCGGCGCGGACCTCGGCGCCGAGAAGTTCCTCGACATCAAGTGCCGCGCCACGGGCGTGGCGCCCTCCGCGGTGGTGCTCGTGGCCACGGTGCGCGCGCTCAAGTACAACGGCGGCGTCCCCAAGGCCGAGCTCACCACAGAGAACCTCGAGGCCCTTGAGGCCGGCCTGCCCAACCTGCTGCGCCACGTCTCCAACATCCGCGACGTCTGGGGCCTGCCCGTGGTGGTGGCCATCAACGCCTTCCCCACGGACACTGCCGCCGAGCTGGAGCTCGTCGAGCGCCGCGTGCGCGAGCTCGGCGTCAACGTGGCCCTCTCCGAGGTCTGGGCCAAGGGCGGCGAGGGCGGCGAAGCACTCGCCCGCGAGGTCGTGCGCCTCTGTGACGAGCCCTCCGACTTCCACTACGCCTACGAGCTCGACGGCACCCTTGCCGAGAAGATCGACGCCATCGCAACGCGCGTCTACCACGCCGACGGCGTCGACTTCACGCCGGCGGCCTCCCGCCAGCTCGCCCAGCTTGAGGAGCAGGGTTTCGGCGGGCTGCCCATCTGCATGGCCAAGACCCAGTACTCCTTCACCGACGACCCCAAGCGCCTCGGCGCGCCCGAAGGCTTCCGCATTACGGTGCGCAGCGTCCGCGTCTCCGCCGGTGCCGGCTTCGTGGTGGCGCTCACGGGCGACATCATGACCATGCCGGGCCTGCCCAAGGTGCCCGCCGCCGAGAAGATCGACGTCACGTCGGACGGCCGCATCACCGGCCTGTTCTAGGCCTATCGCGGCGTGCGAAGCGCCCGAGACTCCAGGAGGGGAGACTTCTTCAATGGACGAGAGGCTCACGGAGCTGAGCTGCGAGGAGTTCGCGGAGCGCGTCGCCGCCAAGACGAGCGTGCCGGGAGGGGGCGGCGTGGCCGCCCTCGTCGGCGCGCTCGGGGCGTCGCTCTGCTCGATGGCCGGGTCCTTCACCGCTGGCAAGCCGCGCTTCGCCGCCGTCGACGCCGACGTCCGGCGCATCATGGACGAGGTCGAGGACGTGCGCTACCGCCTGCTCGAGCTGGTGGAGGAGGACGCGCTCGGCTTCGAGCCGGTGACGGCAGCCTACGCGCTCCCCGCCGACGACCCCGCCCGCCCCGCCGCTATCGAGCGTGCGACCGAGGGCGCCTGCATGGCGCCGCTCGCCATGATGGGGGAGTGCTGCCGCGCGGTGCCGCTGCTCGAGGAGATGGGGCGCATCTGCTCCCCGCTGCTCATCTCGGATGTGGCCTGCGGGGCGCTGCTCGTGCGCGCGGCGCTCGAGACGGCGAGCGTGAACGTCTACGTGAACACCTCCCTGCTCAAGGACCGCCAGATGGCCGAGCGGGTGGAGTCGACCTGCAGCGAGCTTCTGGACGAGTACGTGCCGCGCGTCGAGCGCCTGGCGCTCTCCGTCACGGACCGCATCGGCGCCCGCGGGGCCGCCCAATGACGCGCGAGCTGCGGGGCGCGCCCGTGGCGAGGGAGCTCACGGCGCGCGTGGCCGAGCGGGCCGCACGGCTCGCCGCGGCCGGCGTCACCCCCTGCCTCACGATGGTGCGCGTGGGCGAGCGCGGCGACGACCTCGCCTACGAGCGGGCGGCCGAGAAGCGCTGCCACTCCGCGGGCGTCGCGGTGCGCCACGTGACGCTTCCCGCCGACTGCGCGCAGGCCGAGCTCGAGTCCGCGCTCGCTGAGGCCTCGGCCGACGCGTCCGTCCACGGCATCCTGCTCTTCCGCCCGCTGCCCGACCCGCTTGACGCCGCGGCCGCCGCGCGCCGCATCGACCCCGCCAAGGACGTCGACGGCGTCACGGACGCCTGTCAGCTCCGCGTCCTCTCCGGCCGCGCGGACGGCTTTGCGCCCTGCACCGCCGAGGCGGTTCTCGCCCTGCTCGACCACTACGAGGTGTCCCTCGACGGCGCCGACGTCACGGTGATAGGCCGCTCCGACGTCATCGGCCGGCCCGTGGCGGCCCTTCTTCTGGCGAGAAACGCCACGGTTACGACCTGCCACACCCACACGCGCGACCTTGCGGCCTGCTGCCGGTGCGCGGACGTGGTCGTGGCCGCCGCCGGCGCCCCGGGGACCGTGGGCGCGTCGTGCGTAGCCGCGGGGCAGGTGGTCGTCGACGTGGGCACCACCTGGGACGAGGCCGCCGGCCGCCTTGTCGGCGACGTCGACGCCTCGGCCGCCGAGGGCGTCGTGGGCGCACTCACGCCGGTTCCGGGCGGGGTCGGCTCCGTCACCACCGCCGTGCTTGTTGACCACGTGGTGCGCGCTGCCGAGGCGCAGGTGGCGCGGGCTGCCGAGCCACAGACGCGGCGCCCCGCCCCGTTCCGCCCCGCACAGCCGCACCCCGCCCCGGCCACCGAAAGGACCCCAGATGTCTGATGAGCTGAACTATCGCGCGCTCGACCGGGCGCGCGTCGAGGCTGCGGTCCGCGAGCTCCTGCTTGCGGTGGGGGAGGATCCCGACCGCGAGGGTCTTCTCGGCACGCCCGACCGCGTGGCGCGCGCCTGCATGGAGGTGCTCGGCGGCATGCAGGAGGACCCGGGCGCCCACCTGCGCAAGCAGTTCCACGAGCCCGGCAACCAGGAGATGGTGATCGTGCGGGACATCCCGTTCTCCTCGCTCTGCGAGCACCACCTGCTGCCGTTCACGGGCAAGGCGCACGTCTGCTACATCCCGCGCGACGGCCGCATCACGGGCCTCTCCAAGATTGCGCGCTGCGTCTCCGGCTACGCCCGGCGCCTCCAGGTCCAGGAGCGCCTGACCGGCCAGGTGGCCGACGCGATGGTGCGCGAGCTCGACCCGCTTGGCGTCCTCGTGGTCATGGAGGCCGAGCACACCTGCATGACCATGCGCGGCATCCGCGCGGCGGGCGCCCTCACCACCACCTCGGCGGTGCGCGGCTGCTTGCGCGACCTCAAGACCCGCGAGGAGGCCCTGCGCCTGCTCGGCCTGTAGCGCACGGCCCGTCGACGGCCGGGCCGCGCGCAGGTCGTTAGGGTACGTACACCCCACGAACCCCAGGTTCTTCTCGCCAGCCCTCTGACCTGCGAGTTTGTGGGGGCGGCCTCATTGGGAGCTCTGTAAAAGTGTACGTACCCTACAATGCCCCTGTACGTACCCTCCAACGGCCCACGGCGCCCCTGCAGGAAGCGCACCAGGCCGCCGGAACACCAAGCGAGAAGAACCCCGGCACGGACCGGGGCCTGAAACGGAGCGAAATGTACCGAGTCCCCTTTGAGGTGCCCGAGGTCTCCTACGCCGAGGCGCTCGACCTCGTGCACAGCGCGCTGCGCTTTGGCATCTGCCCCATGCTCGAGACCGTCGAGGACATGCTAGCCGAGCTCGGCGACCCCGACCTCGCCTTCGAGTGCGTGCAGGTGGCCGGCACCAACGGCAAGACGTCCACCTCGCGCTTCACCGCGGCGATCCTTGCCGGCGAGGGGCTGCGCACCGCGCTCTACACCTCGCCCGAGCTCGTGAGCTACACCGAGCGCATGGAGGTGGGGGGCCGCCCCGTCAGCGAGGAGGCCTTCGCCCACGGCGTCTCCGCGGCCCACCAGGCGGGCGTCCGCGTCAACGCACGCCGCGCGGCTGCCGGCGAGCGACCCTACGACGTCACCGAGTTCGACACGCTCACCGTGGCCGCGATGGTCGTCTTTGCCGAGGCGGGCGTCGACGTGGCCGTGCTCGAGTGCGGCATGGGCGGGCGGTGGGACGCCACGACGGCCGCCAAGTCCATCAGGACGGTGGCGGTGACGGGCATCGGGCTCGACCACACGCGCGTGCTCGGCGACACGCTCGAGAAGATCGCCGGCGAGAAGGCTGCGATCATCCGCCGCGGGCGCGCCTGCGTGCTCGGCGTCGGCACCGCTACGCCGGCGAGCGTGGAGGACGTGCTGCTGGGCCAGGCCCGCGCTGAGGGCGTGGAGCCCGTGCTGCTGCGTCCGGAGGACCCGGCCGACGCGGCGGGGGAGATGGGTCCCGGGGCGCCTCGTCTCCACGCCAACCTGCCGCACGCCAGCTACAAGATCACACGCCGCCCGCACCGCATCGGGGCGCCGCTCGAGCTCGCCGTGACCACGCCGCGCGCCACCTACGCGGAGCTCGCGTGCCTGAAGCCCGCCTACCAGGCGGCAAACGTCGCCTGCGCGGTGGCGCTCGCTGAGGCGCACCTCGGGCGCGTGCTCAATGCCGACGCCCTCTTCGACTCCGTGGTGGGCTGCCCCACGCCGGGCCGCTTCCAGCTCCTGCGTCCCGACCCGCCCGTGCTCATCGACGCCTGCCACAACCCGCAGTCCGTGGCGACCTTCCTCACCGCGGTCGACGACGTGGCGCCCGCGCGCGACGAGCGGCCGACCCTCCTTGCAGCGGTCCTGGCGGACAAGGACGTGGACGGGATCGTGGCGCTTCTGGCCAAGGCGTTCCCGCGCGTGGCCGTCACGCAGACCGCAAGCCCGCGCGCCCTCCCGGCAGACGAGCTTGCCGCGCGCTTTGCCGCCGCGGGCGCCCAGGTGGTCGGGACGTATCCGACGGTTGAAGCCGCGACGTCGGCATTGTGTGGAGAATCCTACGTGGGCTGCGGCTCCATCACCCTTGCGGGGGAGCTAGTGGGCCTGTTCGATTGACTTTTGCTACAATTCGAATGTCTGCGCCGTCGCAAGCGGTGCGCCCCGATGTGCTAAGGAGTCCCCGACATGCAAGATCTGCTTGACCAGCTCATCACGCCCGAGGTCCGCATGGTCCTCTACCTCATGGTCATCTGCGTCGTCATGCTCTACATCCTCTCCATCGTCTACGTGATCCGCGACGCCCAGCGCCGTGGCGCCGAGCCCTGGTGGATGTGGGCCATCATCTCCGTCATCCCCATCGTGGGCCTGCTCGCGTACGTGATCCTGCGCCCGAGCTCCTACCTCATCGACCGCGAGGAGCAGGACCTCGACATCGCCCTGCGCGAGCACCAGCTCTCCCACTACGGCATTTGCCCCAAGTGCGGCGCCCCGATCGACCGCGACTTCGTGGTCTGCCCGATCTGTAACACGCAGGTTCGCAACGTCTGCCCCACCTGCCACCGCCCGCTCAACGCGGACTGGAAGGTGTGCCCGTACTGTCGCACGCGCATCCAGTAGCGCCGGCGAGAAGAACCTGCGACGTGCTGCGGCCCCTGCTTCGGCGGGGGCCGCTTTTTGGGCGTCGGTGGGTTCGGCTCTGCGCTCCTGCTGCTGTTTGCGCTCCTCGCCCGCATTCCTCTGCTCGCGCCCGCCGCTGCTCGCGCCCCCTTGAGCGCCCACCTCTGGTCGAGCCCCCTTGCCCGCCCTCCTCTGCGCAGAAATCCGGGGGAGTGCGCGTTCGGGCCGCGTAAATCGGCTCCCCTGTGCGCAGCGGTGCACACACCCCCGGCGATTCTCGCGGCGAAAACGCACACACTCCCGGATTCCCGCGCAGCGAACCAGCCCAGGGCCCGCGCCCGCCCAATCGTGCGCATGCTGCGAATCTGTTTCCCCGCGCGCGGTCGGTGGCCACTTGTGGTAAACCATTGCTGTGCAAGCGAGACGAAAGGCAGCGATGCGTCGCTTCAGCGCACATATCGTTCGAACTCAGACTATCTAGGCGTCTGTCCCTTCCTATGGCCGGCGGGCCACGGACAGGCGCCGCATATTGCTCGGCGCATCCGCGCTCGGGCCTTTTTTATGTTCATCCCCAGCGAAAGGTGTTCCCATGAAGGTCCTCTACAACGACGGCCACGTCGACGAGTGCCCGGCCGAGGAGGTCACGCACGTCGTTCGCCACAGCGCCGCCCACATCATGGCCCAGGCCATCAAGCGCCTCTACCCCGAGGCCGACTTCGCCTACGGCCCGGCCACTGACAACGGCTTCTACTACGACATCGACCTGCCCGAGGGCCAGAAGATCTCCGAGGAGGACTTCGACGCCATCGAGGCCGAGATGAGAAAGATCGTGAAGGAGAACCTCAAGTTCACGGTCTTCGAGCTGCCGCGCGCCGAGGCCATCGCCCTCATGGAGGAGCGCGGCGAGAAGTACAAGGTCGAGCACATCGGCGACCTGCCCGACGACGCCCGCATCACCTTCTACCAGCAGGGCGAGTACATCGACATGTGCGTGGGCCCGCACCTCACCTACACCAAGGCACTCAAGGCCTTCAAGCTCACGGGCGTCTCGGGCGCCTACTGGAAGGGCGACAAGAACAACAAGATGCTCATCCGCGTCAACGGCACGGCCTTTGCTACCAAAGACGAGCTCGACGAGCACCTGCGCCTCATCGAGGAGGCCAAGAAGCGCGACCACCGCAAGATCGGCCGCGAGATGGGCATCTTCATGATGCGCGACGAGGCCCCCGGCTTCCCGTTTTTCCTGCCCAACGGCATGATCCTCAAGAACGAGCTGCTCGACTACTGGCGCGAGATCCACCACAAGGCGGGCTACGTGGAGATCTCCACCCCGATGATCATGAACAAGGAGCTCTGGAAGACCTCCGGCCACTGGGACCACTATAAGGACAACATGTACTCCACGATCATCGACGACGAGGAGTACTGCATCAAGCCGATGAACTGCCCCGGCGGCGTGCTTGTCTACAAGTCCCAGCCGCACAGCTACCGCGAGCTGCCCATCCGCGCCGGAGAGATCGGCCTGGTGCACCGCCACGAGATGCGCGGCGCCCTGCACGGCCTCTTCCGCGTGCGCTGCTTCAACCAGGACGACGCCCACCTCTTCGTGCGCCCGGACCAGCTCACCGACGAAATCGTGGGCGTGGTGAACCTCATCGACTCCGTGTACCAGAAGTTCGGCTTCACCTACCACCTCGAGCTCTCCACGCGCCCCGACGACTCCATGGGCTCCGACGAGGACTGGGAGCGCGCCGAGGCGGGACTGCGCGAGGCCCTTGAGCGCCTGGGCAAGGACTACGTGGTCAACGAGGGCGACGGCGCCTTCTACGGCCCCAAGATCGACTTCCACCTGGAGGACTCGCTCGGGCGCACCTGGCAGTGCGGCACCGTGCAGCTCGACTTCCAGATGCCGCTCAACTTTGACCTGGAGTACACCGACGCCGACGGCTCCAAGAAGCGCCCGATCATGCTCCACCGCGTGTGCTTCGGCTCCATCGAGCGCTTCATCGGCATCCTCATCGAGCACTACGCCGGCAAGTTCCCCACCTGGCTCGCCCCGTGCCAGGTCAAGGTGCTCCCGGTCTCCGAGAAGAGCCGCGACTACGCGCGCGCCGTCACCGAGAAGCTCGACGCCGCTGGCATCCGCGCCGTGCTCGACGAGCGCGACGAGAAGATCGGCTACAAGATCCGCGAGGCCCGAAACATCGACCGCCCGCCCTACATGCTGATCCTGGGTGAGCAGGAGGTCGAGGCCGGCACCATCTCCGTGCGCGACCGCTCCAACGAGACCCACGTGGCCAACCTCGAGGACTTCATCACCGACGTCTGCGCCGAGATCGCGGCGCGCCGCTAAGCGTGGGCGAGAAGAACCTGGATATCCGGAGGGCGTCTGCGGCCGAGGTCGCGGGCGCCCTCTCGCTTGACGCGCTCGCGGCGCTGGCCACGGACCTCGGACGCGAGCGCTGGCGCGCCGTCTCCGACGCCGCGCAGGTCGTGGCCTGCTACCTGGCGTGCCACCCGCACGTCGTGGCCGTGCGCTACCCCGGCCTCAAGTCCGACGAGCTCTTCCCGCGCGCGGCCAACGCGCTCGTGGGAGGCTTCGGGCCGCGCGTGGCGTTTCTCGCCGCGGGTGCCCCGGCGGGGGAGTGGTTCCTCTGGGAGGCTGACGCGCGCGACGCGCGCGACCAGGTCATGGAGCTCGAGAGGACACTTTGATGAGCGGCCGCGACGGTCATGCGCGCACCCTCTGGTGTCTTTGGGGGGCCTTGCTCAGCGCCATGCCCTGCGTGCTGAGGTCGCCTGTCGTCTCGCTCTTTTCGGTTTCCGCTCTGGTTGCGCCCCTTCAGTTTCAGGTTGAGCCCCTTGCGGTGGCCCTGTCCGCTGTCGTCCTTGTTGAGGTGCTGAGCGAGGGCCGCACCTCGAAACGGGCAGAGCGCGTGCTTCGCATGGCCTGTCCCGTTGTTGCCTGCGTTACCGTCCCGCTGATTGCGCTGAGCGAGGTGGCGTGGTTGCCCATGAGGATTGGTGACTACTCGCTGCTCGCCTGGCAGCCGGTGTTTGAGCTCGTAGGCAATGTCGCACTTACCCTATCCCTTGTGGGCTGGGTACTGTTCGGAACGTGCCTTGGCAACGCCTTCGCTCCGTCTGGCGTCATGGAGAGGCGGTCGCTCATGCTCGGCCTGCTCCTGGGCGGCGTCTGTGTGCCCATGCTGCTTTTTGTTGTCTCGCTCGGCCTCCCTGCCTGGGGAGGTCCCGTGCTCTGCGTGGCCTCGGGCATTCTCTCCTGGTGCGTTTGCCGCCAAATCTCGCTCACCCTCGGTGGGATTAATGGCTCTCTTAGCTGTGCAGTTGTGCTTTCGGGCGCACTCTATACCTCTTCAGTCCTTTGCAAGGCGCTCTCCGAGGTCCTTCTGTACCATCCCGTCAATTTCCCCGACGCGGACCCGTTGGGGTCTGCCTGCATCGTGATGCTGGGAGTGGCCTCAGTCGCTCTTGTGCTCTGCGTTGCCGCCGCATATGTTCGAAAGCGGTGGTACACGGGCGAAGACTTGTCCTCCCACGTCCAGCCTCATGAAGCCGCTGCGTGCGATCTCCTCCCGCTTTTGCCCGGGGGCGACTCGTTAAGCGCCCGTCAGCGCGACGTGATTTCGTTGCGACTCAAGGGCATGAAGGGTGCCGAGGTTGCCAAAGAGCTTGGGATAGGAAGGGGGACGGTAAGCACGTTCCAGAGGCGCGCTCTGGACGCACTTGGTTTCGAGAGTCTTGATCAGCTTTCTTCCTATTTGGAGGGGCTTCGCAATAACGGTGATGCAGGGGGCGAGTTGACTGCGTGTGTTGAACGTGGTCGCCTGCCGCATCTTGCTTTGCCGCTCATTTTGCTGTGCTTGACCCCCTTTGCGTCCGTTGCTCCATCGCCGTTTCAGGAAAGCGGCCTGCTTGCAGCGGGAGCATTGCTTGTCATCGTGGCATCTGCTCAGATGATTGCTCACGATGAGGGTACTTGGGGTTGCGACCATGTGGGTGCCGGCGGTAGAGTTCGTGCGTTAACGTGTGTGTCCGCGCAGCTCCTGGGCTGCTTCGTGGCGGTGAACTACGGGGGTTTCCCCTGGGGATGGGTCGGTATTGTTGTTGCTGAGGTCCTTCTCGCCCTCGTGGCTCTTCGCGAGGGAGTCTGGTGCAGGCATGCTTCTCTTGAGGGTTTACGGACGCCTTGGAGGGATTTAGGAGCCTGCCTCCTTCAAGGCGCGCGCTCAGTTGTTGCGGATCGTCATGCCTTTCTGTTGCTGGTTGGTTCCGGCATGTCATCGTGGCGGGTGGCGCTGCTGAGCATCGAACTGCAGGAGGCCTACTTCATCGGGGCTGTGCTCTGCATCGCGTTTGTTGTCATGGACTTGGGGGTGTGTTTGCGCCGAGAAGGGCAAGACCATACGAACGTGTCCTTGAATGGAGACGAGGGGGCTCTGGGGCATTTTGAGACACTTGGACTCTCTGAGACGGAGGCGCGTGTTGTCGTTCTTTCCGTTCGGGGGATGACACGCTCACAGATCTCGCGGCGACTGTTCATAGCTCCTGGTGCCGTTAACAGTGCAAAAGCTACCGCCTATCGTAAGCTCGGGATACACAGCGCACGGGAGGCGTCTGAGCTGTTGCGTAAACGTACTGGTTGAGGCTGTCGGACAAACTTCATATAGGGTGCCGACACGACGGGTGACCTCATCTTGCTTAAGCTTGCATTAGGCAGACGAAGGGAGCAAGGATGAAGTCACTTTTACGAGGGGTGGGTGGGTGATCCCCGTGGGGAGCAGAAAGCGCATCAGACGCGTCCTCGTCGTGGGGCTCCTTGTGGCCGGAGTCGTTGGCACCCTGGTTGCCCTGGGGGTCCCGAAGCGGCTGCTGACCCACTTCTCGAGGCTTGACAGCGACACAGATCCGACCTTGGCTATCATTGAGACCAGGGGGAACCTAGAAAGCAGTAGGATTGTGCTCTTGGGTGAGGACCTCCAGGTGGTGTCCGAGCTTCTCCTGCCGTATGCTTCGGTCGCCCCGGGCTGGCAAGCTCCGTATGTCAGGGACGGACGCATGTACGTGGTTCCCGCTGGCCTTGACGGGTTTCGCAGCGAAAGGACCCTGCTCGAGTTTGACTACGTGGGGGGAGAAATCATCCCCCACACGGCAGACAGGGTCAATCTGTACGGTGTGGTGGCGACAGACGATTACCTCTTTGCCTGCAGCAACCTCAATTTCACCTCTTACGTGACTCGAGTCAGCAAGAACGGGCTGCCCTCACGCGAGGTGAGTCTGCCAGAGACGCACGTGCACTCCATTAACCTCTGTGGCGACAAGCTCTGCGTCTTTGCCGGAGATCTCACCGAGGGGCTGAACCGGAGTGACCTGCTCGTCTATGACCTAGACTTGAATCTTGTTGCCTCGTTCGATTTATCCGATTACGGTGTCGATCAGTGTCGTTCGCGCGTCCTGGACGGGAGCCTCTGGTTCACGAGTTGGTTCGACGGCTCTGAGGCCATGAATGGGTCAACGAAGGTTGGGGTGTTCGATCCTAGCGCGCTGACTCTCTCGCAAATTGACTTTGGCGATCCCGTCTACGACGTGTATCCCGGCCCCTATGGTCCGTTGGCCCTGATTGGCAGCCAGGTGGACATTGATGCGGGGCGACCCCTGCGCATGAGGTGCTACACCTCCGACCTCTCCCAGGTGGTCTGGGAGGAAGACGTCGGCAGTGTTTCCAACGCATGCGTTCATGACAACAGGGTCTACACGCTCTCTAGCTGGGAGGTTGTCAGCTACGAGATTGGTCCTGAGAGTCTTTCACGCCTTGAGTCCCTCGAACTGGAACCCATGGATGACTCGTTCAGCTACATATCCTCAATCGTCTCCTTGTAGCGCGCGACCAGGTCATGGAGCTCGAGAGGACACTTTGATGGGCGGCCGCGACGGTCATGCGCGCGCTCTGGTCGCGCCCCTTCAGTTTCAGGCTGACCCCCTTGCGGTCGCCCTGTCCGCTATCGTCCTGGTTGAGGTGGTGAGCTTGGCGTGAGTCACGTGAAGTCTTTTGCAAGGCTCATGCTGCTCCTCGGACTGTTGTGGCTGTCGTACTTCCTGCTCGGCTCCTTGACTGACCTGCCATGGGTTGCGGGCGTTCTTTTTGCAGTCGCGTTGGCAGCAGTCGTTCTCGTTGGTAGAAGCCTTCTGCGCTCCGGAGGGGAGGGGGCGGAAGCGCCGACCCCGGCCCTTGAGATATGGCTGCTTATCGGCTGCCTCCTCTCTGAGGTGGTGGTGCGCCTCGTGGCTCCTGCTGCCCAGCTGTGCATGAACGCGCTTGTGTGCCCTCTTCCTCATGCTGTGGGACGTTGCGGGGAGACGTCTCATCACTCGATGAGCTACGCCTTGGGCGCGCGGTTCTGCCGCCAAATCCTTAGGACCGTGCGGTGCGCTCGGGGAGCTCGACGGCGCGGTAGGCGTCGAGCAGCGCGCACAGGCGGCTATCTGGGAGCGGATGTCCACCCCGGTGTCGGTGTCGCCCACGGTGAGGGGTCGGGGCTCGACCTCGAAGCGGTCGTCGTCGCTCATGATGTCCGCGTTGAGGTCGAGCACGTCTGCGATGGACGCGAAGGGGCGGTGGGCCTTGATGCGCATGCCCCGCGGGTCGGCGATGAGCGTGTAGCCGGCGATTCCGGTCGTCTTGTGGTACGCCTGGCAGAAGCCGCCGTCGATGACGACGAGCCTGCCTCCGGCTCGCACCGGGCGCTCGCCCGCGGAGGCGTGCACCGGGGTGTGCCCGTTGATGATGTGGCCGCGCTCGGGGTCGCAGCCAAACTCCTCGAGGACGCGCCGGCAGGTGGCCGGGTCGTCGGTGAGCGCGTAGGGGTCGCGCGCGTCCAGGGTGGGGAAGTCGCGCGTGCGCAGCTCGAACGACCTCCCGCCCACCTAGCAGGTCCCGCGCCCGACGTCGACGTGCCCGAGCAGCAGGCGGTCCTCCATGTGCCAGTTGGGGTGGCGCAGGATGGTCTGGCCCTCGAGCTTGAACAGGATCACGGAGATGGTCTTCTCGACGGGGCTCATCCCGTCGTCGGCACGGTAGGTGGCCTCGGCGAACAGCGCGAGCTCGCGCAGCGACACCCCGTAGGCGCCCTCGAGGATCTTGAGGGAGTCGTAGTGGATGTTGTTGCGGATGACGGCGGCGAGGCACGCGGCGGACCCGGCCGCCGCCCCCATCCAGACGATGTCGTGGTTGCCCCACTGCAGGTCGACGGAGTGGTACTCCATGAGGCGGTCGCAGATCATGTCGGCGTACTCGGCCGGCATGGCCTTGCGCACCTTGGAGCGGGTGTAGGAGTCGGAGAGGTAGCGCGCCAGCCTCACGAGGCGCATGAGGGTGATCGCGTACTACTCGTCGGTGGCGACGCCCTCCTCGCGCAGGCGGCGCAGCTTTCGGTGCGGGTAGTAGATGAGCGTGCAGAGGTCGGCCTGCTCGGCGCTCGTGAGCTCGAGCCGGAAGGTGTCTGCGACGCGCTCGCGTATGACGCCCGAGCAGTTGCTGAGGATGTGCTTGAAGGCGTCGTACTCGCCGTGGACGTCAGAGACGAAGTGCTCGGTCCCCTTGGGCAGGCTGAGCGTGGTCTCGGCCGCCGCGTCGAGGCCGCCCACGTGCGTGACCATGACGGAGGGGTCCACGCGCCCGGCCGCCGTGAGCTCGAGCGACTCCACCATGTCGGCGGTGTTGCCGCCGGTGGTGCCCATGACGTGGTGGCTGCCGTAGTGGACCTCGTAGAAGTTCATCTCGGCCTTGAAGTTCTTGTCGGTGGGGCCGGCGAAGAAGTTGAGGCAGCCGTCGCGGCCGAGGATGGCGTCGGAGAGCGTGACCACGGGAGCCACGGGCGCGTAGCAGAGCACGTCGTCGAACCCGGTGCCGCCCGAGACCTCGCGCAGGGCCGCCACCTGGTCATCGTAGGCGCCGTTGTTGACGAAGACGAGCTCGATGCCCGTCTCGGCCTTGATCTCCTCGGGCGGGAAGAGCTCGGCGGCGCGGTCCAGCCGGTCCTGGTTGATGTCGGCCACCATCACGAGGCTCGGCCTGCGGTCGCAGTGCAGCGCGTAGGTGAGCGCGCCGAGTCCCATGGGGCCCGCGCCGGCCACGATGGCGAGCTTGCCGCCCTCGCGGATGCCCATCTCGTGGGTGTAGACGCCCATCTGCGTGTGGTAGGCCGCGTGGAAGGCGCCGATCGAGCAGCTCATGGGCTCGGCGAGCGACGCCTGGTAGTAGGCCTCGCCGGTGTACTCGAGCAGGCAGTCGCACTCCATGACCTCGGCGGGCAGGATGCAGTAGGTGGCGTCGCCGCCGCAGAACTCGTAGGAGTAGCCGGGGCTCCACATGGTGCCCTTGTAGTTGAGCGCTGGCTGGATGGTGAACTTCATTCCGGGCCTGAAGCGGTCGGCCCACTTGGAGCCCACCTTGACGATGTCGCCGGCGAACTCGTGGCCCATGATCGCGGGGTGCTCGGCCACGTCCTCGTGGACGCGCTTGTGCTCGACGCCCAGGGTCGCGCACTTGTAGGTGGACATGCAGATGCTGTCGGAGACGACCTTGACGAGCACCTCGTCGTCGGCGATCTCGGGGAGCTCGAACTCCTCGAGCCTCAGGTCGTTTGCCGCGTGGAGACGCACTGCCTTTGCCTTCATGGTTTCATTCCCTTCTGACTCGGGGCCCGTCGGCCCTTACGTCCTCTGTTGGTTCGAAAGTCGCCCCTAGAGCCGCTCGAGCGTCACGCGCGGGAGGAGCTCGTCGACGAGCGAGCGCTCTGCGGCCTGCGTGCCCGTCTGCATGACGTTCGCCGCGCCGGTGGCCATCGCCAGGCGCACCGCGTCCTCGAGGTCCATGCCCCTCTCCTGGGCGTAGGCGAGCGCGTCCACCACCGAGTCGCCGGCGCTCACCGTGGAGCCCATCTTGACCCTGGGGGAGCGGGCGAGAAGAACCCGCTCGCCGTCGGCGACTACGGCGCCCGTGCCGCCCTTGGAGACCACGACGCGGCCCACGCCTCCCCGCACGAGCCGGTGCGCCTCGTCGGCGACCTGGGCCTCGGTCTCGAGCGCGTGCCCGCACAGGCGGGAGAGCTCGGCGTCGTTGGGCTTGGCGAGGAAGGGGCAGGCGTCGAGGCCGCGGGCGAGCGCCTCGCCGTCGGCGTCGAGGAACACGAGCGCGCCGGCGCCCGCGCAGGCGCGGCACCACGCGTCGTAGGTGCCCACGGGCGCCCCGGCGGGCAGGCTCCCGGAGAGGACCACCACGTCACCCGCCGCGATCGCGCCCACGAGCGCGGAGAGCATGGCGTCGAGCTGGGCCACGCCGGCCTCGGGGCCGGGCTCGTTGATGTCGGTGTGGGTCTCGAGCTCGGGGTCGTTGACCTTGAGGTTGGTGCGGGCCTCTCCCATGGCCTCGAAGGCCCAGACGTCGATGCCCTGCTCGGCGAGCATCGCCGGAGCCCCCGACACCACGATGCTCATGGGCGCCATGGTCATGGGCCCCTTCGCGGGCTGGGTCATAAAGACCTTCGACCGCCTCATGGAGGGGCACACCCCCGCGGGCTTCGAGATGCTCGTCGACAACTTCTCCGTGGGCATCGTCGGCATGCTGCTCTCGATGCTCGGCTACGTGCTCATCGGCCCGGTCATGACCACCATCCTGAGCGTGCTCATGGGCGGCGTCTCGATCCTCATCCAGTACAGCCTCATGCCGCTGCTCGCCATCTTCATCGAGCCCGCCAAGGTGCTCTTCCTCAACAACGCGATCAACCACGGCATCTTCACGCCGATCGGCATCGCCCAGGCCCAGGAGACCGGCCGCTCGATCATGTACATGCTCGAGGCGAACCCCGGCCCCGGGCTCGGCGTGCTCCTCGCGTACTGCTTCTTCTGCAGAGACAAGAAAACGCGTCAGTCCGCCCCCGGCGCGGTGATCATCCACTTCCTCGGCGGCATCCACGAGATCTACTTCCCGTACGTGCTCATGAACCCCAAGGTCATCATCGCGCCGATCGTGGGCAACATGTGCGCCATCGCCTGGTTCAGCTTCACCGGCGCCGGGCTCACCTCGGCGGCCTCGCCCGGCTCGATCATCGCCTTCCTCTCGATGACGCCCTCCGAGTACATGGTCACCAACATCATCGGCGTGGCCATCGCCGCCGCGGTCTCGTTCGTGATCGCCGTGCCGCTCGTGCGCTCCATGGCCGTGGCCGACATCGACCAGGCGAGCCAGCAGATGCGCGAGATGAAGGGCACCGCCGAGGCGGCCGTCATCTCCGACACCGAGGGCGGCAAGATAGTCTTTGCCTGCGACGCGGGCATGGGCTCATCGGCCATGGGCGCCACGCGCTTCCGCAACCGCGTCAAGGCGGAGCGGCCCGACCTCACCGTGGAGCACTCGAGCGTGGACAGCGTCCCCGCCGACGCCGACATCGTGGTGTGCCAGCGCGTGCTCTCCGAGCGCGCCCGCAAGAGCGCCCCGAGCGCGCAGATCGTGACCATTGACAACTTCCTCGACGACCCCGCGCTCGACGCGCTCTACGACGCGCTCACCAAGATCAGCCACGCGGCCCAGCTCATCGAGACCACGCCCGCCCCGGCGCCCGAGCCCGCCGACCAGGAGCGCCCGAGCCTCTCGATCGGCGCGGAGGACGTCGTGCTTGGCCTCGCGCCGGTGGACCGCGAGCGCTGCATCCGCGACTCCGGCGCTCTGCTCGTCGCGCGCGGCTGCGTGAGCGAGCCCTACGTCGACGCCATGGTCGAGCGCGACCGCCTTACGAGCGTCTACATCGGCATGGGCATCGCGATCCCGCACGGCACCAACGAGGCGAAGGACAGCGTCGTGCGCACGGGCGTCGTGCTCCAGCAGTACCCCGAGGGGGTCGACTTTGACGGCGAGCGCGCCCAGCTGGTCTTTGGCATCGCGGGCAGGGGGGAGGAGCACCTCGAGGTGCTGGCCAACATCTGCCGGATCCTCGAGGACGAGGCCGTGCTCGAGAAGATGAAGACCACCGACGACGTCGACTGGGTCGTCCGCGTGCTCTCCGGCCGCGCCTAGCCCGGCCCGCATCCGTGGCGGCCCGTCCCCGCGCCCGGGCGGGAGCGTCTCGCCCGGGCGCCCGGCGGATGTGATGCTATACTTCAAGGGATGCAGACGTGTGGCCAAGCCAGACCGCTTCACCCTGTCCTTTGTACGACCGTGCGCCCGACGCGTCGCGCGTGCGGCCCGAGTAATAGGAGGAACGCATGGCAGACAATGTTCAGACCACGATTGACAGCGTAGAGGCGCTGCAGGAACGCATCAAGCAGATGCGCGCCGCGCAGGCCGAGTTCGCCAAGTTCACCCAGGAGCAGGTGGACAAGATCTTCTACGAGGCCGCGATGGCCGCCAACAAGGCCCGCATCCCGCTGGCCAAGATGGCCGTCGAGGAGACCGGCTACGGCATTATGGAGGACAAGGTCATCAAGAACCACTACGCCTCCGAGTACATCTACAACAAGTACAAGAACATGAGGACCTGCGACGTCATCTCCGACGACAAGGCCTTCGGCTACAAGCAGGTCGCCGAGCCTCTCGGCCTCGTCGCCGCCGTCATCCCGACGACCAACCCCACCTCCACCGCCATCTTCAAGACGCTCATCTGCCTGAAGACGCGCAACGCCATCCTCATCTCCCCGCACCCGCGCGCCAAGAAGTGCACCGCCGAGGCCGCCCGCATCGTGCGTGACGCCGCCGAGGCCGCCGGCTGCCCCAAGGGCATCATCGACTGGATCGACGTGCCCTCGCTCGACATGACCGCCGAGCTCATGCGCTCCGCCGACATCATCCTCGCCACCGGCGGCCCGGGCATGGTCAACGCCGCGTACTCCTCCGGCAAGCCGGCCCTGGGCGTCGGCCCGGGCAACAACCCCGCCATCATCGACGACACCGCCGACGTCGAGCTCTCCGTGAACTCCATCATCCACTCCAAGACCTTCGACAACGGCATGATCTGCGCCACCGAGCAGAACGTCATCGTGCTCGACAAGATCTATGACGCCGTGAAGGCCGAGTTCCAGAAGCGCGGCTGCTACTTCCTGCAGGGCGAGGAGATCGCCAAGGTCGGCAACACCGTCATCGTCAACGGCGGCGTGAACGCCAAGATGGTCGGCCAGCCCGCGCCCAAGATCGCCGAGGCCGCAGGCGTGGAGGTCCCCGCCAGCACCAAGGTCCTCATCGGCGAGGTCGAGTCCGTCGAGCCCTCCGAGCCCTGGGCCCACGAGAAGCTGACCACCATCCTCGGCATGTACCGCGCCACGGACTGGGAGGACGCGCTCTCCAAGGCCGAGCGCCTCATCGCCGACGGCGGCTACGGCCACACGAGCTCGCTGTTCATCGACACGCGCGAGACCGAGAAGATGGCAGAGCACGCCAAGCGCATGAAGACCTGCCGCATCCTCATCAACACCCCGGCCGCGCAGGGCGGCATCGGCGACATCTACAACTTCAAGATGCCCCCGTCGCTCACCCTCGGCTGCGGCTCCTGGGGCGGCAACTCCGTCTCCGGCAACGTCGGCCCGCAGCACCTGCTGAACATCAAGTCCGTCGCAGAGAGGCGTGAGAACATGCTCTGGTTCCGTACCCCCGAGAAGGTCTTCTTCAAGAAGGGCTGCATGCCCGTGGCCCTGCGCGAGCTCTCCGAGGTCTACGGCAAGAAGCGTGCCTTCATCGTCACCGACTCCTTCCTCTACAAGAGCGGCTTCACCAAGAAGATCGAGGAGTCCCTGGACGAGCAGGGCATCGTCTACTCCAGCTTCTGGTCCATCTCGCCCGACCCCAAGCTTCAGGACTGCGAGAAGGGTCTCGAGCAGCTCAAGGCCTTCGAGCCCGACTGCATCATCGCCATCGGCGGCGGCTCCGCCATGGACGCCGGCAAGATCATGTGGATGATGTACGAGCACCCCGAGGCCAAGTTCGAGGACATGGCCATGGACTTCATGGACATCCGCAAGCGCGTCTACACCTTCCCGGAGATGGGCCAGAAGGCCTTCTTCGTGGCCATCCCCACCTCCTCCGGCACCGGCTCCGAGGTGACGCCGTTCTCGATCATCACCGACGCCAACACCGGCACCAAGTGGCCGATCGCCGACTACCAGCTCCTGCCGAACATGGCCATCGTTGACACCGACAACATGATGACCCAGCCCAAGGGCCTGACCGCCGCCTCCGGCGTCGACGTGCTCACCCACGCTCTCGAGGCCTACGTCTCCGTCATGGCGTCCGACTTCACCGACGGCATCGCGCTGCGCGCCATGAAGCTCGTGCTGACCTACCTCGAGCGTGCCTATGACGACGGCACCGACGTCGAGGCCCGTGACCACATGGCCAACGCCTCGTGCCTGGCCGGCATGGCCTTCGCCAACGCCTTCCTCGGCGTCAACCACTCGATGGCCCACAAGCTCGGCGCCTACCACCACATCGCCCACGGCCTGGCCAACGCCGTCATCCTGACGCGTGTCATGCGCTACAATGCCGCCGAGCGCCCGGTGAAGATGGGCACCTTCCCGCAGTACGACCACCCGAAGACCCTGCACCGCTACGCCGAGGCCGGCCGCTTCTGCGGCATCCAGGGCGCCGACGACCGCGAGGTCTTCGAGAACTTCATCGCCCGCATCGAGGAGCTCAAGGCCCACGTGGGCGTGCCCGAGACGATCGCCGGCTTTGGCGTGACCGAGGAGGACTTCCTCGCCACGCTCGACGAGATGTCCGAGAACGCCTTCAACGACCAGTGCACCGGCGCCAACCCGCGCTACCCGCTCGTGTCCGAGATCAAGGAGCTCTACCTCGACGCCTTCTACGGCCGCGAGGCGACCTCCTACGAGGACTAGTCCGCACAGGTTCTTCTCGTTGCCCAGAAGGAGGCAGCAATGGAACTTTCTGACAGCAAGCAGGTTATCGTCGAGCGTCACAACAAGGTCGTCTACGTTGACGGAGACCGCATCGTCAAGGTGTTCAAGGCCGGCAAGCCCGCCTCGGACGTCTTCAACGAGGCGCTGAACCTCGCGCGCGTCACCGAGGCCGGCGTCCGCGTTCCGAAGGTCCTGGAGGTCTCCCAGGTCGCCGATGGCGCCTGGGCCCTCTCCACGGAGTACGTCCCGGGCGTCACCATGCGCTCGCTCATGGACGCCGCTGAGGGCACGGACGAGTACGACAAACTTCTCGACCAGTTCGTGGACTTCCAGATCGAGATCCAGGGCACGCCCGCCCCGGAGCTCCTCAAGGACCAGAAGACCAAGATTGCCGGCATGGTGGGCAAGGCCCCCGGCCTCGACCCGTCCGTCCGCTACGACCTCCAGATGCGCGCCGACCGCATGGCGCCCGGCCGCAGCATCTGCCACTGTGACTTCAACCCGTCCAACGTGATCGTGACCGACGACGGCACGCTCTACGCCTGCGACTGGACCCACGTCACCCGTGGCCTGCCCGAGGCCGACGCCGCGATGACCTACATCCTCTTCAAGATGTACCACCCCGGCCACGCCGAGAAGTACCTCGACGTCTTCTCCAAGAAGGCGGACGTGGCCAAGCAGAAGGTGCACTACTGGGTGCCCGTCATGGCCGCCGCCGAGCTCTCCCGCGGCCGCAAGGACGCCGAGGAGTTCCTCCGCAGCCAGGTCGACGCCGCGCTCGACATCGACTAGCTCGACTAGCGTCGTCTTAGCAGCTTGGCACAGGGCCCGTCAGCTCCGGCTGGCGGGCCCTTTTTTGCTGGGGGGCAAGCGATCGCTAGGGGGCAAGCACCCACTGGGGATGGAGCGAGTGCCCTGGGGCTGGCCGACGGCGGGCTCGACTGCCCCGGAGCTGACCCCTGGGGGACTGAGCGCCTCGTTGAGGCGGAACAGGGGCGGCCGTGGGCCTGACGGCGGCGGGCCGTTGGGATAAGCTAGAGTCGTTGGAACAGGGAAGGGGTACAGCATGCGTGACAAGCGCCCGCTCGTCGTGGTGGCTGCCGTTGCCGTAGTCGCGGTCGTCGTTGCCGTAGCCTTTGCGCTCGGCGCGTTCAAGTCGGACGCGGACCGGGCGCGGGATGCCGTGTCCGCGCTCATGGAGAGCTACGTGGTTCCACAGGCAGACGAGGACGGCAACGAGCCGGCAGACAGTCCCTGGCCCGCCGCCGACTTTGGGGACGCTGCCACGATGGCAGTGCTCTCCGCCTATGGCGTGGACCCCGAGGAGTGGCACCGGCACTGCTTCGAGCACCTCTCCTACGAGCTCGGGGAGGCAAGCGCCGACGGCGACGCCGCCACGGTGAGCGTGACCGTCACCAACGCGAGCCTCTCGGCCGCGCTCGAGGTGGCCGGAGCGAGCTTTACGTCCTTCTCCGAGACCCAGGACGCTGAGGACCTCTATGCCCAGGGCGGGCGCGCGGCCCTCTTCGCCAAGCTCGTGGATGACGTCTACGCCGGCCTCGACGCTGACGAGAGCCCCGTCACCACGACGGTCGACGTGCCCTGCCGCAAGGGCGAGGACGGCGCCTGGACTCCCGACGTGGCCGGCAACGCGGCGTTCTTCTCGGCCCTGTACGGCGGCTCGGACGTGGTGTCGGGCCTCGCGGCGGTTGCGGAGTAGCGCCCGGAGGGCTGGCCCACGGGGTTAGGCGTCTGGGGTGCAGGGTTTAGGGTACGTACACCCTCCTCTTTGGGTACGTACACTTTCACGCCATCAGGTTCTTCTCGCCACGTTCTATACCTGCGGGTTTTCGGCGGCGAGAAGAACGAGCGCGCCAAACGGGTACGTACCCGTTTATGCGGTGTACGTACCCGTTTGGGCGGTGTACGTACCCTCGGCGTGAGGAGGGAGGGCCCCGTCACGCCCCGTCTAGGCGCCCGCGCGCACGTAGGTGACGAAGTCGAAGCTGACGCCGTCCGGCGTGACGCCGCCGGGGCGCACCTCCCTGACCTCCCAGGAGGGGTCCTCGTCCAGGTTGGGGAAGCTCGTGTCGCAGGGGCGCACGCAGTGGTTCCTGGTGACCTCGGCGCGCGTGCAGTGGGGGAGGAGCTGGCGGTAGACCTCGCCGCCGCCGATGACCCAGGCCTCGTCCTCGCCCGCCACCGCGGCGAGCGCCTCCTCGACGGAGTGCACCACCTCGACGCCCTCGGGCGAGAAGGACCTGCTGCGCGTGAGCACCACGTTGCGCCGGTTCCTGAGCGGGCGCCCCCCGGGGAAGCTCTCGAGCGTGCGGCGCCCCATGAGGACGGCGTGCCCCGTGGTGCATGCGACGAAGTGCCTCATGTCCTCCCGGTTCTCGACGACCATCCCGCCGTCGAGCCCGATGCCCCAGTCGTCACACACCGCAACGATCGCACTCAGCTTGCAATCCATGGTCATACCTTTCTGGAGATGGGCCGGGCACATTGCCCCGTGCTCAAACAGCTTCGCCGGGCACAGGCCGCCCGGCTGCAGAACTGCGCGTGGAACAATGTGCCCGGCCCCGTGACAGCAGGCGAGGCGGCCGCTTTGTCCCGCCGCGAGTTCTTGCCGAGCGTTCTTCTCGGCAAGCTGTCTGAGCGCCGGGGCAACGCGGCCGCCTCGCCGGACGGACGGCTACACGGCGATGGGGATGTTCTTGACCTGGGGGCCGTGGTTGTAGTTCTCGACGATGAGGTCGTCGGTCGTGAAGTCGTAGAAGTTCGTGACCTCGGGGTTGAGGCGCACGGTGGGGGCGGGGTAGGTGGGGCGGCTGATGAGCTCGCGGACGATGTCGACGTGGCGGTCGTAGATGTGGGCGTCGGCGATCATGTGGACGAGCTCGCCGGCCTCCATGTTGCTGACCTGGGCGACCATCATGAGCAGGATGGAGTACTGGCAGACGTTCCAGTTGTTGGCCGCGAGCACGTCCTGGCTGCGCTGGACGAGCACCATGTTGAGGGTGGGCCGGTCCGCGCCGGGCCGCTGCGTCACATTGTAGATGGCGTTGTAGGCGCAGGGGTAGAGGTTCATCTCGTGGAGGTCGGCGAAGGTGTAGAGGTTGGTCATGATGCGCCGCGAGTAGGGGTTTTCACGCAGGTCAAACAGGACGCGGTCCATCTGGTCGAAGTCGCCCTCGGGGTAGTGGGAGACCTGGCCCACCTGGTAGCCGTAGGCCTTGCCGATCGAGCCGGTCTCGTCGGCCCACTCGTCCCAGATGTGGGGCTTGAGGTCATGGACGTTGTTGGACTTGCGCTGGTAGATCCAGAGCACCTCGTCCATGCAGCTCTTGAGCGCCGTGCGGCGCAGCGTGAGCGCGGGGAACTCCTCGCGCAGGTCGTAGCGGTTGCACACGCCGAACTGCTTGATCGTGTAGGCCGGGGTGCCGTCCTCCCAGCGGGGGCGGACCTTCTGGCCCTCGGTGGTGGTGCCGTGCTCGATGATTTCGGAGCACATGGAGATGAAGAGGTCGTCTGCCTTGCTCATGTCTGCCTTTCTGTGTCCCGGCGCAGGCGCCGGCGGGTGCCGCCCGCAGGCTGGGCCTAGCCGAGGCGGCTCTGGAAGGTGTCCGCGGCGCCCCCGAAGCCGTCGAGGTCGTAGGGGAGGCCGTTGGGGGAGCCGAGATCTTGCCACTCAAGGTCCCAGGTGATGCCGTTTCCCAGGGCGTCCCAGTCGACCTGCGACAGCCCGAACTGCGTGAGCGACGTCGCGCAGCTGGAGAGCGAGAGCGCAAGAAGTACGAGCACGGCCACCGCCACGCCAAAGATGACGTAGGCGGCATTGCCCGAGCGGGCGTTCTCCGGGTCGGTCGTGGCGCTCGGCCCCTCGATGATCTGCGGCGGGTCCGGGCGCGTCTGCATCTCGTCGCGCCCGTCGTTCTTCTCGTCCATGAGGCTCCTCTCGTCCGGTCAATCTTAGCAGGGGCGGCCGCCAGGGGCGCGCCGCGCCCGCGAGGGCGCCCCCGGGCCGCACCTAGAGGTGCTCCACCCCGAAGGCCTCGTCCCAGAAGTAGCCCAGGGAGGCGGCGAGGGCGGTGTCGGCCGGGAGCCACTCCACGTCGGTCAGCTCGTCCTGGGCGAGCCAGCGCAGCTCCTCGTGGACCGTCGGGTCGGCCACGGGCTCGGCGCCCGCCGCAAGCGAGCACACGTAGCAGTCCATCGTGAGGTGGAAGTCGGGGTAGTCGTACTCGACGGTGTCGTAGGGCCAGGCCAGGCGCAGCTCGCAGCCGAGCTCCTCGGCGATCTCGCGGCGCAGGGCCTGCTCGGGGGTCTCGCCGGCCTCGACCTTGCCCCCGGGGAGCTCCCAGAGGCCGGCCTGCTCCTTGCCCGGGGCCCTTCTCGCCGCCAGGACCCTCCCGTCGCGGTAGATGATTGCTGCGGCCACGTGCTTGGTCTGCATCTATCCCTCCCTCTCCTGAAGCCTGACGACGGCGTAGGTCGTTCCGAAGCCGTCCGTGAGGTCGACGTCCCAGCCGCGCTCGCAGGGGGATACCAGCGGTACCACCACGTCGTCGAGGCGCGCCATGGAGCGGTACTGCACCTGCAGCGCGCCCACGGGCGCCTCGTGGCCGAGCGCTTCGAGCGCGTCCAGGGCGAGCCCCACGTACTGGGCGTTGTTGACGTGGCGGTTGGTGTCGAGGTCGCGCCGGGTGACGGGGCGCTCCGGCGCGCGCTCTGCCGGTCTCGCCGGGCGGATGCGCCGCGGCAGCGGGGCCACCTCGAGGCGCGGCTCGTCGCTCAGGTAGGCGCGCTGGTCCTCTGGCACGCGCGTGGCGCGCCCCGCCGTGAAGTCATAGACGAACCACTGCGAGTCGGCCCGCACGAGCGGGGCGCCCTCCACGTCGCTCAGGCCGAAGCTCCTGAGCGCGTGGGCGCGCGTCATCTCGTAGCACCAGGTGGACGCCGTGACCTCCTCGCCGAAGGCCGGGAGCCGGTCGACCTCGATTGACCAGGTGGCCAGGACCCAGGCGAGCCCCCGCGAGGCCAGCCCGTCGATCCCCATGCCGAGCCCCAGGGACTGGAAGGTCGAGCAGTCCTGCAGGTAGTCCATCATGGAGACGAGCGAGAGCCGCCCCGTCTCGTCGCACTCGCTGTAGCGCACGCGCCCTGAAAAAGAGAACATCGAGCCCCCTTCGTCGTCTTACGCAGAACACGATACCAGTCAGGCGGTACGGGGCGCGTGGAAAGCACGGGCTGCGCTAGTATGGACACTCACGTAGGCACAGAGGCGCCGGCCGGTCCGGCCAGGGAAAGGGGACTGCGATGGGGACTCTCCGGTTTGCAACCATTGGCTCGAGCGGCATTGCCGAGCGCTTCTGCGAGGCGCTCGCCGAGGTGGAGGGCGCGGAGCTTACGGGCTGCTACTCGCGCGACCTTGGGCGCGCCCGCGCGTTTGGCGAGAAGTACGGCGCGAGGAGCTTCTTTGACAGCCTGGAGGCGCTTGCGGCCTCCGAAGACGTCGACGCCGTCTACGTTGCGAGCCCCAACGGCGCGCACGCCGCCCAGGCGCTCCAGATGATCGCCGGCTGCAAGCACGTGCTCGTGGAGAAGGCGCTCGCCTCCAACGAGCGCGAGGCGCGCGAGGTCTTCGACGCCGCCCGCGCCTCCGGCGTGGTAGCGCTCGAGGCCATGCGCAACCTGCACGTGCCGAGCTTCGCCGCCATCGAGCGAGCCGTGGCCGAGGAGCTCGGCGAGGTGCGCCTGGCCACCCTGCGCTTCTCCAAGGTGACCTCGCGCATGGCGCGCCTGCGCGCCGGCGAGCGCCTCAACGTCTTTGACCCGGCGCTGGCCGGCGGCGCCCTCATGGATATCGGCGTCTACTGCGTGGAGCCGGCGGTGGCGCTCTTTGGCCGCCCGCAGGAGGTGCGCGCCCTGTCCGTGACCGCGCCCGTCCCCGGCTGCGCGCCGGACGACCCCTGCCAGACGATCGACCTTGCCGGCGAGGCCCTGCTCGGCTACGGGGACAAGGTCGTGAGCCTCTCATACGGCAAGATGAGCGACGACGTGCTGCCCTCCCAGGTGGCCGGTGAGCGCGCCACGCTGCTGTGGGACCAGACCTCCTGCCCGGTGAACCCGCGCGTGGCCGAGCACGAGGACAAGGGCCTCATCTTCCGCATGGAGCAGGCGAGCACCCGGCCCATCCCCGTGGAGGTGCCGGCCAACGACATGGTCTGCGAGATCGACGACTTCGCCCGCGCGGTGCGTGGCGAGGAGGCGGCGCTGGCCTCTCGCGACCGCTTCGAGCGCGTGACCCTCGACTCGCTTGCCGTGATGGATGAGATCCGCCGCCAGGTGGGCGTGCGCTTCCCGGCTGACGAGGCCTAGGGGCGGCAGCGGCCTCCCTGAGGTTCTTCTCGCCGGGCGGGCCCGAGACCGCAGGGCCCGCCTCCAGGCGGGTCCCCTACTTGGGGAAGGCGATGACGTCTGAGCCACCAAAGCGGGACGAGCCGTCGTCGGCGGTGCCGTAGGGGCTCATGGCGTCCACGACCATGCGGACCGCGCCGGGCAGCACCTGCGCCTCGTAGGAGCTCACGAGCTCCTCGACGACCTCGCCGTCAATCTCTATGGGCACGGGCTCCGAGCACGTCACGCGGATCTCGCGCCCCTTGAAGCTCTCGAGGTGCGGGCGGCCGATGGCCTTGCCGCTCTTGTCGACCAGCCCGAAGGCGAGGGGCTTCAGGAGCTGCGCGGCGTCCGAGGTCTCGAGCACTATGACGTCGAGCAGCCCGTTGTCCATGCGGCAGTCCGGCACGAGCTGGATGTCCCCCTGGATCATGGCGCTGTTGGCCACGAGGCACGAGATGCCGTCGCGCTCGTGCGTACGGCCGTCCACGGTGATGGTGAAGTGGACCACGGCCGGGCGCGGGTTGGCGAGCGCCGCGGCGAAGTAGGCCGCCTGCCCCATGATGGCCTTGTTCGGCAGGGCGGCCTGCATGAGCTGGGCGTCGAAGCCCGTCCCTGACATGAGCGCAAAGCCGCGCACGCGCCGCTCGCCGCCCTCCGCCTCCCAGCCGATCTCGCCGAGGTCGAGCTGCGCGGTCTTGCCCACGCGGCACGCGCGCGCCAGGGCCGAGGGCTCAGGCGCGTTGCCGACGTTGGCGCAGAATAGGTTGGCCGTTCCCGAGGGGAAGGCGCAGACGGGTACGTCGCGCCCGCGCAGCGCGTAGAGCAGCGCCGCCACGGTGCCGTCGCCGCCCGAGACCACCACCATGTCGAAGCGCTCGGCGTCGGCGCAGGCCTGGGCGGCGTCGAAGTCCCCCGCAAGCAGGCGCAGCACGCACTCGTCGCCGGCGCGGACGAGCGCCCGCTCAAACTGAAAGACGGCGTCTGAGCCGAAGCCCGACTTCGGGTTGTGGACGATGAGGGTGCGCACGGGTGACCTCCCCTGAGGGTGCGGCGTCTTTTGTGTCATCATAGTCCGGACGGCCCTGCCGATAAGCATCAGCCCGGGCCGGCAAGCCCAGTGTAGCAATCATTGCACGGAAGAATCGAGCGCCCTTGTACCTCTCAACGTCCGAAGAGCTCGCCGCGTTCTGCGAGCGCGCGTCCACCTGCAAGGTGCTCGCGGTTGACACGGAGTTCCTCCGCGAGAAGACCTACTACCCCAAGCTCTGCCTCGTGCAGGTTGCCGCCGGGGACGACATCGCGGCGGTCGACCCGCTGCGCGTGGAGGACCTCTCCCCGCTGGCCGCGCTGTTCCAGGACCCGGACGTGACCAAGGTCTTCCACGCCTGCAGCCAGGACCTCGAGGTCCTTCTCGACGGGATGGGCGTGGTGTGCGCGCCGGTCTTTGATACGCAGGTCGCCGCGGCCTTCCTCGGGATGCGTCAGCAGGTGAGCTACGGGTCTCTGGTGGAGGCCTACTGCGGCGTGCACCTGCCCAAGGCCGAGTCCCTGACGGACTGGTCGCGCCGCCCGCTCGACCCCGAGCAGCTTGCCTACGCCGAGGACGACGTGCGCTACCTGCCCGGCATCTACGAGCGGATGATTTCCGATCTCACGCGCCGGGACCGCCTCTCGTGGGTGGGGCCCGAGATGGCCGAGCTCGTCGACGTCTCGCGCCTGCGGCGCGACCCGGCCGAGGCCTACCTGCGCCTGCGCCGCTCCGGCTCGCTCACGCGCCGGCAGCTCGCCCTGGCCCGCGAGGTCTGCGCCTGGCGCGAGCGCGCCGCCGCGGAGCGCGACGTCCCGCGCAAGTGGGTCCTCTCCGACGAGGTGGTCGTGGAGGTGTGCAAGCGCGCCCCGGCGAGCCTTGAGCGCCTGCGCCGCGTGCGCGGCACCGAGCAGCTCTCCGAGCGCGACGCCCGCGGGGTCCTTGCCGCCGTGGAGCGCGGGCGCGCGTGCCCGGCCGACCAGTGCCCCAAGGTCGTGCGGCACGTGCGTCCCTCGCCCGAGACCGAGGGCGTGATCGACCTCATGTACGCGGTGCTGCGCCTGGTTTCCGAGAAGAGCGGAGTGGCGGCCCAGCTCATCGCCACGCGTGACGACCTGCTGGAGTTCCTGCAGGCGCGCGACACCTCCCGCCTGGCGTCCGGCTGGCGCTGGGAGCTCGCGGGCTCCACGCTCGAGCGGCTCCTGTCCGGCGAGGTGGGCCTCACCGTCAAGGACGGCAGGATAGAGCTCCTGTAGGGGCTCGCGCATCGCGGCACGTCCGGGCACGGCTCCGGGGTCTGGGCCCGTGGTCCCGCGCTCCGCCCGGCGCGCGTGCTCGCGCCCCCGCCGTATTTCTGTCCGGTCGGTGGGTAGAATGGGGGTGTCGGCTCGGATTGGAGAGAAGATGCCCCTTCACTTCTACGGATTCGGCCTCGGGTACGGGATAGACCCGGGCTACCTGCTCATCGCGCTTGTGGCGCTGGTCATCGGCGGCGCGGCACAGGCTCACATCAGAAGCACCTACCGCAAGTGGTCCCAGGTGGACGCCCACGTCCCCGGCACCGGCGCCGACGTGGCGCGCCGCATGCTCGCCGAGGGCGGCGCCTCCGGCGTGGGCATCACGCGCTGCGGGGGCAGCCTCACGGACCACTACGACCCGCGTGACAACATGCTCCACCTCTCGGATGACAACTACCGCGGTGCCTCCGTTGCCTCGGTGGCCGTCGCCTGCCACGAGGCGGGCCACGCGATCCAGGCGGCAAAGGGCTTCGGCTTCTACCGCCTGCGCACCGCGCTCGTCCCCGCGGTCAACATCGCCCAGCAGTCCTGGGTCCTGGTGCTGCTGCTGGGCGTGGTGTTCAACTTCTTCGGCCTCGTGCAGCTGGCCATCGTGCTCTTTGCGGTGTCGGTGGTCTTTCAGCTGGTGACGCTCCCGGTGGAGATCGACGCCTCGCGCCGGGCGGTGGCCTACCTCTCCGCCAACGGTGCGGGCCTTGACGAGAAGGGCGCGCGCTCGGTGCTCACCGCGGCCGCCCTCACCTACGTGGCGGCCGCCCTCACCTCCATCATGCAGCTCGTCTACCTGCTCGGGCGCTACGGCGGCCGGGGCAACGACCAATGAGCGCCGCCCAGGGCGGCCAGGCCCCGCTCTCCGTCACCGACGCGGTGGCGCTTGCCAAGGGCGCCGTCTCCGCGTGGCCCACGCTCGTCGTCAACGGCGAGGTCTCGGGGTTTCGCGGTCCCAACGCGCGCTCGGGCCACTGCTACTTCGAGGTCAAGGACGATGGCGCCTCGATGAGCGTCATCGTATGGCGCGGCACCGCGGCCAAGATGGGCTTTCAGCTGCGTGACGGCCTGGCCGTCCAGCTCACCGGCAAGTTCGACGTCTACAAGGCCTCCGGCAAGCTCTCCTTCGTGGCGAGCAAGGTGGAGGCCGCCGGCGAGGGACTCCTGCGCCAGCAGGTCGCCGAGCTCGCCCGCAGGCTCGAGCGCGAGGGGCTCATGGACGAGTCGGCCAAGCGCCACGTCCCGGTGTTCTGCTCGCGCGTCTGCGTGGTGACCTCGCTCTCCGGCTCCGTGATCGAGGACGTCAAGCGTACGCTCGCGCGCCGCAACCCCCTCGTCGAGATCGACGTGGTGGGCTGCTCGGTGCAGGGGGCGGACGCCCCGGCCACCATCGTCCGCGCGCTCGCCACGGCCGCCTCAACGCGTCCCGACGCCATCCTGCTCGTGCGCGGCGGCGGCTCCTTCGAGGACCTCATGTGCTTCAACGACGAGGGCGTGGCGCGCGCGATCGCGGCTTGCCCCGTGCCCGTGGTCACCGGCATCGGCCACGAGCCCGACACCACGATCGCCGACATGGTGGCGGACCGCCGCGTCTCCACGCCCACCGCGGCGGCGGAGTCCGTGGCCCCGGCCATCAGCGACGTTGAGCGGCAGATGCTCCAGCGCCAGCTGCGCCTGGGACGCGCGATGTCCAACCTGCTCGCCGTGCGGCGGCAGCGCGTGGAGGCGCAGGCCCGCGTGATGGGCGCCGCCATGGACTCCGAGTTCTCCCGGCGCCGCGTGGCGCTCGACGCGCTCGGCGCCCGGCGCTGCCTCACCGACCCCCTGGCGCCCCTGCACGACGCCGAGGCCGACCTCGCCCAGACCGCCGAGCGCCTGCACGAGGCGACGCCCCGGCTGCTCTTTCGGGCGGGGGAGGGCGTCGACCGCGTGGCCACGCGCCTCGCCGAGGCCGGGCCGCGCCTGCTGCGCGCGCCGGAGGCCACGCTCGCCCGGCTCGCGGGGCAGCTCGACGCGCTCTCGCCCCTGGCCGTGCTCGCGCGTGGCTACGCCATCGCGCGCGACGCGCGTGGCCACGTGGTGAAGGACGCCGCCGCGCTCTCTGCGGGCGACGAGGTGAGTGTGCTTCTGGGCAGCGGGTCCTTCTCGGCAGCCGTGACCTCGACCGCCCCCGCACCAGCCGCAGACTAGCGTGGGGCAACCCACGCCCCGAGAGGAGAAGACATGGCAGAGAACACCTACCGTCCGATCGAGGAGATGACCTTCAAGGAGGCCTCCGTGGAGCTCGAGCAGATCGTGCGCTCGCTGGAGGGCGGCGAGCTCGAGCTCGAGGAGTCGCTCGAGCGCTACGCCCGCGGCGTCGAGCTGCTCAAGAGCCTGCGCGAGCGCCTTTCCTCGGCCGAGCAGAAGGTGCGCGTCCTTTTGGACGCCACCGACGAGAACGCCCCGGTGACCGACACCGCCTCCGCCCCGAGCACCGCCTACCTGAACGAGTAGCCCCGCCTGCGCCCTGTGCGCGTGCGGGAACACAGATTGGAGAGACCATGTCCGACTGCATCTTCTGCAAGCTCGCCAACGGCGAGATCCCCACCGAGTTCCTCTTCGAGGACGACAACGTCGTGGCCTTCCGCGACACCAACCCCCAGGCGCCCGTGCACGTGCTCGTGGTGCCCAAGGCCCACTACGACAACTTCGTCGACGGCGTCCCCGCCGAGACGCTCGCCTCGATGGAGGCCGCCGTCAGGGCGGTCACCGAGAGGTGCGGCATCGCCGAGAGCGGCTTCCGCTGCATCATGAACACCGGCGCGGCCGCCGGCCAGACCGTGATGCACCTGCACATGCACGTGCTCGGCGGCTGCGACCTCGGCGAGGGGCTCCTGCCGGCCTAGCCGCCCGGCGGCGCCGGCCGCAGGCGCCGGCGCGTGCCGGGACGGGCTCCTCTCGCACAAAACCCACACGACCCCCCGTTCTTCTCGCCGGGCGGGAGGGCGTATTATATGAACGTTGCTGAAAGGTCATCGGTGGGGGAGTCCCCGCGAGAGGAGAGTCATGAACGTCCTTGTCATCAACGCCGGCAGCTCGTCGCTCAAGTACCAGCTCCTTGACGTCGACACGCGCGAGGTCTATGCGAAGGGCAACTGCGAGCGCATCGGCATCGACGGCTCGTTCGTCGGCCACGAGGAGATGGGCGGCGAGAAGCAGAAGCTCGAGGTCGCGCTTCCCGACCACAAGACGGCGATCAAGTACGTCTTCGACATCCTCAAGACCGTGGACAAGCCCATCGGCGGCATCGGCCACCGCGTGGTCCAGGGCGGCTGGTACTTCCCCGAGTCGGCCGTCGTGACCGACGAGACGCTCGCCCAGGTCCGCGAGGTCGCCCCGCTGGCGCCGCTCCACAACTACGCCGAGGCCGACGTCATCGAGATCTGCCGTGACATGTTCCCGGAGATCGGCAACGTCATCGTCCCGGACACCGCCTTCCACTACAACATGCCCGAGCGTGCCTGGCGCTACGCCCTGCCGCGCGACGTGGTGGACAAGTACCACGTCCGCAAGTACGGCGCGCATGGCACGAGCCACCGCTTCATCTGGCGCACCGTCCACGAGCTCATGGGCGAGAAGACCCACAAGCTCGTGAGCTGCCACCTCGGCTCCGGCGCAAGCCTGTGCGCCATCGAGGACGGCAAGTGCATGGACACCACGATGGGCCTCACCCCGCTCGACGGCCTTATCATGGGCACGCGCTGCGGCACCGTCGACCCGGCCACGGTCTTCTACCTCAACCGCGTGGGCGGCTACTCCATCGACGAGATCGACACGATGATGAACAAGCAGTCGGGCCTGCTCGCCGTCTCCGGCGTCTCCTCCGACTCCCGCGACATCGAGGCCGGCGCCGAGAAGGGCGACGAGCACTGCCAGATGGCCCTCGACATGTTCTACTACCGCACCTCCCAGCTCTTCGCCGAGATGGCCGCCTCGATGGAGGGCGTCGACACGATGGCCTTCACCGCCGGCATCGGCGAGAACTCGCCCGAGATGCGCGCCGGAGTGGCGCGCCGCCTCGCCTGGATGGGCGTCAAGATCGACGACGAGAAGAATGCCGTGCGCTCCGACGAGCCGCGCGTGATCTCCACCGACGACTCCGCCATCACCGTCATGGTGGTCCCGACCAACGAGGAGTACATGATCGCCCTCGACGTCGAGGAGCTGCTCGGCTAGTCTTGCCCCTGCATTCCGCCTGAAGTGACGGCCCCGGTGACCGCCGTGCCCGAGAAGGGCCGGGTCACCGGGGCGCTTTTGTGGGCGTCCCGCGCTGGCGCTTTGGGTAATACGGTCGTTGAGCGAGGGCATTACCGTCCGCTTAGGGATTGGCGGCCGTTGCGCGCGGGCGGGCCTTCCTGCTTAGGGATTGGCAGCCGTTGCGCTGTGATGCCCTCTGCACGCTTACAAAATCGAGTCTGTTACGACTCGGTCGTCTCTTTCCGGTGCTGAGAGCGGTAACGGCCCTCGTTTTCAAAGCGAATGTACCCGCTAGAACCGTAACAGCCTGAATTCTCTAAGCGGGGGACGACCCGACGGTGTAACGGCTCACGGTCCCTAAGCAGGAATCGCGCCATATCCTGCCACGGCCTCTTTTTTTCAAGCAGGCGGCCAACCAGACGGCTCAGCAAACGGAACTGAAGGCAACCCACCAAGCGGACCTGCAGGCGGCCAACCAGATGGTCCGTGCCCTTTCCTTCGTCGTACGGTTCGCCCGCATTCGCGGGCAAACGAAAGAGGCCTGTGGCGGCAGGTGTGTCGAGCGACGCCCGCGGGCGCTCTGTTTCGGAAGTGTGGCCTCGCGTCGGAAATGCCGCCGGTTAAGTACAAAAAACTATGACGGAACCCCGACGGGAGGAACCCGCATGTCGCTTTCCGACCTCAGGCTCAGCCGCCGCCAGGCCCTTAGCTTCGGCGCCACCGCGCTCGCCCGTTCGGCCTTGCTCCCGCGACGGCGGGGAGGTGCCCGCTCCCGCAGACGACGCCTAGCCCGCCGAGGAGGCCACCCTTGACGCCGAGGCCTACGACGCGCTCTCCTCCACGTACCTCGTGGTGGCAGTGATTAACATCCTCATCAACTACTTGATCAACGAGGCGTCGGTCTACGTGGCCAGGAAGACCGGCGTCACGATCATCCACTCGCAAGGCGATTGGAGGGCCGCGAGCTCGCCCGGGTGCGCGCCGAGCGCGGCATGGTCTTTCAGCAGTCCAACCTCTTCGCACAAATGACGATCCCCGACAACGCCACGCTGGGGCCGCGCGAGGTCCTGGGCATGGGCCGTGAGGAGGCCGAGGCCCGCGCGATGGAGCTCCTCAAGCGCGTGGGCGTGGCCGAGCAGGCCCACAAGGTCGCCGCGCAGCTCTTCGGCTGCCAGCAGCAGCGCGCTGCGCTATCGCACGAAGTGGTAGGCCACGCGCGGGGTGCCGTCCTCGCAGGTGATGGTCCCGCGCCGCACGAAGCCGGCGCGCTCGAGGGCGTGTTGCATCGGCAGGTTGCACTCGTGGGTGTCCGTGCGCACGTTGTCGTGGCGCTCGCAGAGCCACCGCAGGAGCGCGCCGCCCCGCCCGTTGCCGGACACCGCCACGGCAAGGCGGTGCATCACCCAGTAGGGCCGGTCGTTCAGCCAGGACGCTCCCTCGATGCGGGCGTAGGTGCGGTCCGGTCCCGGCAGCACGCTCATGCAGGCCACAGGTCCCGCGCCCTCGTCGAGAACCCAGAGGACGCCCGCCGCGAGGTCCTTCTCGGCGCTTGCGCGGCCCGGGTAGCCGCCCGTCCACTGCACGGTGTTGCCGTGGGCGCGCATGAAGGCCCGCGCGGCGTCATAGATGCAGCAGACGGCGTCGAGATCCCGCTCCGTGGCCTGACGGATGACGCCCATGCTAGAAGGGCCTCACGAGGAAGGTCTTCTCGCAGCGCTCGCCGGGGGCCAGCGTGATGGTGCCGCGCTTCTCCTCGAAGACGTCGGACTCGTCGTAGGCCGTGGCGCAGCCCACCCAGGGCTCGATGGCCACGAACGGCGCCTCGGCCGAGGCCGTCCACACGCCGAGGTACTCGAAGCCGTCGAAGGCGAGCTCCACGCCGTGGCCGGCCGGCCCCACGAGGCGCACGCGACGCTCGGGGACGTCCACCAGGACCACGGTGAGCAGGCGCTCGAAGAGCTCGTGGGTGAGCGGGAGCACGTCGGAGTCACGCGTGAGCTCGTGTGTGACGGAGAAGTCGTGCAGGCCCGCCTCGTCGATCGTGGGCACCACGGCCGTCCAGGGGCGCGCGAACTCAAGGCGGTAGTCCGAGAAGGACGCGCCCTCGTCGCCGGGCGCGGGCACGTTGAAGGCGGGGTGGCCGCCGAGCGTGAACGGCAGGTCGACCGAGCCGGTGTTGGTGACTGCGAAGGTCTGCGCGAGCGCCCCGCCCTCGAGTGCGTAGGTCATGTTGAGCGTGAAGTCGAAGGGGTAGGCGGCGCGGGTCTCGTCAGTGGAGGCGAGCTCGAAGGTCACGCTCTTCTCGTCACGGCTGACGACGCGGTGCTCGTAGAGGCGCGCGATGCCGTGGCGCTTGAGGCGCACGGGCCCCTGGGCGCTCTGGGCGCTGTCGTTTCGCAGGCAGCCGACGATGGGGAAGAGTACCGGCGCGCGGCGCGGCCAGAAGCGCTCGTCGCCCTGCCAGAGGTACTCGCCGCCATCGAGCGAGAGGCTCATGAGCTGGGCGCCCATCGGGTCCACCGCGGCGCTGAGCGCGCCGTCGGAGATTGTCACGATCTCGGCCATCGTTTCCCCCGTTCACGTTGACGCGCGGCGGTCCCCGGGCCCTGCGCCCGAGGTTCTTCTCGCCCGCGACTGACTGTCCAACCCCTTTAGGTTATCGGTTTTGGGCGGCTCGGAAGTCTCCATGTTGCTGAATGGAGCACCTGGCGCGGTAGGTGGGGCGCTGTGGCATAATAGCGTGGTGCGTGTCGCGCCCTCGGGGCCTCCGACCTGCGAAGTGCGTCGATAAGAGACGGCCGCGCGCCGTCATTTGAGGAGGTACGCATGATCATCGAGGAACTTCTGCGCTATGGCATCGCCCACACCGAGGAGAAGACCGTCATCGACGCGTCTCCCGCGGTGCTGATCGAGACCGCCGTTGAGCGCGGCGAGGGCGAGCTCACGAGCACCGGCTCGCTCTCCGTCATCACGGGCCAGTACACCGGCCGCTCGCCCAAGGACCGCTTCATCGTGGACACGCCCGACGTCCACGACAAGATCGCCTGGGGCAGCGTCAACGTGCCGTTCTCCGTGGAGAACTACAACAAGGTCAAGGCGGAGGTCATCGGCCACCTCTCCGAGCGTCGCCTCTTCGTGGTGCACGGGCTGGCCGGCGCTGACCGCCGCTACTCCCGCAAGATCTGCGCCATCTGCGAGCTCGCGAGTCAGGCGCTCTTCGTCCACCAGATGCTCGTGCGCCCGGACGAGAAGGAGCTGCGCGACTTCGGCGAGGCGGACTTCGTGGTGATGGCCGCGCCGACGCTCAAGCTCGACCCGGAGGTGTACGGCACCCACTCCGAGGCGGCCGTCCTCATCAACTTCCAGGAGCGCATGATCCTCGTGGTGGGCACCCAGTACAGCGGCGAGATCAAGAAGGCGATCTTCTCCGTGATGAACTACCTGCTGCCCGTTGAGGACCACGTGCTCACCATGCACTGCTCCTGCAACATGAACCCGCGCTCGCACGGCACCACGGTCTTCTTCGGACTGTCCGGCACGGGCAAGACCACGCTTTCGGCCGCCGAGGACCGCCTGCTCATCGGCGACGACGAGCACGGCTGGGCGGACGACAAGGTCTTCAACATCGAGGGCGGCTGCTACGCCAAGACCATCGACATCACACCGGAGACCGAGCCGCAGATCTGGAACGCAATCCGCTTCGGCTCCATGTGCGAGAACGTGGTCATCGACCCGGACACCCGCGTGGCCGACTACTTTGACACCTCGCTCACCGAGAACGGCCGCGTGGCCTACCCGGTGGAGTTCGTGCCGGGCGCGGTGACCAAGGGCCGCGCCAAGCGCACCCCGGACGTGGTGATCTTCCTCACGGCCGACGCCTTCGGCGTGCTGCCGCCGATCTCAAAGCTGGACCGCGACGCCGCGATGTACCACTTCATGACCGGCTTCACCTCCAAGGTGGCGGGCACCGAGCGCGGCATCAAGGAGCCGCAGCCCACGTTCTCCTCGCTCTTCGGCGAGCCGTTCATGCCCCTTGACCCCAACGTCTACGCACAGATGCTCGGCGAGAAGATCGACCAGGGCGGCGTGCGCGTCTACCTCATCAACACCGGCTGGACCGGCGGCCCCTATGGCACCGGCAAGCGCATGAAGCTCGCCTACACCCGCAAGATGGTCGAGGCCGCCCAGTCCGGCATCATCGACGACTGCGAGTTCGTCCACGACGAGCGCTTCAACCTCGACGTGCCCACCACCTGCCCGGGCGTGCCGTCCGAGCTGCTCAACGCTCGCAACACCTGGGAGGACCGCGCTGCCTACGACAAGACCGCCGAGGCGCTGGCCCAGATGTTCGTGGACAACGCGGAGGACCGTCTGCAGACGATGGATCCCGAGGTCCGCGCCGCCGGCCCGCACCCGATCATGGGCTAGCTGGCGCGCCTGCGCGGGGGGGCAGTGCGCTGCGTTGTGGCGCGCCGCGCCGCGCCGTGCGCGATTTCAGGGGAGTGTGCGTTTTCTGCGCAAGAAAGGCCGGGCCTGTGCGTCATCGCGCGCACAGGCCCGGCCATTTTGGCGGCCAAAACGCACAGCCCCGGGATTTTTCGCGCAAGAAGGGAACTATCCCCAATTAATAGGGTTCTTCTCGCCGAGCGAGCCGTGGGCAGGAGCCTGGGCTACTCGTTCTTCTCGGCCATCTGGGCCTGGACGGCGGTGATGGCCACCACGCCCACGATGTCGTCGGCTACGCAGCCGCGCGAGAGGTCGTTCACCGGCTTGGCGATGCCCTGCAGGATGGGGCCGTAGGCCTCGGCGTTGCCGAAGCGCTGGACGAGCTTGTAGCCGATGTTGCCCGTCTCGAGGTCGGGGAAGACGAGGACGTTGGCGTGGCCGGCGACGTCGCTCTCGGGCGCCTTGAGGGCGGCCACGGTCGGCACGATGGCGGCGTCGAGCTGCAGGTCGCCGTCGACGGCGAGGGAGGGGCGCTTCTCCTTGGCAAAGACGGTGGCCTCCTGGACCTTCTTGGCAACGTCGCCGCCGGCCGAGCCCATGGTGGAGTAGGAGAGCATGGCGACCTTGGGCTCGACGTCGCCCATGAAGGCGGTCCAGGACTCCGCGGACGCCAGGGCGATCTCGGAGAGCTCCTCGGCGGTGGGGGCGATGTTGAGGCCGCAGTCGGCGAAGATCAGCGTGCCGTCGGCGCCGTACTCGGGGGTCTTGGTGCACATGACCATGAAGGCCGAGACGAGCTTGGTGCCCGGGGCGGTCTTGAGGATCTGCAGCGCCGGGCGCAGCGTGTTGGCGGTGGAGTGGCAGGCGCCGGAGACCAGGCCGTCGGCGTCGCCCATCTTGACCATCATGGTGCCGTAGTAGGTGGCGTCCATCATCTGGGCACGGGCCTGCTCGATGGTGACGCCCTTCTTGGCGCGGAGCTCGGCGAACTTCTGGGCGTAGGCCTCGTGCTTGGGGGCGGTGGGGCTCTTCGGGTCGATCACGGTCACGCCCTCGACGTCGATCGTCGCCGGGTCGCCCAGGATGACGAGGTTGGCCAGGTCCTCGGCCACGATCTTGCGCGCGGCCTCGAGGGTGCGCGGGTCCTCGCCCTCGGGCAGGACGATGGTCTTCTTGTCGGCCTTTGCCGCGGCCTTCATGCGGGCGAGAAAATCGCTCATGGGTGCTCCCTTTCGTCTCCAGGCCAGATATGGCTCCTCCTATGCCGCATTTCCCGGAATATGTGCAGGTTGGCCGGGGCGTGCGGGCGTCAGGGCCCATTATAGGAGCGAGGTGCTAGAATCAGGCGGACGATTGGGCGAGCGCGCTCGTCCTTCTCGCCCCCAGACGGGGGCTGCCTCGTAGCCTGCTGAGAGGAATGGTATGGGTATCGTGAACGGTCTGCCTGCGGGGTTCAACCCCGACACCTATGACGCCATCGTCGTCGGCGCCGGATACGCGGGGGCTGTCTGCGCCCGTCGCCTGGCCGAGTCCTGCGGCTTCAAGGTGGCCATCCTTGAGCGGCGCGACCACATTGCCGGCAACGCCTACGACTACGTCGACGACGCGGGCATCCTCGTCCACAAGTACGGTCCCCACATCTACCACACCACGAGCGAGCGCGTGAACGAGTTCCTCTCGCGCTTCACCGAGTGGACCGACTACCAGCACAAGGTGCTCGCCAACATCCACGGCACGCTCATGCCGGTGCCGTTCAACCACCGCTCCCTCAAGCTCGCCTTCGGCGAGGAGAAGGGCGAGCAGCTCTACCAGAAGCTCGTGGCCACCTTCGGCGAGAACAAGAAGGTGCCGATCATGGAGCTTCGCGAGAAGAACGACCCGGAGCTCGTTGAGGTCGCCGACTACGTCTTCGAGAACGTCTTCCTGCACTACACGATGAAGCAGTGGGGCCAGACGCCCGACGAGATCGACCCCAGCGTCACCGGCCGCGTCCCCGTCTTCGTGGGCGACGACGACCGCTACTTCCCCGGAGCCCCCTACCAGGGCATGCCGGCCGAGGGCTACACCGCCCTCTTCGAGCACATGCTCGACCACGACTGCATCGACGTCTTCCTGGCCGTGGACGCGCGCGACCTGCTCAAGGTCAGCGAGACGAGCGTCAGCGTCTGCGGGCGCCCCTACGGCGGGGAGATCATCTACACCGGCCCGCTCGACGAGCTCTTCGGCCTCGACCTCGGCGCGCTGCCGTACCGCACGCTCGACATGGACTTCGAGACCCTCGACATGGACCAGTTCCAGCCCGTGGGCACCGTCAACTACACCACGAGCGAGGACTTCACCCGCATCACCGAGTTCAAGAACATGACCGGCCAGGTGGTGCCCGGCAAGACCACCATCATGCGTGAGTACCCCAAGGCCTACGAGCCCGGCTCCGGGGAGACCCCCTACTACGCCATCCTCGAGGATGACAACCTCGCCCTCTACCGCCGCTACCGCGAGCGCGTCTCCGGTCTGGTGAACTTCCACTGCGTCGGGCGCCTGGCTGAGTACCGCTACTACGACATGGACGGCGTGGTGGCCTCCGCGCTTGACCTCTCCGACGAGATCATCTCCCAGCACAACTAGCCCCTCTGGCGGGCCCCGGCAACGGGGCCCGCATGCTGACGCAGCCGGCGCGAGGTTCTTCTCGCCTGCCGCGTGCAGGGCCCGGGGCGGCCCCTTGATACAATACGGCGACAAGGACTTCTGCCCATGAAAAAGACCATCACCTTCGGCATCCCGTGCTACAACTCCGCGGACTACATGGACCACTGCATCGAGTCCATCCTCGAGGGCACAGGCTACGCGGAGGACGTGGAGATCGTCATCGTTGACGACGGCTCCGCCAAGGACGACACGCCCGCCAAGGCCGATGCGTGGGCCGCGCGCCACCCCTCCCTCATCAAGGCCGTCCACCAGGAGAACGGCGGGCACGGCGCCGCGGTCATGAAGGCGCTTGCCAACGCGAGCGGCGTCTACTTCAAGAACGTGGACTCCGACGACTGGGTGGACGCCGACGCCGTGATGGCGCTGCTCGAGCAGCTGCGCCGCTTCGTGGAGATCGGCGACCCGGTGGACCTGGTAATCACCAACTACGTCTACGAGCACGTCGAGGACGACACGCGTAACGTCGTGGACTACCGTCACGTGCTGCCGGTGGGCCGCGTCTTCACCTGGAACGACATGGGCCACTTCATGATGTGGCAGTACCTGCTCATGCACGCGCTCACCTATCGCGTGGAGGTGCTGCGCGAGGCGGGCCTCAAGATGCCGCCGCACACCTTCTACGTGGATAACATCTACGCCTACGTGCCGTTCCCCAAGTGCCGCAGCCTCTACTACCTTGACGTCGACGTCTACCGCTACTTCATCGGCCGCGAGGACCAGTCCGTCAACGACAAGGTGCTCACGAGCCGCGTCGACCACTACTGGCGCGTGGCGCGCGTGATGATGCACGCCTACCACGTCTACCAGGACGTGGACTCCGTGAAGCTGCGCAGCTACATGATGAACTACTTCACGATCATCATGGCCATATGCTCGGTCTTCTCCAAGAAGAGCGACCGGCCGGACGCCATGGACGAGCTCCAGGCGCTTTGGGACGAGCTCAAGGCCTACGACACGCGGATGTACCGTCGCGCGCGCCACGGCGTGGTGGGGCTTGCGACCAACCTGCCGGGCACCGTGGGCCGCGCGCTCACGCTGGCGGGCTACCGTGTGGCGCAGAAGCTGGTGAAGTTCAACTAGGCTCGCCGTACGCACGTGCAGGGGGAGCGCCCCGACCTCACCGTCCGCTCACTGGGTCTTGCCCAGAAGTCGCTGACGGGGAGGTCGGGGCGCTCCTGTCACGCGCGGGGTCTCGCGGCGAACTATGCGTCTCGAAGGTCGCGGGCGGCAGGGTAGCCGTAGGCCCCGTGCGCGGAGCGGGCACCGTCCACGATCGCGCGCCCGAGCGCACGCACGGCGAGTGCACCCACCACGTCCACCGGCGCCTCAACCGCGCCCGTGGCCATCACGAAGACGGTGTCGCCGTCGTTGGTGGTATGGGTGGGGGAGATGGCGTGGGCGTAGGCGTCGGCGGCCATCTGGGCAACCTTGGTGGCCTGTGCCTTGGTAAGCCGCGCGTTGGTGACCACACAGGAGATGGTGGTGTTGGTGCGCTCGAGCGGCATCTGCGCCTCGTTGCCCAGCAGCGTCTCGACGCTGCTGGCAAGAGCCGTGCCGTCCGCCGTGCGCAGGCCCGCCACGCGCTCGCCGGTGTCCGGGTCCACCACGTCGCCGCAGGCGTTCACGGCCGAGACCGCCCCGCAGACGAGCTCTCCGGCGCGCTCCACGTCCTCGCCGAGGCCCGATTTCATCGCACGCTCCGGGCCCGCGAGCTTGCCTATGGTGCAGCCGCAGCCCGCGCCCACGCAGCCGCGCTCGAGCGGCTCGCCGGCGTGCTCGAAGGCCGCCGCGCAGGCCGCACGGCCCTCCTCGACGCCGGGGCGCACGTGCGCGTCGCCGCAGGCAAGGTCGAACAGACACGCCCCCGAGACGATTGGCACCCGAGCCACGCCCACGTCGAGGCCGTACCCGCGGCGCTCGAGCTCCTCGGCCACGCCGCAGGAGGCGGCGAGTCCGTAGGCGCTCCCTCCGGAGAGCGCGACCGCGTGGAGCTCCTCGACGGTCTCCTCCGGGCGCAGCAGGTCGGTCTCGCGCGTGGCAGGGGCGCCGCCGCGCACGTCAACGCCCCCGACGCAGCCGTCGGGGCAGACGATGACGGTGCAGCCGGTGCCGGCGGCCTCGAGCGTGGCGTGGCCGGCCAGGACGCCGGGGATCTGGGTGATGCTTGCGATCGCGTGCGCCGCGGGGGCGTCGGCCGAGGTCGGGCTAGGCAAGGGGTCCTCCCTTCTCGATGGCGCGCGCGACGAGGTCCTTCTCGCCGATGAGCGAGCCGAGCTCGCGGACGAGGCGTGACACGGGCAGGCCGACGACGTTTTGGTAGTCGCCGCGTATGGAGCGCACGAGCAGCCGACCGGCGCCCTGGATGCCGTAGGCGCCCGCCTTGTCACGGGGCTCGCCGCTGGCCACGTAGGCCGCGACCTCGGTCTCGGTGAGCTCCCAGAAGGTGACGTCGGTAGTCTCGACGAAGTATGTCTCGCGCGCCCCTCCCGCCACGGCTTGGTCAGGGGCGAGGAGACAGGCACCCGTGGAGACATGGTGCGTGCGGCCGGAGAGCTCGCGCAGCATCCGGGCCGCGTCGGCGTCGTCGGCGGGCTTGCCGAGCACCTCGCCGTCGTCGTCCCAGACGATGGTGTCCGCGGCCACGAGGGCCCGTGCGCCGTCCGTGCCGTCGAGCAGCCGTGACAGGACCGCGCGGGCCTTCTGGCGCGCGAGCCTCCCGACGAGCTCCACCGGGCTCTCCGCTTCGCGGCGCGTCTCGTCGATGTCCGCCGGCGCCACCGTGAGCGCAAAGCCGGCCTGCTCGAGCAGCTCGCGACGCCGCGGCGACTGCGACGCCAGAATCAGGTGCACGTTCTCTGTGGGTCCCACGTCTCACTCCTCACTGTGCGTCGCGGGGTGCGCGCCGCATACAAAAAGGCGGGAGCCGATCGGCCCCCGCCAGGCGTTCGATGACGACTGCCAGCTACTCGACCGTGATGGCGGAGACGGGGCAGTTGTCGGCGGCCTCCTGAGCGCTGTCCTCGGCGTCCTCGGGCACGTCCTCCTCGATGGCGACGGCCACGCCGTCGTCGGAGATGGAGAAGACGTCCGGGCAGGTGCCCTCGCAGAGCCCGCAGCCGATGCAATCCTCGTTAACAGTAGCCTTCATGTTTGGTTCCTCTCTCTTGCCTGAGCCCCCTGCCCAGGTTTCCTCACTTTTGTACCCGTTTTGCCCCATGCGCGCAACCGTCACCCGCGTATAGCCCAAAAAGACGCCCCAGCGGCTCTGAGCTGCGGATTATTCCTAGCGTTGCGCGGGGAATTATGCGAGGGGCGCTTCCCGTGCGCTGCTGACTCGCCCGTGGTCACGTCAAGTGGCTGAAGCGTGACTTCGAGCGAGCCGTGCATCAACGCCTCGTTCAAAGTCACGCAATCGGCGAGAAGAACGTGACGAAGAGCGAGTCGACCCGTTGAAACTCGCCCGAAGTCACGCTCTGAGAGGGCAAAGCGTGACTTCGGGCGAGTCGCGTAGCGCGAGCTCGGCATCAGACACAAGCGGTCGCCAGCGCGCCCGACTACGCGCGCTCGAGCAGCGTGACCGTCTCGACGTGGAAGGTCTGCGGGAACAGGTCGACCGGCGTCACGCGGGCGGGCGCGAAGGTGCCGGCCTCAGCAAAGCGGGCGAGGTCGCGCGCCAGCGTGGCCGGGTCGCAACTCACGTAGGCGATCGCGCGCGCCGGCTGCTCGGAGAGGCGGCTCACCACGTCGGCGGCAAGGCCCGCGCGCGGCGGGTCGACCACGATGACGTCGGCGTCCACGTCGGGGAACTCGCGCCCGGCGTCCCCGCCGATGGGGTCGACGTTGTCGAGCCCGGCGGAGTCGATGTTGCGGCGCAGGTCGCGCACGGCCGGTCCGTAGGACTCCACCGCGGAGACGAAGCCCGCACGACGCGCGAGCGGCAGCGTGAAGGTGCCTGCGCCGCAGTAGAGGTCCATGGCCTCCTCGTCCGCGGCGGGGCGGAGCGCCTCGAGCACGAGGTCGACGAGCTTCTCGGCGCCGCGCGTGTTCACCTGGAAGAAGGACGGGGCCGACACGCGCATGCGCTCGTCGCCTACCTGCTCGCCCCAGGAGCCCGCGCCGGAGAGACACTCGACCCCGGCGATCTTGCGGGCCTTGGCCGGGCCCTTCTGCATGACGCGCACCACCGAGGTGGGGGAGAGCGCGTCGGCGAGTACCTTGGCCGCCTGGGCGCGCGGGAAGCCGCCGGGACGGTCCCAGAGCGCCACCTCCACCTCGCGCGTGCGCTGGGAGACGCGGATGCCCACGCGCTCGAGGTCGAGGTGGTGGCTGCCCGCGAGGTAGCCGAGCGCGCCGGAGACGGCCTTCACGGCCTTGGCGTGGCGGCGGTCCAGCAGGGCGCAGGACGTGACCTTCACCACGTCCTTCTCGCCCCGGCCGTGCATGCCCAGGGAGACGCGTCCGCCCTCGTGCGAGACGGCGAGCTCGACCTTGTTGCGGTAGCCCCATGGCTCGGACGGCGAGACGAGCGGCGCCACGAGGGCCTCGGCGCGCTCCGTGCCCATGCGGCCCACGCGCGCGAGGGCGTCGACCACGCCGGCGCGCTTGGCCTGCGTCTGCGCCTCGTAGGAGAGCGCGGCCCAGGGGCAGCCGCCGCAGACGCTCGCGTAGGGGCAGGCGGGCGTCACGCGCGCGTCCGAGCCTGAGAGCACCTCGAGGGTCGTCGCGTGCGCCCAGCGGTCCTCCTCGCGGTCGACGCGGACGCGGACGGTGTCGCCCGCCACGGCGCCGCTCACAAAGATCGCCTTGCCCTCGGCGTCGTGCGCGACGGCGTCGGGGCCGTAGGACATGCGCTCGACGGTCAGCTCGAGCTCCCGTTGCTGGCTCACTCGTCACCCCCGCCAAAGAGGGTGCCGAAGGCCTGGCCAAAGAGGGAGAGCGCGCGCGAGACGCGACCGCGCTTGCGCGGCGCGGCAGCCGGCCGCGTGGGAGCGGGGGCCGGAGCTGCCGGGGCGGTGCGCTCCGGCGAGAAGGACGCGGGTGCCGCGGGCTCGCTCGGAGCCGTCGCGGCAGGCGTGGGCGTTGCGGGCGCGACCTCGGGCGCCGGCTGCGGCGCCGCGGGCTCGACGGCCTGCTCGACCGGCGTAGCCGGCTCGGCGGCGGCCTCGGCGACCTCCTCCGCGGGCTCCTCCCTCACCGAGGCGAGCGCGGGGACCGCGTCCTCGGCGGGCTTGATCTTCTCGGCGCGGCCGGCGCGGGAGCGCTCCTCCGCGGCGGCGCGGGCCCTCTGGTAGGCCTCCAGCAGCAGCTCCTCCTGGCAGTTCATGCGCGGGGCACCGGGGTCGGCGTCCACGTGCGCCCAGGTACCCTGGGCGGTGAGCTGGCGGGCCTTGACGTTGTCGGAGAGCTGGAGCCGCACGAAGTGTCGGACGATCTCCGAGCACGCCGGGTCGCGCACCGGGAAGGCGATCTCCACGCGGCGCTCGGTGTTTCTCGTCATCATGTCGGCGCTGGAGAGGTAGATCGTGTCCATGTCCTCGCCGAAGGCGTAGATGCGGGCGTGCTCGAGGAAGCGGCCCGCGATCTGGCGCACCACGAGGCCGTCGGTCTTGCCGGGGACGCCCGCCTTGATGCAGCAGATGCCGCGGACGATCATCACGACCTTGACGCCCGCCTCGCAGGCCTCGGAGATCTTGTCGATGACGTCGCGGTCCGTGAGGGAGTTCATCTTGAGGACGACCTTGGCCGGCTCTCCGGCGCGGGCGTGGGAGATCTCGCGGTCGAGGCCGCGCATGACGAGCGGCTTCAGGCTCACCGGCGCCACGCCGAGGTGGCGGTAGGTGCCGCGAAGGTTGCCGAGCGAGAGGTTGCGGAAGAACGTGTTGCCGTCCGCGCCGATGCCCTCGTCGGCGGTGAGGAGCATGAAGTCGGAGTAGAGCTTGGCGGTCTTCTCGTTGAAGTTGCCGGTGCCGAGGCAGGTGATGCGGCTGATGCCGTCACGGTCGTGGTAGGTGATCTGGCAGATCTTGGAGTGGCACTTGAAGCCCTCGGAGCCGTAGATCACCGTGCAGCCGGCGTCTTCGAGACGCTCGGCCCAGGCGATGTTGTTCGCCTCGTCGAAGCGGGCGCGCAGCTCCATGAGCACGGTCACGTCCTTGCCGGCCTCGGCGGCGCTGATGAGGCTCTCGCAGAGGTGCGAGCTCTTGGCCACGCGGTAGAGCGTGATCTTGATGGAGATGCAGGCGTCGTCGCCGGAGGCCTCGCGCACGAGGCGCAGCAGCGGCGTCATGGACTCGTAGGGGTAGGTGAGCAGGACGTCGTGGTCCTCCACCTGGCCGCGCATGGGCTGGGAGAGGTCGACCATCGAGGAGATCTGCGGCTCGAAGGAGCGGAACACGCAGGCGGCGTGCTCGTGGTCGGGGATGTGGGACTCGAGCCCGTAGACGTAGCCGAGGTCGATGGGGCGGGTGAGGCGGAAGATGCGTCGCGGCTCCAGTGCGAGCTCGTCGGCGATGAAGCCCTCGAGCGCCTTGCCGAGCTTGCCGCGGATCTCAAGGCGCACCGGCTGGAGGCGCTGGCGGAGCTTGAGAACCTTCTTCATGTGCTGGCGGTAGTCCTCCTCCTCCTCGACGCCCTCGCCGTCCGGGTCGATGTCGGCGTTGCGGGTCACGCGGATCACAGCCGAGCGCTTGGGGACGTAGTCGCCGAAGCACTGGTCGAGGCAGGTCTGGAGCACGTCCTCGAGCAGCGTGTAGCGCCACGCCTTGCCCGTGGAGGGCAGCGCCACCACGCGCTGCTCGGTGGCCGGGACCTCGATGATGCCCAGAAGGCCGGTCTCGTCCGTGCCGTCGAGCGAGCAGGCCACGAAGAGGCGGCCGTTCCTCAGGTTGGGGAAGGGGTGGCGCGGGTCGACGATGAGCGGCGAGATGATCGGCGCGAGCCGGCGGTCGAAGTGGCGCTGCACGGCCGCGCGGTCGGCCTCGGTGTAGTCGGCGGGGGAGACGCGCACGAGCCCGCGCTCGGCGAGAAGCGCCTCGACCTCGGCGAGCCCGCGCTCGTGGCGCTCGATGAGCGGCGGCAGCGCCTCGAAGATGGCGTCGAGCTGCTCGGCAGGCGTCATGTTGGACTTGTTGTCCTTGGGCTGGTTCTTGAGGGAGGCGAGGTCGGAGAGGCCGCCCACGCGGATCATGAACCACTCGTCGAGGTTGGACTCCACGATCTCGCAGAACTTGAGGCGCTCGAAGATCGGCACGGCGGGGTCGTAGGCCTCGTCGAGGATGCGGTCGTCAAAGCGCAGCCAGCTGATCTCGCGGTTCTGGGTGTAGGAGAAGTCGCGCGCGGGCTTGTCCTTGCCGGACTTGGGGGACTTGTCCTTCTCGCCCTTCTCCGACTTGTCGCCCTTCTCGCCCTTGGCCGGCTTGACGCGGTCCTTCTCCTTGGGGCGCGTCTCGACGACGTCGGCGCGCGTGTCCTTGTCCAGTTCCTTGCTCATGGGAGCTCCGCCCCTTCTCTGTGTGCGGCGCCACGCGGGCGCCGGAATATGGCATCTTCTGATGATAGCAGCCGGGTGCCCGCCCGGGCGGGCCGGGTGAGTTATGGTTGTGAAAGGCATTTCAGGAAGGCGAGGTCTCAAGGGGAGGGCCCGTGTACGAAGGACTCAACGTGCGCTCGGAGATCGGGCGCCTGCGCAAGGTCATGCTCTACCGGCCGGGGGCGGAGCTCCTGAACCTCTCACCGGACACCCTGGGGCCGCTGCTCTTTGACGACATCCCCTTCCTCGAGGAGGCCCAGCGCGAGCACGACGCCTTCGCGCAGTTGCTGCGTGACGAGGGCGTGGAGGTGCTCTACCTCGACGAGCTCGTGGCCGAGGCGCTCGACGCGGCACCGGGGGCGCGTGCCGCCTTCTGCGAGCGCTGGATCGACGAGTCGGGCCTTGCGGGCCGCGCCGCGCGGCAGGCCGTGCGCGAGCTCCTCGATGACATTACGGACACCCGCGCGCTCGTGCGCCGCTGCATCGCCGGCGTGCGCGTGGACGAGCTCGGGCTCTCCCCGGCGCGCGCTGCGTCGCTCGCGGACCTCGTGCTCACGGACGCCAACGCGAGCACGCCCCTTGCCATCGACCCGATCCCCAACATCTACTTCACGCGCGACACCTTCTCCGTGATCGGCGCGGGCGCCTCCGTGAACCGCATGCTCACCACCACCCGCCGGCGCGAGAGCATCTTCGGCGAGTTCGTGCTGCGCCACCACCCCGTCTACGGCGGAGCGCCGCTCTGGTACACGCCGGAGGCCCCCTACCACATCGAGGGTGGCGACATCCTGGTCCTGGGCCCGGACGTGGTGGGCGTGGGCATCTCCGAGCGCACCTCGGCCGCGGCCGTGGACGTGCTCGCGCACCGCCTCCTCTGGGGCGGGACGGACCCGTCGGGCGGCGAGCGCCCCGGGCAGAGTGGTCCGGGCGCGGCGGGCGAGAAGAACCCGGCCGCGCTGCCCGACTCCGGCATCCGCCGGGTGATGGCCTTCTCGATCCCGCACAAGCGCTCCTTCATGCACCTCGACACCGTGTTCACGCAGGTGGACGTCGACACCTTCACGGTGCACCCGGGCATCCTGGGGACGCTCCACGTCTTCGAGCTCACCCGCGGGGCGCGCCCCGGCGAGGTGACCATCCGCGAACTCGACGAGTCGCTCGACGTGGCGCTTGCCCGCGCGCTCGGGCTGGATGCGGTCCGGCTCATCAAGTGCGGCGGGGACGATGCCATCGCCGCAGCGCGCGAGCAGTGGAACGACGGCTCCAACACGCTGGCCGTGCGGCCCGGGCGCGTCCTGGTCTACCAGCGAAACGCCGTCACCAACGACATCCTGGCGCGCGCGGGCGTCGAGCTTCTGGAGGTGCCCTCCGCCGAGCTCTCCCGCGGGCGCGGCGGCCCGCACTGCATGTCGATGGCTTTCTGGCGCGACGCGCTGTAGGGGAGCGCCCGCCGGCCGCGGGTCCTTCTCGCCGGGCGCGTCGCGCCGGTTTCGCCCCGGTCAACGGGGTGCGCGACCGCCTGTGCCCTGAGGTACAATCGGGGCCTGCTCATCACCCCGAAGGGAGAAGAACATGGCCGTCAGCCTCACCGGACGCAACTTCCTCAAGCTCCTCGACTTCACGCCCGAGGAGATTCGCTACCTCATCGACCTCTCCGCCGAGCTCAAGGAGAAGAAGCACGCGGGCGAGCCCCACCGCTACCTCGAGAGCAAAAACGTCGCCCTCATCTTCGAGAAGACGTCCACGCGCACGCGCTGCTCCTTCGAGGTGGGCGCTGCCGACCTCGGCATGCACGCGGTCTATCTGGACCCGAGCGCGAGCCAGATCGGAAAGAAGGAGTCGATCGCCGACACCGCGCGCGTCCTCGGGCGCATGTTCGACGGCATCGAGTACCGCGGCTTCGGCCAGGAGCGCGTCGAGGAGCTCGCCGCCTACGCGGGCGTGCCGGTGTGGAACGGCCTCACCACCGAGTTCCACCCCACGCAGATGATCGCCGACGTCCTCACGATGGAGGAGGAGTTCGGCCGTGACGGCATGCGCGGGCGCAAGGTCACCTTCATGGGAGACGCGGGCAACAACGTGGGCAACTCGCTCATGGTGGTCTGCGCCAAGCTCGGCATCGACTTCTGCGCCTGCGGGCCTGCCGAGCAGATGCCGGACGCCAAGCTGGTGGAGACCTGCCGCGCCGTGGCCGCCGAGACGGGCGCCACGATCGCGCTGACGCCGGACGTCGACGAGGGCGCCCGCGACGCGAGCGTTATCTACACCGACATCTGGGTCTCGATGGGCGAGTCCTCCGACCTCTGGGGCGAGCGCATCCGCCTGCTCTCCCCGTACCAGGTGAACGCCGAGCTCATGGCCAAGGCCGCCCCCGACGCGATCTTCATGCACTGCCTGCCGAGCTTCCACGACCGCAAGACCACGATCGGCGAGGAGGTCTACGAGAAGTTCGGCCTGGGTGAGCTCGAGGTGACCGACGAGGTCTTCGAGGGCCCGCGCAGCCGCGTCTTCGACGAGGCCGAGAACCGCCTGCACTCGATTAAGGCGGTGATGCTGGCCACGCTGCGCTAGGACGACCGGGCGCCTGGCCCGGACCCCAGCGCCCGGCGAGAAGAACGCGCGGGGCGCTGAGGTGTTTTGCGCGCCTGGGCGCTTGCAAAATGCCGGCCGTTGCGCGGCGCGGGCGCGTTCCTGCTTTGAGATTGGGGGATGGCGCGCCGTTGGTCGCGGCGGCGCTTTGAAATGCTTTGAAATCGGGGCCCGTTGCGGCCTGCGCGGACGTGTTTTCGCCCGGCAGGCCGCAACGGGCCCCGCTCTTTAAGCAACTGTGTACACCGGGGCGCAACGGTCCCCGATCCCTAAGCAGAAACGCTTGGCCGGGCCGCGACACCCCGCGTTTTCCAAGCAGCACGCAACCGGCTGCCACAGCGTCGCCCCGTGGCGAGAAGAACGTCCCGAAGCCGACGCTTACGCCGAGCGTTCTTCTCGCCGGGTCGCCTGGGTGACGGGTTGGAATGGCCTGGGTAGCCCCGGCTCTTGGCAGGCGGCTAGTACACCATCCCCATGGCCTCGCGGACCTCCGCCAGGGTGGCTGCGGCCACCTCGCGGGCGCGACGGTTGCCCTCGTGGATGACGTCGGCCACGTAGTCCCTGTCCTTCTCGATCTGGGTGCGGCGCTCGCGGATGGGGGCGAAGTAGGTGTTCACGGCCTCGGTGACGTACTTCTTGAGCTGGCCGGCGCCGTCCATGCCGATCTCCTCGGCGATCTCCCTGGGGTCGCGGCCGCTGCAGATGCCGGCGGTGGTGAGCAGGCCGGAGATCTCGGGGCGCGTCTCCGGGTCAAAGGTGATCATGCGCTCGGAGTCGCTCTTGGACTTCTTGATGAGCTTCGCCGTCTCCTCGGCGGTCATGGAGATCGAGATCGCGTTGCCGTAGGACTTGCTCATCTTGCGGCCGTCGAGGCCCGGGAGCAGCGGCGTGGAGGTGAGCAGCCCCGCCGGCTCCGGGAAGACGTGGCCGTAGCGCTCGTTGAAGCGGCGGGCGATCTTGTCGGTTATCTCGATGTGGGGGAGCTGGTCGCGGCCCACCGGGACGACGTTGGCCTTGCAGAAGAGGATGTCGCAGGCCTGGTGGACCGGGTAGGTGAGCAGCAGCCCGGTGAGCGCGTGGCCGGAGGCCTCCTGCTCGGCCTTGACGGTGGGGTTGCGCTCCATCTCAGCCTCGGTGACGAGGGAGAGGAACGGCAGCATGAGCTGGTTGAGCTCGGGCACGGCCGAGTGGGTGAAGATCGTGGTCTTGTCGGGGTCGATGCCGCAGGCCAGGTAGTCGATCACCATGTTGTAGACGTTGTCGGCGATGTGCTCGGTGGTGTCGCGGTCGGTGATGACCTGGTAGTCGGCGATGACGATGTTGGTGCGCACGCCCATGTCCTGCATCCGCACGCGGTCGATGAGCGTGCCGAAGTAGTGGCCGAGGTGCAGCCGCCCGGTGGGGCGGTCGCCGCTGAGCATCGTGTAGGCGCCGGCGTTCTTCTGGAGGTCGACGTGGACCTCGTCGCTGCGGCGCAGCGCCGCCTCGTAGCTTCCCTCGTTAGGCATGGTGACTCCTTGCGTGTCAGCGCCGCGGGCGGCGCGTTCTTCTCGACGGCCCCTAATGGTACGGCAAACGCGCGGTCTGTGGTGGGGAGGGCGGCAAAACCCTGCTAGAATGGAGCGGTTAGGTCAGCGACGCGAGGGGAGAGCCCGTGGCAAGCTCATATGGCACGGACGCCGACAAGAGCTCCCTCAGGAGCAACTACCTCGCTGTCCGCGGGACCCTGCCCCAGGCGAACCGCGCCACCGCAGACGCCCGCATCCGGGAGGCGCTTTCCGGCTTCGAGCTCTTCGAGCGGGCGCGCGTGGTGCTTGCCTACGTCTCCTTCGGCCCTGAGGTCGACACCCGTACGCTCATTGGGGGGCTGCTCGCCGAGGGCCGTCGCGTGGCGGTCCCGCGCGTGGAGCGCGCCTGGCACAAGATGTCCTTCTCTGAGATTGCGTCCTTTGACGAGCTTTCGCCGGGAACGATGGGCATCCTCGAGCCGCCCGCAGACACCCCCAAGCTCACGGTGCCGGACATGGTTCGGACGGTCTGCCTGGTGCCGGGCCTCGTCTTTGACGGGGCGGGCCGCCGCGTGGGCTACGGCGGCGGCTACTACGACCGCTTCCTCGCGTTCTACCCCGGGGAAAAGATCGGCTTGGCGCGGGCCACGATGCTCTCGTCGAACCCCCTGCCCGCAGACGCCCTCGACGTGCCCGTGGACTTCATCGCCACCGAAGGCTCCGTCTGGAACTGCCGCGCATACCGCTAGCACGCGGTGCGGCGTGCGGGGCCCGGCCTGACGCGCGTCGCGCTACAGCCCCAGGTGCGCCGCCATATCGAACATGGCCTTGCGGTAGCCGTCCACGCCCATGCCGGTGATGGTCTCGAAGCAGGCGGCGCGGATGTAGCTCACCTGGCGGAACTCCTCGCGCTCGTCCACCTTGGAGATGTGAATCTCAATCATCGGCAGGCCCACGGCCTTGGCGGCGTCGAGCAGGGCTATTGAGGTGTGGGTGTAGGCGCCCGGGTTGATGATGATGCCCGCGTAGCTGCCGTAGGCGTCCTGGATGGCGTCGATGAGGTCGCCCTCGTGGTTGGACTGGAAGCAGGTGCAGCCGGCAAAGCCCGCGTCGGTGGCGGACGTCTGGCAGAGCCGCAGCAGGGACTGGTAGGAGTCGTGCCCGTAGATGTCAGGCTCGCGGATGCCGAGCATGTTGATGTTGGGGCCGTTGATCACGAGCACGCGCGCGGGCGCCGCGTCGGCGACGGGGGCCTCGTCCTCCGGCTCGTCGGCGTCGTCGATGCCGTCGAGCAGGCTCACGAGGTCGTCGACCGAGGGGGCGCTGCGCGGACCGAGGGCCTCCTCGGCGTCCTCCTCGTTCTGGACGATGGCGGCGTCGCGCAGCGGGTTCTGGGTGATGTGGACGTGGATGGCGGGCTTGCGGGGCCCCTCGACGTCGTCAAAGACCTTCTCGTTGGCCTCGATGCCGGTGAGCTCCACAAGGGCCTCGTGCACGGCCTCCACCTTGCCGGGCCCAAAGACGACCTCGATGCCGTTGGTGCCGCGCTTCACGTAGCCGAGCACGCCGCGCGCGGCGGAGAGCTGCTCGGTGTTCACGAGGCTGGGATCCTCGGTGAGAATCCTGAGACGAGTCATGCAGATGTCGTTTGCCGTCACGTTGTCACGGCCGCCCACGGCCGCAAGGACCTCTTCCGCGATCTGCCGTCTGTCCACGTCGCGACCCTTCCTGTCGTCGAATCGCGAGCTGGAGCCCCGTCTCCACCCGTATCAATCCGCGATTGCATCATCGTGTATCTCTAGGCAGTATAGATGCTCACCTCGCACGGCGGGGCTTGACCGCCGAGCGGCGCGGCAGACGGCTGCACGCTCCAGAAAATGTGCGCATGATACAAAGGGACAGCCCCTTTGTATCATTGTCCTGAGGGAGGTTCGCTATGAGCTACGACAGGTACCCCGAGACGAGCGTCGAGGGCTTTGACAGCGAGGCCTGCGAGGGCGCCCAGGCGGTGCGCGAGCGCCTGGCGCAGATCGGGCGCGACGTGCGGGTCCTCACCGTGGAGTGCTACCCGGGGGTGGACGAGGAGGTCTTCCGGCTCGTGCGCGACGCCTTCCGCCCCGACGTCGTGGTGCGCGGCGAGGACGTCTTCTTCGACGGGGACACCCTCACTCGCATGATGCGCCCCCACCTCACCGACGACCGCGTGCGCGGCGTGATGTTCTACGGGCGCATGGAGGACTTCGTCGACCAGGAGGTTCTTCTCGCCGCGCGCGCCGCTATCCCCGCGACGGGGCGCGTGCTCGTCTACGGCGTGGGCGCGAGCCTCGTGAGCAGGGGAGACGCGCTTGTCTACTGCGACCTTGCGCGCTGGGAGATAACGCTTCGCTACCGCGCCGGCATGCCCAACTTCAAGCAGCAAAACGGGGGCGAGGACCCCCTGCGCAAGATAAAGCGCGGCTACTTCGTGGAGTGGCGCATAGCCGACAAGCGCAAGGCGGCCCTGCTGGGGGACATCGACTGGCTGCTCGACTCCAACGAGCGGGGGTGTCCGCGCCTCGTCTCCGGCGAGGGCCTCCGGGCGGGCCTGCGCGCCGTGGCGAGAAGACCCTTCCGCCTGGTGCCCTACTTCGACCCGGGCGTGTGGGGCGGCCAGTGGATGAGGGAGGTCTGCGGGCTGGACAAAGACGCGCCCAACTACGCCTGGGCGTTTGACGGCGTGCCCGAGGAGAACAGCCTCTACCTGCGCTTCGGTGAGGTGCGCGTGGAGGTGCCGGCCATGGACCTGGTGCTCTTCCAGCCGGTCGAGCTGCTGGGGATGAGGAACTACTGCCGCTTCGGCGCGGAGTTTCCCATCCGCTTCGACTTCCTCGACACGATGGGCGGGCAGAACCTGAGCCTGCAGGTGCACCCGATGACCGAGTACATCCGGAGCCACTTTGGCATGGCCTACACGCAGGACGAGAGCTACTACATCCTGGACGCGGCACCGGACGGCGCGGTCTACCTGGGCCTCAGGGACGGCGTGGACCCCGCCGAGATGGAGCGCGACCTGCGGCGCGCCCAGGAGGGCGGGCCGGCCTTCCCGGTGGAGCGCTACGTCAACCGCTTCCCGGCCAGGCGGCACGACCACTTTCTCATCCCCGCGGGCACGCCCCACTGCTCCGCGGCCAACACGATGGTGCTCGAGATCTCGGCCACGCCCTACAACTTCACGTTCAAGCTCTGGGACTGGGACCGGGTGGGCTTCGACGGGCTGCCGCGGCCCATCCACATCGACGACGGCATGCGCAACATCCAGTGGGGCCGGACGACCGCGTGGGTGCGCGAGAACCTCGTCAACGCCTGCGAGGTCGTGCAAGAGGGCGAGGGCTTCCGCGAGGAGCACACCGGCCTCCACGAGCTCGAGTTCATCGAGACCCGCCGCCTGACCGCGAGCCGGGCGACGGAGCACGACGCCTCCGAGGGCGTCAACGTGCTGAACCTCGTGGAGGGGGAGGCGGCCGTGGTGGAGAGCCCCGAGGGGAGCTTCGAGCCCCTGACGGTGCACTACGCGGAGACGTTCATCGTGCCGGCGGCGTGCGGGCGCTACACGATGCGCCCCGAGCGCGCGGGGGACACGATCGTGTTCGTGAAGGCCTTCGTGCGTCAGCGCTAGAGCGATGGTGCGAGGGGGCTGTCCCTTCGCGTCAGCTGCAGGGCGAGCTCGGCGTCCCCGGCGGCAGATCCCGTGCAGGGCAGTACCACGTCCGCCCACGCGCGGTAGAGCCCCATCCGCTCCGCGGCGAGCTGCTCGACGCCGCGCGCCTGGGACATCGGACGCCCCTCGTCCGAGAGCTCGGAGAGCGGGCGGTCCAGCAGGACGATCCGGCCGTTCTGGTGGAGCAGGTCGTAGTTCTCCGGACGCGTGACCACGCCGCCGCCGCAGGCTATGACGAGCCCGGAGCGGGCGCCGTAGGAGCCGGTGACCCGGGTCTCGACCGCGCGGAACGCGTCCTCGCCGTCCTGGCGGATGATCTCTTCGGCGCTGCGACCGCACTCCAGGTGGATGGCCTCGTCCAGGTCGACGAAGGGCCTGCCCATGAGCCGCGCGAGCGCCCGCCCGCAGGAGGTCTTGCCCGCGCCCGGCATGCCGATGAGCACCACGTTCTCGGTCCGCGCGTACAGCTCCGCCTCGATCGGCGCCACGAGCGCGTCATCGAGCTCCACGCCCTGGAAGAGCTCGCTCGAGTAGAGCGCCTGCGCCACGAGCATCGCAAGGCCGCTCTCGCACACGATCCCGTGGCGCTCGGCCGCCAGGCAGACCCCCGTGCGCTCCGGGTTGTAGACCACGTCGAGCACGCCTCGAAGGCCCGTGAGGGCGTCGAGCACCTCCTCGTCCAGCGGGGAGGCCGGGCAGGCGGGGTACATGCCCACCGGCGTCGTGTTGACGATCAGGGCGGCGTCCGGGTGGCGCTCCGCGAGGCCGTCGTAGGTCTCGGGCCCGCGGCGCGAGACCACCACGACGCGCGCCCCCACCTCGGGGTCCTCGAGCGCGGCCTGGACGGCCTGGCTCGCCCCGCCGCTCCCGAGCACGAGGGCCGTGCGGCCGCAGAGCGCCTCGTGCGCCGAGCAGCCGAGCCGCTGGCGGCAGAAGCGCGCAAGCATCCAAGCAAAGCCGAGGACGTCGGTGTTCTCAGCGAGGACGCTGCCGTCCTCACGCCGCACGAGGGTGTTTGCCACCCCGAGCCGCTCCACGCGCGGGCTGCGCTCGTCGGCGAGCTCGGCGGCCTGCCGCTTGTAGGGGATGGTCACGTTGAGGCCGCGCCATGAGCCCCCGCGCACGAAGGGCGCCACCTCGTCGGGCTCGAGGTCGTGTAGCTCGTAGGGGGCAGACCCCAGCCGCTCGTGGATCTCGCGCGACCAGCTGTGGCCGAGCGGGTGGCCCACCAGCCCGAAGGGCGCGTCAGCCGCCGGCACGTCCGGGAGCAGCATGCCCGCGCCGGCCTCGAGGTTCTTCTCGCCGGCCACGCTAGATCACCTCCGTGTAGCTGCCGAGGAAGCGGCACTGCTGGCAGAGGCTGCCGATGGTGGCCATGAGGGAGCTGAACTCGGGCGCGGCCGCCGGGCAGGCGATGTCGAAGTAGAACATGAACTCGAAGTCGCGCTCCGGGATGGGGCGGCTCTCCAGCTTGAGGATGTTGATGTCGAGCGCGTAGAACTTGGCGAGCAGCTTGTAGAGGGTGCCCGGCTCGTGGTTGAGCACGATCATGAGGGAGGCGCGGTCGGCGCCGGGGTAGATCTCCAGCTGCTTGGAGATGCAGGCGAAGCGGGTGTAGTTGTTGTCGCGGTCCTGGACGGCCGAGGCGAGCACCTCGAGGCCGTAGAGGTCGGCGCAGGGGCGCGAGGAGAGCGCGGCCACGTCCGTGCGGCCGGACTCCGCCACGCGCCGGGCCGCCACGGCGGTGTTCTCGCAGACGTGGACGGAGACGTCGGGCAGGCCGGAGAGGAACTCGGCGCACTGGTTGATGGCCTGCTCGTGGCTGTAGATGTCCCGGATCGAGGAGAGCCCGGCGCCGGGTAGGGCCAGCAGGTTGTGGTCGATCTTGACGCGGGTGGTGCGGACCACGTAGAAGGAGTGCTCCATCATGAGGTCGTACATCTGGTTGACCGAGCCGGCCGTGGAGTTCTCCAGCGGCAGCACGCCGTAGCGCGCAAGCCCCTGCTCCACGGTGCGGAAGACCGCATCGAAGGTGGGCGCGTAGCTGATCTGGGGGTGGCGGAAGATGCGCTCGGCGGCAATCTGCGAGTAGGCGCCCTCGACGCCCTGGCAGGCCACGTGGGCCGAGGGCGGGAAGAGCTCGGGGGTGGCCGCGCGAGCCTGCTGGATGCGGCCGAGCGTGGGGTCGTCGGCCGCGTCGGCGAGAAGCGCGTGCTGGCGCGAGCGGGACGCCTCCATGAGGAGCTCCATCAGCACCTGCGCGTAGGTCTCGAGGTCCTCGGGCGCGCGGGAGGCGGCGTCGGCCACCTTGGCGCGCTCGCGGGCCGGGTCGAAGACGCGCATGCCGTGCTCGCGCTTGTAGGCGGCGACGTCGCCCGCGACCTCGGCGCGCTCCGAGAAGAGGCGGAAGATCTCCGCGTCGATCCGGTCAATCTCCTGTCTCAGCTCAGAAAGCTCTGGCATGTCAGCTCCTTGCTCACGTGTTTTTTCTGGGTGCGCCCGCCTGCGCACGAATGGCGACGCGGGGCGGCCGCCTACTCGGCCGGCCAGGCAAGCAGCGCGTCGGCCAGGCCGAGGGCACAGACGGCCTCGACCACCGGGACGGCGCGGATCACAGCGGTGGTGTCGTGGCGGCCGTGGACCTTGAGGCGGGCCGGCTCCATACGGGTGAGGTCAACCGAGTCCTGCTCCACCATCACGCTGGAGATCGGCTTGAACGCGCAGCGCACGAGCACGGGCGCACCGGTGGTAATGCCGCCGAGGATGCCGCCGGCGTTGTTGGTGCGCGGGACGCAGGCGCCGTCGCGGACCTCGTAGGGGTCGTTGTTCTGGGTGCCGCGCAGGCGCGCCACGCCAAAGCCGCGGCCGAACTCCACGCCCTTGACCGCGGGGATGCCAAAGAGGTCGCGCGCGAGCACGTTCTCGATGCCGTCGAACATCGGCGAGCCCACGCCGGCGGGAAGGCCGAGCGCCACGCACTCGACGATGCCGCCGACGGTGTCCTTCTCGGCGCGCGCGGACATCACGGCGGCCACCATCCGCTCGCCGGCGTCGGTGTCGATGACCGGCACGCGGCGGCCGTCGCCGAGGGCGTCGACCTGGCGGCGGAGCTCGGAGGCGGCCTCGGGCGAGTTGTCGAGCGCCGAGAAGGGCACGTCCTCGACGCCCGCGAGCTCGGCGACGTGCGCCCGTACGGTCACGCCGCGCGTGGCGAGCCACTGCAACGCGATCCCGCCGGCCACGCAGAGCGGGCCGGTGAGCCTGCCGGAGAAGTGCCCGCCGCCGGGGACGTCCTGCGCGCCGTGCCACTTGGCCCAGGCCGCGAAGTCGGCATGCCCGGGGCGCGGGACGGTGAGCAGGTTGTTGTAGTCGGCCGAGCGGGTATTGGTGTTCTCGATGACCGCCGCGAGGGGCGCGCCGCAGGTCTCGCCGCGGGGGTTGAGGCCGGAGACGATCCGCGGGGCGTCGGGCTCCTTGCGCGGCGTGGACCAGGGGTCGCGGCCCGGGGCCCTCCTTGCCACGAAGGTCGCGAGGGCCTCGGTGTCGACCTTGAGGCCGGAGGGCAGGCCCTCCATGACGCAGCCGACGGCGGGGGAGTGGGACTGGCCGAACACGGTGACGCGCAGCGCGCTTCCAAGCGTAGAGGGCATCAGCTCTCCTTTCGGTACGTGCCGCCGAGGCGGCCGAGGTCCTCGAAGAAGCCGGGGTAGGACTTGGCGACGCACTCGGCGCCGAGGATGGTCACCGGGCGCGTGCAGCGCGCGGCGAGCACGGCCGCCATCATCGCGATGCGGTGGTCGCCCGCGGCGTCGACAGTGCCGCCGGCGAGCTCGCGGACGCCCTCGATGACGAGGCCGTCGTCGGTTGCCCGTGCGCGCCCGCCGAGGGCGCAGATCGCGGCGGAGACGGTCTCGAGGCGGTCGGACTCCTTGAGACGCAGGCGCGCCGCCCCCGTGATGCGGGTGGTGCCCTCGGCGAGGGCGGCCACCGCGGCGAGGGGCGGGACGAGGTCGGGGCAGTTGGACACGTCGATCACGCGGCCGGCAAGGGCGTCGTGGGCACAGGCGGCCCCCTCGGAGCCGCGCAGGACGCGGGCGCCGAGAAGGGCGAGCGCGGCGAGAACCTGCCGGTCGCCCTGCGTGCTCCTCACGTCGAGGCCGCGCACGGAGACGCCGGCCTCGGAGAGTGCGCCCGCGGCGAGCCAGAACGCGGCGCCCGACCAGTCCCCGCCCACCGAGACCGTGCCCGGGGAGCTGAGGCGCTCGGCGCCGCCGACCACGTACGAGCGAGCGGGGGCGCCGCTGTCCTCGGTGCGCCCCTCGTCGACCGTCACGCCGAAGCGTGCGAGCGCGGCGACGGTGATGCCGATGTAGGGGAGCGACTCCACCGGCTCGCTGACCACGACCTCGGTCGGTGCCCCCATGAGCGGGGCGGCCAGCAGCAGGCCGCTCACGTACTGGGATGAGACGTTTCCGGGCAGCGAGAAGCGCCCCGGCCGCAGGCGTCCGGAGACGCGCAGGGGCACCTGGCCCTGGGGCGTGAGGCCCACGCCGTGCGCCACGAGCTCCTCGTAGAGTGGGGAGAGCGGACGCTGGGGGAGCCTGCCGTGGCCGGTGAGGCTGGCCTCGCAGCCGAGGGCCGCCACGACGGGCAGCAGGAAGCGCAGGGTGGAGCCGGACTCGCCGCAGTCGAGCAGGGCGCCCGTGGCGGGCGCGGGGATGTTGTCGGTGGCGGAGGTGCCAGGGACCGGCACCACGCGGAAGCCCCGTCGGGTGCGGGTGATGTGCGCGCCGAGCGCCTCGAGGCAGCGCGCGGTGGCATCGATGTCATCTGAGGTGGTGGTGCAGTCGATGTCGGTGGTGCCGGGGGCGAAGGCCGCGCAGATGAGCAGGCGGTGCGCCTCCGACTTCGAGGACGGCGCGGAGACCTCTCCGGTGAGGGAGCCGGGGCTGACGGTGACGTTCACGGCTTCCTCCTAGCGTCCGAGCTCGACGAGCTCGCGGAGCTCGTCGAGGCCCACGCGGCGGACCTCGCAGCGGCCGACCTCCACGGGGACGACCACGTTGACCGCCTCCCCGTGGCGCTTCTTGTCGTGGGCCATGTAGTGCATGAGCAGGTCGGCCGGCAGCTCGCTTCCGGTGGGCAGGCCGTGGGCGGCCACGCAGCGCTCGATGCGCGTGGCCGTCTCGCCCGAGCACCAGCCGCGCCGCGCCGAGGCGCGCGCCATCATGCAGAGGCCGGCCGCCACGCAGGAGCCGTGGCCAAGCGTGAACTCGCTTGCCGCCTCGATGGCGTGGCCGATCGTGTGGCCGAGGTTGAGGGTCTGGCGCACGCCGGCCTCGCGCTCGTCGGCCTGTACCACGTCGCGCTTGATCTCGACGTTGCGCGCTACCACGTCGACGAGGCTCGCCTCGTCGTGGCGAAGCTTCGTGAGCGGGCGCTCGGTCAGGCGGTCGAGCAGGGCTGCGTCGGCAAGCACCGCGTGCTTGACCACCTCGCCGCAGGAGTCCCGGAAGAGCTCGTCGGGGACCGTGGCGAGGGTGCGGACGTCGGCCACCACGGCGCACGGCTGCCAGAAGGCGCCCGCGAGGTTCTTGCCGGCCTCCAGGTCCACGGCCGTTTTGCCGCCGACCGAGGAGTCCACCATCGCAAGCAGCGAGGTCGGCACCTGTACCACGGCAACGCCGCGCAGGTAGAGGGCAGCGGCGAGGCCGGCCACGTCCCCGGCGACGCCGCCGCCGAGCGCGACCACCACGTCGGATCGGCCGAGCTCGCGTGCCGCGAGCGCCTCGAGGATCTCGCCCAGCGTGGAGAGGCGCTTGTGACGCTCGCCGGCGGGGAATACCACGCGCTCGGCCACGTCGTAGCCGGCCGCCGCCAGAGACGCCTCGGCCGCGTCCGCGTAGAGCGGGGCCACGTGGGTCTCGCTCACCACGCAGCAGCGCGCGCCTCCCGCCGCCTCGCGGGCAACCGCGCCCAGCTCGGGGAGGATGCCGGCGCCCACGTGCACGTCGTAGGCCGCGGAGGCCCCCACGTGCACGAGGCGGGTCGCCACGCCCGGGTCCTTCTCGCCGCGCGTGTCGTCGCAACGCTCGCTCATCTGCCCTCGACCTCCCGCTTGATCCGGTCGCCCTCGGCGAGAAGCGCCTCCAGCCGGTCGGCGTCGTGCTCGTCGATGGCGTCCTTGTACGCCTGTAGGTTAGCGATGATGGTGCCGATCTCCTCGGAGAGGAAGTCGGCGTTGTCCAGGAAGAGCTCGGTCCACATGGGCGCGTTCAAGCGCGCCACGCGGGTGAGGTCCTTGTAGGAGCCGGCCGAGAAACCCTTGTGCTCGCGGGCGGTCGGGCTCTTGACGTAGGCGTTGGAGACCACGTGCGCGAGCTGCGAGGTGAAGGCGATGATGCGGTCGTGCTCCTCGGCGGTGGCAAGCGTGAAGCTGCCGAAGGCGCAGGGGGCGAGCAGCTCCTTCAGCCGCTCGAGCACCTCGGCGCGCGCAAAGTCGTCCATCTCGGGCGGGACCACCACGAGCGGCGCGCCCTTGAACATCGTGGCGCGGGAGTGGGCGAAGCCGGAGTACTGCGTGCCGGCCATCGGGTGGCAGCCCACGAAGGTGAAGGGGCGCCCGGCGCAGATGGCCTCGCAGCGGGCGCAGATGACGCGCTTCACGCCCACCGTGTCGATGACGATGGCGCCCTCGCCCACGAGCGGCGCGTTCTTCTTGAGCCACTCGATGGCGGAGGCGGGGTAGCCCGCGAGGATGATGAGCTCGCAGGTGCCGACGGTCGTTTCGTCGAGCTCGCCGGTCACGGTCTCGATCATCGCGAGCTCGAGCGTGGAGCGGGTGCGGTTCCAGGCGTAGACCTCCACGCCCGCCGCCGCGAAGGCGCGCGCGAACGAGCCGCCCATGAGCCCGAGCCCCACGACGCCGATGCGTCCCCTGACGACGCCCTCCCCAAGCTGGCGCGCCATGCTAGGCCTCCTCGACCGGGGCGCAGACGGCCTCGCGGATGAGGGCGATGCGGCGCATGGCGTCGTCGAACTGGGCGGGGGTGAGCGCCTGGGCGCCGTCCGACCAGGCCTCGGCGGGGCAGTTGTGGACCTCGATCTCAAGCGCGTCTGCGCCCGCCGCGGTGGCGGCGTAGGCGGCCGGGCGCACGTAGCGGGTGTAGCCGGTGGAGTGGCTGGGGTCGGCCACCACGGGCAGGTGGGTCAGGTGGTGGAGCACCGGGATGGCGTTGACGTCGAAGGTGTTCCTCGTGCGCGTCTCGAAGGTGCGGATGCCGCGCTCGCAGAGCATGACGCTCTGGTTGCCCTCGCTCATCACGTACTCGGCGCTCATGAGCAGCTCGTCGATGGTCTCGGACATGCCGCGCTTGAGCAGCACCGGCCGGCCCGCGCGCCCCACCTCGCGCAGGAGCGGGAAGTTCTGGGCGTTGCGCGCGCCGATCTGCAGGACGTCGACGCCCTTCTCGACGAACATCTCCACGTCGCGCGGGTCCATGACCTCGGTCACGACGGGCATGTCGAGCTCGCCGCCGGCCTCCATGAGCAGGTCGAGGCCCTTCTCGCCCATGCCCTGACTCGTGTAGGGGGAGGTGCGGGGCTTGTAGGCGCCGCCGCGCAGCATCGTGGCGCCGGCGGCCTTGACCGCGCGGGCGATGGTGAGGAGGTTCTCGCCCTCCACCGAGCACGGCCCGGCGATGACCTGGAAGTTGCCGCCGCCCACGAGCACGCCGTGGCCGCAGTCGACGACGGTGTCCTCCGGGTGGAACTTGCGATTGGCGAGCTTGTAGGGCTCGGTCACGCGCTGGACGCGCTCGACGATGTCCATGCTCTCCAGCAGGAACGGGTCGATGCGCGTGGTGTCGCCGATGATGCCGACGATGGTCTCGTTGTCGCCCTGGGAGACGTTGGTCTTGAAGCCACGGTCCTCGATCCAGCGGACGAGGTGGTCCAGCTGCTCCTTGGTGGCCGTGTCCTTGATGACGGTTATCATGCGGGGTCTCCGGTTCTTGTATCGGGAAAAGTGCCGGTCGATGGTATCACAGGGATGTGACGGCGAGGTTACGCCCCGCGGGGGTGCGCCGTGGGGGTCTCGTGGGGCGGCGGGGCGGGGTGGCACGGCCCCGCGGCGCGAGCCCGGCGGCGCGAGCCCGGCGGCGCGGGCGCAATCTCGGGGCAGCCGCGCGCAAAGTCCGCTATACTGTCCTCTCGCACGCGCCCATAGCTCAGTGGATTAGAGCGTCTGCCTCCGGAGCAGAAGGTCGTGGGTTCGAATCCCCCTGGGCGCGCCACGCAGGTCCGGCCCGGCCGCACATGGCCGGGCTTTTTTGTGTCGTGGGGCGGTCCGTACGCACGGCTCTTCTCGCGGTTCTTCTCGCCTTGTGCGCTAGGCCGTTAGGAATCGCGGCACCTTTGGCTCTCCGGGGGCGCTTTGGTTAGGATTTGTCGCACTTTTTGCCCGTCTGGGCCAAAGGTGCGCCGTTTCCTAACGATGAGTGGGCGCGTTGGCACAAGGTGCGTCGTTTCTTAACGGCCGGCACCCGACGCCCGGCATGGGGCCGCGGCAGCTCCCGAAACCGCACCCCCCGCCCGCCCCGCCGCCAAGTCTCTCTTTTTCGTAAGGTTTGCCGACGGCCGCTGCGGGCGTGGCACAATGGACGCCACGACCAACGGGAGGAGCGAGATGTCAGAGCGGGCGGGCCAGACCGACGGCGAGAAGAACCTCGGCCACCTCGGCCTCACGGAGGCCGAGGTGGCCGAGCGCGTCGCCGCGGGCCGCACCAACGCCAACACCGACGTCAAGACCAAGTCCGTGCGCCAGATTGTGGCCGAGCACGCCCTAACGCTGTTCAACGCCGTGAACCTGGCGCTGGCCGTGCTCGTGCTCCTCACCGGGCAGTACCGAAACCTCCTCTTCATGGTCGTGGTCCTTGCCAACCTGCTGATCGGCGTGGTCCAGGAGGTCCGCGCCAAGCGCATGGTGGACAAGCTCACGATTCTCACCCAGAAGGAGGTCACCGTCATCCGCGCGGCCGGCGAGCTTTCGCTGCCCCCCTCCGAGCTCGTGGCCGACGACCTCGTCCGGCTGGCCCACGGCGACCAGGTGCCCGCCGACGCCGTGATCGTCTCCGGCAACGTCTCCATGAACGAGAGCCTGCTCACCGGCGAGGCCACCCCCGTCTCCAAGGGTCCCGGCGACGAGCTGCTCTCGGGCAGCTTCGTCGACGCCGGCAGCCTTGTGGCGCGCGTTACGCGCGTCGGCGCCGAGGGCTACGCCGCGCGGATCAACGCCGAGGCCAAGTACGTCAAGCCCGTCCGCTCGGAGATCCAGGACACGCTCAGGGCCATCATCCGCCTGGGCACCGAGGCGCTCGTGCCGCTGGGGCTCGGCCTCTTCCTGCGCAGCCTCCTCATGGACGGCGGCAGCCTCGAGGACGCGATCCTCACCTCCGTGGCGGCCGTCATCGGCATGATCCCGCAGGGCCTCGTGCTGCTCACCTCTTCGGTGCTCGCCATCGCCACCTTCCGCCTGGGGCGCAGGATGGTGCTCGTGCAGCAGACCTACTGCGTGGAGACGCTCGCGCGCGTGGACACGCTCTGCCTGGACAAGACCGGCACCATCACCACCGGCGAGATGGAGGTCGCAAGCGTCGTGGGCGCCCCCGGGACCTCCTCCGCCGAGGCGGCCCGCGCCCTTGTCGCCATCGCCTCAGCAAACGAGGCGGACGCCAACGAGACCGCCCGCGCGATCCTGCGCCACGCCGCCGAGAAGAACCTCGCGCCCGAGCCGGTCTCCCGCGCCGTGCCCTTCTCGTCCGCCCGCAAGCTCTCCGGCTGCGTCACCGCCTCGGGCCGCGCGCTCGTCATGGGGGCGGCCGCCTTCGTGCTGGGGCCTGCGCGTACGGGCGAGGCCGACGCGCTCGCCCGCGCCTTCGACGCCACCGAGCGCGTGCTCGTGGTGGGCGAGGCGGCAGGCTTTGACGAGGGGGGCGTCCCCGTCGGCGAGGTGCGCCTGCTCGGCTGCGTGGCCATCCGCGACGAGATTCGACCCACCGCCGAGGCGACCATGCGCTACTTCGTCGAGCAGGGCGTGGAGCTGCGCGTCATCTCCGGCGACGACCCGCGCACCGTCTCGGCCATCGCCGCGCGCGCCGGGGTGCCGCAGGCGGGCCGCTACGTGGACGCCACCACGCTCGACACCTCCGAGCGGCTCGAGGAGGCCGTCGACGCCGCGCGCGTCTTCGGCCGCGTGACGCCGCAGCAGAAGCGCGAGATCGTCCGCGCCCTGCACCGCCGCGGCCGCACCGTGGCCATGACCGGTGACGGCGTGAACGACGTGCTCGCCCTGCGCGAGGCGGACTGCTCGGTGGCCATGGCGTCGGGCTCGGCCGCGGCGCGCAACGTCTCCGAGATCGTCCTCGCCGACAACGACTTCGCCCACATGCCCGAGGTTGTGGCCGAGGGGCGCCGCTCGATCAACAACCTCCAGCGCTCCGCCGCGCTCTTCCTGGTCAAGACGGTCTTCACCGCGGTGCTTGCCCTCGTGTGCATCCTCATGCCGCCCTACCCGTTCATCCCCATCCAGATGTCGCTGCTCTCCACGGCCGTCATCGGCATCCCCTCGTTCGTGCTCGCCCTCGAGCCCAACCACGAGCTCGTCCGCGGCAACTTCCTCGCCAACGTCCTCGCGCGCTCGCTGCCCGCCTCGATCGCCATCGTGGTCGCGCTCGTGGCCGAGCTCGTCTGCGGCCGCGCCCTCGACCACTCCTTCGACGAGATCTCCACGGTCTGCACCGTGCTCGTGGCCTGCGTGGGCGTGGCGCTCGTGTGGAGGATCTCCCAGCCGCTCACGCCGCTGCGCGCGGTCCTTCTCGCCGTGATCGTGGCCATTGTTGCGCTTGGGTGTACGGTCTTTGCCCCATTCTTCGAGATCTCGGGACTTACGGGTAGCATGGGCGTGGTGATGGCCGCGGCGGGCGTCGCGGCCATCGCGTGCTTCAACTGGATGTATGACCGCGCCCAGCGCGGGTATGAGACCAACGAGCGCTTCGCGCGCCTCGTGAGGATGGTGGAGGGCAGACATGACAGAAAGTAGCGACCTTCGCAGCGCGGTCCTGGCGGCCCGTCGGCCCCGGCGCATCGAGGCGGGCGGCGTGGCGCGCCTCGCGCACGTTGTCTCGGGCGTCCCGGGGGCCGAGCGGCTCCCGCGCGCGCTCGTGGTGCTCCTGGAGAACGTGGTGCGCCGCGCCGCGACGGACGAGGACGCCGTGCGCATGGCCGAGGCCGTCGTCTCGGCGGGCCTTGCGGGCGAGGGCGGCGGCGAGGTGGAGTTCATGCCCGCCCGCGTGCTGTTCCAGGACTTCACCGGCGTGCCGGTCTTTGCCGACTTCGCCGCGATGCGCGACGCGATGGTAGCGCGCGGCGGGGACCCGCTCAGCGTGAACCCCCGCATCCCGTGCACGCTCGTCGTGGACCACTCGGTGATCGCCGACGTGGCCGAGTGCCCCGGCGCCGTCGAGAAGAACCAGGAGGCGGAGGCCTCCCGCAACCGCGAGCGCTTCTCGTTCCTCAAGTGGGCGAGCCGCTCGTTCCAGAACGTCGAGATCGTCCCACCCGGCGGCGGCATCTGCCACCAGCTCAACATCGAGCGCTTCTGCCGCGTGGTGGCCACCGACGCCCTCTCCGGCGAGAGGGACGGCCTTGAGACAGCCTGCTTCGACACGCTCGTCGGCACCGACTCCCACACCACGACCGCCAACGGCATCGGCGTGCTCGGCTGGGGCGTCGGCGGCATCGAGGCCGAGGCCGCGGCCCTCGGCCAGCCGATCTCCATGCTCGTGCCGCCCGTCGTGGAGCTGCGCCTGGGAGGGCGCCTGCCCGCGGGCGTCTCCGGCATGGACCTCGCCCTCACCGTGGCCCAGCTCCTGCGCGCCGCCGGCGTGGTGGGGAGCTTCGTCGAGGTGACCGGCGAGGGCGCGTCCGCCCTGAGCGCCACCCAGCGCGCGTGCGTGGCCAACATGACGCCCGAGTACGGCGCCACGGCCACGCTCTTCCCCGTGGACGACGTGGTCATGGACTACCTGGCGCTCACCGGCCGCGACGCCGGCGAGCTCGCCTTTGCTCGCGCCTACCTCGAGGCCCAGGGCGTCTTTGGCGACGCCTCCTCCCGCGTCTACGCGCGCACGCTCGAGCTCGACCTCTCTACGGTCGAGCCCTCGCTCGCCGGGCCCTCCCGCCCGCACGACCGGGTCTGCGTCTCCGACCTCAAGGGGCGCTTCGAGGAGGCCGCCCGCGCCGCCGGGCGCGACCTCTCCGAGACCTTCGAGGTCGAGGGGGCGGGCACGCTCTCCCACGGCGCCATCGCCATCGCCGCGATCACGAGCTGCACCACCGCGACCGACCCGGCCATGATGGTCGCCGCCGGCCTGTTGGCGAGAAACGCCCGCGTCCGCGGCCTTGCGCCCAAGCCCTGGGTCAAGAAGGTCCTCGCGCCGGGCAGCCACGCCACCGAGCTCCTGCTGGAGCGCTGCGGCCTTTCCGAGCCCCTGCGCGAGCTCGGGTTTTTCACCTGCGGCTTTGGCTGCATGAGCTGCATCGGCAACTCGGGCGAGATTAAGGGCTGCCTCAAGCCCCTCGCGTCCCAGATGGAGCTCACGAGCGTGCTCTCGGGCAACCGCAACTTTGAGGGGCGCATCTCCCCGGACGTGAGCCAGAACTACCTCTGCGCGCCGGCGCTCGTGGTGGCCTACTCCATCGCGGGCACGGTCGACGTGGATCTCACGAGCGAGCCTGTGGGGCTGGCCCCCGACGGCACGCCCGTCCTGCTCGCCGACGTGATGCCGTCCGACGAGGAGGTCGCCGCCGAGCTCGCGGCGCACCTCGACGCGTCGCTTTTCGCCGAGGGCTCCAAGGGGCTCCTCGAGGGCTCCGTCTCCTGGGCGGCCATCGACTCCACGGCGTCGGCGACCTTCCCGTGGGACGAGTCGTCCACCTACGTGCGCCGGCCGCCCTACTTCGAGATCGCCCGGCCCGCCTCGATCTTTGAGGTGCGCGGCGCCCGCGCGCTCGCGCTGCTCGGCGACTTCGTGACCACCGACCACATCTCCCCGGCCGGTTCCATAGCCGAGGGGTCGCCCGCCGCCCGCTATCTTGAGGAGAACGGCGTGGGCCCGGCAGACTTCAACACCTATGGCTCGCGTCGCGGCAACCACGAGGTCATGGCGCGTGGTACCTTCGCCAACGTCAAGCTGAAAAACGCCCTCGCCGAGGGGCGTGTGGGCGGCTGGACCAAGAACCTGCTCACCGGCGCGCTCGAGCCCATCTTCGACGCCGCCGAGGCCTATCGCGCCGCCGGCGTGCCGCTCGTGGTGGTGGCGGGCAAGATGTACGGCTCCGGCTCGAGCCGCGACTGGGCCGGGAAGGGCCCGCTGCTGCTGGGGGTGCGCGCCGTCATGGCGGAGAGCTTCGAGCGCATCCACCGCTCCAACCTCGTCCAGATGGGCGTGCTCCCGCTCCAGTTCAAGGAGGGCGAGGGCGCCGCGTCCCTCGGCATCCGCGGCGACGAGACCTTTGACGTGGCCCCGGTCGACCTCACCGGAGGGCTGCCTGCAGACCGCACGACCTCCGTCACGGCCACGCGCCCGGACGGAACCTCGTTCAGCTTTGAGTGCGTGGTGCGCGTGGACACGCCGACGGAGGGTTCCTACCTGGCGTCCGGTGGTATCCTGCCCTACGTCCTTGGGGGCCTCGGCGATGCGGGGAGGGGAGGGGCCTGTACGCGATGAAGTGTCCGACCTGCGGGGCCGTCGTCCCTGACGGCGCGCTCACCTGCCCCTCGTGCCATGCCGAGCTTGACGTGACGCAGCGCATCACGCTCTCCGAGGCAACCTGGTGCCCCGAGTGCGGCGCGCTCGTGGAGCCTGGTGCCGACGTCTGCCCCAAGTGCGGCACGTCGCTCGCGCCGGACCTCCCAAGGCGGCATACCCGCGACCTCGACCTCCCGGACATAGGCAACACCGGCGTGATGGACGCTCTTGGGGACGGCTCGGACGCCACGGGGGTCATGACGCGCATAGAGAGCGCGATTCCCCCGGCGGACGCCGAGGAGTCGCGTTCGGCCGCACGAGACCACATGCCGCGCCCACGGGCCTTCGGGCTCGCGGCGCTTCTCGCCGTGGTGTTGGTGGGCGGCGCCGCATTGCTCATAACCCATCCGTGGAACCCCTCGGCAACGATGACCCGTGCCACCGAGCCGGCCGACACCTCCATGTCTGGCTTTCCGGGCGTCGTGGAGTCCCTGACCGGGCAGGATGGCTCCTCGGCCGCCCAGGGGGAGTCCGACGACTCCCCTGACGGGCCCGCGGACCCGCTCGAGGCCCTCACGCAGGCTCACCAGAGCCTCGCGGACCTCTCCGACCGCGTGGACGCGAGCGAGGCGTCCCTGCGCGACGTCGGTGTCTCCGGCACGGCGGACGAGCGCTCGGCCGGCCTTGCCGCCGCGCAGCAGAACGCGCTCGACGTCTCAAACCTCATCGAGCGCGTCGGCATGCTCGACGACGCCGGGGGCACCTACGCCGAGGCACGGGACAACCTGCTGACGCTCGGCAACTGGCTGCGCAACCGCTGCGACGCCCTCACGGAGTCCTGGCAGCGCTCCGTTGACGCGGAGGGCCCCGCGGCGAGCGCTCAGTCCATCCTCGCGCCCGTTGACGCCGCCACCGACTACGCCCGGCTCTTCGAGGAGAACATCGACGCCTGGGATCCCTCCAACAACGGCTGACCCCGTCTGCCGAATATGTGAAACACGTTGCATCCTGCTAGAATTTAGGGAGCTAAGCGATGGGCGACGTGTGCCGCCCGTTTGGAAGGATTGACATGGGATTCATCAAAGACCCGCTCTATGTCCCGGCCTACGAGGTCGTGGGTGACGAGGTGGCCGTCTTCGACACCTCGCGCGGCATCATCCGCGTGAGGCTCGACGGCGAGGGCGCCCCCGTTCACGTCGCCAACTTCTGCGAGCTGGCCGGCAGCGGCTTCTACGACGGCCTCAAGTTCCACCGCTACGTGCCTGGCTTCGTTATCCAGGGCGGCTGCCCCAACACGCGCGAGATGACGAGCGAGCAGGTTGCGCGTGGGGAGGTCGGCCCCACCGGCCGTCCCGGCACGGGCGGCCCCGGCTATCGCATCCGCCAGGAGTACACCACCAACCCGCGCAACTCGCACGACGACGGCGCCCTTGCGATGGCGCGCTCGATGGACCCGGACTCCGCGGGCTCCCAGTTCTACTTCTGCCTTGGTCCCCAGCACGGGCTGGACTCCGGCTATACCGTCTTTGGCCAGACCATCGAGGGCAAGGACGTCATAGGCGAGCTTCGTGCGGGAGACGTCATCAACTCCGTACGAATCGAGCACCTCGGCGCGTAGCGCCGCGTTATCCCGGGAGGGCATTGTGAACCAGCAGGCATACGAGTCCGGAAAGCGTGCGTACCAGAGTGGTGACTGGATTGGCGCCGTCACCTTGCTCGGTGAGGCGCGCCGGCCCGGCGAGCCCGCCGGTGAGGTTGATCACCTGCGTGGCAACGCCTACATGAAGCTCGGACAGTTCGAGTCGGCGGCCACGGCCTACGAGTCGGCCCTCGCGGACGCCTCCTACGGCAAGCACGGTGCCCTGAGCTGCAACCTCGGCCGCGCCCTCCTCGCCGCCGGGCGCGTCCAGGAGGCGGTGGCGCCGCTCACCGACGCCGCCTCTGACGACTCCTACGCCACGCCCTACAAGGCCTACATGGCGCTTGGCTCCGCCTACGAGAGGCTGGGGGACGTCCGCAACGCCGGCATCGCCTACCGCAGCGCCGCGATCGACGAGTCCAACCCCGCGCCGGCCACCGCCCTCTCCAACCTCGGCAGCTGCTTCATGCGGCTCGGGCGCGCCGTGGACGCCGTGGAGGCCTACCGCACCGCCCTCGACTTCACAACCCCGCTTGAGAGCCAGAACCAGATCTGGTGCGACCTCGGCCTCGCGTACGTGGCCGCCAACCGCATGAACGAGGCCGTTGACGCCTTTGGGCGCGCCACCGCGGACGGCACCCTCGAACTTAGCCCCGAGGCCCAGGCGTCCTATGACGCCGCGCGCAAGGCCGTCGCCGCCATCGGCAGCCGTCGCCCCTCCGAGACCGACGCCATGCTCGCCGCGGCGGGCTATGCGACTCCGATCGACCCGCTCGACCCCACGGGCGCCTCCGGCGAGCTCATGCCCTCCCCGGAGGACACCGGGTTCTTCTCGATTTCCGAGAAGGACATCGTGGAGCAGGAGCGCGCCAATCGCAAGGTGCGCCGCAAGCACCGCCACACCGGGCTCAAGGTCCTCATCGTGATTCTCGTCCTGCTTGTGATTGCCGCCGGCGCCGCCTTCTTCGCCTACACGCAGGGCTATGGATGGCCCACCCAGCAGGCGGTCGCCGAGGAGCTCTTCCAGGCCAAGACCGACGGCGCTGACATCGAGCCCTATCTCGCCACCGGCACCTCCGCCACGCAGGTGCAGGAGATCTCCGACTCGCTGCCCGCCGGGGCGCAGGTCTCGGTCACCGGCTGCGACCGCTCCATGAACGCCTCCACCGTCTACCTCACGGCCACCCTTGCGGACTCCGGCGAGGTCGACTACACCCTCGAGATGGTCCGAGACGGCATTGGCTGGAAGGTCAGCTCCGTCACGCCGAGCTTCCTCTCCGAGGACGCCTCGTCCACCACGACGAACTAGGCAGGTACGCTGCTCATGTCTATCATCGACTCACTGTTTGGGGAGTACGGCGGGGACCTTGCCATCGACCTTGGCACGGCCAACACGCTCGTGGCCGTGCGGGGCCAGGGGATCGTCATCAACGAGCCCTCGGTCGTCGCCATCGACAAGAGCGAGAGCCGCGTCCTGGCCGTTGGCGCCGACGCCAAGCGCATGATTGGCCGCACGCCCGGCTCCATCATCGCCGAGCGCCCGCTCAAGGACGGCGTCATCGCCGACTTCGACGTCACCGAGGTCATGCTGCGCTACTTCATCGAGAAGGCGCGCGAGCGCCGCTACCCGTGGAGCCCCCGGCCTCGCGTGGTTGTGTGCGTGCCGTCCGGCGTGACCTCCGTGGAGAAGCGCGCGGTCTTCGAGGCCACCATCCAGGCCGGCGCGCGTCAGGCCTACCTCATCGAGGAGCCGATGGCGGCCGCCATCGGCGCGGACCTGCCCATCGAGGACCCGACCGGCTCCATGGTCGTCGACATCGGCGGTGGCACCACCGAGGTCGCCGTCATCTCGATGGGCGGCATCGTCGTCGCCCAGTCCATCCGGACGGCTGGAGACGAGTTCGACCAGACGATCCTCCAGCACGTCCGCGATGCCTACAATCTCTCCATTGGCGAGCGCACCGCCGAGGACATCAAGATCAAGGTCGGCTCCGCGGCCCCGCTCGCCGAGGAGCTTGACGTCGAGGTCAACGGACGAGACGTCATGAGCGGACTGCCCAAGAGCGTCCGGATCGAGAGCGAGGAGATTCGTCGGGCGCTCGACCGCCCGCTTGACGAGGTCACGAAGGCCGTCAAGGACGCCCTCGACGTCACCCCGCCCGACCTCGCCTCGGACCTCATGTACTACGGCATCCTCCTCACTGGCGGCGGCGGTCTTCTGCGCGGTCTCGACCAGCGCCTGCGCGAGGAGACCGGCGTTCCCGTCAACGTGAGCCCCACGGCCCTCGAGAACGTCGTGAACGGGTGCGCGAAGGTCCTCGAGGCCAACGCGCTCTCGGGCGGCTTCGTCCAGAGCACGGGCCAGTAGGCGTGCCCCTCACCTCAGGCGGCCGGCCTCAGGCGCCGAGCCTCGGCAACAGCAGGCAGTCAACGGGCGGGCGGGCGCTCGTCATCTGCGCCGTTGTGTCGGTCGCGCTCTTCACCGTGAGCTGTCGCACGGGCGAGGGCGGCCCCCTCGGCATGGTCCGCGGCGCCTTCCAGACCGTCACCTCCCCGGTGCGCTATCTCGGCGCGACCGTGGCGGCGCCCTTCCAGGGGCTTGGCAACATCTTCACCAACCTCACCGCCGACCAGGCCACGCTCTCCGAGCTCCAGCAGGAAAACGACGAGCTCCGGGCGCGCAACGTCGAGCTCGAGGAGGACGCGCAGACCGCGCAGCGCCTCCAGGACCTGCTCGACCTGCGTGACGCGAACAGCCTCCAGTCCACGGCGGCGCGCATCATCTCTGGCTCGTCCGACTCCTGGAGCTCCACCGTGACCATCGACAAGGGCACGTCCTCGGGGCTTTCCGTAGGTATGCCCGTGACCTCCTCGAGCGGCGTCATCGGGCAGATCGTCGAGTGTGGCGCCACCACCTCGACGGTGCGCCTGCTCACGGACGAGAACTCATCGATATCGGCCATGGTGCAGTCGAGCCGTGCCCAGGGCATGATCGAGGGCTCGGCCACCGGTGAGGTCTCCCTCACGCTCATCCGCACAAATCAGGAGGTGAACGTCGGAGACGTCATCATCACGGGCGGCCTGGGCGGCGTCTTCCCGAAGGGGCTTCCCATCGGCCAGGTGACGAGCGTCGAGAACAACCCCGGAGACCTCTACCTCGACATCGTCGTCGAGCTCTTCGCCCGTACCGAGAGCTCCGAGGAGGTGCTCGTCATCACCTCGCTCAGCGAGGGGCAGCAGGCGAGCGCCGAGGACATCGCCGAGGCGGACGCGCAGGAAAGCACGGACACTCCGGCGGCCGACGACGGGTCTGCGGCCGACGACGGCCAGGGTGACGGGGAGGCCTCCGGCGAGGGTGCCGAGTCTCAGGGCGCCGACGCGGACGGAGCCCCTTCTGACGGGTCCTTGGAGTAGGGGGAGCCATGATCGTTGCCGACAAGAACCGCGACATGCGGACGCTCGTCGTCCTTGCCCTCATCTGCGGCGTGCTGCAGCTCTCCCTCGCCCCCAACCTCGGGCTCGGCAACGGGCGCGCCAACTTCGCCCTCGTCTTCTCGGCGTGCGTGTCCCTTACCGTCGGGGGCCGCCGCGGCGTGATCGCCGGGTTCTGCTCGGGGCTCTTCTTCGACCTCTCCACGACCGGCCCCGTCGGGCTCATGGCCTTCTGCCTCACCGTCTCCAGCTACCTGCTCGGCATGGAGGGGCGCGACCGCATGTCTGGTGACCTCGCCTTCTCCGTGGGGGCGTTCTCCGTCTTCGCGCTGGCCGTCTCGCTCGTCTATCACCTCGCCATGCTGCTCGTGGGCCAGGCCGACTCCCTCATCGACGTCGTCTTCCTGAGGACGCTCCCCACCGCCTTCCTCACGGTCGTCTTCTTCCTGCCCTTCGCCTACTACTTCTCGCGCCTGCGCTCCTCCGGTCCGAGCCTCGGCGGCTCGCGTCGCGGCAGCCACCTCACCACGAGGGGGCTCTAGGGGACCTATGGACCTCACGCTCGTCATCGTCATAGCCTGCGTCGTCGTAGCCGTGGCCCTCATCGCTGTCTTCGTCGTGTTTGGGCGCTCGGAGGCCAACTACACCTTCGACATCGGCGGCGCCGCCCCGAGGGCCTCGGGCGGCTCGGACTCCTCTGGCGACAAGACGCTCTCGGGACGCCTCGTCGGCCTCGCGGTCTTCGTCGGCGCCGCCTTCACCGCGCTGCTGGCCCGCCTCTGGTCCATGCAGCTCGTCTCGAGCGAGCAGTACGCCGAGCAGGCGGAGAGCAACAGCACCTCCACCGTCTACACGCAGGCGCCGCGCGGCCGCATCCTCGACCGCAACGGTCGCGAGATCGTCGGCAACCGTCCGAGCCTCACCGTGGTGGCAAGCTCGGACGTCCTGGACGACGACGTCGAGGTGCAGCTCCTCGGCAACCTCATCGGCATGCCGGCCCAGGCCGTCCGCCGCAAGATACAGGACACCTCGGAGGGGCAGCAGAGCCTGAGAACGGTCTCCGTGGACGTCTCGCGGCGCGTGGTCGCCTACATCGGGGAGCACCCCGAGGCCTTCCCGGGGGTCGAGGTGCAGGCGCGCACGCAGCGCTCCTACCCGTACGGCTCGCTCGCCGCGCACGTCGTGGGCTACACCGGCACCGTGACCCAGGAGCAGCTCGAGGCGAGCCAGGACGACTCCTCGGAGAGCTCGATCACCTACCGCTCCGGCGACATCGTGGGCCAGACCGGCGTCGAGGCGCAGTACGAAAGCGTGCTGCAGGGGGTTCGCGGCGAGCAGAAGGTCTACGTCGACGCCAGCGGCAACGTCCTGGAGTACTCGACCAACGTGGAGCCCCAGAGCGGCTCGGACCTCGTGCTCACGATCGACCTCGACATCCAGCGCGCCGCCGAGGAGTCCCTCGAGCGCGTCATGGGGGAGCTGCGCGACACGGGATACCCCGCCACGGGAGGCTGCGTCATCGCCGTCGACTGCACCAACGGCGAGGTCATCGCCATGGCGAGCGCGCCGACCTTCTCGCCGAACGTCTTCACCGGCGGCATCTCCACCACCGACTGGGAGGCTTTCCAGGCGGAGGACGCCCACTACCCGATGATGAACCGCGCCATTGCGGGACAGTACCCCTCCGGCTCGGTCATCAAGCCGCTCACCTCCTTCGCGGCGCTCGACTACGGCATCTGCAACACCGACTCGACCTGGTACTGCTCGGGCTGGTGGACCTGGGACGGCAACCCCAACTCGCTTCCCGTGATGAAGTGCTGGTGGGAGACGGGCCACGGCACGATGAGCCTTGCCGACGGCATCACCTACTCCTGCGACGTCGTGTTCTACGAGATCGGCAAGGGATTCTACAACACCGGCAGCGAGGGCATGCAGGAGACCTTCCGCCGCTACGGACTCGGCTCCCTCACCGAGATCGACCTGCCCGGCGAGGCCTCCGGCCGCGTCCCGGACGCGCAGTGGAAGTGGGACTACTTCAAGGGCCTCGGCTACTCCGACTCCGACGCCACCTGGCAGGGTGGCGACAACTGCAACATCGCCATAGGCCAGGGCGACATGCTCGTCACCGCCATCCAGATGGTGTGCGCCTACTGCAGCATCGCCAACGGCGGACCCGTCTGGCGCCCGCACGTCATGAAGGGCGTGCGTGCCAAGGTGGGGGACGGCTTCGTCTCCGAGTACAAGTGCGAGCAGATTCGCGACGTCGAGGAGGACCAGGCCTACCGTGACGTCATCGCCCAGGGCATGGAGGGCGTCATCTACCGCGAGGACCCCACGCAGGCCTCGCACTGGACCAACCTGGACGTCCCGGTGCGGGGCAAGACAGGCACGGCCGAGCAGCCGGGCGGGGACCCAATCGGCTGGTTTATCGCCTACGCCCCGGCGGACGACCCCAAGTACGTGATCGGCGGCAACATGGACCGCGTCCTGCAGGGCGCGAGCTCGGCCATGTACGTGGTGCGCGACGTCTTTGGCGCCATCTACGGGCAGCCGGACACCTCTTCGGCAACGACGACGATCGCGGACTAGCGAGAGGGGAGGCGGGACATGGCAACCGAGATGACCGGTCCGGGAACCCCCTCGGCGGGGCTCTCCTCGATCGCGCAGCGGGTCCGCCGCCGCGGAGGCGCCCACGTAAGCGGCCGCAAGGGGCCGCTCGACGGGGTCTACCTCAGCCAGCTCGTCCCCACGCTGCTCATCCTCGTGATCAGCGTGGCCAACATGTGGGTCTGCTCGCTTGCGCTTGACAACGTGAGCTTCCCGAACCACCTCGTGGGCATCGCCTTGGGGCTCGCTGCCGCGGCGGTGGTGTGGCGCTACGACTACCGTGCGCTCGCCAACATGACCACAGCCCTCTTCGTGCTTGCCTGCGTGCTCATGGTGCTGCCGCGCGTCCCGGGCCTCGGCGTCGAGGGCGGCTACGGCATGGTCGGCTGGGTGAGGATCGGCCCGCTAAGCTTCCAGCCCTCCGAGCCCGGCAAGATCGTGACCATCTTCCTCATGGCCTCGGCCTGCGCGCAGTACAACGGCAAGATCGACGACTTCAGGGACTACGCCAAGCTCTGCGGGACCCTGCTCGTGCCGCTGCTGCTCATCCTCTCGCTCGACCTCGGCACGGGCCTGGTGGTCTTCGTGCTCGGCGCCGCGGTCATCATCTGCAGCGGTGCCCCGCGCTCCTGGGTGCTCGGGACCGTGGCGCTGATCGTGGGTGCCGCCGCCTTCGTGGTCATCGAGTCGAGCATCGAGGGCATCCCGCACATCCTTCAGGAGTACCAGCTGACGCGCCTCACCGTCTTCATGAACCCCACGGCGGACGCCTCGGGCGACGGCTACAACCTGCTGCAGGCCATGATCGCGGTGGGCTCGGGGGGCCTTCTCGGAAAGGGCTTCGGCAACGCCTCCCAGGCGCTCTCCGGCTTCCTCCCGATGGCCGGAACGGACTTCATCTTCGCGACCTTCGCCGAGCAGTTCGGCTTCGTCGGCTCCGTCGTGCTTCTCGCCCTGTATGCGTGGATGATCCTGTCCACGGTCCTTCTGGCCATGAGGATGGAGTCGGCCTTCTCCAAGCTCGTGCTCGTGGGGTGCGCGGCGATGTGGACGTTCCAGGTCCTGGAGAGCGTGGGGATGTGCATCGGGATCATGCCGATCACGGGCATCCCGCTGCCCTTCATGACCTACGGTTCGTCCTCGATGGTGGTGCAGCTCGTGGCGGTGGGTATCGTGCAGTCCGTGTGGCGGCACCGGCAGAAGGCCGCCTAGGCGGCGCGTGGGATTTCGGGGCGTTGGGCCCCTGAGGGGAGACAAGGTGGCAAAAGGCGGCTGGACGGCGGCGCGCGTGGCGGAGGTGCTCTCCTCCGGTCGTGCCGCGATCAAGGGACGAGACGCGCGTGTGGCCCTGCACGTCCGCGTGGACCCCACGTGCCCGCACTCGCTCGCGTGCGCGGTGAGAGACGCGCTCGTCCCCGAGCGCCCGGGCGGTGTGGTCGAGGTCTGCTCGCTTGCGAGCGAGCCCGGCTCCGGCGCCGAGCCCGTCGACGCGGCGCTCGTGCTCGTAGGGGTGGACGCCGCCGCTGCGGTGGGCGTGGCCGCCTCCTACGCGCGCTCGGGGGTGAACGTGGCCTTCGTGGTCGAGGGCGCCCTCGACGCCCCCGAGGTGGAGCTCCCCGAACAGGCGGCGGCGCTCGTGGGGGTCGTCGCCGCCTCGAGCGCCGAGGCCCTTCCCGATCGCCTCGCGGCCTGGCTCGCGCGCGTCTGCGCCCACCCGCTCGCCCTGGCGGCCAACTTCCCGGCCTGCCGGCGCGCCGTGGTCGACGCGCTCGTCGCGCGCTGCGCGGTGGAGAACGCCGCGGTGGGCGCGATCTCCCTCATCCCGGGCTCCGACCTTCCCATCATGTGCGCCAACCAGGCCAAGCTCGCCCTCGACGTGGCCGCGGCCTACGGCCGGGGCGTCGACGCCTCGCGGGCTGCCGAGCTCGCCGGGGTCCTCGCGGGCGGCCTCACCTGGCGCGCGCTGGCCCGCGCGCTCGTGGGCGCGCTGCCGGGCGTCGGGGGGCTCGTCAAGGCCGGCGTCGGCTTCGGCGGGACGATGGCCGTCGGGCAGGCGCTGCGCCTACGCTTCGAGGCGGAGGACGCCCTTGCCGGCCGTGACGCGCATGAGGGGGCAACGGGCGAGGCCGCGCCGGTCCTTCTCGCCACCGCAGAGGACGCGGACGACGGCTACGTGACCATCGAGGGGGGTGCGGCATGAGGGCGCGCCGCGAGAGCCTCTTCCACCTGGTCGAGCCGCTGCTGCCGCACGTTGAGCACCCGGCCCGCTACCTGGACCACGAGTGGGGCTCCGTCCAGGGCCAGGACGGCCCCTTCCACATGGCCATGGTCTACGCCGACGTCTACGAGGTGGGCCAGCCGAACCTCGCCGTCTCCATCCTCTACAACGCCGTGAACGCGCAGGAGGGCATGAGCTGCGAGCGGTGCTTCCTGCCGTGGAAGGACATGGCCGCGCTCATGCGCGCGCACGGCGTCCCGCTGCTCTCCCTGGAGGCCGCAGCGCCCCTGGCCTCCTTTGACGCAATCGGCTTCACGCTCGCCCACGAGCTCATCGCCACCAACGTCCTCGAGGCCCTCGACCTGGCCGGGATCGTCCTGCGTGCCGCCGACCGCGACGAGGACGACCCAATCATCCTGGCCGGCGGCCCCTCCGCCTGGAACTGCGAGCCGCTTGCCCCCGCGCTCGACGCCGTCCTTCTGGGTGACGGCGAGGAGCACATCGTCGAGGTCTGCGCCTGCATCCGCGACGCGCGCGCCGAGGGCGCGAGCCGCCTCGAGATCCTGCGCAGGCTCGCGCGGGTGCCCGGCACCTACGTGCCCGCGCTCTACGACGTGGTGGTTGACGAGGGCGCCACGCGCTGGGGGCGCGCCGTGCCGCGCGCCGGGGAGGACGTGCCGGCGACGGTGCTCAAGCGCTGCCTGCAGGACTTTGCCGGGACCCCGGCCGTGGCGCAGCGGATCGTCCCGTACATGGGCATCGTGCAGGATCGCCTCTCCGTGGAGGTGCTGCGCGGCTGCGCGCGGGGCTGCCGCTTCTGCCAGGCCGGCATGACCTACCGGCCGGTCCGCGAGCGCCCGGCGGACCAGGTGGTCCCCTGCGCCGTCGAGGGGCTCCTCGCCAGCGGGCACAACGAGGTCTCGCTCACCTCGCTCTCCACGACCGACCACTCCCAGTGCGCCGAGATCCTCGACGGCATGAACCGGGCGCTTGCGGGGCGCGGCGTGCGCGTCTCAATCCCGTCGCAGCGCCTGGACTCCTTTGGCGTTGAGATGGCGGCCGCGGTGGCCGGCGGCAAGCGCGGCGGGCTCACCTTTGCGCCCGAGGCGGGCAGCCAGCGCCTGCGCGACGTCATCAACAAGAACGTCACCGAGCAGGACGTGGAGCGCGCGGCGAGAAACGCCTTCGAGAACGGCTGGCGGCGGATGAAGCTCTACTTCATGATGGGGCTCCCCACCGAGACGGACGAGGACGTGGTCGGCATAGCCCGCCTGTCCGAGCGCGTGCTCGAGATCGGGCGCGAGGTGGTGGGCGGCGGCCCCAAGAGCGGAGTGTCGGTCTCCATCTCCGTGGCGGTGCTCGTCCCCAAGGCGTTCACGCCCTTCCAGTGGCAGGGGCAGTGCCGCCCCGACGAGGTGCGCCGGCGCCAGCAGCTGCTGCTCTCAGAGATCCGCGACCGCGCGATCCGCGTCTCCTACCACGACGCCGGCGTCTCGCTCGTGGAGGGGGCGCTCTCGAGGATGGGCCGCGCCGGGTTCGACCTGCTGCTCGCCGCCCACGTACACGGCTGCTCCTTCGACGCCTGGACGAGCGAGTTCAGCCTCGAGGCATGGGAGGCGGCCGCGGCTGACTGCGGGCTCGACCTCGAGGACGTGGCCTGCGAGGAGTTCCCGCTCACGGCAGCGCTCCCGTGGGACCACACCTCTCCCGGCGTCTCCAAGGGCTTCCTGCAGCGCGAGTGGAGAAGGGCGGTGGAGGGCGTGACCACGCCCGACTGCACGCGCACGAGCTGCACCGGCTGCGGGGTCTGCCCGACGCTCGGCGTCCACAACGTCATCCAGGGGGTGCGCGCATGAGCCGCCGTCAGATCCAGCCGACCCCGGCTCGCCCGCAGGACCTGCCGACCAAGGCCGAGCTCGCGCGCCTGCGCGTTGAGTACGGCAAGGACGCGCGCCTGGCGTTTCTGGGGCACCTCGACCTCATCGGCACCGTGGAGCGCTGCGTGCGCCGCTCGGGGCTGCCGTTCTCCATCGGCAACGGCTTCGCGAGGCGGATGCGCATCCAGTTCTCGAGCGCGCTGCCGGTGGGGGCGAGCTCGGCCTGCGAGCTCTTCGACGTCCGCCTCACCGAGCGGGTGGGGGAGGACGAGGCCCTCGAGCGGCTGTCCGCGGCGACCCCGGCGGCGCTCGCGCCCCTGCGCTGCTCCTACGTGGACCCGCGGCTCCCGGCCCTGGAGGCCTGGCTGAACCGCGCCACCTGGGAGGTCGAGCTCCTGGGCGCCCCCTTCGGGACCGACGACCTCCTGTCCGGCATCGAGGCGGTGCGCGCCCGGGGAGAGATCTCCTACCTGCGTGGGGAGCGCAGGAAGCACGTGGACGTGGGCGCCACCCTCGTCGGCGTCGAGGAGGCGGGCGCGGGGAGGCTGCGCATCGAGACGCGCTCGACGCCGGCCGGCGCCCTCAGGCCGCAGGTCCTTCTCGACGCGGCGCGCGCCGAGAAGGACCTGGGAGCCCCGGAGGCCGTGAGGGTCAGGAGGGCCCTCCAGCGCCACGAGGGCGAAGATGGGCGTCTTGTGGAACCTTTCGGTCCCTTTGGCACTGAGGCCCCCACACCAGTATCCTGAGCAAGGTTCGCGTTGTCCGGCGCGGCCTGCAAACCGTCTTTTCCCTTACGGTCCCGCAGGTCACGGCAACTCCTCGTTGACGAGCCGCGACGGCGCTAGTAATATAAGCAACTGTTGCATCAACGCCAGCAATGAAGGGTTTCGCACATGTACGCTATCGTAGCAACTGGTGGCAAGCAGTATAAGGTTGCCAAGGGCGACGTCATCGACGTCGAGAAGCTCGACGCGCAGCCTGGCGACAAGGTCGAGCTCCCCGTCCTTCTCCTGAACGACGGCGACAAGACCATCGTTGGCTCTGCCCCGCTCCAGGACAAGAAGGTCACTGCCGAGGTCGTCGAGCAGTTCAAGGGCGAGAAGGTCCTCGTCTTCAAGTTCAAGAAGCGCAAGCGCTACAGCCGCACCAAGGGTCACCGTCAGAACCTGACGAAGCTCAAGGTTGTCGAGCTCCCCGCGTAAGTTTCCCACCTCGGTTCTTTTCAGAAGGCAGGTACCACCATGGCTCACAAGAAAGGCCTCGGCTCGTCCCGTAACGGCCGTGACTCGCAGGCTCAGCGCCTCGGCACCAAGCGCTATGCCGGCCAGTTCGTGAAGGCTGGCGAGATTCTCGTCCGTCAGCGCGGCACGCATATCCACCCCGGTGACAACGTCGGCATCGGCAAGGACGACACGCTCTTCGCCCTGACTGCCGGCACCGTGGAGTTCACCAAGGGCGTCAAGCACAAGGTGCACGTCCGCGAGGCCTAAAGCCCTCAACGGAGATTGCATGACTGGGCCCCGGCACGTGCCGGGGCCCTTTTTGTGCCCGGGGCGCTGCGGCGGGTTGGACGCCCGTCGGCGGTTGCCGTACCATGGGAGCCTGACCAAAGGAGACGCATGGAGAACACGTTCACCGACCTCTCACACATCAACGTGCGCGGCGGCGACGGAGGCGCGGGCTGCATGTCCTTCCGCCGCGAGGCGTTCGTGCCCAAGGGCGGACCGGACGGCGGCGACGGAGGCCGGGGCGGCTCCGTGATCGTGGAGGCCGACCCCCAGCTCTCGTCACTCATCGACTACCGCTACAAGCACCACTTCCGCGCCGAGCGCGGCACGCACGGCCAGGGCGCGCGGCGCCACGGGCGCGACGGCGCCGACCTCGTGCTGCGCGTCCCGGTGGGCACCGTGGTGCGCGAGCTCGACCCGGCCACCCAGACCCCCGCCTACGACATCGCCGACCTCACGCTGCCCGGCGAGCGCGTGGTCGTGGCCCCCGGGGGTGCCGGCGGGCGCGGAAACATCCACTTCGTCACCTCCGTGCGCCGCGCCCCGGCCTTTGCCGAGAAGGGCGAGCCGGCCCAGGAGCACTGGATCGAGCTCGAGATGAAGCTCATGGCCGACGCGGCGCTCGTCGGCATGCCCTCGGTGGGCAAGAGCTCGATCATCGCCCGCATCAGCGCCGCGCGGCCCAAGATCGCCGACTACCCCTTCACGACGCTCGTCCCTAACCTGGGCGTCGCCCGCGCGGCGAGCGGCCAGTCCTTCGTCGTCGCGGACGTCCCCGGCCTCATCGAGGGCGCGAGCGAGGGCCGCGGCCTCGGCCACCAGTTCCTGCGCCACATCGAGCGCACCGCGCTCATCCTGCACGTCGTCGACGTGACGGGCGGCTACGAGGGCCGCGACGTCGAGGACGACTACCGCACCATTAACGACGAGCTCGCCGCCTACGCCGCGGAGCTCGCGAGCCGCCCGCAGATCGTCGTGGCCAACAAGTGCGACCTGCCCGGGACCGAGGAGGCCACGGAGCGCCTGCGCGCGCTCGCGGAGGCGGACGGCAGGCCCTTCTTCGCCGTCTCGGCGGCAACCGGTGCCGGCCTCGATGCGCTCGTCTCCTCGTGTGCCGCGGAGGTCGCGCACCTGCGCGCCGCGGCGGCCCAGAGCGGACCTGCCGTCGACCTCTCCGAGCGCTGGGAGCGCGAGCGCGAGCGCCGCGACCGCCAGATCCGCGTGCGGCGCGAGGAGCGCCACGCCTGGCGCGTCTCCGGCACGCAGGTGGAGCGCATGGTCGTCCAGACCGACTGGGAAAACGACGAGGCCGTGGCCTACCTGCAGCACCGCTTCGACCGCTGCGGCCTCGACGACGCGCTCGCCAAGGCGGGCGCCGTCAACGGCGACGAGGTCCGCATCCTCGAGATGTCGTTCACCTACGAGGGCGGCGCCGAGGCCGACGACTTCGACGAGCTGCCCGACGACGAGCTCGTCGAGGCTCCCGGGACGCCGGACGGGGAGGACTAGCATGGCCGCCCCCGCGCTCGTGGTCGCCAAGGTCGGCTCGTCGACGCTCGTGGACGAAACGGGCGCCCTCGACGCCGCCTTCGTCCGCGAGCTCTGCGACCAGGTCGCGCGCCTCATGGCGGCCGGCACCCGCGTGGTGGTGGTCTCCTCGGGCGCCGTGGCGGCCGGCCGCGACGTCCTCGGCTTCTCCGAGCGCCCGACGGACATGGCGAGCCTGCAAGCCTGCGCCGCAGCCGGGCAGGCGCGCCTCACGCAGGCCTACGCCGACGTGCTCGCCGAGCGCGGCATCCCGTGCGCGCAGGTGCTGCTCACCCGGCGCGACGTCATGGACCGCGAGGCGTTCCTGAGCGCGCGCACCACGCTGACGCGCCTTCTCGAGCTCGGCGCGGTGCCCGTGGTCAACGAGAACGACACCATCTCGACGGCCGAGTTTGCCTTCGGCGACAACGACATGCTCGGCGCGCTCGTGGCGGCCCTTGCGGGCGCCGAACTCTACGTCATCCTGTCCGACGTCGACGGGCTCTACACCGCGAACCCGCAGGAGGACCCGGACGCCCGCCTCATCGAGCGCGTGAGCGAGGTGGACCACGCCATCACGGCCATGGCCGGCGGCGCCGGCACCTCCTTCGGCACGGGCGGGATGTCCTCCAAGCTCCGTGCCGCGCGCGCCATGCTCGCCGCAGGCGTGCCCACCGTGATCTGCCGCGGACGGCGCCCGGACGCCCTTGTGGACGTGGCGTCCGGTCAGCCCGTCGGCACCCGCTTCGAGGCCCCTGCCGGCGCGCCGCACGAGGGCGGCCGCAAGCTCTGGATCGGCCTTGCCGAGGTGCCGCGCGGCACCATCGCGCTCGACGCCGGCGCCGAGCGCGCGGTGCTCGAGCGCGGGGCCTCGATCCTGCCGGTGGGCGTGGCGTCCACGAGCGGCACCTACGCCGCCGGGGACGTGGTCTCGGTGACCACGGAGTCCGGCGAGCTCATCGGGCGCGGCATCGCCCGCTACTCCTCGGAGGACATGCAGCGCGTGCGGGGCCTGCGCCTGGACGTCATCGCGCGCTTCCTCGGCGAGGCGGGCGCCCAGCCGGCCGTGCACCGAGACGACCTGCTCGTGTTCTGAGAGACCAACGTGAGGGGAGAGACCATGTCAGAGGCACTGAGGAAGGCACAGCTCGCCCGGGACGCCGCGCCCGCGCTCGCCGCGGCGGCGGCCGGCGTGCGATCGGGAGCCATCGCGGCCGCCGGGCGCCTCATCCTCGAGCGTGCCGACGAGATCTGCGCCGCCAACGCCCGCGACCTCTCGCGCGCCCGGGCGGCGGGCATGAGTGCGCCGCTCCAGGACCGTCTGCTGCTCGACCATGCGCGTCTTGCGTCCATCGCCTCCTCGCTCGAGGAGATCTCGCGCCAGGCGGACCCGCTCGGGCGCGTGCTGGGCGGCTCGACGCTCGCCTGCGGGGCGCGCGTCGAGCAGGTCCGCGTGCCGCTCGGCGTGGTCGCCATCGTCTACGAGGCGCGCCCCAACGTCACGGCCGACGCCTTCGCCCTCTGCGTGCGCTCCGGCAACGCCTGCGTCCTCAAGGGAGGGTCTGCGGCCAATGAGTCGTGCGCCGCGCTCGCCGCCGCCTGCGCCGACGCGCTCGCCGAGGCGGGCCTGCCCGTGGGCGCCGTGCAGTACGTGGCCGACGACGCGGCCCACACCGAGACCGCCGCGCTCATCCGCGCCCGCGGCCTCGTCGACGTGCTCATCCCGCGCGGCGGCGCCTCGCTCATCCGCTCCTGCGTGGAGGGCGCCACGGTGCCCGTCATCGAGACCGGCACCGGCAACTGCCACATCTACCTGCACCGCGACGCTGACGTCCAGAAGGCGGTGGACATCGTCGTCAACGCCAAGTGCAGCCGTCCCGGCGTCTGCAACGCCGCCGAGTCCCTGCTCGTGGACGCCTGCGCCGCCGAGCGCCTCCTGCCGCCCGTCCTTCTCGCCCTCTCCGGGCACGGGGTCGAGCTCGTGGGGGACGCCCGCGCCCGTCAGGTGGCCGAGGCCGCCGGCGTGGCCATGGGGGAGGCGAGCGAGGAGGACTGGGGCACCGAGTATTTGGACCTCAAGATGAGCGTCGCGTGCGTGGAGGACGTCGACGCCGCCGTCGCGCACGTCAACCGCTACAGCACGCACCACTCCGAGGCCATCGTGAGCGAGTCCTACGCCGCCTGCGAGCGCTTCCTGGCGGGCGTCGACTCGGCGGCCGTCTACGCCAACGCCTCCACGCGCTTTACTGACGGCGGCGTCTTCGGGCTGGGCGGCGAGATCGGCATCTCCACGCAGAAGCTCCACGCCCGCGGCCCGATGGGGGCCGAGGCCCTCACCACCACCAAGTACGTGGTCCGCGGGGAGGGGCAGGTCCGATGAGCGTGGACGCCTCCGCCCTGCGCGCCGCCGACCTGCCGGTCCTGGGGCTCGACGGCGCCCGCACCTACCGGCTCGGTATCATGGGCGGCACCTTCGACCCGATCCACTACGGCCACCTCGTCGCCGCCGAGCAGGCCTTCGACGACCTCGGGCTCGACCTCGTGGTGTTCATGCCGGCGGGACGCCCCGCCTTCAAGCAGGGCAGGGACGTCACCTCGGGGGAGGAGCGCTTCGCGATGACGCTTCTGGCCACCGCGGACAACCCCCACTTCGTGGCCTCGCGCTTCGAGGTCGACCGCGCGGGCGTCACCTACACCGCCGACACGCTGCGGCTGCTCCGCGCGCTCTACCCGGATAACGTCGAGTTCTACTTCATCACCGGCGCCGACGCCATCACCGAGATCGTCACGTGGCGAGACGCCGCCGACATCGCCCGGCTCGCCCACCTCGTGGCGGCCACGCGCCCCGGCTACGACCTCGACCGCGCCTGGGACACCATCGCCGCCTCGGGACTCGACTTCGACGTCACCTACCTCTCCGTGCCCGCGCTCGCCATCTCCTCGAGCTACCTGCGCGAGCGCCTAGGCGCCGGGCAGGGCCTGCGCTACCTCACGCCCGACCCCGTGACCGGCTACCTGCACAAGCACGGCCTCTACGGGGCGCCGCGCAACCGCTACGGCCAGACCGAGGAGGTGGTCGCGTGAGCGGCTCCGGCAAGGCGAGAAGGGCCGGCGAGCGGAAGGCGGACCGCCCCGAGTACACGGACGCCCAGCGGGCCCTGCTCGGGCGCATCGAGGCCGACGTGCGCGCGCATCTCGCGCCCAAGCCGCGTCGGCTCGCCCACTCGCTCTCCGTGGCGTCGACCGCCGAGTCCCTTGCCCGGACCTACGGCACCGACCCCTTCCTCGCACGCTGCGCGGGGCTCCTGCACGACTGGGAGAAGGTCGCCTCCGGCGCCGAGCAGGAGGCGCGCGCCCGCGAGCTCGGCATCGACCTGGGCGTCGACCTTGCGCTCGTGAGGCCGCTCCTGCACGGGATCATCGCCGCGCGCGAGCTGCCGGCGCGCTACCCTGAGCTTCCCGGCGAGGTCTGGCGGGCCATCGCGGTCCACACTACGGCCGCGTCCGAGATGGGGCCGCTCGACGAGGTGCTCTTCGTGGCCGACGGCATCGAGCCGCTGCGCCCCTCCACCCCCGGCATCGAGCGGACGCGCTCGCTGGTGGGCGAGCTTCCCCTCGACGACCTCTTCTGGGAGTCCTTCGTGGGCGGCATCGTCTACGTCCTCGAGGGAGGGCGCTACCTCTATCCCGGCACCATCGACGTGTACAATGCTCTCGCGGCCGCCCGTGCCGCCACCAACGCGTAAGGAGACTGCATGCCCTCAACCCCGTTCGAGCTCGCCCGCGTCGCCGCGCTTGCGGCAGACTCCAAGAAGGCGGGAGACATCGTCCTTCTCGACCTCTCGACCATGACGGACGTCTGCGACTACTTCCTCATCTGCACCGGCGACAACGCCCGCCAGGTCGACGCCATCGTCGACGAGGTCCGCGAGAAGGTGAGCGCCAACTGCGGCGTGTCCCCGCTCTCCTGCGAGGGCCGCGAGGGCCTCTCCTGGGTGCTCATCGACTACGGCTCGGTGGTCGTGCACGTTTTCCGTCCCGAGACGCGCGACTACTACCGCCTGGAGTCCCTCTGGGCCGACGCCCCACGCGTCGAGCTCGGGCTCGAGGACTAGCCCCGCGCGTCGTCCGCGCCGCGCGGGCCCCTGACGCGCATAATGGTCCCATGGGAAGAGACGGCGAGAAGAACCTCGAGGCAGGGCCGGGCGCGCTCACGTGGGAGGGCCCGGCGATAGGCCTGCTTGACCTCGACGCGTTCTTCGCCTCCGTCGAGCAGCTCGACCACCCCGAGTGGCGGGGGAGGCCCGTCATCGTAGGCGGGTCCGCCGAGCGGCGCGGCGTGGTCTCCACGGCCTCCTACGAGGCCCGGCGCTTCGGCGTCCATTCGGCCATGCCCTCGGCCACCGCGCGGCGCCTCTGCCCCCAGGCCATCTGGACGCAGGGCAACTACGCCCGCTACCGCGAGATGAGCGACAAGGTGATGGCCATCCTCGACGCCGAGACCCCGCTCGTGGAGCAGGTCTCCATCGACGAGGCCTTCTTCGACGTCACGCCGGGGCGCTTCTCGCGCGAGAGCCCCGTGGCGATCTGTCGGCGGGTCCAGCGGAACGTGAGCGAGCTCGGCGTGACCTGCTCGATTGGCATCGGCGTCAACAAGACCGTGGCGAAGATCGCCTCGGAGCGAGAGAAGCCCCGCGGCCTCACCGTGGTTCTGCCCGGCACGGAGCGTGCCTTCCTCGCGCCGCTGCCGGTGGGCGCGATGAGCGGGGTGGGGCCCGCCACGGAGCGGCGGCTCGAGCAGATGGGCGTCCGCACGCTCGGCGAGCTCTCCCGCGTGGACGAGGGAGTGCTCAGGCGCGCGTTCGGCGTGCTCGGGCCCCGTATGGCACTGCGCGCGGCGGGCCTCGAGCGCAGCCAGGTGGCCGAGGCCGCCGCGCCGGAGGCCGCCAAGTCCGTCTCGAACGAGCGCACCTTCGAGCGCGACCTCACCTCCGAGGACGAGGTCCGCGCGGCGGTGCGCCACGTGGCATCGGTCGTGGGGCGCCGCCTGCGCCGCAAGGGCCTGCGCGGCCGCACGGTGACCCTCAAGGTGAAGTACGACGCCACGCGGGGCCGGACCGCCCAGCACCGCCTTGCCGCGCCGACCGACGACGAGCGCGTCTTCGGGGAGGCCGCGGTCGCCCTGCTCGGGGAGCTCTGGAACCCGGGGGAGCACGTCAGGCTGATCGGCGTGGGCGTCTCGGGCTTTGACGAGGACGCCCCGGAGCAGCTGAGCCTGTTTGGGGACGGGCCCCAGGACGAGCAGGAGGGCGCGCCCCGCGCGCGAGACCGCTCGGCGCTCGGGCGCGTGACCGACGAGCTGCGCGAGCGCTTCGGGGAGGGCGCCGTGGGCTACGGCCGGGACCTGCGCTTCAAGGGGCACACCTCGGACACCATGCCGATGCACAAGGATGCGTTCTAGCGGTACGGCGGTGGGCGCGGCGGCGGGCCCGAGGCCCTTCTCGCCTAGAGGGTGACCTCGAAGGTGGTGCCGTTGGCATCGGTGGAGCGCGCCGAGATCTTTCCGCCCATGGACTCGACGAGGCTCTTGGCGATGGCGAGCCCGAGCCCGAAGCCGCCCGAGGACTGGCGCTCGCGCGCGTCGTCGGTGCGGTAGAAGCGGTCGAAGAGGTGCGCGAGGTCCTCGGGCGCAATCGTCTCCCCGCGGTTGTTAACGGTGAGGCGCGCCCGGCGCCCCTCGCGGGAGAGGCCCACGCGGACCGGCGTGCCGCGGTCGGCGTACTTGGTCGCGTTGTCGAGCAGCGTGCGCACCACGCGCCGCAGCTGCTCGGGGTCCCCGGTCACGGTGACGCCGTCGGCGAGCGCGCACTCGATCGAGCAGCCCCGCTCGAAGGCCACCGCGTCGAACTCGAGCGCGCAGCCGGAGACGAGCGCGCTCAGGTCGACCGCCTGGGAGGCGCCCGCAGACCGCGTGCCGGAGGCCTCCTGCTCGTCGGCGCGCGCGAGCGTGAGCAGGTCCTCCACGAGCCCCTTCATGTGCGTGACCTCCTCCGAGGTGCTGTGCACCCAGCGGCGGGCCTCCTTAGGCACGCCCCCGTCCGCCTCGAGGATCTGGGTGTTCGCCAGGATCACCGCAAGCGGGGTCTTGAGCTCGTGGGAGGCGTCGGAGACGAAGCGGCGCTGCTGCTCCCAGGCGCGCTCGACGGGCCTGAGCGCCCACCCGGACAGGAGGTAGGCCACCACGAAGAGCGCCCCCATCGAAACGAGGAAGATCACGAGGTCGCTTATGGCCTGGGCGCGCAAGGTCGCGTCACGCGTGTAGGTGTCCACGAGCGCCACGCGCCAGCCCCAGGCATGGCGCGAGCGCGCCCACGAGATGGGGTAGTCCTCGCTGTGCCCCTCGTCCGAGGAGCTCGAGAGCACCTCCACGAGCACGTCGCTCAGCGTGGAGTCGGGGACGCTCAGGAGGTGGTTGCTGCGCATCCCGGTGGTGCCGTCCCAGTAGAGGTCAAGTGTGATGGTGAGGGCGACGTCTGCGCCCTGCTCGCCGGTGACGTCGCCGAGCTCGGCGTTCTGGATGTCGCCCGCCAGGGCGCGCTGGAGCACCTTGGCGGTCTGCGCGTGGAGGGTCGCGGCGTTGGAGAGCAGGGAGAAGCCGAGCACGCCCGCGAGCACCAGGCCCACGAGCGCCATCGTGATGGCTATGAGCTCCCTGCGAAGCCGTGCGAGCACCGGGGCCCCTCTCTGCCGGGGCCTACGCGCCGAAGACCTCGAGGCGGTAGCCGAGCATCCTCAGCGTGGTGATCTGGACCTTCGAGCCGATGTGGGCGAGCTTCTTGCGCAGGAAGGAGACGTAGGCCTCCACGGAGTTCTCGGAGGCGTCAGAGCTGCCCCAGACGCGGGCGAGCAGGTCCTGCTTGGAGACGACGCGGGCGTTCGAGCTCATGAGGATGCTCATCACCTCGAACTCCTTGCCGGACAGGTGCACGGAGGCGTCGCCGCAGGAGAGGTCGTGGGTGGCCAGGTCGAGCTTGACGTCTGCAAAGGTGATCTCGTCGAGCATCACGTCTCCGCGACGACGGGTGATGGCGCGCAGGCGGGCGAGGAGCTCGGGCGCCTCGAAGGGCTTGGTCATGTAGTCGTCCGCCCCGGCGTCGAGGCCGCGGACCTTGTCCTCGGTGGAGGTGCGCGCGGTCAGCAGCAGCACCGGCACCGAGACGCCCTGGCGGCGCATCTCGTGGACGAGCTCGCAGCCGTCCATGCCGGGAAGCATCATGTCAAGCACCACGGCGTCGTAGGAGCCGGACAGCGCCGCCCTCAGGCCCGCCTTGCCGTCGTAGACGGCCTCGGCGTGGTAGGAGTCCCCCTCGAGGATGTGGACGATGGCGTCCGCAAGGTTGCGCTCGTCCTCTACGACCAGTATGTTCATGGGCGTTCCTCCGATCATGGCGTGAGCCGGGCGGGTGCTCGTTCTCGCTGCTATCCTACCCACCGCCCCTGAATTTCATCTGAATGGCCACCGCGCGCTCAGGGCTTCTGGCCTGACGTTCACAAAAACTGCACCTTGCGGCACCTTTGAAGAGTCGTATGATAGATAACTGTTTTGTGGCCTAGCGGTGCGGCCAACTACCTATAGCCACGCGCACCGCACGTATGGAGGAGTTTTCATTGGCAGTCAAGATTCGCCTGGCCCGTCACGGTGCCAAGAAGCGTCCGTACTATCGCGTCGTCGTCGCCGACGGCCGCATGCCGCGCGACGGCCGCTACATCGAGCTGGTCGGCCGCTACAACCCGCTGACCGACCCCAAGGTGATTGACATCAACCTCGAGAAGGTCGACGAGTGGATCGCCAAGGGCGCCCAGCCCACCAGCGCCGTCTCCCACCTCATCGAGATCGCCCGCGGCGAGAAGCCCGAGGTCGAGAAGAAGGTCAAGATCTCGAAGAAGGCTGCCGCCAAGGCCGCCGCGGCCGCCGAGGCCGCTGAGGCCGAGGCTGACGCCGAGTAGGCAGGCCCCCATGGAGACCACCGACGAAGAGCTCGTGGGGCCGGAGGAGGAGACCGAGCTCCCCTCCGACCGCGTGGCGGACCTCGTCGAGTACATCGTCTGCGGCCTCGTCGACGACCAGGGCGCCGTCTCCCTTGACGTGACCGACGGGGACGAGGGCGCGCTGATCGAGGTCAGCTGCTCCGAGGAGGACGCCGGTCGCGTCATCGGGCGCAAGGGCCGCACCATCAAGGCGATTCGCACGCTCGCGCGCGCCCTCGGGCAGCGCGTGGGCACCTCGGTCGAGGTAGAGGTCATAGGCTAAGGATTCATGCGCGAGACGTATCGCTGCATAGCCCGCGTGGCCAAGGCCCACGGGAGGCGAGGGGAGGTCGTGACGGTTCCCGTCCACGGCCTTCCCTCTCTTGTTCGCGAGGGGCTGCGCGTCGCCGTGGTGCCTCCCGAGCTCACGGGCTCCCGCTGGCACACCGTCGCCTCGTGCTCTCATGACGACCGCTCCGGGGACCTCGTGTCCCTCTTGGGCTGCGCGTCCCTCGGCGAGGCCGAGGCCCTCGTCGGGCGCTACCTCCTCGCCAGCGAGAAGGACCTCCCGGTAGACCTCGCCCTGCACGACGCCGGGCGCCTCGTCGGGCGCGAGGTGGCAGAGGGCGACGAGGTGCTTGGCGAGATCTCCGAGGTCATGAGCGGTCCGGCAAACGACGTCTGGGTCGTGCGCGGAGCGCGCGGGGAGCTGCTGCTGCCCGTGATCGACGCGGTGGTGAGGGAGGTTCCGGAGGAGGGCGCCATCCAGGTGCGCGTCCCGGCCGGCCTCACGTGGGAGGGCGCTGGTCGCAGATGATCTTCGAGGCCGTCTCCGTCATACCCGAGGTCTTCGACCCCTATCTCGACGCCTCGGTGCTCGGGCGGGCACGCCGCGCCGGCGTCTTCGAGTTTGCCGCCCACGACCTGCGCGAGTGGACCCATGACCGCCATCGCACCGTCGACGACGCCCCCTTCGGCGGGGGCCAGGGCATGCTCATGAAGCCCGAGCCGATCTTCGAGGCCGTCGAGGACCTCTCCGCGCGCGGCACGGCCCGCCCGCACGTCGTGTTCTTCTCGCCATGCGGGGCGCCCTTCGACGAGCGGGCCGCCGAGCGGCTCTCTCACGAGGAGCGGCTGCTCTTCGTCTGCGGCCGCTACGAGGGGATGGACGAGCGCGTCTACGCCCTCGCCGACGAGGTCCTGAGCGTGGGCGACTACGTGCTGACCGGCGGCGAGCTCGCCGCGCTCGTGGTGATCGACGCCGTCGCGCGCCTGCTGCCCGGGGCGCTCGGGGACGACATGAGCGCCGTGGACGAGTCCTTCTCGCCCTCGGGGCTGCTTGAGTACGCGCAGTACACGCGCCCGGCGAGCTTCCGGGGCGTGGGCGTGCCCGAGGTCCTGCTCTCAGGGGACCACGGCAGGGTGGACGCCTGGCGGCGTCAGAGCTCGGTCGAGCGCACGGCGCGCTGGCGGCCCGACCTGCTGGTGGGCGCCGAGCTCACCGACGAGGAGCGCGAGCTTGCGCGTCGCGTCCGTGCCGAGCGGACGGGGGAGGGGGCAGGCGATGGCTCGCCACTTCAGTGAGGACGTGGAGAGGGGGCGGCGCGACGAGGGGAGCCTCTGGCTCGTCTGGGTGCTCGTGGCCGGCCTCGTCGGCGCGCTGCTGCTGCGTACCTTCGTCATCGGCGCGTACTACGTACCGTCCGGCTCCATGCTCGACTCCATCCACGAGGGGGACCTCATCCTCGGCGAGCGGGTGACGCTTGCCCTGGACGACCCCAACCCCGGCGACGTCGTGACCTTCGACAGCCCCCTTGCCGTGGGGGAGACGCTCGTCAAGCGCGTGATCGCTGTGGGCGGGCAGACGGTCGACCTGGTGGACGGCCGCGTCTACGTGGACGGTGCCCCGCTGGACGAGCCCTACGTGCGCCTCGACGACGACACCGGAGCGCCGGAGCGTTCCGACTCGCTCTCCGGCCTCGCCGGGTCGGCGGGCATAACCTACCCCTACACGGTCCCGGAGGGGGAGGTCTGGGTCATGGGCGACAACCGCACCAACTCCAAGGACTCCCGTTTCTTCGGACCCATCCCCGTCGATGACGTAACATCGAGGGTGCTTTTCATCTACTGGCCGCTCTCGCACGTGGGCACGCTCTAGGCCGCGCGGCGGGAAGAAGGGACGAACATGAGCCAATCCGTGCTGACGTTCCAGGACATGATCTTCGAGCTGGAGCGCTACTGGGCCGCTCAGGGCTGCACCGTCATGCAGCCCTACGACTCCGAGGTCGGCGCCGGCACCTTCCACACCGCGACGACCCTGCGGTCGCTCGGCCCCGACGCCTGGCGCACCTGCTATCCGCAGCCGTGCCGCCGCCCGGCCGACGGTCGCTACGGCGAGAACCCCAACCGCCTGCAGCACTACTACCAGTTCCAGGTGCTGCTCAAGCCGTCGCCGGCCGACTCGCAGGACCTCTACCTGGGGTCGCTTGCGGCCATCGGGCTCGACCCCATGGAGCACGACGTCCGCTTCGTCGAGGACGACTGGGAGAGCCCCACGCTCGGCGCCTGGGGGCTTGGCTGGGAGGTGTGGCTGAACGGCATGGAGGTCACGCAGTTCACCTACTTCCAGCAGGTGGGCGGCATCGAGGTCGACCCGGTCCCGGTGGAGATCACCTATGGCCTGGAGCGCATCGCGATGTACATCCAGGGCGTCGACTCCGTCTACGACCTCGTCTGGAGCTACCTGCCCGACGGCAGCCCCATGACCTACGGCGACGTCTTCCTCGAGAACGAGCGCGAGTTCTCCGCCTACAACTTCGAGGTCGCCAACGTGGAGATGATGCGGGAAAAGTTCGACGACTACGAGCGCGAGTGCCACTCGTGCCTCGAGGCGCGCCTGCCGCTGCCGGCCTATGACTGCGTGATGAAGTGCAGCCACGCCTTCAACCTGCTCGACGCTCGCGGGGCCCTCTCCGCCGTCGAGCGCGCCAACTACATCCTGCGCGTCCGCGCCGTCGCCAAGGCGTGCTGTGAGGCCTACCTCGCAGAGGTTGCCGCCGCGGGCGAGAAGACCAAGAAGGGGGAGGTGGCCTAGATGGCCGAGACCCGTGACTTCCTGCTGGAGATCGGCTGCGAGGAGATGCCCTCGGCGCCGCTCATGAACGCCGTCAAGCAGCTCGGCCCCCTGGTGACGCGCGGCCTCGACGAGGCGGGGCTCTCCTACGGCGCCGCGCGCGTGATCTCCACCCCGCGCCGTCTCGCCGTTATCGTCGAGGGCGTGGCCTGCCAGACCGAGGAGATCCACGAGGTGCGTCGCGGCCCGGCCGCGCAGATCGCCTTCGACGAGTCCGGCGCGCCGACCAAGGCGGCCGAGGGCTTCGCCCGCAAGTTCGGCGCGACGGCCGCCGACCTCGTGCGTCGCGTCGACGACGACGGGCGCGAGTACGTCTTCGCCGAGCGCAACGTCCCCTCCGCCCCCGCGATGCCGATCCTCTCTGCGCTCTGCGAGCGCGTGATCGGCTCCCTCGAGTGGCCGAACTACCGCAGCCAGCGCTGGGGCTCCGAGCACCAGACCTTCGTCCGCCCGATCCGCTGGATCTGCGCCCTGCTCGGCAGCGAGGTCGTGCCCGTGCGCTACGCCGACGTCACGAGCGGCAACACCACCCGCGGCCACCGCGTCCTGGGGCCGGGCGAGCACGTCGTCGCCGAGCCGGCCGCCTACGAGTCGGTCCTGGAGTCCGCCGGCGTGCTCTCCGAGGAGCGCCGCCGCACCGCCATCGCCGAGGGCATCGCCGCCGTGGAGGCGGCGCGCGGCGGGGCGCACGTCGACACGCCGAGGAAGGTCCTCGACGAGGTCGTGAACCTCTGCGAGTGGCCGACGGTGCTCGTGGGCACCTTCGACGAGGAGTTCCTCGAGGTCCCGCACGAGATCATCTGCGAGTCGATGCTCTCCAACCAGCGCTACTTCCCGATCTACGACGCGGACGGCAACCTCACGCGCGAGTTCGTGGTCGTCTCCAACACGCGCCCGAGGAACAGCGCCCGCGTCATCGACGGCAACGAGCGCGTGGTGCGCGCCCGCCTCGACGACGCCAAGTTCTTCTACGAGGAGGACCTCAAGCGCCCGCTCGAGGACTACCTGCCGCGCCTCGGCGAGGTCACCTTCCAGGAGAAGCTCGGCACGATGCTCCAGAAGGCCGAGCGCATGGAGCGCCTCGCGCCCGAGGTGTCGCGCCGCTCCCTGGCGCTTGACGACGAGCACGTGGCCATGGCCGGCCGCGCGGCGCGCCTCGCCAAGGCCGACCTCGTCACCCAGGCCGTCGTGGAGTTCACGAGCCAGCAGGGCGTCATGGGCGGCTACTACGCGGCGGCGGCCGGCGAGCCCGCCGAGGTCTGCGAGGCCATTCGCGACCAGTACCGCCCGCGCTTCGCCGGCGACGACGCCCCGTCCGGCCCCGTCGGCGTGGCAGTGGCCGTCTCCGACAAGCTCGACACCATCTGTGGCATGTTCGCGATCGACCAGCCGCCGACCGGCTCCTCCGACCCCTTCGCCGTCCGCCGCAGCGCCATCGGCGTCATCGCCATGCTGCGCCACGCCCCCGCCGACGCGCTCGACGAGCTCGTCTCCGCCTCGCTCGACGCCTATGCGGCCCAGGGTCTCTCCTTCGACCGCGAGAAGACCGTCGAGGGCGTGCGCGCCTTCTTCCTGGGCCGCCTCGGCTCCATCGCCCGCGACGAGGGCGTCTCGCCCGACACCGTCGAGGCCGTGAGCTCCGTCGGCGTCATCGATCCCGCCGAGTTTCTCGCCCGCGCCCACGCCCTCGAGGACGCGCGCCGCGAGGACCGCTCGACCTTCGAGGACCTCGCCCAGGCCTACGCCCGTGCCGCCCACCTGGCCGACGCCTCCCTCGGCACCGCGGTCGACGAGGCCCCGCTCGGCGAGGCCGAGCGCGCGCTGCTCGCCGCCTGCGACGCCGGCTCCCGCCGGGTGTCCGAGGCGCTCGACGCGCGCGACTTCCCGGGCGCCCTCTCCGCCCTTGCCGAACTGAAGGGGCCCATCGACCGATTCTTCGACGACGTCCTTGTCATGGACGAGGATACTGCGGTAAGGGAGAACCGCCTCAGGCTACTCAACCGCTTCGTTGAAGTCTTCGTGGGAGTTGCCGACATCGGCGCGCTCTCTCGCAAGAAGTAAGCTAGGGTGGAGCGGGGCCCCGGCCCCAGAAATTCGCCAGAAGAGGTACAGGAGGACTCGCTATGGCCAAGCTCGATCTTGATGACGACGTCTTCGGACAGGTCGTCCCTCTCATCTACGTGCTTTCCGACGCGCGCGGCGAAACCGCCAACACCGTGGTGATGGCCGCGGCGGCGCAGTTCGGTGACGGCTCCGTGGAGATCAAGCGCCTCTCCAACGTGAAGGACGTTGAGACCGTGCGCGACTACTTTGACGAGAACTTCGACCCGGACCGCCCGAGCGCCGTGTTCCACACCTTCGCAAACGGCATCCTGCGGCGGGAGATTCGCCGCGAGCTCGACCGCCGCGGCATCCCCTCCATCGACCTTCTCGGCCCGGCCGTGACGGTCATCTCCACGCTCACCGGCGAGGAGCCCACGCGCGCGATCGGCGCGGTCTATAAGGAGGATGCGTCTGCCCAGTAAGGGCCAAATCACATCACATGGTACTACCAGTGGGGTCGGGCGTGCGTGCTCGGCCCCACTATTTTTTGCCGCTCACCGCTTACCTAGCCACTCTGACCGAATAGCCGAAAGTTCCTTGTCCGCGTGCGCGTCGTTGCTACCATGACCTGAGTGCGCGCGAGCCCAACGCCTTGCGCGCACGGCCTTGTAGGGGCGCGCCCGCGCGGCGCGCCAGGAACTCAAGAAAGCAAGGGGAGAACATGGCAGAAAAGCACGTCTACCGCTTCGGCTTTGACGCCAACGGCAACAACGTGACCGAGGTCGCGGGCGCCAGCGTCGACGAGGCAAAGTGGATTACGGGCGGCAAGGGAGCAAACCTCGCCGAGATGGCCAACATCGGCCTTCCCGTCCCTCCGGGATTCACCATCACCTGCCAGACCTGCGTCGCCTACTCCAGCGCCGGCAACGTGTGGCCTGAGGGCGTCCTCGACGAGATCGACGAGTACCGCAAGGACCTCGAGGAGCGCATGGGCAAGAAGCTCGGCGACTCCGAGGACCCGCTGCTCGTCTCGGTGCGCTCCGGCGCCCCGTTCTCCATGCCGGGCATGATGGACACCGTCCTCAACCTCGGCCTCAACGACGACTCCGTCCAGGGCCTCATCAAGCAGACCGAGAACCCGCGCTTCGCCTACGACTCCTACCGTCGCTTCATCCAGATGTTCTCCGACGTCGTCATGGGCGTCTCCGGCCAGCTCTTCGAGGACGCCATCAACGCTAAGAAGGCCGAGAAGGGCGTCAAGCTCGACACCGAGCTCGATGCCGACGACCTCAAGGACCTCGTCGAGACCTTCAAGAAGATCTTCGCCGACAACGTCGACACCGAGAAGTACCCCGAGGTCGTCGTTGACGACAAGGTCGCCTTCCCGCACGACCCGCTCATCCAGCTGCGCCTCGCCGAGCAGGCCGTCTTCGGCTCCTGGAACACCGACCGCGCCATCCTCTACCGCAAGCAGAACAAGATCCCCGACGAGCTCGGCACCGCCGTCAACGTCCAGGTGATGGCCTTCGGCAACAAGGGCAACACCTCCGCCACCGGCGTCGCCTTCACGCGCAACCCCGCCGACGGCACCAACGAGCGCTACGGCGACTTCCTGGTCAACGCCCAGGGCGAGGACGTCGTGGCCGGCATCCGCAACACCGAGCCCATCGCCGACCTGCCCAAGACCCCGGGCCTCGAGGGGGCGGGCAAGGAGCTCTACCACGTCTTCGAGATTCTCGAGGACCACTACGCCGACATGATGGACCTCGAGTTCACCATCGAGCAGGGCAAGCTCTGGATGCTCCAGACCCGTGTCGGCAAGCGCACCGCCCTCTCCGCCCTGCGTGTCGCCATCCAGATGTACAACGAGGGTCGCATCACCAAGGAGCAGGCCGTCGCGCGCGTCGCTCCCGAGCAGCTCGACCAGCTGCTGCACCCGCAGTTCGACAAGAGCGAGAAGTACGACGTGCTCGCCAAGGGCCTCAACGCCTCCCCGGGCGCGGCCGTGGGCGCCGTGGTCTTCTCGTCCGCCGACGCCGAGGCCTACGCCGAGGCCGGCAAGCCCTGCATCCTCGTGCGCTGGGAGACCACGCCCGACGACCTGCACGGCATGGTCGCGGCCGAGGGCATCCTGACCTCCCACGGCGGCAAGACGTCCCACGCGGCCGTCATCGCCCGTGGCATGGGCGCCCCCTGCGTCTGCGGCGTCGACGCCCTCCAGATCGACGCGGCCAACAAGACCTGCGCCGTGGCCGGCACCGACGTCGTGCTCCACGAGGGTGACGTCATCTCCATCGACGGCACCACCGGCGAGGTCATCCTCGGCGAGGTCAAGCTCGTCCGCCCGGAGCTCGGCGGTGACCTGCAGACCATCCTCCAGTGGGCCGACGAGATCCGTCTTGACAAGGAGCGCGGCCGCGTGATCGGTGTGCGCGCCAACGCGGACAACCCCGCCGACGCTCAGCTCTCCAAGGACAACGGCGCCGCCGGCATCGGCCTGTGCCGCACCGAGCACATGTTCCTCGGCGAGCGCAAGCAGCTCATCCAGGACTACATCCTCGCCGACGACGGCAGCGTCAAGCGCGAGGCCGTCGACAAGCTCGGCGCCGCCCAGAAGGGCGACTTCCTCGAGATGTTCAAGGCCATGGACGGCATGCCCGTCATCGTCCGCCTGCTCGACCCGCCCCTGCACGAGTTCCTGGACGACCCGCGCTCCCTCGAGGTGGAGATCGCCCACGACGAGGACGCCGGCAAGGACGTCACCGAGAAGCGCGCGCTGCTCGCCAAGCTCGACTCCTTCCAGGAGGCCAACCCGATGCTCGGCCTGCGCGGCTGCCGCCTCGGCCTGGTCTACCCGGACCTCAACGTCATGCAGGTGAGGGCCATCGCCTCCGCCACCGCCGAGCTCAAGCAGCAGGGCCTCGACCCCAAGCCCGAGATCATGATCCCGCTCGTGGCCTTCGAGGAGGAGCTCGCCCAGGTGCGCGAGGTCGTCGAGGAGGTCGTCGCCGATACCGCCAAGAGCTACGGCGTCGAGCTCGACATCCCGGTCGGCACCATGATCGAGATTCCGCGCGCCGCCGTCATGAGCGAGGACATCGCCAAGCACGCTGACTTCTTCTCCTTCGGCACCAACGACCTCACCCAGATGGGCCTCGGCTTCTCCCGTGACGACGTCGAGAGCGCCTTCATACCGCTCTACCTCGACAAGAAGATCGTCAAGACCAACCCGTTCGCCACGCTCGACAAGGGCGTCGCCAAGCTGGTCGAGATGGGCGTCGAGGGCGGCCACAAGGGCAACCCGGACATCGTCTGCGGCGTCTGCGGCGAGACCGGCGGCGACCCCGAGTCCATCCACATGTACTATGACCTCGGCCTCGACTACGTGTCCTGCTCGCCGTACCGCGTGCCGATCGCACGCCTCGCGGCTGCCCAGGCCAAGATGGACGCCAACGGCGGTCCCAAGAAGCTCGAGAAGTAGCAAGCCCGCTTCAGGAGCTCTATAACGGGGGAGGGGACCTGGTCCCTTCCCCCTCTTTTTTCGCTCAGGACGTCAGGGGAGGCACCATGAGGGTACGAGGCCGCGAGGACCAGGAGCGCTCCGAGCGCGAGCGCCTGTCGGAGGACGCCGCCTTTGCGGACGCCTCGCTCGGGAGGCTCCGCCCGGAGGAGCCAGACCCGCTCAGGACCTGCTACCAGTGCGACCGCGACCGGATCCTGCACTCCAAGAGCTTCAGGAGGCTCGCCCACAAGACGCAGGTCTTTCTCGCCCCCGAGGGCGACCACTACCGGACCCGCCTCATCCACACGCTGGAGGTGGCGCAGGTCGCGCGCTCCATCGCCCGCCCGCTCGGCCTGAACGAGGACCTCACCGAGGCAGTGGCCCTCGGCCACGACCTCGGGCACACCCCCTTCGGCCACGTCGGCGAGCGGGCGCTCAGCCACGCGCTCGCGCGCTACCGCGGGCTCGACCCTGAGGCGCCCGGCTCTGCGCGGCTCTTCGCCCACAACGAGCAGGGCGCGCGGATCGTGGAGCTCCTCGAGCGCGACGGCGCCGGGCTCAACCTCACCCGCGAGGTCGTCGACGGCATCCGCTGCCACACCGGAGGCAGGCGCGCGGCCACGCTCGAGGGGCGCGTGGTGGCCCTGGCCGACCGCATCGCCTACGTCTGCCATGACATCGACGACGCCAAGCGTGCGGGCCTGCTCATGGAGTCGGACCTTCCCGCCGGTCCGCGGGAGACCCTTGGCACGGGCTCCTCGGAGCGCATCGAGACGATGGTCCACGACGTGGTGACGAGAAGCGCCCAGACCGGCGACGTCGCCATGTCCGAGCCCGTCTGGGACGCCATGATGTCGCTCAGGCACTTCCTCTTCGAGAACCTCTACTCGCGCGGTGACGCCAAGTGGGAGGAGCCGAAGGCCTACGCGATGCTCGAGGACCTCTTCGACCACTTCGTCACCCACCTCGACGAGGTCCCCGGGGAGTACCGCGTCCACGACGACGCCCCTGACGTCCAGGTGGCCGACTTCGTCTCCGGCATGACCGACCGATACGCCATCAGGCTCTACGAGGAGCTGAAGATTCCGCAGTCATGGCGCCGCTAGCGCCGCGCCCACGCGGGGTCGGGTATCATGTTCCGGTCGACGGGAAGGGGGACACTATGGCAAGGCGTGGCGGCGGCTGTCTGACCGCCGTGGCAATCGTTCTGGGCATCGCCCTCGTGGCGCTGGGCGCGGGCCTCGTCTGGCTCGTCAGCTCGTCCGACTCGGGCACGCCCCCTGCCGTCGAGAGGGACGACCAGCTCGTTCCCCGGGCGTTCCAGGACTACAGCTGGGACGAGCTCTCCCAGGTCGCCGACCTCGTGGCGGCCGCCCCCTCCGACGAGGAGGGCGCCTCCGTTGCCGCCACCTACAACGTCTCCGTGGGCTCCGCGCGCACCTTCGAGCTCGACGACGGGTCCGTGACCCGGCTCACCGTCGTGGGAATCCGGCACGACGACCGCGCGGACGGCTCTGGAAAGGCCGGCCTCACGCTCATGACCTCGCCGATCGCGGAGCGCCCGATGAACTCCTCGGGCACCAGCGACGGCGGCTGGGGCTCCTCGGAGCTGCGCTCCTGGCTCGCCACGGACGGCCTCGACCTGCTGCCCGACGAGCTTGCCGCGGCCCTCGTCCCCGTGAGCAAGCTGACCAACAACGTCGGCGTGACCTCCGACCCCGCCTCGGTGAGCGCCACCGAGGACGCGCTCTGGCTGTTCTCCGCAGCCGAGGTGTGCGGGCCCATAGACTGGTTTGCGAGCGAGTACGGGACCGAGCCCAACGCCTACACCGGCTACATCGACTTCGCCCCCTACGACGCGCTCCTAAGCGCAGAGGGCACCCAGTACGAGTACTTCTCGGCGGCGGGAGTCACCGGCTCCTCCGACCCCTCGCACGTGCTCCAGCAGGCCCTTGCCGGGCAGGACGTCGCCTGGTGGTACCGCAGCGCCTACCCGTTCACCTACACCGGCGACGACGCCACCTACTTCTACCAGGTCATGGCGACGGGCTTCCCGGGCACGACGGGGCTCGCCTCCCAGGACGCCGGGGTGGTCGCGGGCCTCTGCCTCTAGGGCCGGTCCCGGGGCCGGGGCACTTCTCGCATATTTTGTGTGGAGGGACGCGCCCTTGCCCAAGACAGGGGCGTGTCCTATAATCAACCGCTGTGTGTAAGCCTATGTGTCGTTCGCGGGAGCGTCGGCACCTCTAGAGACAAGGAAAGAAGCATGGACTACATCCGCGCCATCGAGCGTCAGCAGATCCGCGAGGACATCCCCGAGGTCAAGGTTGGCGACCACGTCAAGGTTCACTATCGCATCGTCGAGGGCGAGCGCACCCGCGAGCAGGTCTTCGAGGGTGACGTCATCCGTATGAGCGGTGCGGGCGCCCGTGAGACCTTCACCGTCCGCAAGATCAGCTTCTCCGTGGGCGTCGAGCGCACCTTCCCGCTGCACAGCCCCAAGATCGCCAAGCTCGAGGTCGTCCGTCACGGTGACGTCCGTCGCGCCAAGCTCTACTACCTGCGCGACCGCGTGGGCAAGGCGGCCCGCATCCGCGAGAAGCGCGACTAGCCCAGAGTCATCCGCACGTTCGAGCCGCCCCCACGAGGGGCGGCTTTCTTTGTATCGGGAGGGATTGCCGTGCCCACAGAGGCCCCGCGCCCGGCGACCACGCGCGAGATCGTCGCCACGCTGACCGACGCCCCGCTCGACGAGGCCGAGCGACTCGTCGAGCGCTATGCGGAGGACCCGAGGAAGCAGGTCCAGCGCGCGGTGGGTGTGGCGCGCCGGCGCATCGAGCGCGAGCGGGCCGAGCGGGAGCGCGTGCTCGCGATGTACGCCCTGCAGCGTGAGCTCGGCGGCGACGGCGTGGTCGTGGGCGTGGACGAGGTTGGCCGCGGAGCCCTGGCCGGCCCGCTCACCGTGGCGGCCGTCTGCCTGCCCGACGAGCCCGTCATCTGGGGCGTCAACGACTCGAAGCAGCTCAGCCCCGCCCGCCGCGAGGTGCTCGCGGCACGGATCGCCGACGAGGCGGTGGCGGTGGGGCTCGCCCACGTCGAGCCCGCCTCCATCGACGCGCTCGGCATGGGGACGTGCCTGCGCCGCGCGATGGCGGACGCCGTGGCCGACACCGGGCTGAGCCCCGACTGCGTGCTCATCGACGGCAACCCCGTCCACGCGCACCCCGCCGAGCGCTGCGTGGTGAAGGGCGACGCCCGGGTGGCCGCCATCGCCGCCGCCTCCATCGTGGCCAAGGTGACGCGAGACGCGCTCATGGTGGCCCTTGACGGCGAGTATCCGGGCTACCACCTCGCCGAGTCCAAGGGCTACGGCTCCGCCGAGCACATCCAGGCCATCAGGGAGCGCGGGATCACGCCGATCCACCGGGCCTCCTTCTGTGGAAACTTCCTGGAGACGATGCGTCTCTTCTAGGCGGGGAGGGCCGGCGTCACCTCCCGCACGCCCGGCGGCCACCCCCTCGCACGTCGCAGCACGTCCTGCCGCGAGCTCTGACGCGAAGATTGGCGCGCGTCTGCGGCAAGGCCCCCGCTCGGGGACTGTAAGACCCGTCTGCCATGCTCCGAGAACCTTTTTCAGACGGGAGGCAGGCATGCAGGACGAAGGGGAGCCCGGCGTCATCCGGGCATCTGTGGGAGAGGCGCGACGGGACGCGGGAGGCGCAGGCATCCCGCGGGCGGACGGCCTGACGCCGCCAGGCGAGACGGAGGCGGGAGCGGGCCGCTGCGGCGCACGGCCTCTCGCCGAGCTCTCAAGCGCAGAGCTCGGCGTGCGCGGGGAGCAGGCGGCCGCGCGCTACCTTGCCGCGCACGGCTGGGAGATTGTCGAGCGGAACTGGCGCTGCCCCCTCGGGGAGGTGGACATCGTCGCGCACGACGCCGAAGGCGCCACCGTGCTCGTGGAGGTCAAGACGCGTCGCCAGGTCGAGGCCGGCGAGGTGACCCCCGAGGAGGCCGTGGACCGCAGGAAGCGCCGCCGCTACCGCGCGCTCGCGGCGGCCTATCTCTCCGAGCACCTCGACGTCTCCCTCATTCGCTTCGACGTCATCGCCCTCACCGTCCGCGAGGGCGGCTCGGCGCGCGTGCGCCACATCGTCAACGCGTTCGGAGGGGACGACTGATGGGCGCCGGCTCAGCCCTCGTGGCCACGGCCCAGCTTCACGGCTCGGAGGCGTCCCTGGTGAGGGTCGAGGTGAGCACCTCGGGTGGAATACCGGGGCTCGACCTGGTGGGCATGCCGGACTCGGCCGTCCTCGAGGCGCGCTCCCGCGTGCGCTGCGCGCTGCGCTCCTCCGGGTTCACGCTGCCCCGGGCGCACGTGACGATCAACCTCGCGCCGGGGGGCGTGCGCAAGACGGGAACGGGGTTTGACCTGCCCATAGCCGTCGCCCTGCTCGTTGCGACGGGACAGCTGCCAGGCCGCGTTGCCGAGGGGAGGCTCTTCGTCGGCGAGCTGGCGCTCGACGGGTCCGTGTGCCCCGTGCGCGGGGACGTGGCCTATGCGATGCTGGCGCGCTCAAGGGGGCTCGAGCTCGTCATAGCCTCCCAGAGCCCGCTTTCCGGGAGCTGGGCGGAAGGCACCTGCGGCCTTGATTCGCTCGTCGAGCTCAGAGAGGGCCTCGAGGCGCTTGGACCACCGCGGGGGACGGGGGAGGCCCTAACGTCGGCCGAGCGCGCGGACGTCGACTTCTCCGACGTGGTGGACCAGGAGCTCGCGAAGCGCGCGATGCTCATCGCCGCCGCCGGGCGTCACGGCATGCTCATGGTGGGGCCGCCCGGGGCGGGCAAGACCATGCTCGCACGTCGGCTGCCGACGATCCTTCCTCCCCTCACCGAGCAGGAGCAGGCCGAGGCCCTCGTCGTGCACTCCGTCGCGGGTCAGCCCCTCGACTCCCTCCTGCGCGGCGAGCGGCCGTTTCGCGCCCCGCATCACTCGATATCGACGGGAGGGCTCGTGGGAGGCGGAAGGCCGGTCATCCCCGGGGAGATCTCCCTGGCGCACAAGGGCGTGCTCTTCCTCGACGAGCTTCCCGAGTTTGCCCGCAGCTCCCTGCAGGCGCTCAGGCAGCCGATGGAGGACCACGAGGTGAGGATCGTGCGCGTGGACGGGGTCTACGTCTTCCAGTGTGACTTTCAGCTCGTCGCCGCGGCCAACCCCTGCCCCTGCGGGCACCTCGGGGACCCCGGGCACGAGTGCACGTGCGCCCCGGCCAAGGTCGTCGCCTACCAGTCCCGCATAGGGGGGCCGCTCATGGACCGAATTGACGTCGTGGTCGACGTCGCGCGCCCCGACACCTCGAAGGTCATCCAGGGGCAGGAGGGAATGGGCTCGCGGGAGATGGCGGCCCTGGTTGCCCGGGCGCGCGCGTTTGCCTCGTGGCGCGAGGAGCGCTCGGGGGACGAGGAGTCACGAGACCCGGTGCGGGCGGCCAACCTCGACGTCGCCGCGCAGGCGGCCTTCGAGAGGCTCGCGAGCGCCCTCGCGCTCGGGGGACGGGCGATCGTGAGGGTCGCACGCGTGGCGCGCACCATAGCCGACCTCGCCGAGCGCGAGCGCGTGTGCGAGGACGATGTCGTGGAGGCGCTCGGATTCCGCTCACGCATGACGGGATAGGGGGCGGGCATGGGACACGAGGGAACGGGGGCGCGGTGGGTCATCGAGCGCGGCTCCGAAGGCTGGCCGCCGGCACTTGAGGACCTCCCCTCGCCGCCCGGGCGCATATACGGCCTCGGCAACCCGGAGGCGCTGCTCGGGCCGGCCATCGCCGTCATCGGGGCCCGCCGGGCGACGCCCTACGGCCTCTCCGTGGCCGCCATGGCCGGGCGCGTGGGGGCGGAGTGCGGGGTGACCGTCATCTCCGGCGGCGCCATGGGATGCGACCACGCCGCCGGCGCGGCGGCGCTCGAGGCGGGCGGCGTCGGGGTCGTGGTCTCCGGCTGCGGCGCGGACGTCGTCTACCCCGAGTCCTCCCGAGACGTCTTCGAGGGTAGCGTCGAGACGGGCGGGGCGGTCGTCTCGCTTGAGCGATGGGGGGCTGGACCGCGGCGCTGGGCGTTCCCCAAGAGAAACGCGCTCATCGCCGCGCTCTCGGAGGTGCTTGTCGTCACCGAGGCGGGAGCCCGCTCCGGGACCATGTCGACCGCGGACGCCGCCGTCGAGCTTGGCAGGACGATCTACGCCGTTCCCGGCTCGATCTTCTCGCCGGAGTCCGCGGGCACCAACCGCCTCATTGCCGAGGGGGCGCGCATCATACCCGACGAGCAGTCTCTGGGGATGGCCATCGCGCTTGACTTCGGGTGCGCCCGCCTGGAGGGGCAGGCCGGGCACAGGAGGGGAGGGGCCGTCATGGCGGCGCTTCTCGCCTCGCCAACACGTCCCGACGAGCTTGCGGCGCGCCTAGGGGAGGACGTCCTCACCGTCATGCGCACCCTCACGGAGTACGAGGCCCGCGGAATGGCGCAGCGCCTGCCCGACGGGAGATACTCGCCCACGGAGTCCTACCTCTTGGGGCACAATTGAGGCCGGGACATCTGACGGCGCCCCCGGACGGGTGCCGGGAGGGAGCGTTGCATGGAACGGGTCGTCACGGTCGTCGGAGCGGGGCTCGCGGGATGCGAGTGCGCGCTGCAGCTCGCACGTCGCGGGGTGAGGGTTCGCCTGGTGGAGCAGCGGCCCGCCCACAGCTCGCCGGCCCACCACACGGACGGCCTCGCCGAGCTCGTCTGCTCGAACTCCCTGAAGTCGACCAAGCCGGACACCGCGGCCGGCCTGCTCAAGCTGGAGCTCGACCGCATGGGCTGCGCGCTGCTGGAATGCGCGCGCGACTGCGCGGTCCCGGCCGGCGGCGCGCTCGCGGTTGATCGCGAGCGCTTCTCGGAGGAGGTGACGCGTCGCGTGGGGGACGAGCCGCTCATAGAGCTCGTCCGCGAGCGCGTTGACGATCTGCCCGAGGGCCCCGCCGTGATCGCCGCGGGACCCCTCTGCGCAGACGATCTCTTCGGGGCCCTGAGCAGGGCGGTTGGTGGCGCCAACATGAGCTTCTTCGACGCGGCGGCGCCGATCGTGGACGCAGACTCGCTCGACCGCTCCGTCATCTTCGAGCAGTCCCGCTACGGCGCGCCCTCGACCGGCGACTACCTTAACTGCCCGATGGGCCACGAGGAGTACGACGCCTTCATGGAGGCCCTGCTCTCCGCGGAGCGCGTCATCGCGCGTGACTTCGAGCAGGCCGACCTCTTCTGTGCGTGCCAGCCCGTCGAGGAGGTCGGCCGCACCGGGCACGACTCCCTGCGCTTCGGCGCGCTCAAGCCCGTGGGGCTCACCGACCCCCGCACCGGGAGGCGGCCGTGGGCGGCGGTCCAGCTGCGCGCCGAGAACGCGGCCCGCACCGCCTACAACCTCGTGGGGTTCCAGACCAACCTCACCTGGCCCGAGCAGCGGCGCGTCTTCCGGATGATTCCGGGCCTCGAGCACGCGGAGTTCCTGCGCTACGGCGTGATGCACCGCAACAGCTTCGTGGACGCGCCGCACGCCCTTGGCCCGACCTTCGAGATTCCGGGGACGTCGGCGAGGCTGGCCGGGCAGATCACCGGTACGGAGGGCTACGTCGAGGCGATCGCCTCGGGGCTGCTCGCCGCGCTCAACACCTACTGCGAGCTCACGGGCCTCGAGGCGGTGAGGCTGCCGGCCACCGGGGCGCTCGGCTCGCTCGTCGCCTATGCGACCGATCCCGCCACGACGGGCTACCAGCCCATGCACGTCAACTTCGGTCTCGTGCCGCCGCTTGCGGACGCCCCGCGCAACAAGGCGGAGAAGCGCGCCGCGCTCGCCCGGCGGGCGCTTCGGGACCTCGACGCCTACCTCGAGGCCCGTCCCGAGCTCCTTGCCCCGCGGGCGGGGGAGTAACGTGGGGTCGGAGCCGGGCGCCTCCACGGACGGGAGGGACCCACTGGCCGCGGCCGTGGACGGCTACTGCCGCCACCTCTCGTCGGTTCGAGGGCTCTCCGAGAACACCGTGCGCGCCTACCGCAGCGACCTTCTCGCATATGCGGCGTGGGCCCGACGCACGGGGGTGAACGCGCTCGCGGTCACGCACGCCGAGTTCAGGCGCTACCTTGCCGAGCTGACGCGGGCCGGGTACTCCGCTCGCACCCGCGCGAGGCACCTCTCGGCCCTGAGGGGCCTCTACCGCTGGATGGAGCGGGAGGGAGTCTGCGGCGCGGGCGTCGTCGACGCGCTCGCGAGCCCCAGGCTCTCTCGGACCCTGCCGCGCACCATGTCCGACGCGGACGTCGTCGCGCTTCTCTCCACCTGTGACGCCGCGACGCCCGTCGGCGTGCGGGACCGCGCCTTCCTCGAGCTGCTCTACGCCTCGGGCGCGCGCGTCTCCGAGGTCTCCGGGCTCGACGTGGGCGACGTGGACCTGGCGGGGGCCCGGGTGAGCCTCTTCGGCAAGGGGTCCAAGGAGCGCGTCGTGCCCCTCTACGAGACGGCCCTCTCCTGGGTCCGCCGCTACCTCGAGGAGGCACGGCCCCGGCTCGTGCGTCCCGGCGGGACGGGGGGGCGGGCGCTGCTGCTCTCCACGCGTGGCAACCGGATGAGCGCGGACGCGCTCAGGACCTGCTTCGAGCGCCACGTCGCCGCCGCCGGGCTCGACGCCTCGCTCACCCCGCACGCGATGCGCCACACCTTCGCCACCGAGCTTCTCGACGGCGGCGCCGACCTTCGCAGCGTGCAGGAGCTCCTTGGGCACGAGAGCCTCTCCACCACCCAAATCTACACGCACCTCTCCGTGGAGCGCCTGCGTGACGCCGCGCGCTCGGCGCACCCCCGCGGCAGGGCCGCCTCGTCATGAAAACCCCAGCTTTGAGGCTCGACAGGGGGTCTTGGAGCCGGTATACTAGCAAACCGTTGTGCATACGCACGGCATGTCGCGTTACCACGCGGCACCATCACACACGCGTGACGACCCGCCCGCCGTGGTGCCCCAGGCTCAAGCCAGGCCTTGGGTGGCGAAGCGGGGATGACCTCACGCGGAGGACCAACCACAGGAGGTTACCATGGCTAAGATCACCATCCAGACCCTGCTCGACGCCGGCTGCCACTACGGCCACCAGACGCGTCGCTGGAACCCGAAGATGAAGTCCTACATCTTCGGCGAGCGCAACGGCATCTACATCCTCGACCTCAAGCAGACCATGATCGGCGCCGACCGTGCCTACACTTTCCTCAAGGAGACCGCGGCCAAGGGCGGCACCATCCTGTTCGTGGGCACCAAGAAGCAGGCGCAGGAGGCCATCAAGACCCAGGCCGAGCGCTGCGGCATGCCCTACATCAACCAGCGCTGGCTCGGCGGCATGCTCACCAACTTCGTGACCATCCGCACCCGCATCAACCGCATGGAGGAGCTCGAGGCCATGGTCGAGGACGGCCGCATGGCGCTGCTCCCCAAGAAGGAGCAGGCCGTCCTGAGCAAGGAGCTCGCCAAGCTCCAGCTCAACCTCGGCGGCGCCCGCACCATGACCGCCCTTCCGCAGGCCATCTTCGTGGTTGACACCAAGCGCGAGGAGATCGCCGTGCGCGAGGCCAACCGCCTGCACGTCCCCGTGGTCGGCCTGCTTGACACCAACTCCGACCCCGACGTGGTCGACTACGGCGTGCCCGCCAACGACGACGCCATCCGCTCCGTCTCGCTGATGTGCGAGCTCGCCGCCGACGCCATCCTCGCCGGCTCCGGCAAGGAGCAGATCACGGCCGAGGAGATGGCCGCCGGCACCACCGAGCCCGTCGTCGAGGCCCCCGCTGCCGAGGCCGAGGCCCCTGCCGCCGAGTAACGCCCGTATCGCACACCTCACAGCAAAAGGAAAAGAGGACAACATGGCTCAGGTTACCGCCGCTCTCGTCAAGCAGCTCCGCGAGATGACCGACTCCCCGATGATGGAGTGCAAGAAGGCCCTCGTCGAGGCTGACGGCGACATCGAGAAGGCCGTCGACATCCTTCGCACCATGGGCGTCGCCAAGGCCGTCAAGCGCGCCGGCCGCGACACCAACGAGGGCACCATCGCCACCTACGTCTCCGAGGACGGCAAGACGGGCGCCATCCTCGAGCTCACCTGCGAGACCGACTTCGTGGGCACCAACCCCAAGTTCACCGGCTTCGCTCTCGAGCTCGCCAAGGTCGTCGCCGAGAGCGACCCGGCCGACGTCGACGCCCTCAAGGCCTGCGCGATGGGCGAGTCCACCGTCGAGGCCGAGCTCACCGAGATGATTCACGTCATCGGCGAGAACATGAAGATCGCCCGCTTCCAGCGCGTCACCGCCGCTGACGGCGCCCTTGGCAGCTACGTCCACCTCGGCGGCAAGCTCGCCGACATCGTGACCTTCAAGCTCGGCAAGGCCGAGACCGCCGCCTCCGACGAGTTCAAGACCTTCGCGCACGACGTCGCCATGCAGGTCGCCGCCGCCGCGCCCGTGGCCGCCCGCCGCGACGACGTCCCCGCCGACGTCGTCGAGCACGAGCTCTCCATCTACAAGGCCCAGGCTGCCGAGTCCGGCAAGCCGGAGGCCATCCAGGAGAAGATGGCCCAGGGCCGTCTCGAGAAGTACTTCAAGGAGAGCGTCCTCACCGAGCAGGAGTTCGTCAAGGACGGCTCCCTCACCATCGGCCAGCTCGCCCAGAAGGTGGGCAAGTCCCTCGGTGACGACATCGAGGTCATGAGCTTCGTCCGCTACGCCTTCGGCGAGGAGTAGGCTCACATCGCAGCTCTTGCGCGGGGCCGGCGACGTCTGTCGCCGGCCCCGTTCGTGTGCAGACCGGGGGCGCTCGGCCGAGCCGGGGAGGCAGGCGGGCACGCTCTGCTAGAATCACGTGGACGGAAACGGGGCCCTGCGCCCCAGGACACATTGACGGAGTGGAGGTCGGCTTGTCTGACATCAAGTACAAGCGCGTGCTGCTCAAGCTCTCGGGCGAGGCCCTCATGGGCGAGCAGTCCTACGGAATCGACCCGGCGGTGCCCCAGCGCCTCGCCGAGGAGATCAAGCCCGTCTGGGACGCGGGGGTCCAGGTTGCCATCGTTGTGGGCGGCGGCAACATCTTCCGCGGCCTCTCCGGCGCCGCGGCCGGCATGGACCGCGCCCAGGGCGACAACATGGGCATGCTCGCCACCGTCATCAACTCCCTCTCCCTGCAGGACTGCTTCGAGCGCAACGGCATGGACTGCCGCGTCATGAGCGCCATCGAGATGCGTCAGATCGCCGAGCCCTACATCAGGCGCCGAGCGATCCGCCACCTTGAGAAGGGTCGCATCACCATCTACGCCGCCGGCACCGGCAACCCCTACTTCACCACCGACACGGCCGCCGCCCTGCGCGCCTGCGAGATCAACGCCGAGGTCCTCATGAAGGCCACCAACGTCGACGGCATCTACGATGCGGACCCGCGCACCAACCCGGGCGCCACGCGCTTCGAGACGATCTCCTACCGCGAGGTGCTGAACCGAGACCTCAAGGTCATGGACGCCACGGCAACTGCGCTGTGCCATGACAACAAGATGCCCATCATGGTTTTCGACATCAAGCAGCCCGGCGTCTTCATGGCCGCCGTGCGCGGGGAGCACGTCGGAACCACCGTCGTCGAGGAGGACTAAGCATGAGCGTGCACACCGAAAAGGCCCAGAAGTCCATGGAGAAGTGCGTCGACGCCCTGAAGAACAACTTCGCCCGCGTGCGCACCGGCCGCGCCAACCCGCATATCCTCGACGCCATCAAGGTCGACTACTACGGCCAGCCCACCCCTGTCACCCAGCTTGCCGGCGTCAAGGTCCCCGAGGCCTCGATGCTCGTGGTGGAGCCGTGGGACAAGACCTCCCTCAAGGCCATCGAGAAGGCCATCGAGAGCTCCGACCTCGGCATCACCCCCTCCAACGACGGCGTCTGCATCCGCCTGCCGTTCCCCAAGCCCACCGAGGAGCGCCGCCGCGAGCTGGCCAAGGAGTGCAGCCAGATGGCCGAGGAGGCCCGCGTGGCCATCCGCAACGTCCGGCGCGACGCCAACGGTCGCATCGAGCGCGACGAGGAGCTGCCCGAGGACGAGCAGGCCCGCGAGAAGAAGGCCATCCAGAAGCTGACCGACTCCTTCGTCGCCAAGGTCGACGAGCTGCTCAAGACCAAGACCGCGGAGGTCATGGAAATCTAACATGCGAAGAGACGAAGAGAAGCTCCGGGAGTACTACGCCGACGCACCCGACGATATCAGCCTCGACGCGGTCGACCTCGACCGCGTCCCCTCGCACGTCTCCATCATCATGGACGGCAACGGTCGCTGGGCCACCGCGCGCGGGCTCGACCGCTCGCGCGGTCACGTCGCCGGGGTCGACGCGCTGCGCGAGGCCGTGACCACGAGCGTGCGGCTTGGCCTCGACGTGCTCTCGGTCTACGCGTTCTCCACGGAGAACTGGCGCCGCCCGCGCCGCGAGGTAGAGCTGCTCATGCACCTGTTCGCCACCACGCTCGTCAACGAGCTTCCGCTCTTCCATCAGGAGAACGTGCGCCTGCGCTTCCTCGGCGACATCGACGCCTTGCCCGCCCGGACGCGCAAGGTGTTCCAGCAGGGCCTTGCCGAGACGGCCGACCACACCGGAATGACGTTCGCGCTGGCGGTCAACTACGGCGCCCGCGCGGAGATCGCCCGTGCGGCCCGGACGCTCGCCGAGCGCGTCGCCTCCGGGCAGATGGCGCCCGCGGACGTCACCGAGGACGCCCTCGCCGGCTGCCTCTACACCGCCGGCCTGCCTGACCCCGACCTGCTCATCCGCACCTCGGGCGAGCTCAGGCTCTCCAACTACCTGCTCTGGCAGCTCGCCTACACCGAGTTCTACGTGACCGACACCCTCTGGCCGGACTTCTCGCGCTGGGACTTCCTTCGTGCGGTGGCGGCCTTCCAGCACCGCTCGCGCCGCTTCGGGGGAGTGGCCTCATCGTGACGGCCGGCAGGGGCGAGAAGAACGACGCGCCGCGCGGCGCGGGCCTCGACCGCCAGATCGCGCGCCTCGAGGACCGACGCGCCTCCAAGGAGGACGCGCGCGCCGCGGGCGACCTGAAGGGCCAGCGCGCCCGCAGCTCGGCCGAGCGCCTGCTGACGAGGAGCACCTCGGGCGCCATCTACGCCGTGGTCACGCTTGCGTGCGCGCTGCTCGGCCCCATTCCCACGATGGCGCTCATTGCCGCGGAGGCGTGGCTGTGCTGCTCGGAGTTCTTCCGCATCTGCCGCATGGCCGGCCGCATGCCCAACGAGACGATCGGCCTGGCCGCGGCGCTGCTCTTCCCGGTGGCCGCCTACGCCAACGGCCTTCTCGCCCTGACGCTCGTCATCTTCGTGCTGCTCATGGCCTGTGCCTGCTGGTTCGTGTTCGCGCCGCGCGCGAGCGTGGCAGACGTGGCCGTGACGGCGTTCGGGCCGCTCTACACGTCGCTCGCGTTCTCGAGCATCGTACTCGTCCGCATGTGGGACCACGGTCTTCAGGGCGGGCTGCTCGCCCTCGGCGTCATGATCTCCATCTGGGGCAACGACGCGATGGCCTACTTCGTGGGGTCCGCGATCGGCGCCCACAAGCTCGCGCCGCGCATCTCTCCCAACAAGAGCGTCGAGGGCTTCGTCGGCGGCATCGTCGGCTCCGTCATCATCTGGGCCCTGCTCGGCGCCTTCGTGGTCCCGCAGCTCGGCATCGAGCTCGCGGTCGTCTGCGGGCTGGTCGTGGGAATCGCCGCGGTCATCGGCGACCTCTTCGAGTCGCGCCTCAAGCGCGGCGTGGGGGTCAAGGACTCGGGCAACCTCATCCCCGGTCACGGCGGCCTGCTCGACCGCAGCGACTCGATGCTCTTTGGCGGCATGGCCGCCTTCTTCCTTCTGCACTTTGGAGGCATCCTGTGACGATCTTCGAGGACACCGCGCCGCGGACCTGTCGCCGCGGCCCCGTCCGGGTGGCCATACTCGGCTGTTCGGGCTCCATCGGGACACAGACGCTCGACGTCTGCCGCAACCACCCTGACCGCGTGCAGGTGGTCGCCCTGAGCGTGAACCGCTCCACCCGCGCGCTCGTCGAGGCGCAGCGGGAGTTCGGCGCGGCCCACGTCGCGGTGGCCGACGAGGCGCACGCGCGCGACGCGGTCCTCTCCGAGCTTGCGGAGGGCTGCGAGCTCACTACGGGCGCGGACGCCGTCACGGCGCTCGCCGAGCTCGACGACGTCGACATGGTGGTGAACGCCCTCGTGGGCTTTGCCGGCATCCATGCCGGCTACGCCGCGCTCAGGGCGGGCAAGGCGCTCGCCTACGCCAACAAGGAGTCCATCGTCTGCGGGGGGGACCTCCTGATGCCGCTCGCACGGCCCGGGAGGCTCCTGCCGGTCGACTCCGAGCACAGTGCCATCTACCAGTGCCTGGTGGGGGAGCGCCCCGAGGACGTGAGCCGCATCTGGCTCACCTGCTCCGGCGGCCCCTTCTTCGGGCGCACGCGCGCCGAGCTCGCCCACGTCAGCGCCGAGGAGGCGCTCGCGCACCCCACGTGGAGTATGGGCGCCAAGATCACCATCGACTCGGCGACGCTCATGAACAAGGGCCTCGAGGTCATCGAGGCGCACCACCTCTTCCAGCAGCCGGTCGACGCCGTCCGGGTGCTCGTGCATCGCCAGAGCAAGATCCACTCGATGGTCGAGTTCGTTGACGGCGTGGTGAAGGCCCAGCTCGGCAGCTCCGACATGCGCGCGCCCATCCAGTACGCCCTCAGCTACCCCGAGCGCTGGGAAGCCACGGCGCGCCGCGTGGACTGGTGCGCGGAGGACCCCTTCACCTTCGGAGAGGCCGACGAGGCCACCTTCGGCTGCCTCGCGCTCGCCCGCGAGGCGGGCCGCGTGGGCGGCACGCTGCCCTGCGCGATGAACGCCGCCAACGAGGTTGCCAACGAAAGCTTCCGTCAAGGGACGTGCGGTTTTCTCGACATCGAGCGCGTGGTCGCACGCGTCATGGAGCAGACCGAGGTCGAGCGGGTAGAAAGCCTGGGTCAGCTTGACGAGGTCGACGCGCGTGCGCGCGCGGCCGCATCCGCCGTCCTCCGGGAGGTCCGTCCTTGAGCGCCGTCATTTCCGTGGCCTCCGCCGTGTTCTGGGGGCTGCTCGTCCTCTCCGTGCTTGTCTTCGTCCACGAGGGGGGCCACTACCTCGCCGCGCGCGCCTTCCGCGTGCGCGCCACCGAGTTCTTCCTCGGACTGCCCTGCCGCTGGAAGCTCTCGCGCAGGAGCCGTGCGGTCGGTACCGAGTTCGGCGTGACGCCGTTCCTGCTCGGCGGCTACACGCGCATCTGCGGCATGGAGGGCGCCGACGACGAGCTGCTCGCCCCGGCGCTCGACCTCGTCATGGAGCGGGGCCGCGTCCGGGCCGACGAGGTCGCCCGCGAGCTCGGCATCGACGTCGGCCGTGCCTACGACCTTCTCGCCACGCTGAGCGACTGGGCCTCGATCCGGCCCTACTACGACCCCACGCTCGGCGAGAAGCCCGGCCAGAGCGACTGGCCGGCCGCCTTCGAGACGCTCGCGCGCGACAAGGACCTGCTCACCGAGTACGACCGCGGCCACGCGCTCTCCGCGCCGGGCGCCACCGCCGCCGGTGAGCCCCATCCCACCGGCATGCCCGCGGAGGAGTTCCTTGAGCAGGAGCGCTCCCGCACCTACCAGGGCGTCGGCTTCGTCAAGCGCGTGTGCATGCTCGTGGCGGGACCCGCCGTCAACGTGGTGCTCGCCTTCGTGATCGTGACCTGCGCGCTCATGGTCCGCGGCGTGGACCTCTACTCGACCACCGCCACCCTCGGTGGCGTCGAGGCGGGCTCCTACGCCGAGGCCGCGGGACTCGAGGCCGGCGACGTGGTCAGCGCCGTGGGCGACACCGAGGTCTCCTCCTGGCAGGAGATGAGCGACGCGCTCGCCCCCTACCTGGAGGACGGTCAGGACTTCCAGATCACCTACCAGCGCGACGGCCAGAGCCACCAGACCGAGGTCGACCTCCCCGACGGCCAGCCCGTCGACCTTCTCGGCGTCACCTCGAGCGTGGTGACCTACCACCCCACGCTCGGCGAGGCGGCGCAGGCCACGGTCAGCTACGTCGGCCAGGCGGGCGCCTACGTGGCCCAGCTCATCCAGCCCGCGCACACGATGGAGGTCCTCGACCAGTCCTCCTCGATCGTGGGCATCTCGGCCATGGCGGCGCAGGCCGCCGAGACCGGGGCCTACGAGCTCGCGGTGCTCGTCGGCGCGGTCTCGCTCTCGCTCGGCTTCATGAACCTCCTGCCGATCCCGCCCTTCGACGGCGGCAAGGTCCTCATCGAGGTCATCCAGCTCGTGATCCGCCGCCCGCTCTCGGTGCGCGCACAGAACGCGCTCAGCTACCTCGGGCTGGCGTTCATCGTCTTCGTCTTTGTCGTGGTCCTGAAAAACGACGTCGTGCGCTTTGTGATCGGATAGGCGCCGCAGGAGGGGGTCTTGCCCATGGAAGGAAGCAACACGGTCCCGCGCGAGCTCACGCACCCCGTGAGCGTGGGGGGCGTCCAGGTGGGCGGCGGCGCGCCCGTGTCCGTGCAGTCCATGTGCACGACCGACACCGCCGACGCGGAGGCGACGCTTGCTCAGATTGGCCGGCTCGCCGACGCGGGCTGTGAGATCGTGCGCGTGGCCGTGCCGAGCGCCGGCGTGCTCGACGGCTTCGAGCGCATCTGCGCCGCCTCTCCGCTGCCCGTGGTGGCCGACATCCACTTCGACCACCGCCTCGCCATCGAGGCGTGCCGCCGCGGGGCTGCGGCCCTGCGCGTAAACCCCGGCAACATCGGCAGCTGGGAGCGAGTCGACGCGGTGATCGACGAGGCGGGCGCCGCCGGCATCCCGATTCGCATCGGCGTGAACGCCGGCTCTCTCGACCCCGCCTTCGCCGAGCGGGAGGACCTCACGCAGGTCGAGAAGCTCGTGGGCTCGGCGTCCTCCTTCGTCGAGCACTTCCGCGAGCGCGGCTTTGCCGACGTGGTGCTCTCCGCCAAGGCCCACGGCGTGCTCACCACCGTCGAGGTCAACCGCGCGCTCTCGCGCGAGCTCCCCGAGGTGCCGCTGCACGTCGGCGTGACCGAGGCTGGGACCGCGCGCCAGGGTACCGTCAAGAACGCCGCCGCCGTGGGGGCCCTCCTCATGGAGGGCATCGGTGACACGATGCGCCTCTCGCTCACGGCCGACCCGGTCGAGGAGGTCAACGTGGCGTGGGACCTGCTCTCCGCCGTGGACCTCAGACGCCTGCGCCCCGAGCTCGTGAGCTGCCCCACCTGCGGCCGCTGCCAGTGGGACCTCATGGGGGTGGCGGCCGAGGTCGAGCGGCGCCTGGCCGACGTGCGCGCCCCGATCACCGTGGCCGTCATGGGATGCGTGGTCAACGGTCCCGGAGAGGCGGCCGGCGCCGACATCGGCCTTGCCGGCGGGCGCGGCCAGGCGCTGCTCTTCGCGGGCGGCGAGCCCCTGCGCAAGGTTTCGGAGGCCGACGCCGTCGACGAGCTCTTCGCGGAGATCAAGCGGCGCTTCTCCTAGGGGTTCTTCTCGCCGGGGGCGGCCCGTGCGGGGGAGCCGCGGGGCGGCCCTGCCCGACAGGGGTCACGTGCTTGTCGTAGAATCAGGCTTTGCGAACAGACGCGCTCAAAAGGAAGGACCCCACGTGAAGCGCTACCAGAAGATGAGTCAGCTCTACGCCCCCACCCTCAAGGAGGACCCCGCCGAGGCGGAGCTCGCGAGCCACCGGCTGCTGCTGCGCGCCGGCATGATCCGCAAGACCGCCGCGGGCCTCTACAGCTACCTGCCGCTCGCCTGGCGCTCGATCCGCAAGATCGAGGACATCATCCGCGACGAGATGGAGGCCATCGGCGCCCAGGAGATGATGGTGCCGATCCTCACGCCCGCCGAGCTCTGGCACGAGTCCGGCCGCTGGGACGCCTACGGCCCCGAGCTCATGCGCATCGCCGACCGTCACGACCGCGACTTCGCCCTGGGCCCCACCCACGAGGAGACCTTCACCGACCTCGTGAAGAGCGAGCTGCGCTCCTACAAGCAGCTTCCTGTGACGCTCTACCAGATCCAGGACAAGTTCCGCGACGAGATGCGCCCGCGCTTCGGGCTCATGCGCGGTCGCGAGTTCATCATGAAGGACGCCTACAGCTTCTCTGCCACGCAGGAGTCCCTGCAGGAGTGCTACGAGCAGCAGAAGGCCGCCTACGCGCGCATCGCCGAGCGCTGCGGCCTCTACGCGCTGCCCGTGGTGGCCGACTCCGGCCAGATCGGCGGCGACACCTCCGTGGAGTTCATGGCCCTTGCCGACGCCGGCGAGGCCGAGCTCGTCTACTGCGACTGCGGCTTTGCGGCCGACGTCGAGGCCGCCAGCACCACCGTGGCCGTCACCGAGGGCCCGGGCGACGGCACGCTGACCAAGGTCCACACGCCGGGCCTCGGCTCCATCGAGGCGGTGTCCGAGTTCTTCGGCTTCCCCCAGAACGGCACGCGCAAGTCGCTTGCGCTCGTGGACGGCGAGGGCGCGCCCGTGGTGGCCATCGTCCCCGGGGACCACGAGCTCAACGAGGTCAAGGCCGAGCACCTCTTCGGCGCCTACCACCTCATGAGCGATGACGAGCTCGAGCACTACGGCCTCCACAAGGGCTTCATCGGCCCCGTGAACCTGCCCGAGGGCATCCGCCTGGTCTGCGACGACTCCCTGCGTCAGAGCGTCTCGTGGACCTGCGGCGCCAACGAGATGGACTACCACTTCACCGGCGCCCGCCCGGGCCGTGACTTCACGGTGGACGAGTGGGCCGACCTCGTCTCGGTCCACGCCGGCGACCCCTGCCCGCACTGCGGGGCGCCCCTCAAGTCCGCCCGCGGCATCGAGGTCTCCCAGGTCTTCCAGCTCGGCACCAAGTACTCCGAGTCCATGGGCGCCACCTTCGCCGACGAGAACGGCGAGGAGAAGCCCTTCCTCATGGGCTGCTACGGCATCGGCGTCTCCCGCACGCTGGCCGCGGTGGTGGAGCAGCACAACGACGAGCACGGCATCTGCTGGCCCGTCTGCGTGGCGCCCTACGAGGTCGAGGTTGTGCCGTTGGCCGTCGGCGACGCCGTGGTGGCCCCGGTGGCCGAGCGCGTGGTCGAGGAGCTCTGCGCCGCCGACCTCGAGGTGCTTCTCGACGACCGCAAGGAGCGCCCGGGCGTCAAGTTTGCCGACGCCGACCTCATCGGCATCCCGTACCAGGTTATCCTCGGCAAGCGCGGCGTGGCGAGCGGCATGGCCGAGGTCAAGAACCGCAAGAGCGGGGAGCGCTTCGACGTGCCGATAGGCGAGCTCGCCTCGTGGCTGACCGAGCGCGTGGTTCCCGCCCGCGCCTAGGGGCGCCGCATGCCTCAGACGGCGAGAATGACCTCTCTGAAAATTGGTACTTGACGCGCTCGCTCACTCTGGTATAGTTCTCTTCGCACCAACGCGGGGATATAGCTCAGTTGGGAGAGCGCGTGACTGGCAGTCACGAGGTCAGGGGTTCGAACCCCCTTATCTCCACCACGCAGTATCTGGCGGCGGCTTCGGCCGCCGCCTTTTTCGTACCGGGCTCATGGCGCAGCGGTTAGCGCAGGGGACTCATAATCCCTGGGTCGTAGGTTCGAATCCTACTGGGCCCACCAGAGGACACGCAGGTCATCGGGTTTTGCCCGGTGGCCTGCTTTTTTTCGTACGTCCGCGGAGCCCCGCAGCCAGGACGGGCGTCGGGGCCCTGCGTGCCCAAATATGTCGAACACGCACAAAGTTCGCCTACAGCCGTTGATTTTCCCAGGGGTGGGTACCTATCTCTGCGGGGCGGCGTCTCGCCCCCGGCACAGAGAAAGGAATCGCATGGCACTCACCCAGGCAGCGGAGCGCGCGGCGCTCAACAAGCTCATCGACTACCTCGACGAGGACCCCGCAGGCCACTTCGACAAGATCATGGACCTCACCGACAAGCTCGTCCCCGCAGGCGTCTTCCCGACACAGCGCGCGACGATCCGCAAGGTCATCGACGAGCACAACAACTGGTACGACCTGCTCATGAGGGTCTTCTCGCTCAACCCCGAGATGCGCTCGCGCTTCCTCAAGACCTTCTTCGTGGACGCCAACCTCCTGGCCTGGCCCGTCCAGGAGAAGGCCCGCAGGAAGTACCAGTGCAACATCCCCTGGGCGATCCTCCTGGACCCCACGAGCGCCTGCAACCTCCACTGCACCGGCTGCTGGGCAGCCGAGTACGGCCACCAGCAGAACCTCTCCTTCGAGGACATCTGCTCGATCATCGACCAGGGCCGCGAGCTCGGCGTCCACGTCTACATCTACACCGGCGGCGAGCCGATGGTGCGCAAGGCGGACCTCGTCCGCATCTGCGAGAAGTACCCCGACTGCGCCTTCCTCTGCTTCACCAACGCCACCCTCATCGACGAGGCCTTCTGCCAGGACATGATCCGCGTGGGCAACTTCGTCCCCGCCATCAGCGCCGAGGGCAACGAGCACACCACCGACGCCCGCCGCGGCGAGGGCACCTACGCCAAGATCGAGCGCGCCATGGACCTACTCCGCGAGCACGGCCTGCCCTTCGGCATCTCCTGCTGCTGGACCCGCGCCAACGCCGACACTGTGGCCACCGAGGAGAACATCGACTGGATGATCGAGAAGGGCGCGCTCTTCTGCTGGTACTTCCACTACATGCCGGTGGGCCGCTCGTCGGGCGCCGAGCTCATCCCGACGCCCGAGCAGCGTGAGAGGATGTACCGCTTCGTGCGCGAGATGCGCGAGAAGAAGGCCCTCTTCACGCTCGACTTCCAGAACGACGGCGAGTTCGTGGGCGGCTGCATCGCCGGGGGCCGACGCTACCTTCACATCAACGCCGCAGGCGACGTCGAGCCCTGCGTGTTCATCCACTACGCCAACGTCAACATCCACGACGTGAGCCTGCTCGACGCGCTGCGCTCGCCGATCTTCATGGCCTACTACGAGGGCCAGCCCTTCAATGACAACCACCTCATGCCCTGCCCGATGCTCGAGAATCCCGACATGCTGCCGCAGATGGTCAAGCGCACCGGAGCGCACTCCACCGACCTCGTGGAGCAGGAGTCGCCCGAGCAGCTGCGGGAGAAGACGGCCCCGGCCGCGGCGGCCTGGGCGCCGGTCGCGGAACGTCTCTGGGACGAGCGTGAGAGCCCGCTCTACCGGAAGCGCCATGAGGACCCCACCCAGGGCATGGCCGACAGCGACATGGAGCGGCTGCATCGGCAGGGCCGCCGCTAGGGGAGGCGCGCACGACAAGAGGAACTTCAAAATCCGCACACCTGCGACCTGCGGTTTTGTCGACGTCCACACGAGATTCCCATCAGTGCAAAATTTCTCGTGCCAAAGCGGGATTCTTTTGCTAGTATGTTCACTCGCGCAAGGGCGATTGGCTCAGGGGTAGAGCACTTCCTTCACACGGAAGGGGTCGCTGGTTCGAATCCAGCATCGCCCACCATAAGGGGATATAGCTCAGTTGGGAGAGCGCGTGACTGGCAGTCACGAGGTCAGGGGTTCGAACCCCCTTATCTCCACCAGAAGCTCAGGGGCGACGGTTTTGGCCGTCGCCCCTTTTTTGTGGCGCGTCCCGGTCCGTAAGCCTGCGTTCCCGGCCTCGTGAAGTCTGCGCGCAGGGTCCTTCCCGCAAGTGCACCCGCTGGCTCTCGAAAAGCGCGTTAGGTGCACCCAAAACGGGGCTTTCACGTTTAAGTGCACCCGGGTGGGAGTGCACTTGAGCGGTGCACTTGCGTGGTGCACTTAAACGGGAGTTCACGTGGACGGTGCACTCGGACAAGGGAGCGTGCCTGGGAAGCGTGCGCCGTTGGCAGCGCCCGCGCGCGCTGACCTGGCGAGAAGAGGCCGAGGGCCCAGGCCTGCGACCCCCGCTACCGGCCGGTGATCGCGCGGCGCAGCATCATCACGTAGGCCTCGGCCCCCTCGGGGCGCAGGTGGGTGCCGTCGCTCCAGAACCAGTCGTCGTGGCCCGCGCTCTCCGCGTACCAGTCGATGACCTCAACGTTGTCATAGGTGGCCGCAACGTCACGGAAGAGCTGGTTGTTCATGTCCTGGAGCGCCATGGGCACGCGACAGGTCACGAGGTAGACCTTGCGGTCGCCGCAGGCGTCTATGAGGGCTCGGACCTGGTCCTCGCGGGCCACGCCGTTGTTGCCGAGAGCAAAGACCACCACGTCGCCCCCGTGCCCGTCCGCCACGCACTGGTTATAGACGTCGAGGCCCGCCGTGAGCTGGCGTCCCACCTCGGCGTCGATCCAGCCGTTGGGGAAGACGCGCTGGAACTGGGTCTGCGCGCCCAGGGCCACCGAGTCGCCGACCAGGGTCACGTTGGCGTCGGTGGCGCCGGTCTCCACGTCGACGCCGTAGTTCAGGGCGTTGATCGTGTCCACCGCGCTCGCGAAGGCGGTGCCGGCGAGGTAGGTACCCGAGACGTCATAACCGTCCGTCTCCGGGTTGGGGAGATCCGCCGTCTGGGACTGCGTCGCCTGCTGGCCGACGGGCACGCCGGTCTGCTCCGCGCTGATGGGGGCGAGGGACACCACGAGCACGCAGACAAGCGCGGCGGCCTCAAGCCCGAGCGCCAGCCTCCCCTGTCCCAGCGCAAGCGGCCTGCCCACGCCGCGCTCCAGGACACGGTAGGAGAGCTCGGAGACCGCGGCGATGACCGCGAACTCGAGAACCCAGCCCCACCAGGGGAGCTCGGTCGTCCGCGTGGCCGGGTTCATGACGAGCAGCAGCGGGTAGTGCCAGAGGTAGACCGCAAAGCCGCGCCTTCCCAGCGCGGCAAGCGGGGCCAGGCCGAGCACGCGCGAGAGCACGCCTCCCGCCGGACGCGCCAGCACCCCGATGAGCACGGCGGTGAGCAGCGCCGCGAGCAGGATGCCTCCCCGATAGGCAAACTCCGAGTAGCCGTTGAGCGTGACCGCCATCGCGCCGAGGCCGACAAGCGAGCCCAGGCCCGCGAGCTCATAGGCCCAGCCCGGCACGGCCTTCCACACGGAGCGGGCGCCGGCCGCGTGGGCCGCGGGGCCCGCCCCGCCCCGGACGGGAAGCGTCAGCCTCCAGCCGTGCCCCTGCGTGAGGAGCGCGCACAGGGCGCCGGCCAGAAGCTCGGCGGCGCGGGTGTCAGGGCCATAGTAGATGCGGTTGGTGTCCCCCAGGGGGTTGTAGAGCGCCGCCATCGCCACCGCCGAGGCCACCATCAGGGCGGCCACCACAACGCACGCCTGGCCCCGCCTGCGCACGAGCTTCGAGAGCCCCAGCAAAAGGGGCGGCCACACCACGTAGAACTGCATGACCACGCCGAGGTACCACAGGTGCGTGAGCGGGGAGGGGAGCCCGGCGGCGGCGAAGTAGGACACGTTGCGTACGATGTAGAACAGGTTCTCGAAGAAGAGGAGCGCGGGGACGGCGTCGGTCTTCACCTTGGGGAGGAGGGCCGGCGAGAAGAGCGCGCACAGCAGCGCCGTCGCCCCCACCACCACGACGGCCGCCGGCAGGAGCCGCCCGACGCGCCTCAGAAGGAAGCGGGGGTAGTCGAAGCGGCCCGTCCGGGCGACCTCGTGCTCGATGGAGATCGTGGTGAGATAGCCCGTGAGAGCGAAGAAGACGGTGACGCCGAAGTATCCCCCCGGCAGCCACGTGGGGTTTGCGTGATAGACGACGATGGCGGCTATCGCGAGGACGCGAAGTCCGTCAAGGGCGGCGACCTTTCTGGTGCCTGGCATGCGGGTCTCACTTTCTATGGCGTCGCGCCCGTGGGCGCGCAGGAATTCACGACGCCATTCTAACCCCACGGCGCCGCCGGCGGCCCGCCGCGCAGCGGGAGGTTGAGGGCCCGCCGCACGGCGCCGTGGCAACGTCGTGCAGAGCGGGCCGCGCCACGCGACCCGAGCGTTCTTCTCGCCTATACTGAATGGGTTTGCAGCGACGAGAGGAGAGCAATGTCCACGTCAGAGAACCCGGTCGAGCTCTTCGGCCTGAGGATTGCCCACATCGGCATCAACACGGACTCCCCGGAGGAGGCCGATCGCGTGGCCCAGCAGTTCGAGACCCTCATGGGCCTGCCGGTCAACCACATCGCCCCCATCTCCACGTTTGCGGGCTCGCTCGTCGAGGTCATGAACAACGGCGGGCGCGGCGAGAAGGGCCACATCGGCTTCCACGTTGACGACCTGCCCGCGGCCGAGGCGTGGTTCGCGGCGCGCGGCTTTGAGATCAACGAGTCCAGCCGCACGACGCTGCCCACCGGCAACCACCTCGTCTACTTCACCGAGCCCATCGCGGGCTTCGCCATCCACCTGACCGACGCCGAGTAGCGCCGGCCCCACGACAAGACGTACGAGAACCAGGAACGCACGTGATCGCACTCATCGACAAAGTCTCCAAGTCCTTTGGCGGCCGCACCCTCTACACGGGCGCCACGCTGCAGCTCAACGCCGGCGAGCGCTGGGCGCTCGTGGGGCCCAACGGCTCGGGCAAGACCACGCTGCTGCGCATCCTCATGGGCGAGGAGAGCGCCGACGAGGGCACGGTGAGCTTTGCCAAGGACGTCACCGCGGGCTACCTCGAGCAGGAGACCCGCCTCATGGGCCACAAGAGCGCCCTTGCCGAGGTGGTCGGCTCCGCCCACGAGGTCAAGCAGGTGGAGCGCCAGGTGGCCGAGCTCGAGGCCCAGATCTCCCAGACGCAGCCGGGTCCCGAGCTCGACCGCCTGCTCGAGCGCTACGGCACCGTGCAGGACCGCTTCGAGCGGCTCGGCGGCTACGAGCTCGAGGCGCGCGCAAGGCAGATCCTCGCTGGCCTCGGGTTTCCCGTGGAGGACTTCGACAAGCCGGCCGAGGACTTCTCCGGCGGCTGGCAGATGCGCATCTCGCTCTCCAAGCTGCTGCTGCGCCACCCCGACCTGCTGCTCCTGGACGAGCCAACCAACCACCTCGACCTCGAGAGCGTCAAGTGGCTCGAGCAGTTCCTCGCCTCCTACGACGGGGCGGTGCTCCTGGTCTCCCACGACCGCGCGTTCATGGACGCCTGCGTCTCCCACGTGGCGGCCGTGGAGAACCGGCGCCTCACGACCTACACCGGCTCCTACTCCGACTATCTGCGCCAGCGCGAGGACAACCTCGAGCAGATGCGGGCCAAGCGCGCCGCCCAGGAGCGCGAGATCGCCCACATGCAGGTCTTCGTGGACAAGTTCCGCTACAAGCCCACCAAGGCCGCGCAGGCCCAGGAGCGCATGAAGAAGATCGAGCAAATCAAGAAGGAGCTCGTCATCCTGCCGGAGGGCACCAAGAAGGTGCACTTCTCGTTCCCAGAGCCGCCGCGCACCGGCGACGAGGTGATCCGCGTCGAGGGCGTCTCCAAGTCCTTCGGCGAGAACCACGTCTACTCGGACGTGAGCCTCAAGCTCTACCGCGGCGACCACGTGGTGCTCGTGGGCCCCAACGGCGCGGGCAAGTCAACGCTCATGAAGCTCATGAACGGCAAGCTCGCACCGGACACAGGCGAGGTGGCCCTCGGCAAGGGCGTCACGCAGGCCTACTACGCCCAGCACCAGCTCGAGGAGCTCAACGAGGCCAACACGGTGCTCGCCGAGATGGACTCGGTGGCCGCCGGCTGGACCACCTCCGAGGAGCGCCGTCTGCTCGGCGCGTTCCTGTTCCACGGCGACGACGTCGAGAAGCGCGTGAGCGTGCTCTCCGGCGGCGAGCGGGCGCGCCTGGCCCTGGCCAAGATGCTCGTGGCCCCCGACCCGCTGCTGCTCTTGGACGAGCCGACCAACCACCTCGACATCGACTCGGTGGACGTGCTCGAGCAGGCCCTCGTGGACTTCAAGGGCACGATCGTGCTCATCTCCCACGACGAGCACCTCGTCCGCGCGGTGGCCAACAAGGTCGTGGACGTGCGCGACCACAAGGTCACGGTCTACGACGGCGACTACGACTACTACCTCTACAAGCGCGCCGAGCTGGAGGCCCGCGCGGCGGGCACGCCCGTGCCGGCCGCGTCCCAGAAGTCCGCGCCTGCGGCCCCCGCGGGAGGCGCGCCCGCGCAGACGGCCGGCCGCAACGTCAAGACGCGCGAGCAGCGGCGCGCCGAGGCCGAGGAGCGCAACCGCCGCAACCGCGCCCTCAAGAAGGAGCGCCACCGCCTCAAGGAGGTGGAGGCCGCGCTCACGCCGGCGCAGGAGCGCCTGCACGAGCTCGAGGCCCTCATGGCCGACGAGGGGCTCTACAACGACGCCAAGCGCTTCGACGAGTGCATGAGCGAGTACGCCGCGCTCTCCAAGAAGATCCCGGCGCTCGAGTCCGAGTGGCTCGAGCTCAGCGAGAAGCTCGAGGCGGCGGATGCGTAGCGTCGTCGCAGGCGCCCTGCGCGTCCTCGCCCTCGTCTGCCGCGTCTGCGCCTGGGCGCTTGCGGCGCTCGTGGTGGCGGACGCCCTCCTGCCGGCCGGCCCCCGGGCGCTGCTCCTGGGCGTCAACGGCGCCGTCACGCAGCTCGTCCCCGCGGCCCTGCGCGGCCTGCTCGTCTTTGCCACGCCCCTCGGCGGCGCCTTCCGCGGCGACTTCGCCGTCCTTGCTATAGTTCTGCTCGTGGCCGACTGGCTGCTCTGCCGCATCGCCGCCTCGCTGCGCTGACGCCGCGAGAGGGGAGACACATGTACTCGACGCAACGGCTCATATCGATCGCGCTCACCGTGGTGCTCGTGATGTTCTCGGCGATCGTCCACGAGGTCGCCCACGGCTGGGCGGCGCTGCGCTGCGGGGACCCCACGGCAAAGGAGGCCGGGCGCCTCACGCTCGACCCGCGAGCGCACCTCGACGGCTTCGGCTCGGTGGTGCTGCCGCTCATCATGGCGTTTCTCGGCGGGCCGGTCTTCGCGTTTGCGAGGCCCGTGCCGTACAACCCCTACCGCCTGAGGCACCCCCGGCGTGACGAGGTCATCGTGGCGCTTGCCGGCCCCGCCTCGAACCTCCTCCAGGCCGTAGTGGGCTGGGTGCTGCTGGGGGCGGTCTACCGGTGGGCCGTGCCCGCGTGGGCGGCCGGAATGGTGCCCTTCTGGCTCGTGGACGGCGCGGTCTCGCTACTGGCCACCTACATCAGCGTGAACCTCGTGCTCTGCTTCTTCAACCTCGTGCCCTTCCCGCCGCTCGACGGCTCCAAGGTCGTGCTCTTCTTCCTCAAGGGGCAGGCGCGCCGCAAGTTCTACGAGCTCGAGCGCTACGCGATGCCCGTGCTCATCATCGTGCTCTACCTGGTGCCGCAGGTGCTCGGCATAGACCCCCTCGGCGCCTACCTCGACCTCACGGCCGGAAACGTCTACTCACTCATGGTCTCGGCGGTGGTGTAGGTGTCCTACCGCGTCCGCACGCAGGCCTACACCGGCCCCTTCGACCTGCTGCTCCAACTGGTGAGCAGGCAGAAGGTGACCATCGGCTCGATCTCGATCTCCGAGGTGGCCAACCAGTACCTCGAGGAGGTCGAGCGCATGGCCGACCTCGACCTCGACGTCGCGAGCGACTTCGTGCTCGTGGCCTCGACGCTGCTCGACATCAAGGCCGCCTCGCTCGTGCCGGCAGACGCCGTCTCCCGGCGCCGCGGCGCGCCGGCCGACGAGGAGGACGACGAGCTCGAGGGGCTCTCTCCGGACGAGGCGCGTGAGGTGCTCATCGCCCGCCTCATCGCCTACAAGCAGTTCCGCGGCGCCGCCTCTGCGCTCGGCGCCCGCGCCGAGGCCGAGGGCCGCATGCACCCACGGACCGTGGGCCCCGACCCCGAGTTCCTCGGCCTCATGCCGGACTACCTCGAGGGCATCACGCTGCGCAGCCTCGCCGTCATCTGCGCCGACATCGACAGCCGGCGCGAGACGTTTCTCCTGGAGGCCGAGCACGTGGCGCCCAGGCGCCTGCCGGTGGCGCTCACCGTGGCCGCGGTGGATCGCCTCGTGCGCGGGCGCGGGCGCGTGAGCTTCACCGAGCTCCTCGACGGCCAGGACGACCCCGAGAACGTGGTGGCCAACTTCCTTGCGATCCTCGACCTCTACAAGCGCGGGATGGTCGACGTGCGCCAGGAGGAGCTCTTCGGCGAGATCGAGGTCGAGCACGTGGAGGGCGCACCCGCCTACGAGCTCGACGAGTCGGTGCTGGCGGAGCTCGCGGAGGACTATGGCGACGGGACGACCCCGGGCGCGGGCGAGCCCGCCGGCGAGAAGGGCGACCGGGGCGCGGCCCCGGCGGACACAGCTGACGAAAGCGAGAGGTGAGCGTGATGGCTGATCTGGAGAGACTCGAATCGGGCTCGCTCAAGGGGCTCCTCGAGGCCCTGCTGCTCGTCTCCGACGACTCCGTACCGGCGACCGAGCTCGCGCGCGCCGCCGGCGCCGAGCCCGGCGAGGTCGCCTCGGCGCTCGCCGAGCTCTCCGCCGAGTACGCCGACGCCAACCGCGGCTTCCAGCTGCGCGAGGTGGCCGGCGGCTGGCGGCTCTTCACCCACCCCGCCTACCACGACCAGGTCGCCGACTACGTCCTCTCCTGGGACACGCGCCGGCTCTCCCAGGCCGCGCTCGAGACCCTCGCCGTGATCGCTTACCACCAGCCCGTGACCCGCGAGGGGGTGCGCGCCATCCGCGGCGTCAACTCCGACGGCGTGATCGCGTCTCTGCGCGAGAAGGGCCTCGTGCGCGAGGTGGGCCGCGAGTCCGACCGCGGCCAGGCGCAGCTCTGGGGCACCACGCGCCTCTTCCTCGAGCACTTCGGCCTCAGGAGCCTGCGCGAGCTGCCGCCGCTTGAGGACTTCGCCCCCGACGAGGAGTCCAAGCGCTTCATCCGCGAGCGCCTCTCGGGCCGCTCGATCTCCTCGACGCTCGAGGAGACCGCGGCCGACGTCGACGACGAGCGCGAGCTGCTCGACGACTACGACGGGGACAGCGCCACGGAGGGCGAGGGCACGGGCGGCCCCAGGTCCTTCTCGCCGGGCGAGAAGGACGCTGGCGAGGGGGCGCCCGCAGATGAGTGAGCCGCTGCGCGAGAGCGGGCTCTACCCGATGCGCCTGCAGCGCTTCCTCGCACGCGCGGGCGTGGCGAGCCGCCGCGGCTCGGAGCGCCTCATGAGCGCAGGGCGCGTCCGCGTGAACGGCGTGGTCGTCACCGAGCTCGGCTCCAAGGTGGACCCGGAGCGCGACGTGGTGAGCGTGGACGGTGTGGTCTGCCGCATCGAGGCCCAGCCGTTTCACCTCATGCTCTACAAGCCCGCGGGCTACGTCACCACGATGAGCGACCCGCAGGGGAGGCCCACCGTGGCCGACCTCGTGCCCACCGCCGAGCACCCCGGCCTCTACCCGGTGGGCAGGCTCGACCAGGACACCACCGGCCTTCTGCTGTTCACGACCTCCGGCGAGCTCGGGCAGGCGCTGCTGCACCCCTCGCACCACGTGACCAAGCACTACGTGGCGCTCGTCTCGGGCACGCCCGACGCGCGCGACCTCGCCCGGCTGCGTGCCGGCGTGCGCCTCGAGGAGGGGGCCGTCTCCGCGCCCGCGAAGGCCGAGCTGATCGGACCCGACGACCCGCTCTTCTCGCTGGTCGCGCCCCGCGGGGCGGGCCGGACGGGGGGAGGGGAGCCCAACGCGGTGGTGGGGCTCTCGATCCACGAGGGCCGCAAGCACCAGGTCAAGAAGATGATGCAGGCGGTGGGGCACCGCGTGCTCCGCCTGCACCGCGACGCCTTCGGCCCGCTGCACCTGAGCGGGGTGGCCGAGGGCGGCTGGCGCGCGCTCTCGGACGCCGAGCGCGCGGCGCTCGAGGCGCTCTGCGCAGAAAGGAAGGACGAGCGATGACCTACATGCCCGGGGACGTCGTCACGCAGCGGGTGCTCTTCATGCGGCACCCCGAGACCGTCTCGAACACGCAGCACTTCTTCTCCGGCCGGCTCGACGTGCCGCTCACCCCGCACGGCAAACAGCAGCGCGAGCGCGCGGTGGACGCCCTCGTGGCCTTTGAGCCCGAGCGCATCTTCACCTCGCCGCTCTCGCGGGCGCGCGACATGGCGGAGATGGCCGCAGAGCGGCTCGGCGTGCCCTGTACCCCGCTCGAGGACCTCATCGAGATCGACTTCGGGCCCCTCGAGGGCATGGACGTGAGCCGCGCGATGAACGAGGGGCTCGGATTCCCCTGGCCGGTCGACTCCGACGGCGTCTCCCACCCGCCCGAGGGCGCGGAGAGCTTCGAGCACATGCGGGAGCGCTGCCGCCACCTTCTGGAGACCCTGCGGCCGCTCACGGGCCGCACGGCCTGCGTCACCCATGGCGGCTACCTGCGGATGCTCCTGGCCACGGTCTACGACATCCCGTTCACGCGCTTCTGGGACCAGCACGTGCTCAACGTCTCGTCGCACTACTTCACCTGCGACGGTAGGACCTTCGCGCTCGGTGGCTTCAACCTGACCCCCGAGGAGGTCATCGCCCACGCCAGCGCGCCCAGCGAATACGACACCCGTGACATCTGGGGCACGGGGAGAAGGGAGCTCTCATGATCGTCGCCATCGACGGGCCGTCGGGCTCGGGCAAGTCCTCCGTGGCGCGCGAGGTGGCGCGCCGGCGCGGCCTCACCTACCTGGACACCGGGGCGATGTATCGCTCCGTGGCGCTCTCCTGCCTGCGCGCGGGCATCGACCCCGAAGACGCGGACGCCGTCGCGCGCCGAGCACGCGAGGCGCGCGTGGAGTTCGCTCCGGGCGAGGGCGGCGGGCAGCGCGTCCTTCTCGACGGCTCGGACGTGACGGCAGAGATCCGCACGCCTGAGGTCGAGCTAGCCGTCTCGCCGGTCTCGGCCAACCCCGCCGTGCGCGAGGCCATGGTGGCCCAGCAGCGCCGCGTGGGCGAGGCGGGCGGCGTGGTGGCCGAGGGCCGTGACATCGGGACCGTGGTCTTCCCGACGGCCGACGTCAAGGTCTTCCTCACCGCCTCGCCCGAGGCCCGGGCGCGCCGCCGCGCGGTGCAGCGCCAGGGCGGCAACCTCGCCACCGGCGAGGCGGCGGAGGTGGACGCCGAGGCCGAGCGCGCGATCCTCGCCGACCTCGTGCGGCGGGACGCCTACGACTCCTCGCGCGAGGCCTCCCCGCTGCGCGCGGCCGACGACGCGGTGCGCATCGACTCCTCGGAGCTCGGCTTCGAGGACGTGGTGAGCAAGATCCTCGCGCTCGTGGACGAGGCAGCGGGGGAGGTGCGCGCATGATCAGGGGATGCGGCGAGAAGGACCGGCGGATGCGGGCCTTCGCGGGCAACAGCTACGACGACTACTACGACCACGACCTGCGCGAGCACCCGCTGCCGGGGCGCCTGTTCATCACCTTCGTGGTGCAGCTGCTCTGGATGGTCACGCGCCTCATGTGGCCGTGGCGCCTCGAGGAGGCCAAGCTCCTCCTGGACGACCGGCGCGGCCGCGTCATCATCATGAACCACGAGTCCATGCTCGACCCGGTGGCCGTGGTGGTCACGATGTGGCGCGCCGGCGTGCCCGTGCGCATCGTCTACAAGAGCGAGTTTGACAAAATCGGGCCCGCCACTTGGCTCTTCTCGCGCGCCGGCGGCTTTCCGGTGGAGCGCGGCACGGCCGACATGAAGACGGTCCGCCGCGCCCGCACGATGCTCCAGCGTGGCGAGTGCGTCCTCATCTACCCCGAGGGTACCCGCGTGCGCCGCGACGCCGAGGCCGAGACCCACGGCGGCTACGCGATCATGGCTCAGCTCGCCAAGGCACCGGTGCAGCCCGTGGCGATCATCGGCGCGCGCCACCTGCACTTCCGCTGCCGCGTCTTCATGCGCGCGGGCGCGCCAATCGAGTGGGGCGAGCTCTCGCACCTCAAGCGCAAGGAGCAGGTGAGCGCGATGGAGAGGATCGGCATGGACCGCGTCTACGAGCTGCGCGACGCGCTGCGCCGCGACCACCCCGGCGTCGAGGAGGACGCGTGACGGCGCGCGGGGACGGCGAGGCCCGCCGTAAGGTGGGTGCCGAGGGCGTCGAGATCCGCGTGGCACGCGAGGCGGGCGCCTGCTACGGCGTCGAGCGCGCGCTGCAGATGGTCGAGGCCGCCGCGGCCGAGGGCGGCGTGACGGTGCGCACGCTCGGGCCGCTCATCCACAACCCGCGCGTGGTGGCCGAGCTCGAGGCCCGCGGCGTGGGCGTGGTGAGCTCGCCCGAGGAAGCCGCCGGCGACGCGCTGCTGCTGCGCACCCACGGCGTCACCCCCGACGAGCAGGCCCGCGCCGAGCGGCTCTGCGCCCGGGTCCTCGACGCAACGTGCCCGTTCGTGAAGAAGGTCCACCTGGCCGCTGAGCGCCTCGCGCGCGAGGGCTACCAGGTGGTCGTGGTGGGGGAGGCCGGCCACCCCGAGGTGGAGGCCACGCTGCCGCACGCGCCGGGCGCCGTGGTGGTGGGCTCGGCCGAGGAGGCAGCGCGGCTGCCGCGGGCGCGCCGGATTGGCGTGGTCGTGCAGACCACCGCGCGGCGGGCGCTTCTCGCCGAGGTGGTGGGCGAGCTTCTGGGCCGCGCCGAGGAGGTGCGCGTGGTGAACACCATCTGCGAGGCCACCTCCGGCCACCAGGCCGCCGCCGACGAGCTCGCGCGGGAGGCCGACGTCATGGTGGTCATCGGCGGACGCATCTCGGCCAACACCACACGCCTCGCCGAGATCTCGGCCGCGCGCTGCCCGAACACCCATCACGTCGAGGGCGCCGACGAGCTGCGCGCCGCGTGGTTCGAGGGCGCGCGCGTGATCGGCATCACCGCCGGCGCGAGCACCCCTGCCAGCCAGATCGAGGCCGTCCGCGCCGAGATCGAGCGCCTCGTGAGGCGATAGCCGTCGGGGCCCCTTGCCGTCGGCGCATTTTCTTGCCGTGTTTTTTTGCCACATTTCCGGATGTGTTGCAGCCCCTCGCCACATATCCGGTGATGTACCGCTGAAATCCTCGCTTTTGGGGATATGTGGTCTTGCTCACGGTCCTTCTCGCCACATAACTCGAAATGTGGCTAAGGCCAAGGTGGGGGGTGCGGATCGGACGCCCGGGATCGGGCGTCCGCAGTCGCACGCTCGCGGCCAGGTACGCAGCAGCGGCCTTTTGCGACGCGGCTATCCGAGAAGCACCGTGGACAGGTCGTCGAGATACGCACCGGGGCTGGGAACGCTCACCGTGCACAGCGCGCCGCGGCGTCCGAGCTCGTCGAGGATGCGGGCCTGTGTGTCGCCGTCCAGGGTGAGCTTGTCGAAGTTGAACATCACCTCGGGCAGCACGACGAGCATGCCCGTGAGGTCCTTAGGCAGCTGGGCGAGCAGGTCCTCGGAGACGATGAGGCCGGTCACGTTGACGTCCCCGCCGAAGTAGTCGTTACGGATGGCCGTGACTGAGGCGCGCCCGGACGGCGAGAGGAGCCGCGCGAAGACGTCGATGGTCTCGGCGGCGGCCTCGCCGCAGACGAGCGCGAGGCGCAGGTTCTTCTCGCCGAGGCATGAGTCTATGCGGACGAGCTCCGCCGCTCGGGTGCGGGCGACGAGCGCGGACTCGTCGAGGAAGCTGCGCAGCATGCCGATGCCGTCGTAGAACTGCGGGTAGCCGTCGTAGGTCTCGGCCGGGGGCACCGGGAGGTGGGCGTCGACGTAGAACTCGTCGGAGAGCTGGAAGCGCGTGATACCGAGGGTTCTGCGCGCCCGCTGCTGGTAGGGCTCGATGAGGCGCACGACCGCGCGCGAGGCCTCGACGTCATCTGAGTAGGAGCGGTGGAAGCGGCGGCTGTACTTGGTGTAGCCGAGCGGCACGATGGCGAGGGAGGTGATGTTCGGCCGCGCCTCCACCCACTCGAGCGTGGCGGCGAGCTCGGCGCCGTCGTTGATGCCGGGGCAGAGCACGATCTGCGCGTGGACCTCGATGCCGGCGGCAAGCAGCCGCTCCAGCACCTCGATGCCGCGGTCGGCCCGCCGACCGATGAGCGAGCGGCGCACCTCGGGCGTGATCGCGTGAATCGAAACGTTCATCGGGGAGAGCCCGCAGGTGACGATGCGCTCCGCCTCCTCGTCGGAGACGTTGGTGAGCGTGACGAAGTTGCCCTGCAGGAAGGAGAGGCGGTAGTCGTCGTCACGCAGGGTGAGGCTGGCGCGCGCCTCCGGGGGCAGCATCGTCATGAAGCAGAACTGGCAGGCGTTCACGCAGGTGCGGATGCCGTCGAAGAGCACGTCGGTGAAGTCGACGCCCCAGTCCTGGCCCGGCTCGCGTTCCAGCGTGCAGGGAGTGGTCGTGCCGTCGCGCGGGTCAAAGACCTCGAGGTCGCAGCAGGCCCCATCGGCCTCCCAGCGCCAGTCGATGAGGTCGCGCGGCTCGACGCCGTTCACGCGCTCAATGCGCATCCCCGGCTCGATGCCCGCCTCCCAGGCCGGGCTGTCCCTCTCGACGGCCGCGACCCACGCGCCGTTCGCCTTCGGCCGCGTTGACGCATAGTCGGCACGCTTCTGCTCTGCCATGATGCCCCCTTCTCCTCGGGCAGCATTGTGCCACAGGAGCGGGCATGACCGGACTCAGCCAGGTGGGCGGGCAGCCTCTGCCGAAAGGATGCGCCCCCGCGAGACAACGGGGCCGCTGTAGTCGCGAGCCCCGTTCATCACAAGCGGGTCTCGGCGCGCGGTCCAGTGAAGGCCGTCGGCACGTACCAGGCGCGCGTTGAGGTCGGCCTTTCTCCGCTGCCAGAGCCCTTGTGCCCTCTCCGTGAGCCTCGGCTCCTCGATGCCAAGGTCAGCTCGGATGCGCGAGACGAGCCAGTCGAGGTACGCCATGTCGTCGTAGTGCTCCTTTGCAATCTCGTAGTCCTTGACGTTGCAGGCGAGAAGCTCGTTTCTCCGGTCTATGTCACGTGCCTGCTGGGCCTCGTCACGATGATATCCCCCCTGGTAGTCGAGGGCGACCGCCTCAAACGGGGTCGGGGCCTGCCGGTCCCCGCCTGGGGCGAGGAGCATGAGGTCGGGCTTTCGTATGCGCGTCGCCGCCTCTCCCAGCACGCTTCCCGCGCGACTCACGGCGATCGGGTCATTGAGGCCGACGACGCCTACCCCGTACCCGCCGAGCGTCCGGCAAAACTCGAGCCGGTGGCACGTCCTGCTCTCCTGCGGCGAGCCCGAGCGCTCCCGCGCGCAGTCAAGCGCCCGCCTGAGCCTGCGCGAGCCTCTCACCGGGCCCGTCTCGTCGAGGAACCCCCGGATGCGCTCGATGGACGTGAGGGGCTTTGACCGTTTCACAAGGCCGTCCTTTGAGAGCGGCTGGATGCCGTAGTGGCCGCAGAGCTCGTCGATGAGCATGAGAAGCTCGATGTCTGTGGCGTACTCAGTCATCTGGAGGGCTATCAGTTCGGGGGCCGAACAGGCGACGCCGGGGCCAAGCCTGACGAACGAGGAGGCAGGGTAGCGCTCGAGCGCGGCGTGGGACGCAAGGGAGTCCGAGAAATAGCGGGCGGACCTGTCGGAGACGAGCACATGGAGCGGCACCGTAGCGCCCTCGAGCCGCCTGACGTGTGAGACGATGTGCGCAAGCAGGTCTTTTCTGGGCGCTCGGGCGGGAACGTCCGGACCCGCGACCAGGTTCTGCCCCGTGAGGAGACCGAACGAGTCCCAGCAGCGGAAGACCTCGAGAGCGGTAATGTGTGAGAAGATCGTATCCATGGTCATAGGCTAGACCCTCGGGGGGCGCGTGGGGCCGCCGGGGCGAGAATGTCCTTCTCGAATCTTCCCTCTTTGTTTCTTTCCGCTGCCCGGTCATGACAAACTGGCCGCTCACAGGTGGTGCCGCCGTAACGGCCAAGCATTAGTATTTAAATCTGCCCGCCCCTCTCGCCGACGGTGCAGCCGCCGTATGGCGAAAACCACGCACCGCACATGACCGAGCGGGTCTCCCCGCGCCCAAAACGGCTCCCGAAGGAAGCGACCGGACGGGCCACTTACACGGACATGTGGGCCGGGATCGCCACATTTCGGAAAGTGCAATGCCCCTTCTTGCCACATGACGGAATGAGTGACCCTCTGTCGCCACACATCCGGACCCGTAGCCGGCCGCGAAGGGGCTCGCGACAAATTCGTGGGCAGCGTTCGAACTGATCCGGATATGTGGCGCGGCATCGCTCCATATTTGGATATGTTGCCTGTAGCGGCAACGCATTACCGGATATGCGGCCAAAAAGCGCCTCATTACCGGATATGCAGCCAAAAAACAGCCGCCGAGAAGGTCCGGTCCCGCCCCCGAGCCCGCCGGGAGAGCTGGGCCCACGCCCCGCCGCCCGCCTCTCCCGGGTCCACGCACCTGGCCAATCTGGGGATTTCTCGCACTCGCCGCCCAAAACCGACCGTTCGGCGCCGCCCCATGCTATCCTCTTAGCACCAATGGAATAGCAAGGAGACAAGATGCCCAAGCCTGTAGTCGCCGTGGTCGGCCGCCCCAACGTCGGCAAGTCCACGCTCGTGAACCGCATTGCGGTCTCACGCGACGCCATCGTCCACGAGTCGCGCGGCGTGACGCGCGACCGCTCCTACCACGACGCCGACTGGAACGGCCGTGACTTCACCCTGGTCGACACCGGCGGCATCGAGTCCGTCAAGTCCAAGGACGTCTTCGCACCGCGTATCCGCGAGCAGGCGCTCATGGCATGCGAGGAGGCCGACGTCATCGTCTTCGTGGTGGACGGATCCACCGGCGTCACCGACGAGGACGAGGAGGTCGCGCGCATCCTGCGCCGCTCCGACAAGCCCGTCTTCCTCTGCGTCAACAAGAAGGACAACCCCGACACCGAGCAGGAGGGCCTCTGGGACTTCTACTCCCTCGGCGTCGGCGAGCCACGCCCGATCTCGGCCGGCCACGGCCACGGCACCGGCGACCTGCTCGACGACATCGTCGCCGCCTTCCCCGAGCCGACCGAGGACGAGGACGCCGAGGACGTCCTCTCCCTTGCCATCGTCGGTCGCCCCAACGTGGGCAAGTCGAGCCTCGCCAACCGCCTCGCCAACAAGAAGCGCTCGATCGTCTCCGACGTCGCCGGCACCACGCGCGACGCCATCGACACCATGATCGAGTGGAAGGGCATCCCGATCAGGCTCGTGGACACCGCAGGCATGCGCAAGAAGACACAGGTCCACGAGGACGTCGAGTACTACAGCCTCGTGCGCGGCCTCATGGCCATCGACCGTGCCGACGTCTGCCTGCTCGTGGTCGACTGCAGCGTGGGCGTGACCGAGCAGGACCAGAAGGTCGCCGGCATGGCCATCGACCGCGGCTGCGCCCTCGTGCTCGTGCTCAACAAGTGGGACCTCGTCGAGACCGACCAGCAGCGCGACGAGATCGTGGCCTCGATCAACAAGCGTCTCGCGTTCGCCCCGTGGATCCCCTCGGTCAACGTCTCGGCCCTCACCGGGCGCGCCACCGACAAGGTCCTCGGCCTGGCCGTGGCCGCCGCCGAGGCCCGTGCCACCCAGCTCAAGACCTCCCAGCTCAACGACCTTCTCGCCGAGGTGCGCGAGAGCGGCTTCACCAAGAGCGAGAAGGGCCGTCGCCTCAAGATCAACTACGCCACCCAGACCGGCTCAAAGCCGCCCGTAATCTCGTTCTGGTGCAACGCGCCCGACCTCGTGGACGACAACTTCGAGCGCTTCATGGAGAACCGCCTGCGCGCCCGCTTCGACCTCACCGGCACGCCGGTGCGCCTGAAGTTCCGCCGCAAGAACGAGGGGGGCGAGCGCTGATGGACGCTCTTGTGCTCTGGACGGCCGTCTTCACCATTGGCGCCTACCTCGTCTGCGGCATCCCGTTCGGCCTCATCATCGCTATTGCGATGGGGCACGTGGACGTGCGCACGGTGGGCTCGGGCAACATCGGCACCACCAACGTGGCGCGCGAGGTCGGCAAGGGTGCGGCCGCGGCCACGCTCCTGTGCGACGTGGGCAAGGGCCTCGTCTGGATGATCGTGGCCCGCTACGCCGTCGCCGCGCTCGCCCTCTCGGGCGACGTGGCCTCCCTCGACCACACCACCGTGCTCGGCACCGCGATGTCGGTGGTCTTCCTCGGCTGCATCTGCGGCCACGTCTTCTCGCCCTACCTGCACTTCCACGGCGGCAAGGGCATCGCGGTGGGCTTCGGCGCGGCCCTCGGGCTCTGCTGGCCCGTGGCGCTCGGCCTGCTCGCGGTGTTCGTCGTCTTTGTGGCGCCCACCCGCTACGTCTCCGCCGGCTCGCTCGCCGCGGCGGCCTCGCTGCCCCTGTGGTGCCTCTTCTTCGGCTTCCCGCTCGTCTCGGTGGCGCCGGTGACGCTGGCCGCCGTGATCGTCATCTGGTCGCACCGTGAGAACGTGCGCCGCCTCGTCCACCACGAGGAGCGGCCCTTCTCCTTCCACAAGGCCGGCGACCCCGTCGACGCCCGCGCCGCCGAGAAGAACGACGCTGCGGAAAGAGACGCCCGGTGAGCGCACGCGTGGGCGCCATCGCCGTCATAGGCTCCGGCTCCTGGGGCACCGCGATGGCGGGGCTTTTGGCCCCGCGTGCAGGCGAGGTTCGCCTGTGGTGCCGCGACCCCAGGCTTGCCGACGTCGTCAACGCGACCCGCTCGAACCCGCGCCACCTCACCGACTACGTGCTGCCGGAAAACGTCCGCGCCACCGCCGACGCCGCCGACGCGCTCGAGGGTACGCAGGTCGTGGTCCTGGCCGTACCCTCGGCCTACCTGCGCGGGGTCTGCTCCGACGTCGCCCCCAGCGTGCCGTGCGAGGTCCCGGTGCTCGTGCTCACCAAGGGCGTCGAGCTCGGCACGCACGCGCTCATGCTCGACGTGGCGGCCGAGGAGCTCGGCGGCCGCGAGCGGGTGGCGGTGCTCTCCGGGCCCAACCACGCCGAGGAGGTCTGCCTCGGCAAGCTCTCGGCGGCGGTGCTCGCCTCGGAGAGCGCCGAGGTGGCGCTCAGGCTCCAGGGGCTTCTCGTCAACCCGAGCTTCAGGGTCTACGTCTCCCAGGACGTGACCGGCGTGGAGGTGTGCGGCGCCGTCAAGAACGTCGTGGCCATCGCCTGCGGCGCCGCCGCGGGCCTCGGCGCGGGGGACAACACGCTCGCCGTCATCATGACGCGCGGCCTCGCCGAGATCGGCCGCGTCTCCGCGGCGCTCGGCGGCGACCCGCTCACGCCGATGGGGCTCGCCGGCATGGGCGACCTCGTGGCCACCTGCACCTCGCGCCACTCGCGCAACCGCACCTTCGGCGAGGCCCTCGCGGCCGGCGAGTCGCTCGAGTCCTTCGAGGCGCGCACGCGCTCGGTGGTCGAGGGCGCCCGGGCCGCGTCAAGCGTGCTGGCGCTCGCCCGCGCACACGACGTCGAGGTGCCCATCACCGGCGCCGTCCACGCGGTGCTCCACGAGGGGGCGCAGATCGGCGAGACCATCGAGGCCCTGCTCGACAGGCGCCCCAAGGACGAGTTCTACGGTATCACGACCCCAGAGAAGGAGAACGACTGATGCTCGAAGAGATCAGAATCGCGCCGTCGGTCCTCTCGGCCGACTTCGCCCGCCTCGGCGAGGAGCTCGCCGACGTCTCCACGGCAGACTACGTCCACTATGACGTCATGGACGGGCACTTCGTCCCCAACCTCTCCTTCGGTCTCGACATCCTCCGCACGGTCAAGGCGGCCACGGAGCTCCCGGTGGACGTCCACCTCATGATCACCAACCCCGACGAGATGGTCGAGAAGTACCTTGACGCCGGCGCCGACCTTGTCTCCTTCCACTACGAGGCCACCGCCCACGCCCACCGGCTCGTTTCGCTGATCAAGGAGCGCGGCGCCAAGGCCTCGATCGCGCTCAACCCCGCCACGCCGGTCCTGGCCCTCGAGCCGATCCTCGACGACCTCGACATGGTGCTCCTCATGACCGTGAACCCCGGCTTCGGCGGCCAGAAGTTCATCGACTCGTCCCTGCGCAAGCTGCGCCGCCTGCGCCGCATGTGCGACGAGCACGGCGTGAACCCGCTCATCGAGGTCGACGGCGGCATCTCCGCCAAGAACGTGGCCGAGGTCACCGCTGCCGGCGCCAACGTCATCGTGGCTGGCAGCGCCGTCTTCGGCGCCGACGACCGTACGGCCGCCATCGCCGACATCCGTCGCGCGGGCCAGGCCGGCGTCTCCAAGATGGCCTAGTCGTGGGCACCGAAAAGCGCATATACCTCGACTACGCCGCCTCCGCCCCGCGCCGCCCCGAGGCGCTCGAGGCCGAGCGCGCCTACGAGGCGAGCGACTACGCCGGGGCAAACCCCAACTCGCTCCACTCGCGCGGGCGCGCGGCGGCACGCGCCCTCGACGGCGCCCGCGCCACGCTCGCCCGCTGCCTCGGCGGCACCTGGCGCCCGTCCGACGTCACCTTCACCTCGGGCGGCACCGAGTCGAACAACCTCGCCGTCATCGGCCTTGCCGAGGGCGCCCGCGGGCGCTCCTCGCGCCGCCGCCGCGTCGTGCTCTCCGCGATCGAGCACGACTCGGTCCTCGACCTCGTGGGTCCGCTTCGCGAGCGCGGCTTCGAGGTGGAGCTCGCGCGGCCCGGGCGCGACGGCGTGGTACGGCCCGAGACCCTCGAGGGTCTGCTTGACGAGCGCTGCGCCCTCGTCTCCGTGATGGCCGCCAACAACGAGACGGGCGTCCTGCAGCCCACCGGGGCGCTCGCGCGCGCGGCCCACGCCTGCGGCGCGCTCTTCCACACCGACGCCGTCCAGGCCTTCGGCCACGTGCCACTGGACGTGGCCGACGCGGATGCCGTGAGCGTGGCCGCCCACAAGCTCGGCGGCCCGGTCGGCGTGGGCGCCCTTTTCGTGCGCGGGCGCGCCCCGCTGCGGCCGCTCTCCTTCGGGGGCGGCCAGGAGCTGGGAAGGCGCGCGGGCACCCAGGACGTGCGCGGCGCGCTCGCCTTCGCCGCCGTGGCCAAGGCCTGCTGCGGCGAGCTCGCCCCGACGCGCGCGCTCGTGGTCGGCCGGGCCCGCGGGCTCGTCGGGCGTCTCTGCGCGCCGGGCACCGGCATCGAGGAGAGCGTCCCGGCAGACGCCGACGTGGACCGCCTGCCCGGGATCGTGAGCCTGCTCGTGCCGGCCCTCGACTCCGAGACGCTCGTGCTCGCCCTCGACCAGGCCGGCTTTGAGGTCTCCGCTGCCTCGGCCTGCTCGTCCGGCTCGCTCGACGCGAGCCACGTCCTGCTTGCCATGGGGATCGGGCGCGACGAGGCGCTCGGCTCCCTGCGCGTCTCCTTCGACGAGCGCGTGGCGGAGGACGACCTTTCCGCCTTCGCGGACGCACTGATCACAATCGTCGCCGAGCGGGCCCCGCGCGGGCGCGCCCGGCGCTGACAGGGGAGAGACCATGACCGAAGCCAATGCCCTCATGCGCCTCCAGGAGCTCGACCTCGAGCTGCTGCGCTGCGCCTCGAGCCTCGCCGCCATGCCGCAGCGCAAGCGGCTCGACACCATCGACCGCGCCCGGAAGAAGGTGGCCAGCGAGCTCACCGGCATCGTCGGCCGGCGCAAGGACGCCGAGCTGGAGATCTCCGACACCGAGGCCGACCTCGCGCACTACCACGAGAAGGTCACCGAGGTGCGCGCCGCGGCCGACGAGGGCGACCACACCCACCGCGAGCTGCGTGACTTCGAGCAGCAGCTGACCTCGCTCGCCAAGCGGATCGAGAAGTGCGAGTACGCGCTCGGCCCCGCGCGCGAGCGCCTCGAGCGCCTCGAGCGCGCCGAGAAGAACGCGCGGCGGACCGAGGCCCAGCTCGACCAGGCGGCGCAGGACACCAAGGCCGCGCTCGACGAGGCCTCGAAGAGCCTGCGCGCCCGCATCGTGGAGCTCTCCGGCGAGCGCGACGCCGCCGCCTCCGAGCTCAGCGAGAAGCATCTCAAGGCCTACGAGGCGGCCCGCAAGCGCTTCAAGGGCCTCGCGGTCGAGCGGCTCAACGGCAACGTCCCCACGGTCTGCCGCGTGAAGCTCCAGCCGAGCCAGTTCCACGACCTCGCCCACGGCGAGGAGATCACCGAGTGCCCGTACTGCCACCGCATGCTCATCACCTCCGAGGAGGACGGCGAGTGAGCGCCGGGGCGCAGGAGGGGGAGGCCCGCGCACCGCACGTCCTTCTCGCCGTGTGCGGGGGCGTGGCCGCGTACAAGGCCTGCGAGGTGCTGCGTGGGCTCCAGAAGGCCGGGTGCGAGGTCCGTGTGACCATGACCGCCGACGCCGAGCGCTTCGTGGGCAAGGCGACCTTCGAGGCGCTCTCGGGCGCGCCCGTGGCAGACGACCTCTACGCCTACCCCGGCTCCGCAATCCCGCACGTGGAGCTCGCCCGATGGGCCGACGTGGCCCTCGTGGTACCGGCCACGGCCAACGTGATCGCCAAGATGGCCCACGGCATCGCCGACGACTGCCTCTCCACGACGCTTCTGGCGTGCTGGGGCTGCTGCCCCGTGCTCGTGGCGCCCGGCATGAACGTCCACATGTGGCAGAACCCCGCCACGCTCGCCAACGTGGCCACCCTGGGCGAGCGCTTCGTCGGCCTCATAGGCCCTGACAGCGGGCACCTGGCCTGCGGGGAGGACGACACCGGTAAGCTCGCGCCCGTCGACGAGATCGTGGCGGCGGCCGTCCTAGCGCTGCACCGAAACCCGCACGAGCGCCCGCTCGTGTGCGACCTCGCGGGGGTGCACCTCACGATCACCGCGGGCCCCACGCACGAGGCGATCGACCCGGTGCGCTACGTCGCCAACGCCTCCACGGGCAAGATGGGCTTCGCGCTCGCGCGGGCGGCGCGGCTGCGCGGCGCCCTCGTGACGCTCGTGGCGGGGCCGTGCGCGCTGCCCACCCCCTCGGGTGCGCTCCGGGCCGACGTGACCTCGGCCGCCGAGATGCACCGGGTGACGCTCGGGGCCTTCAAGGGCTCCGACGCCGTCATCTGCTGCGCCGCGGTAGCCGACTACACGCCCGCCGCCCCCGCCGACCACAAGCTCAAGAAGTCCCGCGAGCACCTGGACGCCATCCAGCTCGTTGAGACGGCCGACGTCCTGGCCGACCTCTGCGCGGACAAGGGCGACCGGGTGGTCGTGGGCTTTGCGGCCGAGACCGACGACCTCCTGGCCCACGCACGCGAGAAGCTCGTACGCAAGGGGGCCGACCTCATCGTGGCCAACGACGTGAGCCGGCCCGAGTCCACCTTTGGGGCGGACACCAACCGCGTGGCCCTCGTGGGCGCCGGCGGCGTGGAGCAGCTTGAGACGATGCCGCTGCCCGCCGTGGCCGACCGCGTGCTCGACGCCGTGCGCGACCTGCTCGTGGCGCGCGGGCGCCTGGACGCCGACGCCGGGACGGCCGCGTGGTGCCGCAGGGTCGAGGACCGCGCGGCCGAGCGCGCCGCGCGGGGAGGGGAGGCCTCATGAGCGAGCTCACCGTAGGCTGCCACCTCTCCACGTCGCGCGGCTACGCCGCGATGGCGGACGACGCCGTCTCCATCGGCGCCACGACCTTCGCCTTCTTCACCCGCAACCCGCGCGGCGGCAACGCGCGCGAGCTCGACGCCGACGACGTGGCCGCGTTTCTCGCCACCTGCGCGGGGCACGGCATGGGCCCTCTCGTGGCGCACGCGCCCTACACGATGAACCTCTGCTCGGCCAAGCCCGAGACCGTGGAGTTCGCGCGGCGGGCGATGCGCGAGGACCTGGGGCGCATGGAGGCGCTGCCGGGCAACTACTACAACTTCCACCCCGGCAGCCACGTGAAGCAGGGCACAGACGAGGGCATCCGCCTCATCTGCGAGGGCCTGAACGAGGTCCTCGAGCCCGGACAGAGAACCGTGGTGCTGCTGGAGACGATGGCCGGCAAGGGCACCGAGGTCGGGCGCTCCTTCGAGGAGCTCGCCCGCATCATCGACGGCGTCGCCCATGACGAGCTCCTCGGCGTGTGCCTGGACACCTGCCACGTTGCCGACGCTGGCTACGACATCGTCCACGACCTCGACGGCGTGCTCGACGAGTTCGACTGCGTGATCGGGCTGGACCGCCTGCGTGCCCTGCACCTCAACGACTCCAAGAACCCGCTCGGCTCCCACAAGGACCGCCACGAGAGGATCGGCCAGGGCACGCTCGGGCTTGCGACCTTCCAGGCCGTGGTCACGAGCCCGCGCCTGGCGGGCCTGCCGATGGTGCTCGAGACCCCGCAGGACGGGCTTTCCGGCTGGGCGGCTGAGATCGCGCTGCTGCGCCAGCTGGCTACGGGGGAGGAGGTCGCGTAATGGGCATCCTCATCGGCCTCGAGCACGTGAGCCACGAGTGGCCGGGCAAGCGCGTGCTGGACGACCAGACCATCGGCATCAACGAGGGCGAGCGCATCGGCATCGTCGGCCGGAACGGCGACGGCAAGTCGACGCTGCTCGAGATCGTCGGCCACGTGCTCGAGCCGGACGCGGGCGCGGTCACCTGGCGCCGCGGCATCTCGGTCGGCTACCTCGGACAGGCGGACGCGCTCTCCGACGACGACCCCCTGCGCCGCGCGATCTTCGGCGACGTGCCGGACTACACCTGGGCCTCCGACGCCCGCATCCGCGCGATCCTCGACGAGCTCGTGGGCGACCTCGACCTCGACGGGCGCGTAGGCGAGCTCTCCGGCGGCCAGCGGCGCCGCGTCGACCTGGCGCGCGTGCTCTGCAACCGCTGGGACGTCATCCTCATGGACGAGCCGACCAACCACCTCGACCTCGCCGCCATCGAGTGGCTGGCCGACCACCTGCGCCACCGCTGGCCGGAGGGCACGGGCGCGCTTCTCGTGGTCACGCACGACCGCTGGTTCCTGGACGAGGTCTGCGAGCACATGTGGGAGGTCCACGACCGGTGCATCGAGCCCTTCGAGGGTGGCTACTCGGCCTACATCCAGCAGCGCGTGGAGCGCGACCGCCAGGCCGCGGTCATGGAGGAGCGCCGCCAGAACACGCTGCGCAAGGAGCTCAACTGGCTCGCGCACGGGGCCAAGGCCCGCACGAGCAAGCCGAAGTTCCGCGTGGAGGCCGCCCGCGCGCTCATCGCCGACGACCCGCCGCTCAGAAACACCCTCGAGCTCAGGCGCCTCGCGGTGAGCCGCCTGGGCAAGCAGGTCATCGAGATGAAGGACGTGAGCTTCGCCTACCCGGATGGGCCGCGCGTGATCGACGACGTCTCCTGGATCATCGGCCCCGGCGACCGCTATGGCATCCTCGGCGCCAACGGCGCCGGCAAGTCCACGCTGCTCTCGCTCATGACCGGCCGGCTCCAGCCCACCGCGGGCACCGTGAAGATCGGCGCGTCGGTGCGCTTTGGCTTCATGAGCCAGCACCTCGACGCGCTCGGCGAGAAGGGCGGCTGGCGCGTGCTCGAGGTGCTCGGCCGCTACAAGCGGAGCTACCTCGTGGGCGGCAAGATGCAGAGCCCCACCCAGCTCATCGAGCGACTCGGCTTCGAGCAGCGCGAGCTGCAGAACTTCGTGCGCGACCTCTCCGGCGGCCAGCGCCGCCGCCTGGCGCTGCTCTGCGTGATCTTGGAGGAGCCCAACGTACTCGTGCTCGACGAGCCCGGCAACGACCTCGACACCGACATGCTCGCCGTGATGGAGGACCTGCTCGACAGCTGGCCCGGGACGCTGCTGGTGGTCTCCCACGACCGCTACCTCATGGAGCGCGTGACCGACGACCAGTTCGCCCTCATCGACGGCCACGTCCGCCACGTGCCGGGCGGTGTCGACGAGTACCTACGGCTTCTCGGCGAGAAGGACGCGGCGCCTGCGGGCGAGCCGCAGGCAGAGGGTTCTTCTCGCCCTGCCGGGACGGGGGCAGGAGGGCTCACCAACCAGGAGCGCCGCGAGCTCAAGAAGCGCTTCGACGCGGTGAGCCGCAAGCTCGAGAAGACGGCGGGCGAGCCGGAGCGTCTGCGCGCCGCGATGGCCGAGGTGGACGCGAGCGACTACGCCGCCCTCATGGCCGCTCAGGCCGAGCTCGACGCGTGCCTTGCCGCGCGCGAGGCCCTCGAGGACGAGTGGCTTGAGCTCTCCGAGCGGCTGGGAATCGAGTAGGGGAGCCGCCCTGCGCGCGGCTACGCCATCACGCCCGCCGCGCGCAGGGCGGCCTCGAAGGCGTCGAGGTCAGCGGTGTCGGGGTGCCCCACGGCGCGGTCGAAGTTCTCGATCATGGGCTGGAAGCGCGCGGGGTCCCTCTCCGCCATCTGGACGTAGCGCTCGCGCACCGCGGGCGGCATCTGGCCCTGGCACATGAAGCGGCCGACGACCTCGGTGCCCGCGGGAAGGGCCGCCTCGTAGCGGTCGAGGACGCGGTCGTAGTAGTCCGGGCTCCCGCCGAAGCCGCAGGTCCCGAACAGGAAGACCCGCCTGCCCGCGAGCTCCGGCAGCCGCGGGGCAAGCTCCTCGGCCAGACCGCCCTTGTCACACCACGAGCCCACGAGCACCACATCCGCGCTCGCCACGTCATCGACCAGGCCACCCGCAAGGACCTCCCGCGCCCGCCCCGCGAGCCGCTCGGTGTTTCCCGTCCTCGAGGCGCACAGCACCGCTACCCTCATCTCATACCTCCCAGCCATAGCGCTCCAGGTCAACGCGGCCGTCGGGGAGAAACCCCACGCCCTCGGCCTCCAGCATGCGGCGCTGCTCGCCGGGCCCACCGAACGCAAAGCCCGGCGCGAGCCGCCCGTCGGCAAAGACCACCCGGTGGCACGGCACGCCGCCGGCCATCCCCGGGCTCGCGTGCATGGCAAATCCGACGAAGCGCGCCTTGCGGGGCTCGCCCAGCATGCGGGCCACCTGGCCGTAGCTCGCGACGCGCCCCGCGGGAATCTGGCGCACCACGTCGTAGACGCGCTCGAAGAAGCCTTGGTCGGCCATGTGCCCTCCCGTCCGAAAAACCGCTATCCTCAGGCTACCCGTTCACGAGGGCGAAGGAGGCCTCCCATGGAAATCAACAGGAACGAGACAGCCCTGCTCGTCATCGACGCCATCGAGGCCGTGGGCGACGACGCGCTCTACGACCCCGACGCCGCCACGGCCGCCTACCGCGCTGCCGTGGCCCGCACCGTGGACGCCTGCCACGCTGCCGGCGTGCCGGTGATCTTCTGCAACGACGCGCACGTCCGCGGGCTCGACCGCGAGCTCGAGCTCTGGGGCGAGCACGGGATCGCCGGCGAGACCCGCGTCTACCCGGAGGTGGAGGTCCGCCCCGGCGACCTCACGATCCCCAAGCGCCGCTACTCGGGCTTCTTCCAGACCGACCTCGACCTCACCCTGCGCGAGCTCGGCGTCACCACCGTCATTGCGGTGGGCTGCGACACCAACATCTGCGTCCTGCACACGCTGGCCGACGCCTGCTTCCTGGGCTACGGCTCCGTCGTGGTCACCGACGCCACGATGACCTTCCTCTGCGGCACGCAGGAGGGCGCCCTCGAGCACTGCGAGAAGTGCTACGGGTCTGCGCTCGTCACCTCCGAGGAGCTCGCCGCGGCGCTCGCCTAGGCGCCCCAGCGGCGGCGGACCTCGGCCAGGAACGCCTCGGCGGCCGGCGAGAAGCTCTGGTAGCGCTTCCAGGCTATGAAGATGTCAGCCGTCACCTCGGGGTCGAGCGGGCGGAAGGCGAGCCCCGAGCCCTCCGAGGTGTCGACGATGCCCTCGAGGCTCACCACGCAGCCCACGCCGCGGCGGGCGAGCAGGGCCGCGTTGTAGAGCAGGTTGTAGGTCGCCACCACATCGAGCTCGGCGAGGTCGCGCCGGAACCACGTGCCCATCTCGCGGCCCGCCTGCTCTGAGAGTATGAGGGGGCGGCCCTCGAGGTCCTCCGGCGTCACCGACCCGAGCGCCGCCAGCGGGTCGTCCTCGCGCACGAAGGCGCCCCAGCGGTCGCGTGCGGGTAGCCGGAGGGACTCGTAGCGGCTCAGGTCCGCGTGCCCCACGAAGACGCCGAAGTCGACGCGGCCCGTCTCGAGCCGCTCGGAGACCGCCTCCGCGTTGCCGCTGAACAGCGAGAAGCGCACGAGCGGGTAGCGGTCCTTGAGCTCGGCGACCACGTCGGCCACGAGCCCCATCGCCGGCGTCTCGCCACCGCCGACGCGCACCTCGCCGGCGAGCGTGTCGGCCGAGACGCGAAACTCCTCCTCGGTGCGTCCCACGAGGTCCACGATCTCCTCGGCGCGGGCGCGCAGGCGCATGCCGGGCTCGGTGAGCGTGACGTGGCGGCTCCCGCGCTCGAAGAGCGTGCACCCAAGCGCGCGCTCGAGCTCCTGCATCTGGCGCGAGAGCGCTGGCTGCGAGACGTGCAGCACCGAGGCCGCGCCGGATATGGTCCCCTCGCGGGCCACCATGAGGAAGTACTGCAGCTGTCTGAGCTCCATGCCGCGGCTCCCATTCCCTAGGCGAATATCGCCTTTGATTGTAGGCCCACCGTGCATGATTCTTCTCGCGCGCCCTGTGATACGGGTGCCCTAGATACGAAAAAGGCCAGGGCTTCTGCCCTGGCCTCGAATGCGCTGGTCGGGTGGACTGGATTCGAACCAGCGACCCCTTGACCCCCAGTCAAGTGCGCTACCAAACTGCGCCACCACCCGTCGTGCGAGAAAGTACTTTATCACCCTGAGGCCGCCGTGGCAAGCGTGAATTCTGAGGCGCTACGACTCCAGCGAGAGCGTCAGCGCGACGTCCCCGGGCGTATCGAGGACGACCTGCCTACGCGCACGCACGCCGGTCGCCCCCGTCAGCCTCAAGGTCCTTCTCTCCGACGATCCGGACCACGCCGTCGGCACCCTCGATGTCACGGATGACCTCGCCGACCGCAGGCGCCGTGACGAGGCTTCCCGCCAGCGGGTTCTTCACGCTCACGACGGGCGTGGTGATAGTGGCCTCGACCACGGAGCGCTCGAAGGCGAGGTCGCAGTCGACCATCTCGCAGTCGATGAGGCGCAGGCCGCGACAGTAGCACAGCGGCTGGGTGCCCACGATCGTGCAGTGCTCGAAGGTCACGTTCTCGCTGTACCAGCCCAGGTACTCGCCCTTGACGAGCGAGTCACGCACCACGACGTTGCGCGCGTGCCAGAAGGCGTCCTTGGTGTCGAGCTCGCAGTGCTCCAGGACGGCGTCCTCGACGTACTGGAACGAGTACTTGCCCTGGAAGCGCACGTTGTCAAAGCGCAGGTGGGAGGAGCGCATCATGAAGTACTCGCTCTGCGCGGTGCAGTCGACCATCTCGCAGCCGCGCGTGGACCAGCCGAACTCCGGGGAGACGATGTCGCAGCGCGTGAGGCGGGCGTCGGCGCACTCGCGCAGGGCCTTGATGCCGTGGAGCGCCGTGTCGGAGATCTCGATGTGGTCGGAGTACCAGAGCGCCGCGCGGCAGAGCTCGGTCAGCTCGGAGCCCGAGACCCTGAGGCCGTGGTCGTGCCAGAAGGGGTAGCGCAGGTTCATGAAGGCGTGCTCGACGGTGACGTCGGAGCACTCCTTGAAGGCGCTCTCCCCGTCGGCCGGGCCGTCAAAGCGGCAGTTGCGGACGAGGACGTCGCGCACGCCGTAGAGGGCGCGCTCCTCGTCGAAGGTCTGGTTCTCGATGATGGTGGGCATGGCCCGTTCCTTTCTAGCTGAGGTAGGTCCTGAGGAAGGACTCGATCTTGTCCCAGGGGATGGCTCCCTTGCCGCCCCCGTCGTAGAGGTCAGTGTGGACGGCGCCGGGCACCACCTCAAAGACCTTGTTGTCGCCCCTGAGGCGCGCGAAGGCGTCCCGGCCCATGTAGAACGAGTGGGCCTTGTCCCCGTGGAGCACCATGACGGCGTTTTCGATCTCGTCCGCGTAGACGAGGATGGGCTGGTTGAGGAAGCTCATGGTCCCCGTCACGTTCCAGCCCTCGTTGCTGTTGAGCGAGCGGGGGTGGTAGCCGCGCGGCGTCTTGTAGTAGTCATAGTAGTCCTTGACGAAGAAGGGCGCGTCCTCGGGAAGCGGGTCCACCACGCCGCCCGCGCGCTCGTAGGTGCCCGCGGCGTAGTCGGCCGTGCGCTGGGCCGCGTAGGCGCGGCGCTGCTCCTGGCGCTTCTCGGGGCAGTCGTCGGCGTCGAAGTAGCCGCGCGCCGCGATCCGGCTCATATCGTACATCGTCGAGGCGACGGTGGCCTTGACGCGCGGGTCGAGCGCGGCGGCGTTGAGCGCAAGGCCACCCCACCCGCAGATGCCGATGATGCCGATGCGCTCAGGGTCGACGTCGTCGCGGCAGCTCAGGTAGTCGACGGCCGCCATAAAGTCCTCGGTGTTGATGTCCGGGCTCGCCACGTAGCGCGGCTCGCCGCCCGACTCCCCGCAGAAGGAGGGGTCGAAGGCGATGGCGAGAAACCCGCGCTCCGCCATGGTCTGGGCGCAGAGGCCCGCGCACTGCTCCTTGACGGCGCCAAATGGCCCGCAGACCGCAAGCGCCGCGTAGGGGCCCTCGGCGTCAGCGGGCTGGTAGAGGTCGGCTGCCAGCGTGATGCCGTAGCGGTTGTGGAAGGTGACCTTGGCGTGGCGGACCCGCTCCGAGGCCGGGAAGGTCTTGTCCCACTCGGTGGTAAGCGTGAGCTGGGCGTCGTTCATGACGCACTCCTCTCTCTGACGGTTCTCTGACAGGGGCGTGCCCCTACATCTCGGTCGACACGCGGTGCAGCAGGTGGTCTATGGAGTCGATGCCGCGCTGCGTGGCGCGCATCTCCTCCACGAGCCGCTGGCGCTCGTCAAGCAGGACGCGCTTGGTCTCCCGAACCCGTCCCTCCTCGCACGAGCACCGCGCCCGCTCGGCGCGCTCGGCATCGCAGGCGCACTCGCTGAGGCACCGCTCTATGTCCTGGTTGAGCTCTCCCATTGCGCCTCCCTTCGTCTGAGACCATCCTAGGCGCGGCCGTCTCTCATGTATAAGACCTATGTTGCATGTATTAGTATGCGTAATATGCATGCTTTGCAGGACAAGGGGCACCTCTGTCGGCCGTCCGTCAGGCATGGGCGAGGCGACGCGCAGAGGCCCCACGAAATCGAGGTACTTCTCGCCGGCGGGGACGCGGGCAGGGGCTATTATGGTGAGGTTTTTCTAACACGATTCAAAAAGGAGGCCGGATGCCCTCTGACAGGAAGCTCGCAGCCCTCCCGACGCAGGCCGCGCCCCTCGCGGACGCGCACGTCATCGGGCTGCCGCGCGCCCTCATGTACTACCGGCTCGGCACCAAGTGGCGCGCCTTCTTCGAGGCGCTCGGGCGCGAGGTCCGGGTGAGCAAGCCCTCCGACCGCGCGGTCTTCGAGCGCGGGGAGGCGCTCTCGGTGGACGAGTGCTGCCTCGCCTCGAAGCTCTACCTCGGCCACGTCGACGAGCTCGCCGACCGCGTGGACGCCGTCTTCTGCCCGAGCCTCGCGCGCCCGAGCGCCTTCCGCACCTACTGCACCAAGTTCCAGGCCCTGCCCGACCTCGTGAGCAACGCCTTCGCCCTGGCCGAGCGCCCGGTGACGGTACTCTCCGAGCTTCTCTGGGAGGACGGCGCCGAGAAGGACGAGCGCGAGTCCTACGTCCGCCTGGCGGCGCGGCTCGGGGCCTCCCGCAAGGAGGGCGTGGCCGCCTGGAAGCAGGCCCGCCGCGCGCAGGCCGACCACGACGACAAGCTCGCCCGCGCCCAGGCCGACCTCGTCCGCTCCGCGGCGCGCCTGCCCGAGGGCGAGCGGGCGATCCAGATCCTCGTGGCGGCCCATCCCTACGTGGCGCACGACCCCTACGTGGGCGGCGTGGTGACCGACGCCCTGCGCGCGAACGGCGCCACCGTGCTCTTTGCGGACGAGTACGACCACGAGCGCGCCTACAGGCGCTCGCAGGACTTCTCCGCGTCGCTGCCGTGGGTCGTCAACCGCGAGCTCGTGGGCGCGATCCTCGCCCTCCACGAGGAGGTGGACGGCATCGTGCTCATCAGCGCCTTCCCGTGCGGCCCGGACTCCATGACCGACGACGCCATCTCGCGCTGCGTCAAGGGCCGCCCGCTGCTCACGCTCACCGTGGACGCCCAGAGCGGCACGGCCGGCGTGGAGACGCGCGTGGAGAGCTTCGTGGACATCCTGTCCTACCAGCGCAAGGGAGGCTACCTCAATGGGTGAGATTCGCGAGGTCAGGCAGTCGGACGCCCCGCGCGCCCGCGTCACGGTGAGCGAGGGCCCGGCGCGCCCGACGCTTCTGCCCCGAAAGCGCGCCAGGCGCGACCGCCACTCCCGCAAGAAGGTGGCGTTCTTCCACTACTCCTACTACGACGTGGCGTTCCAGTTCTTCGTCGAGCACGTGCTCGACGCCGACTACGTGCGCCTGCCGCGCCCCACGCGCCGCACGCTCGAGATCGGCTCCGAGCACAGCACCGACTACGTCTGCGCGCCGTTCAAGCACATCCTCGGCGGCTACGTGGAGGCCCTCGAGGCCGGGGCCAACGTCCTGGTGCAGTTCACCGGCTTCTGCCGACTCACCTACTACGGCGAGCTCCAGGAGATGACCCTGCGCGACATGGGCTACGACGACTTCGAGATGCTCAACTTCTCCGCCGTGGCCGGCCGCCCCTTCAAGGACTACGTGAGCTTCTGCAAGAAGGTCGTGAACCCCAACCTCTCCGTCCCGAAGGGCGTGGCCAACATGGTGGCGCTCCTGCGGATGGTCGAGCTGCTGGACGCCTACAACGACGCCTACCTCGCCAACGCGGGCTTCGAGGTTGAGGCCGGCTCCTTCGAGCGCGCCCGGGAGGCCTTCTTCGACGACATGCGCTGCGCCACCGGCCTCACCGACGTCAACCAGGCCTACCGCCGCGGCATGGAGGCGCTGCGTGCGCTGCCCACGAACAAGCCGGCCCACCCCGTGCGCGTGGGGCTCACCGGCGAGTTCTACACGGCCGTGGACCCCGTGAGCAACCTCGAGCTCGAGAAGAAGCTCCTGGCCATGCACGTGGAGCTCCACCGCGCCGTCAACCTGACCAACCGCATCCTCCACTACAGCGAGGAGAACACGCGGCGCAGCATCGCCGACTACGTGAGCTACGAGATGGGTCCCACCTCGAGCCTCACCATCGCCTCGGCCAAGCGCTACATGGAGGAGGGCTTCGACGGCGTGGTGCACTCCAAGTCCTCCGGCTGCACCCCCGAGATTGACTGCATGCCCGTGCTCCAGCGCCTGAGCCGCGACTACCACGTGCCGACGCTCTTCCTGAGCTTCGACTCGCAGACCTCCGACACCGGCCTCGACACCCGCCTCGAGGCCTTCTACGACATGATCTCCATGAGGAAGGGGAAGACCCTATGAGCGCAGGCAGCACCAGGAGCAGGGCGTATCTCGGCGTCGACACCGGATCGATCTCCACGAAGGGCGTGGTCATAGACGGGGACGGCCAGATCCTCGCGCGCTCCTACCTCTGGACCGAGGGCGCGCCCACCGACGCCGCCCGCCGCGTGGTGGACGAGCTCGCCGGCCAGGTGGACCGCGACCGCTACGAGGTGGTCTCGGTGGGCACCACCGGCTCGGCCCGCCGGCTCGTGGGCGCGATGCTCGGCGCCCAGGTGATCAAGAACGAGATCACGGCCCACGCCGTGGGCACCACGTTCCTCCACCCCGACGTCCGCACGATCCTCGAGATCGGCGGGCAGGACTCCAAGATCATCCTCATCGAGAGCGGCGTGGCGGTAGACTACGCAATGAACACGCTCTGCGCGGCCGGCACGGGGTCGTTCCTCTCCAGCCAGGCCCACCGCCTCGGCGTGGAGGTCGAGCAGTTCGGCGACATCGCCGCCACCTCCAAGCACCCCGCCAACATCGCCGCGCGCTGCACGGTCTTCGCGGAGAGCGACCTCGTGCACAAGCTCCAGGTGGGCTACGAGAAGAATGACGTCATCGCCGGGCTCTGCCGCGCGGTGGCCACCAACTACCTCAACAACGTCGGCAAGGGCAAGAAGATCCAGGCGCCGGTGGTCTTCCAGGGCGGCGTCTCCAAGAACTCCGGCGTGGTGCGCGCCTTTGAGGACGAGCTCGGCATGGAGGTGCTCGTGGACCCGGACGGCCACCTCATGGGCGCCTTCGGCGCGGCGCTGCTCGCCGCCGACGTGCCCGCCTCCGAGCGCCGGCCCTTCGCCTGGGACGTCGACGACTTCGAGTTCCGCACGCGCGAGGTGGTCTGCGGGCGCTGCGCCAACCACTGTGAGGTGGTCTGCGTCTACAGGGACGACGAGCTCATCGACTCCTGGGGCAACCGCTGCGAGCGCGGCGCGGTGCGCCCCCGCGCGCACTAGGGGCGCCGGGAAGCGCCTTTCGCACCTGGGGCGCCCGCGGGCCGAGCGGCCTTGCGGGCGCCCACATGTGTCGCCTGCGTTTCAGGTACGCCACCAGGGCAAGACACAGGCTATCATGTGCTCCACTGCATCCAACTAAAGCAGGAGGGCGACATGGCACGCGTCTACAACTTCTCCGCCGGCCCCGCCGTGCTTCCCGAGGAGGTCCTCAGGAAGTGCGCGGACGAGATGCTCGACTATGCCGGGTGCGGCATGAGCGTCATGGAGATGAGCCACCGATCGTCCGAGTTCAAGCAGATCATCGAGGACGCCGAGGCGCGCCTGCGCTCCCTCATGGGCATCCCGGACACCTACAAGGTCATCTTCACCCAGGGCGGCGACTCGCTGCTGTTTGCCACGGTCTTCATGAACCTCGCCGTGAGTGGCAAGGCCGACTACGTCATCACCGGCAACTGGTCCAAGAAGGCCTTCCAGGAGGCGCAGATCCTCGGCGACGCACAGGCGGTGGCGAGCTCGGCGGACAGGAACTTCTCCTACATCCCGGACTGCTCCGACCTGCCGATCCGCGAGGACGCGAGCTACCTCTACATCTGCGAGAACAACACGATCTACGGCACCCGCTTCTGGGAGCTGCCTAACACCAAGGGCCACACCCTCGTCTCCGACCAGTCCTCGATGTTCCTCTCCGGGCCCGTCGACGTCTCCCGCTACGGCCTCATCCACGCCGGCGTGCAGAAGAACGTCGGGCCGGCGGGCGTGCAGATCGTAATCGTGCGCGAGGACCTCATCCCGGAGGACCTGCCGGGCGTGCCCACGATGCTGCGCCTCAGGACGCAGGCGGACGCGGGTTCCCTCTACAACACCCCCAACTGCTGGGGCATCTACGTCTGCGGGCTCGTCTTCGAGTGGATCGAGCGCATGGGGGGCCTCGCGGCGATGGGGGAGCGCAACGCCGCCAAGGCCAAGCTCCTCTACGACTTCCTCGACTCCTCCGAGCTCTTCTCGTCCACCGTGGACCCCAAGGACCGCTCGCACATGAACGTGCCCTTCGTGACCGGCGACAAGGACCTCGACGCCGAGTTCGTCTCCGAGGCGGCCGCGGCCGGCCTCGTCAACCTCAAGGGCCACCGCTCGGTGGGCGGCATGCGTGCCTCGATCTACAACGCGATGCCCCCTGAGGGCGTCGAGGCGCTCGTGAGCTTCATGAAGGACTTCGAGGCGCGCCACGCCGCGCGCTAGGGGAGGCGCGATGTATCGCATCCACTGCATGAACAACATCTCCACCGTTGGCACCGACCGGCTCGCCGAGGCGGGCTACGCCTTCACCGACGACGCGTCCGCCGCCGACGCCTGGCTCGTGCGCAGCGCCAACCTCCACGAGATCGAGCTGCCCGAGGGGCTTCTCGCCGTGGCGCGGGCCGGGGCCGGCGTCAACAACATCCCCGTCGAGAGGTGCGCCGAGCGCGGCATCGTGGTCTTCAACACGCCGGGTGCCAACGCCAACGCGGTCAAGGAGCTCGTCATCTGCGGCATGCTGCTCGCCTGCCGCGACGTCATCGGCGGCGCCGAGTGGGTCCACGCCAACAGCGACGACCCCGAGATCGCCAAGAAGGCCGAGAAGGCCAAGAAGCGCTTCGGCGGCTTCGAGCTCGCGGGGCGGCGCGTGGGCGTGATCGGCCTCGGCGCCATCGGCTCCGAGGTGGCCGACGCCCTCATCGCCCTGGGCGCCGAGGTCATGGGCTACGACCCCTACCTCTCCATCAACGCCGCTTGGGCCCTCGACCGCCGCATCGAGCACGTCACGGACCTGAACCAGCTGCTTTCCGCCTGCGACTTCGTGACGCTGCACGTCCCGGCCACCCCCGACACGAGGGGCATGATCTCCGCCGACGCCATCTCCCGCATGCGGCCCGGCGCGGTGCTGCTGAACTTCGCCCGCGACGTGCTCGTGGACGAGCAGGCGCTCGCCGAGGCCCTCGACGACGGCAAGGTGGCGCGCTACGTGACCGACTTTGCCAACCCCGCCTCGGCCAACATGAAGAACGCGATCGTGCTGCCGCACCTCGGCGCCTCCACCGGCGAGGCCGAGGACAACTGCGCCGTCATGGCCGTGGGGCAGCTTCGCGACTACCTGGAGAACGGCAACATCGCCAACTCCGTCAACTACGGCCGCGTCGACCTCGGCCCGCTCGTGCAGGGCGCACGCCTGGCGCTCTTCCACCAGAACGTCCAGGGCGTCATCGGGCGCGTCTCCCAGGTGGTGGCCGACTCCGGCCTCAACATCGAGAACATGAGCAACGTGAGCCGCGGCGCCGACGCCTACACCCTCATCGAGGTCACCGGCGAGGTGGGCGAGGACGTGCAGGCGAGCCTCGCGGAGCTTCCCGACGTGCGTCGCGTGCGCGTCATCTGCCCGGCCTCCTAGCGCCCGGCGAGAAGAACCTCGGCAAGAGGAACCTCTGGTCTGTCAGGCCGGCGCCGCCCACCGCTGGGCGGCGCCGGCCTTTCCGGGCGTTTGCGGAGGGTTTTTGGCCGCGTTTCGAATTGCGCTAGTATGGGTACCTTGGATGGCAGTCACACCCCGTCCGAAGGGCCAAACGTGTCAGAGAGAACCGAGCGCACCAAGACGCTCATCAAGAGCATCGCAGACGCCGACGCCGCCGAGCGCCAGGCCTCTGGCCGCTCCGACGTCCCGGTGGGGACCTCGGGCAACCCTTCCACCCAGATACTCACCGTCGCGAACGTCATCACGCTCTGCCGCCTCGCGCTCACGATTGTCTTCCTCGCGCTCTTTGCGAGCGGGCAGCACCGCACCCTGGCGCTCGTCTGTTACGTGGTCGCCGCGACGACCGACTTCCTCGACGGCCAGATCGCCCGCCGCACGCAGACCGTGAGCTGGCTCGGCAAGATCATGGACCCGATCATGGACCGCGTGCTGCTGTTCACCGGCGTGCTCGGCCTGCTCATCGTCGGCGAGCTGCCGGTGTGGGTCCCCGTCTTCGTCATTGGGCGCGACGTCTACCTCGCCTGCGGCGGCATGGTCCTGCAGCGCTACCGCTGCCGCCCCGTCGACGTGGCCTACGTCGGCAAGGCCGCCACGGCACTGCTCATGTTCGGCTTCTGCGACCTCCTGCTCGGCCTCCCGCAGATCGGCGGGCTTGGCCTGGTGGACGTGCCCTGGCTCCCCGGCCTCAACGCGGAGCCGAGCGCCCTCGGCATCCTCTTCGTCTACGCGGGGGTCGTCTGCTCGTTCGTAACGGCAGTCGTCTACACGCGCGAGGGCGTGCGCATCGTGCGCGGCGCCCACGGTCAGAGACGCGCGGCGGGTGACGCACGGTGAGCGCGCCGCACGAAGGGACGCTCCACGGCGAGCACGTCCTTCTCGGTGCGCGCTTCGCAGCCCACGAGGGGGCCGAGGCACTTCACGTCTCCTCCTACGAACGAGAGGTGCCCGTCGTCGAGGCGCTTGAGGGGGCCGTGCTCTCTGACCTTACGGGAAGCCCCTACCTGTTCGTGAGCGGGGAGGCCGCCGAGGCGTTCGGCGACGCCGCCCTTGCGGGCCGGCCGCTCTCGGTGGGCGACGTCGCCTTCGAGGCGGCGCTTGCCGGGGACGGCTCGCTCGTCTCGGTACCGCTCGCCCTGCGCACCGGGGACACCGAGCTCGTGCTCGTGGACCCCTCGAGGCGCGGGCCGGTGCTCGACGGCTGGGTGCGGCTGCTGGCAGGTGCGGAGCAGGACGGGAGCGGGGTCTTTGCGGGCGTGACGGTGGAGGACGCGAGCGAGATGCTCGTGCCGCTGCTTCTGGTCGGCGGCGAGGCCCGGCCCGTGCTCGCTGACTACGTGAGCACGCCTGCCGACCTGCCGGCGGCGGGCAGGGTCGCCTCGCTGCACCTCGACGCCATACCGGCCGTGGTGGCCCAACTGCCGCGCATGGGGTCCCTGCCGCCGGCGTTTCTCGTGCTCGTGCCGCCCGCCCGCGCACGGGCGCTCTGGCGAAGCCTCCTCTCGTTCACCACGGTCAGTCCCGTTGGGGCCGAAGCGCTCTGCGCGCTCGGCGAGCGCCTGCCCTGGGGGGGCCTCCTTTCGGGGGAGGGGCCCGTCCGCGCGCCGCGCGAGGAGCTTACGGGCTGGGGGCTCATGCGCGACGGG